>NZ_JBFAJJ010000013.1:0-332283 GCF_040655155.1 Streptomyces sp. NPDC050508
GCGCGGCGGCCGGTGAAGACGACGCTCGCGCCTTCCCGTACGGCCGCTCGGACGATGCCCGCGCCGATGCCCTGGCTGCCGCCGTTGACGAGGACAACCTTGTCCTCAAGGAGTCCCATGAGAGTGATGTGTCCTTCTCAGCTCTGGCGGCGCTGGGCGGCCGCCTTCAGTTCGTGGCGCAGCCGCTCGGGCTCCCAGTCCTCGGCGACGGCCTGGCGGAGGGTGTCGGCCTGGGAGGGCGGGGCGAGGCCGTCGACCGGCGGGTCGAGGTCGAGGTTGGTCGGGAAGGGGTAGCCCTCGGCGGTGGCGGCGATCACGCGGCGCAGCCAGTCCTCCGAGACGCCCTCGGCCTTGCGGCTCAGCAGCACCGGGAACAGTGCGTTCGCCATCGCCTCGCGGTCCACCGTCTCCATGGCACGGCCGAAGGCGGAGGAGACCTGCAGCAGATTGGCCATGCGCCTGATGCCGGCCGAGCGGTTGTGCCCGGCGGCGTGGAAGAGCGCCGGGTTGAAGAAGACCGCATCGCCCTTCTCCAGGGGGAGTTGGACATGGTGCGCGTCGAAGTACTCCACGAACTGCGGGAGTCGCCAGGCGAGATAGCCGGGCTCGAACTTCTGTGAGTGCGGCAGATAGAGGGTCGGGCCGGACTCGACGGGCATGTCGCAGTGGGCCACCGCACCCTGCAGGGTCAGCACCGGCGAGAGCCGGTGGACGTGCGCGGGATAGGCCGCCGCCTGCTCCTGGGAGAGGAAGCCGAGGTGGTAGTCGCGGTGGACGTTCTGTGCCGCACCGCCCGGGTTGACCACGTTGACCTGCGAGGTGACCTGGTAGGCGGGGCCGAGCCAGGCCTCGGAGATCAGCTCCAGGATGTCGTTGGCGTAGTAGTCCGCGAACACCTCCGGCGCCCGTACGGCCACCTTGTCCAAGGCGTTCCAGACCCGGTCGTTCGCGCCGGGCTTGGCGAAGTGGTCACCGCGGGCCGCACCGCTCGCCCGCTCCTCCTCGATCAGCGCACGGAAGGCCTCGGACGCCCGGTCCACGACCGCCTCGTCCGGGAACGCGCCCTTGAGGACCACGATGCCGGGCCCGTCCAGCAGAGCACGCACCAACTCGTCCTGCACGCTCCGGCGGCCCTCCGGGGAGGTGGCCAGGGAGCGGAGCCGGTCGCTGTCGTAGAGCGGGACGTTCTGTTCGATCCGCTCGGCCGAGGGGTGGTCGGCGAGGTCGGTGCGCTGCTCCACGAGTGAGCGGAACGCGTCGAGATCGCAGTCCGCCTCGGTCAGCCAGGTCCGCGTCGCTGCGGTTACGGGAGACATCCGGGTCCCTTTCGCTGTCGGTGCGTTTCTGCCAGTCTTGAGAACCCAAACCCATCATTCAATGCTTGCCGCTACATCAAAAGTGCATCATCGGTCCGGGAGATCACTCATGCGACATCCGTACCCGATCAGGGAAATCGCCCGGCAGGCCGGGTTGAGCACGGCCACCGTGGACCGTGTCCTCAACCAGCGGGGCAACGTCACGGAGAACACCATCAGAGAGGTCCAGGAAGCCATCAGCGACCTGGACCGCCAGCAGAGCCAGGTCCGGCTCGGTGGCCGCACCTTCATGATGGACATCGTGATGCAGAGCCCGGCACGGTTCTCCACCGCCGTACGGGACGCACTCGAAGCCGAGCTGCCCTCGCTGCATCCCGCTCACGTGCGCTCCCGCTTCCACTTCCGCGAGACCTGCCCGCCCGCCGAACTGATCGGAACCCTGGACGGAATCGCGAAGCGCGGTACGCAGGGCGTGATCCTCAAAGCCCCCGACGAGCCGGAGATCGCGGCGGCGGTCGGCCGGCTGGTCGCGGTCGGCATCCCGGTCGTCACCCTTGTGACCGACCTGCCCCACAGCGCCCGCCTGGCGTACGTCGGCATCGACAACCGCGCGGCCGGCACGACCGCCGCCTACCTCCTAGGACAGTGGCTGGGCAAGCGGCCCGGCAACGTGCTGACCACCATCAGCCGGGGTTCCTTCCGGGGCGAGGAGGAGCGCGAGATGGGTTTCCGCAGCGCGATGCGCCTCGCCGACCCGCAGCGCTCTCTGGTGGAGGTCACCGACAGCGACGGCCTGGACGCCACCCAGCACGAACTCGTCCTGGAGGCACTCAAACGGGACGAGGACATCATCGCTGTCTACTCCGCGGGCGGCGGCAACCTCGCCACCCTCGACGCCTTCGACACGCTCGGCCGGGAATGCGCGGTGTTCATCGCCCACGACCTCGACCACGACAACACCCGCCTGCTGCGCGAGCGCCGGCTGTCCGCGGTCCTCCACCACGACCTGCGCCAGGACATGCGCCGCGCCTGCCAGATCATCATGCGCGCCCACAAGGCGCTCCCCGACGACGGCCCGTCACTGCCCTCGGCGATCCAGGTGGTCACACCGTTCAACATGCCGCCGGGGGCGCCGTCCGTACCGATGGCCGACTGACGTCGAGGAGTCGGGCGTTCGTGCGCTTCCTGCTCAAGTCCCGCTGCCGATACGGCACGTGGTGGATCAGGTGGCGATGTCCATGCGCTGGGTGCCGATGACCTTGAGCAGTTGCAGGGTCCGGTAGGCGCGGGAGTCGGGCTCGGCGGTGAAGATGACCAGCTGCTGGTCCTGGCCCGGCACGGTCAGGACGTCGAAGTCCAGGTCGATCGGCCCGACTTGGGGGTGCCGGATCTCCTGGTGGTTGTGGTGTTCGATGCGCAGCTCGTGCGAGTACCACAGCCGGGCGAAGTCCTCGCTGCCGGTGAGCAACTCGTCGACGAGGGTGCGGAGTTCGGCGTTGTCCGGGTAGCGGGCGGTGGCGACGCGCAGATAGCTGACGGCCGCGGTCACGAACCGGTGGGGCCGGGTCATGCCGTAGGCGTGGTGCTCGGCGTCGGGGTGCAGGAAGTAGCGGCGGATGACATTGCGGTCCGGGCCGGTCAGGGCGGAGAAGTCCTCGAAGAGGGCTGCCGCCAGCGGATTCCAGGCCAGGACCCGGCACGTGTTGTCGAGCACGAGGGCGCCGGCGTCGGTGAGGCGCTCCAGCAGGTTCAGTGTGCCGGGGTCCACGTCGCGGGAGGGCGCTTGCGCACGCTCGGGCGCCGCCTCTCCGGCGAGGCGGAAGAGGTGGGTGCGCTCCTGGTCGGACAGGCGCAGCGCACGGGCGATGCCGGTCAGGACGGCGTGTGAGGGATGACGTCCGCGGGCCTGTTCCAGTCGGCTGTAGTGGTCCACGGAGATGTGCGCGAGCTGGGCGACCTCTTCGCGGCGCAGCCCAGGGGTACGACGCCTGGGCCCGTGCGGCAGGCCGACGTCCTCGGGGCGTACACGTTCTCGTTTGCCGCGCAGGAACGCCGCGAGAGCCTGCTTGTCCATGGTCACCACGGTACGGCGGGGCACGCGTGGCAGCCACGGACTCCCGGTCCCTGGATACCGCCCCGGCCGCCACCGCAGGGTGAAAGCGCAGACAGAACGCCCTGGAGTACGGGGACGTACGGGCAACGACGTGAGGACAGGGCCATGCTGGTACGGCGGGTATGCACGACAGGCGCGCATGACCAGGGGGCACACCGATGAGTGCCTTGGCGACGGCGTTGGCCGCGATCGGCGTGGTGGCGCTGGTGTGCGCCGCCGCGTACGGATACCTCCTGCACACCCCCGCACCCGTCGAACCACGGCTCAGCGCCCCGGTGACGGTGGACACGATCACCGTGGCCGAGCGGACACGCACGTACCGGGCCTTCGTCCCCGCGGACCTGCCGCCCGGCGCACCCCTCCTGTTCGTCCTGCACGGCTCACAGCAGGACGGGAAGACCATTCGTACGGCCACCGGATACGGCTTCGACAGACTGGCCGAGCGGCACGGGTTCGCGGTGATCTATCCGGACGGCTACAAGCGTGGCTGGAACGACGGCCGGACCGCCGCCGTCACCCCCGCCCGCAAGGAGGACATCGACGACGAGGGCCTGATCGCCGCGCTCGTCGAGCGGTTCCGGCAGGGGCACGGCATCGACTCTGCCCGGGTGTTCGTCACCGGGTTCTCCAACGGCGGCCAGCTGGCCTTTCGCCTCGCCGCCCGGACACCGGAGCGGATCGCCGCCATCGCGGTGATCGGGGCGGGCCTGCCGACACCGGACCAGTGGGCCTTCCCGGAGCCGAAGTCCCCACTGCCCGTCCTGCTCATCGCCGGCACCCGCGACCCGATCATGCCGTACGAGGGCGGCGAGGCCAGCATCTTCGGCTTCCAGAAGCGCGGCAACGTACTCTCCGCCGAGGCCACCGCCCGAGCCTTCGCCGAGGTCAACGGCATCACCCGGCCCCCGACCAGCTGGCCACCCACCCGACCGCCCCAGGACGGGTCGGACGGCCCGTCGGTGATCGAGACCCGCTACACCCAGCCCGGCAAGGCCCCCGTCGTGGCGTTCACGGTCTCCGGCGGCGGCCACACGATCCCCAACCCCGACTACCGCTTCCCCCGGCTCATGGGCAGAACCGACCACACGTTCAACGGCCCCGCCGCCATCTGGGCGTTCTTCAGCGAGACCATGCGTCGTGACGGTCCCCCGTCATAGCGCCGATGAGGAGCACGGCCGGACCCGCGCCGATACGCTGATGGTGCTCGGCACATCAGTGCGCACCCAGCCGGAACTCCAACCGCAGCACAGGAGGAATCGTGGCCGGTCAGTTTGAGGCGACAGCCGAGATCAACCGCCCTATCGAGGAGGTCTTCGCCTTCCTTTCCGAGGGTACGAACGACCCCAAGTTCAGCCCGCGGGTCCAGGAGATCACCAAGACTCCGGAGGGGCCGACGGCCGTGGGCACGGTCTTCACGAGCACGGTCAAGGACGCCGGCATGAAGACGGGCCGGACGTTCCGGATCACCGAATTCGAGGCCCCCAACCGAATCCGCTGGACGGAGGCCTCGAAGAACGTCGTGACGGCCGACGAGGGCGGGTACGACCTGGAGTCCACCGGTCCGGGCACGACCAAGGTGCGGATCTTCAACGTCCTCGAAGGCCACGGCATCGGAAAGCTGCTGGTGGGCTTCGCACTGGGTGCGGCACGCAAGGACGCACCCGCGTTCGGGCAGCGGATCAAGACGGCGGTGGAGGCGTCCTGAGACGCTGTTCCCCGATACGGTCAGGGGGAGATCATGCGGATCACTGTGCTGGGGGGCTGTGGTGCCTGGCCGTCGGCCGGTCTGGCGTGCAGTGGTTTCCTGGTGGAGCACGAGGGATTTCGGCTCGTCATCGACCTCGGATACGCCGCCCTTCCCCGATTGCTGGAGCACACGCCCGCGCACGGCGTCGACGCGGTGCTGATCAGTCATGGACACCCCGACCACTGCGCCGACCTGAACCCGCTGCTGCGGGCCAGGGCGCTGGACGACGACCCGCCGTCCGCGCTCCCGGTCTTCGCCCCGCCCCGGGCTCTCGACGCGGTCCTCGCACTGGACCGGCCGGGAATGCTGGACGCCGCCTGTCTGCTGCACGAGTTCATACCGGGCGCGGAGTTCGAGATCGGTCCGTTCGCGGTGGCCACCCGGTCGTTGCCGCACTGGGTGCCCAACGCGGGCATGCGGCTGACAGCCGGCGGGCGGCGGCTGGCCTACACCGGTGACACCGGGCCGTCCCCCGACATCACGGACCTGGCGCGGGACGCCGATGTACTCATTGCCGAGGCCACCTACGCCGAGGAAGTGCCCGAGCACTCCGCCAAGTACCTGTCCAGCGCGCGGCACGCCGGCCAGTACGCCGCTCAAGCGCAGGTGGGTCGTCTCGTACTCACCCATCTGTGGCCCGGATCGGACCCGCACGACTTCGTGGACGCCGCCCGCCGGGCATACGACGGCGAGGTCATGATCGCCGACAGCGGTCTCGTCATCGACCTCCACTGAAGGCCGTCGAGGGGCGGCTGTTGTACGCCTCCACTGTCAGGAGCGGACGGCCCGAGGTCAGGGCCCGGACCGGCCAGGACAAGGTGACGGTTTGCGACTCGGCGGGCAGCAGCCACAGGTAGTTGTGGCTGTACAGCGTCGGCAGCACGCGCCGGCCGGTCGTGTCGTTCGTCAGGGAGAGACGGACCATGGCGGCTACGGCCGGACCGTCGTTCCGTACGGTGGCGGTCAGTTCGGCACGGGTTCCGGAGCGGGACAGGCGTCCGATCGTCGCGGAGACCTTCGTCCGTGGTGCGCTGCTCAACGTCTGCATGGCGGCCGGTGTGCGATAGCGCCAGTAGGTGTTGCGCGACAGGACCCGGCCGTCACCGCCCTCCAGCGTCAGGCGCAGGAGATGCAGGTCGGGCAGGTCGTCGGTCCAGGGTGCGGTGAACGCCTTCGCGGTCGCGGCCGGTGACACATCCAGTCGGGCGCTCGCGTTCCCGCCGAGCCGACGGCCCGTCAGATCGATCAACTGCGCTGAGACCACGGCGTTCTTCAGGCCGTCGCGCGTGTGGTTGACCGCGATGACCTGCCCCTCGGGATCGGCCTGGACGTGGAGCGGCTCGCAGGCCGAACGGGCGCCGTAGTACGTGCCGTTGACGTCGAAGTCGTAGTCGTAGGTCTGCCAGACCGTGCTGTGCCATGCCGGGTGGGACATCCACAGCATGAGACCGCTGGCGTTGTCCCAGAGGTTCGCGTTCCAGGCCTCGAACATGGCGCGCGTGTTCTCGTAGTTGACGAACTGGGCCTTGCGCGCGAAGTCGTCCAGGCCGGTGGTCGCGCCGAGGCGTGCTTCTACGGCCGCCTTGTACGTCTGCGGTGCCTGGTTCCCGCGCTCGCTCCAGTCGTGGTAGTACCACGCGCCGCGGATCGGCCACTCGGGCTCGTCGCCCGTCATGTTGCGCATGCTGGCGGCGGTGGAGACGACGGGCATGCCGATCTCGGTGTGGAAGCCGAAGTCCTTGCTGCCGTAGGTGGTGGGGTCGAAGTACTTCTCCGGTTCC
This sequence comes from Streptomyces sp. NPDC050508, assembly GCF_040655155.1. NCBI lineage: Bacteria > Bacillati > Actinomycetota > Actinomycetes > Kitasatosporales > Streptomycetaceae > Streptomyces > Streptomyces sp. NPDC050508. The sequence goes on from NZ_JBFAJJ010000013.1 coordinate 6,958, forward strand.
ACCCAGCCGTACGGGCCGCCGCCGGTGATGATGCCGCCGGCCGAGTTGTTCTGATAGAGGATGCCGGGGGCCTGTCCCTCCACGGCCTCGCGCATGCCCTGGTCGATGGCGGCGGGCGGGTTGCCCTCGTTGGCCCCGCACCAGATGACCACGCTGGGGTGGATGCGGTAGCGCAGGACGGTGTCCCGCGCGATCGAGTTGAAGGCGTCGTGGTCCGGCGGGTCCATGCCCCACGCGTTGGGGAAGTCGTTCCAGACCAGGATTCCGTGCTCGTCGCAGGCGGCGAAGAACTCCTCCCGGTCGGACGTGCCCACCCAGTTGCGGATCATGGTGAAGTTCATGTCCCGGTGCATCCGCACGGCCGCGTCCATCCGCTCCGGCGGCATCCGGCGGAGCAGCTCGTCCCAGCCCCAGTTGCCGCCGCGGGCGAGCACCCGCACTCCGTTCACGCTGATCTTCAATGGATCGGGGGTGTTGGACACCGACTTCACGTCGGTCCAGGTGTCCGCGTCGTCCGACACCTGGATCACGTACGTCTTCGGGTAGGCCGACTCCCAGAGGATCGCGACCCGGTCGAAACGTTTCGAGGCCCCGAGGTCGACCTGGATCCACTGGTGGTCCTCGTACTCCGAGGACCAACGGGTGCTCGTGTCACCGTCGGTGGCGTGCGCGGCCGGGTGGTCCGGATCCTCGGTGGACGCGGTCGTCTTCTGGTGCAGGGCCAGGTCGGTGCCGGGGGCGGCGCTGTCGATGACACCGAGGGACCACAGTGAATTGCCCCAACTGGTGTTGCGCAGCCCGCAGTTGATACGGACGTAACGGGCGGTCCGGACAGCGAAGTCCTCCACCTGGAGGCTCGCGTTGCCGTTGTTGAAGGGCAGCGGAACCGCGCTGTTGTCCACCGACGCGGCATCGGTCCACGTGGCGTTGTCGGGGGAGACCTGCACCACGAAGGTCTTCGCGTACGCCTGTTCCCACACCAGGTCGATCCCGTCGAAGGACTGCACGGACCCCAGGTCGACCCGGATCCACTGGTCGTCCGCGTAGGCCGAGGACCAGCGGGTGCCGGGATCGCCGTCGGTCACGTTGGCCGGACCGTGGTCGTCCCCGTCCGTAGTCGAAGCGTCGGCCTGCGCGTGCAGGGCGAGGTCGGTGGCGGGCCGGGCACTGTCGCGTACGGCCAGGGTCCACAGGGAGTTTCCCCAACCCGACGCCCTAGTAAGGCACTTGACGCGCACGTACCGGGCCTGTTGCCGGTCGAAGGGCACGGACTGGGTATAGGTGTCACCGGAGTTGGCGAACGGCAGCGGCACCTCGTACGCGTAGCCGAACTGGCGGATGCCGAACCGGGTGGTGCGGCGGTCACTCTCGGAGCCGTCGAGCATGGCGGTGATGGTGAGCTTGTGGAGGGCCGGGTCACCCAAACCGTTGGGCCACCACAACTCCGGGTCGCGCAGCCGTAGTTGACCGAAGGCGTCAGGGGTGAACGTGACCTCGACGCTCTCACCCGCCGGCACGGTGACGACCTTGCTGACCCGTACGTCGTCGAAGGAGGCGGAGACCGTCGTCCGGTGGTCGGCGGAGTCGGCGTTGCGGACCGGGACGACGATCGTCAGCTCGGCGACCGACACCTGGGGCAGGTCCGGCAGGACGGAGTCGACCCGCGGATCGCCGATCACGACATGGCCGGTCGATCTCAGCCGGACGTGGTTCCAGATGCCGGCGGCCCGGTCGCGTACCGCCGGCATCCAGTCCCAGCCCGAAGAGGCCAGGTAGGTGGGGGAGTTGAGGTTCATCTGGTTGGCACCCGCGTCCACCCAGGACTCGCCAGCGGGGCCCTTGTCGCCGGGGCTGCCGGGTACCGGCATGGGCGTGATTTTCACCGCGAGCGCGTTCGCCCCGCCGCCGGTCGCGAGCAGCTCCGTCACGCCGTGGGCCGAGCGGGCGAAGGGGTACGTCAGACCGCCCACGTGGTGACCGTTGAGCCAGATGTCGGCCGTGTGGTTGATGCCGTCGAACTCCAGCCAGATCCGGCGCCCGGCCCCGGTCCGCAGGCTGCGCGGCACCTCGAAGTCCCGCTTGTACCACCACGAATGGCGTGACAGGGCCTCGGGGATGTGGAGGTTGTTCAGTCCGACCACGGGGTCGGGCAGCCTGCCCTGGTCCACGAGTGAGCCGAGTACCGTGCCGGGCACGGTGGCCGGCAGCCAACCGCTGGTGTCGACGGACGTCTTCGACAACTCCGTGCCGTCGGCGCCGGCCCAGTCGTCGAGCGTCAGCCGCCAGCCGGACTCCACCGGAACCGTGCCGTCCTCGGCCACCGCCAGCTCGGGTGCCGGTCCGGAGTCGGTGCCCCAGTCCGTCCAGCCCGTCGCCGACGGCCGGTGCCCTTTTGCGGTGCCGTAGACCTCGAAGCCGTTCAGGCCAAGGGGGTTGGGGTTGGAGCGCCGGAGCGAGGTCATGCGTACCCAGCGTGCGGTGACCGGGCGCGGAGGCTGGATGGTCACCACGCCGCCCGTGCCCGCCGTGGTGCGGTACACGCTGGTCCAGGACGCGTGATCGGTCGACGTCTCGACGACGTACTCGACCGCGTAACTCGACTGGATCTCCTTGCCTGTTGTGCCGTCGGCCGGATTGCCCGTGGCGGGGGGCGTGAACACCGGGTCGCTCGCATCGGCCTCGAAGGTCAGGCGGATCGACGTGACGTCGCACGCGGCCTGCAGATCGATCGAGATCCACTGCGGGTCCCCCGCCGCGGCCCGCCAGCCACTGCCGCGCACACCCGGTGAGGCGAGCCGGTCCACCACGAACGAACCCGGGGTGGGTGCGTAGGCCGTCGAGGACACGGACACGGGGCGGTGGAGCGCGAGTTCACCGGGGGAGGGGGCCGCGGCGGCCGACATGGGCGACCGGAAACCGAGACCGAACCCCGCAAGCAGGGTGGAACCCGTGGTGACGAAGGAACGGCGCGACAGGCGTGGTGAACTCGGCTGATCCGTCATGAGCGTGATGTCCCATCAGACGTCGGCGGCACTGACAACGTTGCCAAAGGCTGGGACGAGAGGGAAGCTCTGTCAACCCCTGGTGCAAGGTTCGACCTTCCTTCTAATAAATTAGGAATTAATGTTGACAGGGTTTCGGACGCGCGCCACAGTCGTCGCCGTGACGCCGGAAGTCCTCTGCCGCAGCGCGGCCCGCGTCACGTCCTCCTGCTTCCCAACCCTCGGGAGAGGCAAGTGACTTCACACCCGCAGGTCCGCACACCCGCGGCTTCGAGACGGACGCGCCGAGCCACCGTCGTCGCCATCGCGACCGTACTGGCGGCGACCGCGGCCCCGGTGGCCACGGCGCAGACCGGCGTCGACCAGGGCGCACCCGACTACTACGACAGCGGCCTCGCGCCGACGCCCTACATGGGCTGGAACACCTACTACGGTCTGGGCGCGCCCACCGAGCAGCAGGTGCGCAGTGCCGCGGACAAGCTGGTCAACAGCGGTCTGCGGGACGCCGGTTACGACATCGTGTGGCTCGACGGCGGCTGGCAGGCCGACAACCCGCGTGATGCCGACGGCCGGTTGGTCGCCAACCCGGACCGCTTCCCGTCCGGCATACCCGCGTTGGTCTCCTACCTTCACCAGCGAGGCCTCAAGGCGGGCATCTACACCGACGCCGGCACCTACGACGGCGGCAAGAGCTGCGGGCTCGGCAGTCGCGGGTACTACGACCAGGACGCACGGCAGTTCGCCGGCTGGAAGATCGACGCGGTCAAGGTCGACTTCCTGTGCGGCATCGGCGCCAAGCTCGATCCGGGTCCGGCGTTCAAGGAGTTCAGCGACGCGGTCGCCAAGTCCGGCCGCAAGATGCTGCTGAACCTGTGCAACCCGCTCACCGACGACTGGGGCCTGCCGCACACCCCCGAGCAGGACGCGCACAACACGTACGTCTACGGCCCGACCATCGCCGACTCCTGGCGCACCGGCACGGACATCGCCTGGGGCACCCCGAGCCCCGGCCAGTGGCCCAACATCCTGCGCAACATGGACGCGAACGCCTGGCACCCCGAGGCGCAGGGACCCGGTCACTACAACGACCCGGACTACCTCATCCCCATGCGTCAAATGACGGACGGAGCCCTGGAGTTGAGCCAGGAGGAGTCCACCACGCAGTACGTGATGTGGGCCGAGATGGCCTCGCCGCTCGTCCTGGGATCCGACCCGCGCACCCTGTCGGACTCGATGCTCGCCACCCTGCGCAACCCGGAGATCATCGCCGTCGACCAGGATCCGTTGGCGATCCAGGGCGTGCGGGTGGCCTCGGACTCGGTCGGCGACGTGTACAGCAAGGTGCTGGAAGGACACGGACGGCGCGCGGTTGTCCTGCTCAACCGGTCCGACCAACCCGCCCTGCGCACCGTGCAGTTCGCGGACGTCGGGCTCGGCGGACCGGTCCAGGTCAGGGATCTGCGGGCACGCGCGGACCGGGGCGCGCACACGGGGTCGTACACCGTCGAGGTTCCCGCGCACGGCACCGCGTTCCTGAAGCTGACCGGGGCGGACGCCCTGCCCGGTACGAACCTGGGCGCGAAGGCCACGGCGAGCCCGGCCGTCGTCCGCGACGGCGACACGCTCACGACGTTCCTGCGCGGACCGCATGGGTCGCTCGTCCAGCACGCGGATGCCGGAGTGCGGGATCTCGGCGGTCCCGCGAAGGGCGGGATCCTCGGCCAGCCCGCCGCGTACGCCTCGGCCGGCGGCCGGATCGACGTCTTCGTGCGTGGCGCCGACTCCCGGGTCTACCGGCGGGTCTACGTCGGCGGTCGCTGGGGTGCGTGGCAGGGCCTGGGCGGTCAGGTGGCCGATGCGCCGTCGGTGGCGTTCACCGACTCCGGGAACTGGACGCTGTTCGCCACCGGCTCCGACGGGCAGGTCGTGCAGCGCGGCCCGTCGTCCGCCTGGACCTCGCTCGGCGCACCCGACGGCAGGCCGGTGTACGGCCGCCCGTCCGCCGTCGTCGACGCCCAGGGTCGGGTTCATGTGGCCGTGCGCAGCGCGGCCGACGACGTGTGGACGCGGACCCGGGAAACGTCGGGGGAGTGGTCGCCGTGGGTGTCGGTCGGCGGGACCGTCAGCGGGAGTCCGACGCTGGTCGCCGTAGGGGACGCCGTAGTGCTGTACGTGCGGGCCGCCGACTACACGCTCTGGCAGCAGCGGTACGAGAACGGTGCCTGGCAGGGCTGGACCAAGCAACAGGCCTTCCCCAGCGCCGCGTTCGACGGTGCGCTCGGGGCGGTGGCCGGGCCGGACGGGACGGTCGACGCGGTGTTCCGCGGAGTCGACGGCTACGTCCACCTGACCCAGTTCAAATAAATTAGTAATTATTCTTGACGTGGTGGGGACGCCACGTGAACCTGGATCCGCGCGGGATCCACAGGGAGCCATCCATGACGAACCATCAGCCAGACCGACGCCGATTCCTCGCCGGACTCGGTGCCGCGGGGACGGCGGCGCTGCTCAGCGGCTGTGTCACCTCCACCTCCTCCGGCAAGAGCTCCTCGAAGGGCGCGGTGACACTCCAGTCCAACCTCTCCGCCCCGCAGGCCAAGACCGCGATGGAGGACCTCGTCGCCGCGTACGGCAAGAAGGGGTCGGAGCGCGCGAGCCTCAACACGGTCGCCGCGGAGACCTTCCGCACCCAGCTGCCGACGTACCTCACCTCGGCCAACCCGCCGGACGTGTACACCTGGTACCCCGGCTCGGTGGCGGACGCCTACGCCAAGAAGAACCTGCTGCTCGACCTCGACGAGGCGTGGACCACGTCGCCCGACCTCAAGCGCTACACCAAGGCGCTCAACTCGCTGTGCACCGCGAGCTCCGGCAAGAAGGTGTTCGTGCCCAACACCTACTACTGGTGGGGCATGTTCTACCGGAAGTCCAACTTCGCCAAGTGGGGTGTGAGCGAGCCCAAGACCTGGGACGAGTTCCTCGACCTGTGCGACAAGCTCAAGAGCAAGGGCGTCAACCCGATCGGGCTGGGAGCCGGCGGTGGCACGGCCTGGGTGGCCTCGGCCTGGTTCGACTACCTCGACATCCGCATCAACGGCGCTCAGTACCACCGTGAACTCCTCGCAGGGAAGCACCGGTTCGACGACCCCGAGGTGCGCAAGGTCTTCGACCGCTGGCAGGAGGTGCTGCCGTACTTCGATCCGAACGGCGCCGCCGTCGCCTTCCAGGACGCGTCGACCTCCCTGCTCAACGGCCGCAGCGGCATGATGCTCATCGGCACCTTCTTCGCCGACGCGACCCCCAAGAGCGCCCTCGCCGACGTCGACTTCTTCCGCTTCCCGATCATCGACTCCAAGGTCCCGCTCGCCGAAGAGGCGCCAGTGGACGGCTACTTCGCCAGCGCCCGCACCGGCCGCCACGACCAGGTGATCGACCTGATGAAGTACCTCGCCACCGCCGAGGCCCAGGAGATCTACATCAAGGGCTCCTCCGGCACCGTCCTGCCCTGCAACCCCGACGCGAAGGACGCGGGCACCGCTCTGGTCAAGAAGGGCCGCAAGCACGTCGCGGAGGCGACCGAGGTCACCCAGTTCTTCAACCGGGACTCCAGCGACGCCCTCCAGCCCACCGCGGACAACGCGTTGACGAAGTTCCTGGCCAAGCCCAAGTCGATCGGCAGCATCCTCACCGACTGGCAGCGCGACGCCGAGAAGATCTGGAACGCCTGACATGGCCGTCCTGACCGCGCCCGACCGGAAGTCCCCGGCCCGCACGCCCGCCACGGGCAAGCGGCCCCGGGGCCCCCGGCGCACACCCCCGCTGGTGCTCGCCTTCGTCCTCGTCCCGCTCCTCGTCGAGGCGGTGTGGGTGTTCTGGCCCGCCGTGCAGGGCTTCTACCTCGCCCTGACCAAATGGGACGGCGTCTCCCCACCGCAGTTCGTCGGCCTGGACAACTTCCGGGAGATGGCCCACGACGACGTCTTCCGCAGCGCGGCCGGCCACACCGTCCTCTGGCTCGTCCTCTTCGGCGGCCTGTCCGCCCTGCTCGGCCTCGCCGCCGCACTCCTGCTCCAACAGGAGCGGCGCGGCGTCGGGTTCTACCGCGCGGCCCTGTTCCTGCCGGTCGTCTTCTCCCTGGTCGCCACCGCTCTGGTCTGGCAGGCGATCTATCAACCCGACGGCGTCCTCAACCAACTCCTCCAGTCCGTCGGTCTCGGCAGCCTGCGCCACGCGTGGCTCGCCGACCAGGACACCGCCCTGTACGCCGTGATCGTGCCCGCGTTGTGGCGCCAGATCGGCTACGTCATGGTCCTCTACCTGGCCGGCCTCAAAGGCATCGACCCGGCCCTGTACGAGGCCGCCAAGGTCGACGGCGCGAGCCCTTGGCAGCGACTGCGGCACATCACCCTGCCTCAACTCCGCAGCGTCAACGCGGTAGTTCTGTCGGTCATCGTCATCGACTCGCTGCGCTCCTTCGACGTCGTGTGGTCCCTGACCCGCGGCGGCCCCTACCACTCCTCCGAGCTGCTGAGCACCTACATGTACTCAACCGCCTTCCAGTCCCTACGACTTGGCTACGGCTCCGCACTCGCCGTCGTCATCTTCGTACTGGCCTTCGGCGTCATCTGCTCCTACCTCGTCCGCGCGTTCAGGGAGGCCGACTGATGTCCGCCAACTCCACGGCCCTGCGGCGCAAACGGGCCGCGACCGCCGGATTCCACCTGGGCGCAGGCACGTTGGCGATCCTGTGGCTGCTGCCCATTGCCCTGGTCCTGGTGACCAGCCTGCGCTCCTTCGACGACATCGCGGCGAACGGCCTGGGCAGTTGGCCGCACTCCTTCACCCTCGGCAACTTCCGCCAGGCCTGGGTCGACGGCGGCCAGCAGCGCGCCCTCATCAACAGCCTGGTCGTCACCATCCCCTGCGTCCTGATCACCCTGGCCCTCGCCGCTATGGCCGCCTTCGCCCTCAGCCGCTACGAACTTCCCTTCCGCCGCTCCCTGTTGCTCCTCATGCTCGGCGGCAACCTGCTCCCACCGCAGATCCTGCTCATCCCGGTGTCCAAGCTCAGCGAGGTGATGGGCGTCTTCGACACCCTGCCCGCACTCATTGGCGTGCAGATCGGCTTCGGCGTCGGCTTCTACGTCTTCGTCCTGCACGGGTTCATGCGGTCGATCCCGGCGGAGATCCAGCAGGCGGCGGTCGTCGACGGCGCAGGGCCCTGGCAGATCTTCTGGCGGATCATCCTTCCGCTGACCCGCCCCGCCCTGGCCGCGCTCAGCGCCCTGTCCTTCACCTGGATCTTCAACGACCTGCTCTGGGCGATCACCGTGCTGCGCAGCGACACCAAGATGCCGATCACCGCCGCCCTTATCGGACTTCAGGGGCAGTTCGTGTCGATGTGGAACGTCATCGCGGCCGGCTCCGTCATCGCCGCCGCGCCCACGGTCGCCGTGTTCCTGCGCTTCCAGCGCCACTTCGTGGCCGGGCTCAACCTCGGGGCGGTGAAGTGACGTACCAGCGCTGGACCTTGCGCACGGAGAACACCAGCTACACCGTGCGCCTGTCCCCGGACGGCCCCTGGGCCGAACTCGACGCATGGGGACCGCTCGGCGTCGAGGACGGTCCGTCCGCCCTGGACTGGTCGAGGCGCACGCACTTCATCACGCCCGCCGACGCGGCGCCGGCCGAGTATCTGCCGTACGGGCTGAGGCCGTTCACCGGCTCCGAGCTGGTGGCGTCCCGTCCGGACGGGGACAACCGGGGCGTGTGGTGGGAGTTCACCGGGGCGGAGGGGGACGAGGGTGCGCTACGGCTCGCCTTCCACGACGAGCTGCTGGGCCTGCGTACCGTCCTCCATTACGAGAGCGTCCCGGGTACGGATGTGATCCTCCGCTGGACGGAGTTCACCGCCACCCACGAACTGCGCCTGGAGCGACCCGACTCGGCCGCCGTGAACATCCCCGTCTCCGGCCTCGCCCGACTGACGTACCTCACGGGCCAGTGGTCGCAGGAGTTCCAGCGCACCCAACTCGACCTGCCCAGAGGCACGTTCACCATCGGCAGCCTGCAAGGTGCGCCGGGCCACGCGTACGCGCCCTGGCTCGCGGTGCAGGACGGCGAGGCGTCGGCCGCGTACGGCATCGCCCTCGCCTGGCCCGGCAACTGGCACATCACCGCCGAGGCGGAACCGGGCGGTGCCGTACGAGTACGAGCGGGTCGGGTGCCGCACGAGGGAGCGGTGCCGCTGGCACCCGGCGAAACCCTCGCCACGCCCCAACTCGCCTGCGCCTTCAGCCCGGACGGCCTCGACGGACTCTCCCGAGTCTGGCACCGCTACGAACGGCACCTCTCCGGCGCGCGCCTGCACCGCCCCCGCAAGGTCCTCTACAACTCGTGGGAGGCCACCGGCTTCGACGTCGACGCGGCCGGGCAACTGGAGCTGGCGAAGACGGCTGCCGACATCGGGGCCGAACTGTTCGTCGTGGACGACGGGTGGTTCACCGGTCGCGCCGACGACACCGGGGGACTCGGCGACTGGTGGCCGGACCCGGCGGCCTTCCCGCAGGGCTTCGGCCAATTCGTCGCGGATGTTCGGGCGTTGGGACTGGACTTCGGCCTGTGGATCGAGCCCGAGGCCGTCAGCCCCGGGAGCCGCCTGTACGCCGAACACCCCGAGTGGGTCTACCGGATCGAGGGCCGCCCCGGCCGACTCGTCCGCAACGAACTCCTCCTCGACCTGGGCCGGACCGACGTCCAGGACTTCGTGATCGGGACGCTCGACCGGCTGCTCGGCTCGTACGACATCAGCTACCTCAAGTGGGACATGAATCGCCCGCCCACCGAGCGGGGCCGTCCCGGTGCCGGCCGTGTCGATCTCGACGCCGAGCATGTCGCCGGGTATCTGCGTGTCCTGGACCACCTCCGTTCCGCCCACCCCGATGTCACGGTCGAGGGCTGCGCGGGCGGTGGCGGGCGGATCGAGCACGCGGCCATCGCGCGCACCGACGTGGTCTGGCCCAGCGACAACACCGCACCGCTGGACCGGCTTTCGACCCAGTACGGCTTCCTCCACGCGCACGCCCCGCACGTCATGAGCTCCTGGGTCACCGACGCGCCCGGCATCTTCGACCCACGCCCGCGCAGTCTCGCCTTCCGCTTCGTCAACGCCATGTGCGGGGTGCTCGGCGTCGGCGCCGACCTGCGCGCCTGGACGCCGGAGCAGCGGGCCGAGGCGGCTCGGTGGATCGGCCGGTACAAGGAGGTGCGGGACGTGATCCATCACGGCGAGGCACGGCTCCTCGGTGCGCTGGAGGACCCGAGCTGCGGCGTGCAGTACGACGCCGGTGACCGCACGGTCGTCGCCGCACTGAGCACCGGGCGTCTCGACGGGGCCCCGCTCATGCCGGGGCGCCCGGACCGGCTCCGGTTGCGCGGGCTCGAACCGGCGGCGGGCTACCGGGACACGGCGACCGGGACGACGTACAGCGGAGCCCATCTGCTGCACTACGGGCTGCCGTTCGCGTGGAGTGTCGATCATGATGCCGACCTGGTCGTGCTGATACGTGAGTGAGCCCCGTATGTTTCCCAGCAAGCCCTTGCTCGCGAAGGACGCGAAGGAGTCGATCCCCACGATGGAGCAGTCCGTACGACGGCACGGCGCCCGTTTCACCGGACGCACGGCCGTGGTCACCGGAGCGGCCTCCGGCATCGGAGCCGCCACGGCCGTACGCCTCGCCGAGGAGGGAGCCGCCGTCGTGCTCGCCGACATCGCCGAGGAGCGGGGCGAGGCGGTGGCGGAGCGGATCGGGAAGGACGGCGGGCGGGCGCGGTTCGTGGCCGCCGATGTCGCGGTCGAGGACGACTGGGCGCGGATCGTCGGCGCCGCGCACGCCTTCGGGCCCGTCGACGTCCTCGTCAGCAACGCCTTCACCGTCGACGTCACACCCGCTCACAAGATGACCGTGCCGTCCTGGCAGCGGCAGCTCGACGTCAATCTGACCGGCAGCTTCCTCGGCTTCCGGGCGGTGCTGCCCGACCTGGAGGAGCGGCGGGGCGCGGTGGTGCTGACCTCGTCCGTGCACGCCCACAAGGGCATACCCGGGCATCCCGCCTACGCCGCCGCCAAGGGAGCCCTGCTCTCCCTGTGCAGTCAACTCGCCGTCGAATACGGGCCTGTTGTGCGCGTCAACGCCGTCCTGCCGGGACCGATACTGACTGCCGCCTGGGACAGGGTGCCGCCCGAGGAACGGGAACGCAGCATCGCCGAGACGGCCGTACGCCGCTTCGGCACGCCTGAGGAAGTGGCCGCGGCCATCGCGTTCCTCAGCGCCGACGAAGCCTCCTTCATCACCGGCACGAGTCTCGTGGTGGACGGCGGCTGGAGCGTCGTCAAGGCCTCCGCATGACCACGCTCCCCAACCAGCAGAAAGGCTGTACGACATGACGCCCTATGCCCGTCGAGGCGTGCACGGCCAGACCGTGGAACTCCTCGCCCGCCGCATCCTGGGCGGTGAGATCCCCGAGGGGGCCACGCTGGATCTCGTGGCGCTGCAGAGCGAGTTGGACGTGAGCCTGACCGCGTTGCGCGAGTCGCTGAAGGTGCTCGCGGCCAAGGGGATGGTCGACGCCCGGCAGCGGCGCGGCACCTTCGTACGCCCCCGCGCCGAGTGGAACCTGCTCGACGCCGACGTGCTGCGCTGGCAGTTCGAGGGCGCCTCCACTTCAGAGTCCGACCGTGCACTGCTGCACAACCTCGCCGAAGTACGCGCCATCATCGAACCCGCCGCCGTGCGCCTGGCCGCCCAGCGCCGCACCGACGCGGACCTGGCCGCCCTCGACGGCGCCCTCGACGCGATGGGGGAGGAGGGCACCGGCGCCGCCCACGCCGTCGAGGCCGACCTCGCCTTCCACCGTGCCCTGCTCGCCGCCACCCACAACGAACTCCTCGAACGCATGGAGATGGTGATCGAGTCCGGCCTGGCCCACCGCGACCGCATCGTGCACAGCGCCCCACACAGCGAGGACCCCGTCCCGGCCCACCGCGCCGTACTGGACGCCGTACGCGACCAGGACCCACAGGCCGCCGAGGCCGCGATGCGCGCCCTGCTCGACCAGGCCGGCCGCGATCTGGATCGCCTCGGCGACTCCGAAGAAACGGAAGGCTCCCGGTCTCAGTGAAGATCACCCGTGTCGAGACCTTCCTCGTCCCACCCCGCTGGCTGTTCTGCCGCGTCGAGACCGACGAGGGCGTGGTCGGCTGGGGCGAACCGGTCGTCGAAGGGCGCGCCGAAGTCGTCCGCGCCGCAGTCGACGTGCTGGCCGAACACCTCGTGGGCCAGGACCCGTTGCGCATCGAGGACCACTGGCAGGTGATGTCCAAGGGCGGCTTCTACCGGGGCGGCCCGATCCTCTCCAGCGCCGTCGCCGGCCTCGACCAGGCCCTGTGGGACATCGCCGGAAAGACGTACGGCGCTCCCGTGCACGCCCTGCTGGGCGGTCCCGTGCGCGACCGCGTCCGGGTCTACGCCTGGGTCGGCGGCGACGAACCCGCCGAGCTGAGCGAGCAGATAGCCGCCCAGGTCGAGGCGGGCTTCACCGCGGTGAAGATGAACGCCGCCGGAGCCACCTCACCGATCCCCACCCCCGCCGAGACCGCCGCGATCGTCGCCCGCGTGGCCGCCGCCCGCGAGGCACTCGGCCCCGACCGCGATGTCGCCGTCGACTTCCACGGCCGCTTCACCGCCGCCGGCGCCCGCCGCGTCCTCGCCGAACTCGCCCCGCTGCACCCGCTGTTCGTGGAGGAACCCGTCCTGCCCGAGCACGGCCATCAGCTGGCCGGCCTGGTCGCGTCGAGCCCGGTTCCGCTCGCCACCGGTGAACGCCTCTACGGACGCGCCGAGTTCCTGCCCCCGCTCGCCGCGGGCATCGCCGTCGCCCAACCCGACCTGTCCCACGCGGGCGGCATCTCGGAGGTGCACCGCATCGCCTCGCTCGCGGAGGCCTACGGCGCCCAACTCGCCCCGCACTGTCCACTCGGCCCGATCGCGCTGGCGGCCAGTCTGCAGGTCGCGTTCGCCACCCCCAACTTCCTTATCCAGGAGCAGAGTCGGGGCATCCACTACAACAAGGACGCCGACCTGCTGTCCTACCTCGTCGACCCGGCGCCGTTCCGGTTCGTCAACGGCCACGCCCTGCGCGGCGACATCCCCGGCCTCGGCATCACGATCGACGAGGCCGCCGTACGCGCCGCCGACCGCACCGGTCACGCCTGGCGCAACCCCGTGTGGCGGCACCCCGACGGCTCGTTCGCGGAGTGGTGACCGTGCCGTTGGACATCGTTATCGACCGTGCGCACGGCGGGCGTTGGACCTCACTGCGCACAACGGCGGGGCGCGAATGGCTGTGGCGGCGTGAGGCACCGGAGCGGGAGAAGGCGTCACCGGGCGATGCCTTTGTCGACGCGGGCGGACTGGAGGAATGCATCCCCACGGTTCGGGGCGCTCCGGACCATGGGGACGCCTGGTCGCGGCCTTGGGTGCGCGAGGGAGAAGCGGATGTCCTCCACTGCGACCGCTTCACTCTCGCGCGCACGGTGCGTGCCACCACCGACGGGGCCGTGGCCGACTACGTTCTGAAGGCCGACGCGGGCTTCCGTTTCGTGTGGGCTGCTCATGCTCTGCTCGACCTATCCGACAGTGCGCTTCTGCGCATCCGCGACGGCGCGCGCACCCGGGTCTTCCCCGAGGCGGCACGGCTGTTGGACCGGGCGTGGCCGGACGGTGCCTCATGGGTGGAGGGCGACTGGCCCGTGCCGTGCGGGCTGCGCCTGGACCGTTTCGGCCCGGATGACGGCACCGCCGTAGGAGCCGTCGTGGACGCTTCTCGCTGCTGTGTGCACGACGGAGTCGACCGTCTCGCCGTAGCTCTCGAAGCCGACGGACAGCCCGTGTCCATCGCCCTGTGGCGCAACTTGGGCGGCTTTCCCGCCGCGTACCCCTACCGCAGCACCGGTGTGGAACCGATGCTCGGCCGCGTCTTCGACCTCGCCGAGGCGGGTCCTGATGACGCCGCCCGGGTGCCCGCCTCGGGCGAGGTGCGGTGGCGGCTGACGCTGTCCACGAACTGCCGTTGTGCCTGAACCGACCTGTACAGGAAGGGAATTCGTCACATGGATCTTCGAGCGGCCCTGGCCGCACACCGCCTGGTCGCGATCGTCCGCGGTACCGACCCGGAAGCCGCCGTACGCACCGTACTCACCCTCGCCGAGGAGGGCGTCGAACTGATCGAGGTGTCCCTGACCGGTGCGGACGCCCTGTCCGTCATCGCCCGGGCACGCAAGGAACTGGGCCCCGACCGGCCCCTCGGCGCCGGTACGGTCCTGACCGCCGACGACGCCCGCGCCGCCCACTCGGCCGGCGCGAACTTCGCTGTCACCCCCGCACTCGGGGACGGCATCAGCGAGGCAAAAGGGCTTGAACTGCCAGTAATTGCAGGGGTGTTGACCCCCACGGAGATTCTCGCCGCGCGCCTCCTCGGTGTCGCCGCGCTGAAGATCTTCCCGGCCGCGGAGGCCGGTGGTCCCGCCTATCTCAAGGCGTTGCGCGGCCCGTTCCCGCACGAGGTGTTCGTACCCGTGGGCGGGGTCGACGAGTTGGCCGCGCGGGCGTATCTGGACGCCGGAGCGACCGCCGTCGGCGTCGGCTCACCCCTGGTCGGCGACGCGGCCGACGGCGGCAGTCTGACCGGGCTGCGCGCCCGAACTCGCGCCCTGCTCACCGTCGTACAGAATGCTGCGTTCGCGCGGGAGGCGTCGTGAAGAACGGCTGGCAGTCGGCCGAAGGTGCGGTCGTCTGCATTGGGGAGACCATGGCGGCCCTTGCCCCCGACCCGTCCTCGTCGCTGGAGTGCGCCGACGACCTGCGGGTGTCGGTGGCCGGGGCGGAGTCGAACGTGGCGATGTATCTGGCGGATCTGGGGGTTCCCGTCTCGTGGCTCTCGGCCGTGGGCGACGACCCGTTGGGACGGCGGGTGCTCGCGGAGGTCGGCGCGTCGGGTGTCGATGTGAGTGGTGTGCGGCGTGATCCGGAGCGGCCCACGGGGCTGCTCGTGAAGGAGCCGACCGGTTCGCGGACCCGGGTCCACTACTACCGCGGCAACTCGGCGGCTTCGGCGATGGGCCCCGACGTACTCGACGACGACAAGCTGAGGACGGCCTCCGTCGTCCATCTCACCGGCGTGACACCGGCGTTGTCCCCCTCCTGCCGGAGCCTGGTGGCCACCGCGCTCACCGTCCCGGCCGCTGAACGGCCGTACGCCATCAGCTTCGACGTCAACCACCGCCCCGCGCTGTGGCCGCCCGGTACGGCCGCCACCGTCCTGCGCGACCTGGCCGACCGCGCCGACATCACCTTCGTCGGCCTCGACGAGGCGCGGGAGTTGTGGGGCGCGGACCTCCAACCGGCCGATGTACGGGGGCTGTTGCCCCATCCGCGCCTCCTCGTCGTCAAGGACGGTGGCCATTCCGCCATCGCCTTCAGCGACGAAGGCGTACGGACGGTGCCCGCTCTGGACACGGACGTGGTGGAGCCCGTCGGCGCGGGCGACGCGTTCGCCGCCGGAGTCCTGGCCGGGCTGCTGCGCGGTGGAGGCATGGAGCGTGCGCTGCGGCTGGGGCACATCACGGCCGCATCGGCCCTGAAGGTGACCGCCGATCACGGTCCCCTGCCGGACAGCGCCCGGATCGAGCGGCTTCTTGAGCTTCCGACGAGCGAGTGGGCGGCCGGGGCCGGGACCAGTTTCCGTGGGTGACCAGGTGCATCGCGCTCGGTCAGGGATTGAGCGATGCGGTGACCTCGCCCGGCCCCGGAGGATCGGGTACGGCGTCGGTGGCGTTGGGGGTGGGTGACACCGAGGGGCGGTTCGCGGGCCTGACCGGCTGCTCCCGGACCTCGTGCATCGCCACGAACAGGACGCCGATCACCGCGGCGGCCACGACGAGCAACGCGACGGCGGTGCGGCGGACCGGGTGGAGGGCCGGGAGTCGGAACAGCCGGGGACGGCCGGTCGGCGGGGCCGCAGGACGCAGCGCGTGCAGGTCTACGGAGTCGGCCCGGGCGCGCAGGGCGTGGCGCAGCCGTTCTTCGAGGGGGTCCGGAGGGAGGCCGGAACCGAGGTCCTGTTCGATCATCGGGACGCCTCCGGGGTCACGCGTGTCTTCATGGGGACGCCTCCAACTCTCGGCGCAGGGCGGCCAGTGCGCGGCTCGCGGTGGACTTGACCGCGCCGCGGGACAGGCTCAGGGTGTCGGCGATCTGGGCCTCGCTGAGATGGGACCAGTACCGCAGGACCAGTACTTCACGCTGCCGCCGGGTCAGCCGGTGCAGCGCGGCGATCACTTCTCCGTGCTCCTCGCGCAGGAGAACGGGTTCCTCGGCGGACGGGGCGTGCCCTTCGCGTTCGGGGACGTGGGCCCGTACCGTACGGCGGCGGCGCAGGACCGAGCGTGAGGTGTTGACCACGCTGGTGCGCAGATAGGCGTCGGGGTTGTCCAGGCCGGTGAGCCGCTCGCCGTGGCGGCGGTAGAGCGCGGCGAAGACGTCCTGCACGACGTCCTCCGCCGTGGGGAGGTCGTCCACCAGGAGCAGGGCCAGGCGGACGAGGGGCAGTCGGCGGTGGGCGTACAGCTCGTCGATGCCGGGTTCACCGAGGTCGGCGGGGGCGGCCGGTGCGTCCGGTGCCGCCGGGATGTCCTCGCGCCGCTGCGACATCCCGCGCACCAGGTGCCGTAGCGCCCGTCGCAGGGCGTCCGACCAGGTACGAGCCGGGAAACGTAGGGGGTTGTGCCCGTCCGTCGGCACACCGTAGGCCGGGGTCGTCGCCGCGTTCATGGATCTCCAGGACAGCAAGGTCTTCGTACACCCGCCCGGAATCACCGGACGGACGGTGGAGCCGCCGGGCAGGTACGCGGCGGCTCCACCTCGGCACGGGCCGCCGAATGGCCCGTGGCCGATCAGCGGCGCTCAGCCGCGCGTTCGGACTCCGTCACCGCTTGGCGGGTGCGGGCTTGGCGTCCCTGGCGGAGTGGTCCGGGGCGGCGTCCTTCCCGTCGGGTACCGCGTCGACGGGGTCGCCGACGTTCGGGCCCGGGTCCACGCACTCGCTCCCCGGCACCGCGTCGACCGGGTCCTCGCTGAGCGTCGTGTACGACACCTGGTTGTCCTTGACGGTGTCGTCGACTCCGTTCGGCACCGCCTCGACCGGCTCCGGGCACAGCTCGCTGTACGTCACCTGGCTGGGCACCGGCGTGGGCTCGGAAGCGGAGGTGTCGGCGTGGGCGGTGAACGAGCCACCGATGGCGAGCGCGGCGGCTGCGCCGGTGACGCCCACGGCGATCCGCACCCGGCCCGCGCGGAGGCTGCGGCGGACGGTGTGACCTGCAGACATGTGATTCCTCGAATCGTCGATGCTGACGGGACTGGCGGGCCGCCGCCACGGATGGCTTCCCGTGGCGAAGGCCCTGGCTCGGAGGCGCCTCCACCCGGACAGACGTTCCGAGGGCATCGAGGTTGCAGGTCGGAAGAATCTTTTCTACGGGGACCGCGTGACGGCCCTTACATGTCCAGGACGATGTCCGTGCCGGGTCGCGCGCAGCAGATCAGGACCTCGCCGTCGGCCGGTGGCTCCAGCGGGTCGGGGGAGTAGGTGATCGTTCCGGACAGCAGGGGCGTGACGCAGGTGTGGCAGACGCCGGTGCGGCAGCTCCAGCGGGTGGGTACGTCGCAGGCGTCGGCGAGTTCGAGCACACTGCGGTTGTTCCCTGCGTCGAACGGTGCGGCGATGCCGCTGCGGGCGAACGTCACCAGTGGGCCGGTTCCGGGCTGCCCCGGCGGCTGGTGCGGCGCCCGGGTGGGCTGACCGGTGACGCCGGGGTTGATGGCGGCCAGGGCCCCGAACAGTTCGGTGTGGATGTGCGCCGGGTCGATGCCGGCCTCGGCGAGGGCCTGCTGCATGTCGGCCATGAAGGAGGCGGGACCGCAGACGTAGGCGGTGGCGTCGGCCGGGACGGACAGCGCGATCAGCCTGTCCTTCGTGAGGCGCCCCGGGGCGGCATGGGCGCGCTGCCGTTCCTCGGGCGTGGCCGCACTGTAGAACACGTGCTCGTGCGCGTCCGGCAGTGCGGTGAGCAGGTCGTGTGTCTCGGCGGCGAGTGGGTGTTCCCGGGGGCCGCGGGCACCGTGGATCCACCAGACTTCACGCTTGCTGCCCTGCCCGGCGAGCTCGTGCAGCATGGCCAGCACCGGCGTGAGGCCGATGCCGGCGGAGATGAGGAGGACCGGTCCACTGCCCTCGGCGTACACGAAGTCGCCCCGGGGAGCGGCGACTTGGAGGACGGCGCCGGGCCGTAGCCGCGTGGTCAGATAGCCGCTCGCCGTGCCGTGGGGCTCGTGTTTGACGCTGATCCGGTAACTGCCGGTGTCGGGCGCGGCGGAGAGGGAGTAGCTGCGTATGGGGGCGGGGTCGGGCGTGGCGGGGACGCGCAGTGTCAGGTACTGGCCCGCGTGAGCGGTCGGGAGCGGGGAGTCGTCCGTGGCGGTCAGCCGGATCGAGGTGACCGTAGTGCTCTCCGGGACCACGTCCGTCACCCGCAGTGCGCGGAAACCGTCCCAGGCCGGGCGTCCGGCGGTCGCGGAACCGTCGGCGGCGGCGAGCAGTTCACGGAACGACCCCTGCCAGCCGGGACTCAGCGCGGGCACGTCCAGGGCGAGGCGCAGCTTGGCGGGGTCGCGGCCGGGGAGATAGAGCAGCGCGTCGGTGTCTGCCACGCTCAGCTCGCTTGGACCGGTCCTGGTCCGTACGATCCGGTCGCCGGCCTGCACCCGCCCCTCCCGCACGACCCGCATGTAGAAGCCGGGACGGTGGTGGCTCACCAACAGTGCGGCCAGCTCGGGTTCGCCGAAGCGCATGCCGACGCGATAACAGGTGACGCGCGGCTGGGTGACCTCGAACTCGGCCTTGCCGATGCGGTACCGGTCGCCGATGCAGACCTCGTCGTCGAGCAGGCCGTCCACGGTGAGGTTCTCGCCGAACTGGCCGTAGCCGAGGTCGTCGCGGCCGAAGTGCCGCTGCCAGTGCCGGTACGACTGGAGCTGGTAGACGAGCACGGCCCGCTGCTCGCCGCCGTGGCCCGCGGTGTCGCCCTGCCCGTCGCCGTCGATGTTCAGCCGACGGACCATCGCCGGGCCGTGCACCGGGTACTTCCACACACCGGTGCAGACGGTCCTGCCCTGCCAGGGAACGTCCTTCGGCATACCGACATTCACCGACAGCAGGGTGGGCACGGGGAACTCCTTCCCACGGGGAACCTTCCCAAGGGGACGACCGGTACGGCAGTCGTCTCCCTCCCATACTGAGGGTGCGGTCGCCGCCGTGCGAGACCGCACCCTCTCCGTATCGGCCTAGTTCGGTGCTGTGATGCGCAGCCTGATCGTGCGGGCCTCAGGGCGCAGCGCGAACTCGGGCCACACGTCCGGACCGCAGGCCCGTGAGCCGAGGCCGTGCTGGGCGGCGTCGACGATCAGACGGCTCGTCGTCGATTCCGGCAGCTCGAAGGGGTGCCCGGCCTTGGCGATCTCCTGCGGGGTGTGGCGGCTGAGTGTGAAGCCGGGGCGGCGTCCGTGGGTGTCGGGGAGCGCCTCGATACGCAGCACTTCGGTGTCACCGCTGGTCAGGGCCAGTCGGCGCAGCTCGGAGCGGTGACCGGTCTCCTGGGGGCGCGCGTAGTCGACCGAGAGGTCGCGGACGGTCGCGGAGAAACGGCCGGTACGGGCCGCGCGCACACTGTCGGGGTAGGACTCCAGCGGGCCGAGGCCGAACCACGCGGCGCCGTCGACGGGAGCCGTGCCGTCGGGCAGGTCGAAACGCACCCCGATCCGCGGCCACACCGTCTGCCAGCCGCGCGAGGGCTGGATCTCCACCCGCAGCTCCACCTCGCCGTCGCCCTCCCGCGACCAGACGGACTCCACCAGTACCGACAGGCCGGAGTCGGCGGCCGACACCTTGTCGACCGTGCGCAGCGCGTCCGCGCTCTGCTCCACGGACACCCGGCGTGAGGTCAGCCGGTCGAGCCCGTCACGAAGCCACAGCTCGGCGTTGGACACCCCGGAGACGCTCGCGTCACTCTCGTCGACCTCGCCCCACGCGCCCTTGTCGTTGTCGGTCGGCGCCCGGAACAGCTCCAACCGCGGCCCTGCTACGGCGCGTTCGCCCAGCCTGACGAGAGATCCACCGACGAACTCGGCGACGCCGAGCGTGAGTGTCCCGTCGCCGGGCTGCCAGTCGAACCGGCCACTGCCACCGGGTACAGGACGGCGAACCGATCGGTCCAGCTGAGCAGTTGCGACGACATGACCCTCAGGTGCCCAAGGGGTGGCCGTCGCCAGCACGGCGTCGATCGTCAGCCACGTCTCGGCGTCCGGCGACACCGGGACCGACGGCAGCGACACCCGGCCCGAGTCGCCCGCCGCGACGAACGGGACCTCCAACTCCCCTGATTCCACGGCCAGTCCGTCGTGCTCGACCCGCCAGCGGAAGCGCAGGTCCGACGTGTCGGCCGTATGGCGGAGGTTGGTGATCGCGACCTTGTCGCCGTCGAACGCGAAGTGCACCGGCGCCACGACGGCCTTGAACTCGTGGAGGCTCGGCGTCGGCACGTCGTCGCTCAACACCATGCCGTCCATCACGAAGTTGCCGTCGTGGATGACCTCGCCGAAGTCGCCGCCGTACGCGTAGTACGGCGTCCCGTCCGGGGCCGTGGCCAGGATGCCGTGGTCACGCCACTCCCAGACGAACCCGCCGTGCAGGCGCGGATGTTGGTGCACCAGCGCCTCGTACTGGTCGAACGCGCCCGGCCCGTTGCCCATCGCGTGCGCGTACTCGCACAGCAGGAACGGCCTGGTGCGCTGCCGGGCGCCCTGCGCGGGAGTGCAGTTGAGCAGCGGGGCGCGTGAACCGTCGGTGCCGATCTGCTCGGTCTCCAGCACGGACGCGTACATGCGCGAGTAGACGTCGGTGTACTCGCCGGTGTAGTCGCCCTCGTAGTGCACGGGGCGTTCGGCGTCGCGGGCGTGGACCCACGCCGACATGGCGGCGAGATTGCTGCCGGTGCCCGCCTCGTTGCCGAGCGACCAGATCACGATGCTGGGATGGTTCTTGTCCCGCTCCACGGTGCGCTCGATCCGGTCGAGGTACGCCTCGCGCCAGGCCGGGTCGTCACTGGGATTGCCGACCCAGCCGACCTTGTCGAAGCCGTGCGTCTCCAGATCGCACTCCAGGATCACCCAGAATCCGAGCTCGTCGGCGAGGTCGAGCAGCCGGGGATGCGGCGGGTAGTGGCTGGTGCGGATCGCGTTCACGTTGAACCGCTTCATCAGCGCCAGGTCCGCGCGTGCGTGCTCCTCGTTGAAGACACGGCCGCGCTCGGGGTGGGTCTCGTGCCGGTTCACGCCGTGGAACACGACCCGGCGCCCGTTCACCAGGAACTGGTCCCCGCGGATCTCGACCGTGCGGAAACCCACCCGCAAGGAGACGGTCTCCGCGGCCGTCGACACCGTGGCGTCGTACAGGCGGGGCAACTCGGCCGACCAGGGCTCGACTTCGGCGATGTCCACGGGTGCCACGTCGGCCGGAGTCGCCCAGACCTGCTCGACGCCGAGTTCGGGGATGCGCAGGGTGACCGGGAACGCCGTAGCGGAGGCGGTGACTTCAGCCTCGACCCGTCCGCGCCCGTCGTCGAAACCGGTCCGCAGCCAGATGTCCTCGATGCCCCCGGCCGGCCGGGCGCTCAGGGTGACATCGCGGAAGATGCCCGGCAGCCACCACTGGTCCTGGTCCTCGACATAACTCGCCGCCGACCACTGGTGCACCCGCACGGCGACGACGTTCTCACCAGGGCGTACGGCCGACGTCACATCGAATTCGTGGGCGAGGCGGCTGCCGCTCGCGCCGCCGATCTCGACGCCGTTGACCCACACGCGGAAAAGCGACTCGACACCGTCGAAGCGCAGGACGACACGCTCGGCGCCCGACCAGTCGGCGGGGACGTCGAAGGTGCGGCGGTAGTCACCGGTGGGGTTCTCGTCCGGGACGTACGGCGGGTCGATCGGGAACGGGAACTGGATGTTCGTGTAGATCGGGCGGCCGTACGCACCATCGCCCTCAAGCACCCAGTGGGCGGGCACGGGGATGCTGTCCCAGGCGTGGTCGTCGAAGCCGTCGGCCGCGAAGTCCTCCGCCGTCGACGCCGTGGCGGACAGGCGGAAACGCCAGGACCCGTTCAGGGAAAGGGACTTCGCGTCGGAGTGCAGCCACGAGCGCGCCGGACGCAGGGCGCCACGCCCGGGAGCGAGGTCGGAGACATGGGGGGAGAACTCGGGAAGCAAGAGGTCACAACGCTTTCGTGAGAGCAGAACGGGTGCATTGCATTCGATCATGGCGGCCTACCGGAGCACGACGGTGCGGATCTCCCAGGGACCGAGCACGAGGTCGAGCTCGCCCTGGACCTGGGTGCGGGAGATCGGCCGGCCCAGCAGATCGACGGTGGCCGCCTCGGTGAACGCCCCCGCCACGCGGACCGTCGACGCGGTGTCGCGCATCGCGGTCAGCCGCACCTCGGTGCCGGACCCGTGCTCGGTGTCGGTGACACGACGGACGGCCGAGACGAGGACGTCCTCGCCGTCGACACGCAACCCGACTCTGTCGGGAGGTAGTTGGTGGCCTACGGATGCGGTCCCACGGGTGACCAGTACGTCGTTACGGAACTCCTCGGCGAGAGCGACCGCGTTCGCACCGCGCCAGCCGGTCGCCGAGGGGACGACGGCGAACCGGTTCTCGATCCGTATCCCGAGGTCCTGCGCACCGGGTACGGGGGTCTCGCTCGCCGCCGGTTCGTCGCGCAGGGGGTGGATGTTGACACTGATCGAGCCGATCGCGCGCAGCAGAGTGATCGCGAGTTCGGAGCCGTCGCCGACGAGTTCGTACTCGCTGGAGTGGTCGAGCAGGACGGTGGCGGCACCGGCCGACACGAACGAACCGGCCGGGAAGGTCGGGAGCGGATACTCGCCCCAGCCGCCCTCGGCGGTCAACCCGCGCTCGGTGACGGCAAATTGACCGGCCGATGCGGAGGTCGTGACCGGCTCGGGCAGCGGCACATGGAAGCGCAGTCGGTGGTCGGCGGACTGGTTGAGGAAGGACGTGGAGACCCGCACGAACGGTTCGCCCGCGCGCACCTCCACGAGCGTCTCCACCGGTGTAGGCACGGTTCGGTCGCCGCGCACATCCCGGTCGGAGGAAAGGGCGGTCGGCCACGCGTAGACGCGGATGACACGCAGCCGTGCACGCAGCGGGCCGTTCTTGACGAGCTCGACGGTGATCTCCGTCGGCTCCGACACGAGGACGTCCTGCGCCGGGGGAGCGTAGTTGTAGCTGTCGCCCCGGTCACCGCCGTCGACGAGACGTCCGACGCCGTACAGCACGGTGCCGTCCGATCCGGTCACGTCCAGGGTGCCGTCGGCGGCGACCGCGACCTCGACCAGGCCGTTGGAGAGCGTGCGGTCCGTTGCCGTGGCGGGCGCGTGCGACGGTACGGCTGCGGAGGCGCGGTCGCTCGGCTCGACCCGGAAGGACGCCAGTCCGGAGGCGGGAACGTTCACGGGCACGAGTGCGGTGGCCCGGGCCTCCTCCAGCGTCAACACCCGCCACTCACCCGGATGTTCGGCCGCCGCCGCAGCGACCTCGCGGCGCAGGATCAGCAGGTCGAAGGGGCCGCCGGTCGGCACCTCGGCGAGGTGGAAGACGAGCGCGCCGGGGGTGAGTTCGTAGTGGTCGATCTGCCTGCCGAAGAGTTCACGGCGGTGGATACGGCGCAGGACGCGTTCGAGTCGCGAGGCGTCCATGCGCTCGTCGCTGAGGACGGTCGCGGCCTCGGAGATCAGCTGCACGGGGGCCGCCGAACCGTCGGCGGCGGTCGCGATCAGCGCGGTTCCCTCCGGTGGGGCCACGACGTCCACCTCGACCAGGACCGAGCGGTCGAACGGCAGCGGGTTGGCGACCAAGTAGCCGTCGCTCGGGACCAGTTCGGCGGGTTCGGTGAGTGCCGCGTCCCGTACGGCACGGGCCGTCTGTGCGGCTTCGGCGAGGCGGGCGGCGACCTGGTCGCAGGTCTCGTCGGTGCCGGAGCCGACGACAGAGTCGTGCGCGGTCGACTCGATGATCTTGTGCCAGGCGAGATCGAGGAACGGTGAGTCGTCGAGCCGGGACCACAGGGCGTTCATCCGCTCGGCGTGGTCGATCGTGCGCTCGGCGACGGCCATCCGCTGCTTGAGTCCGAGCCGTACCGAGAGCACCCCCGGGAGGATGTTGCCGCGCACATGGCTGCGCAGCTCGCCGGTGACGACGGCGGACACCTCGTCACGGACGTACTTGCGGAGGTACTCGTCGAGGGTGGCGATCGTGATGGCGCGGCCCTCGCGGGCGGCTTGCCGTAGCCAGGAGGCGAGTTGGGGGTCGGGTGCGTTGTGGTCGGTGCCGGCCATCGCCAACACCGGGTCGCCGCCCCAGCGTTCGGCCGTCATCTCGGCGTAGTCGCCGAGCGCGCGGCCGATCCGGTCAGGTACCAGCAGGACGTCGAGGCCGTTGTCGTAGCCGTCGAAGAGGAACTCCGTACGGACCTCGGAGCCGTCCGGCGCACGCCAGTTGAAGGCATGGCCGTCGACCGAGCCGGGCACTCCGCGCCACAGCGCCGCGTGCTCGATGCCGGCGCGGGCCAGGATCTGCGGCATCTGCGCGACGTGGCCGAACATGTCCGGCAGATAGCCGATCGGCATCGCGCCACCCAGCTCGGCCGCCGCCGCCCAGCCCATCTGGAGGTTGCGCACAATGGTCTCGCCGGAGCAGAGGAACTCGTCGAGCAGGATCAGCCACGGCCCGACGGCGAGCCGGCCCTCGCCGACCAGGGCCGCGACCCGCTCGCGGTTCTCCGGCCGCATCTCCAAGTAGTCCTCGATCGCGGCCATTTGACCGTCGACGGTGAACCGGAAGTCCGGGTCCGACTCTGCTGTCTCCAGCACGGTGTCGAGAGCGGCGACGAGCCGGTGCCGGAACACCTGGAAGGGCTCGTACCACTCCCGGTCCCAGTGGAAATGGGGCACGAAGACAGCGGAGTCGGTCATGGCGGGAGACACCTTCTGTGCGGGGACGGTCACTTGAGGGAACCGGCGGCGAGCCCGGTGCGCCAGAACCGCTGGAGCAGGATGAACACGATGATCACCGGCACGATCGACACCAACGAGCCGGTGATCACGGACTCCTGGAGCAGCGGGGCGCGGGCGGTCTGGCCGTTCCACTCGTACAGGCCGAGCGTGATCGGGAAGAGGGACTCCTTCTGGAGCATCACCATCGGCAGGAAGAAGTTGTTCCAGATGGCGACGAACTGGAACAGGAAGATCGTCACCAGCGACGGCGTCATCAGCTTGAACGCCACCGAGAAGAACGTGCGGAACTCACCGGCGCCGTCCAGCCGCGCCGACTCCAACAGCTCTTGCGGGACGGCCGCGTTGGCGAAGATCCGCGCGAGATAGACGCCGAACGGGCTGACGATGCTGGGCAGGAACACCGCGAAGTACGTGTTGACGATGCCTGTCGCCGAGAACAGCAGGAACAGCGGGAGCGCCAGCGCGGTGGTCGGGACGAGGACGCCGCCGAGGATGACGGAGAACAGGAACTCGCGGCCCCGGAAGTGGAACTTGGCGAGCGCGTAG
This sequence comes from Streptomyces sp. NPDC050508, assembly GCF_040655155.1. Taxonomy (NCBI): domain Bacteria; kingdom Bacillati; phylum Actinomycetota; class Actinomycetes; order Kitasatosporales; family Streptomycetaceae; genus Streptomyces; species Streptomyces sp. NPDC050508. The sequence continues at coordinate 32,774 of NZ_JBFAJJ010000013.1, forward strand.
CCGCACAGCGCGGAGATCAGCGTTCCCACGACCGCGCCGAACACCGCGTAGATCACGGTGTTGACGATCCACTTGCCGAAGATTCCGTCGCTGCGGCTGAACAGGACGCGCAGGTTCTCGAACAGGTTGAAGTGCGAGAAGGTCAGGCCGTTGGTGGCGGCGAGGTCGCCCTGCGGCTTGGTGGCGGCGACGATCAGGAAGTAGATCGGCAGCAGGAAGTAGATCGCCAGGAGGAGCATCAGGGCCATCGCGGCCGTACGGCTGACCTGGCTTTCACGGTTCACGGTTTGCTTGCTCACAGGCCGGCCCTCTTCGACGTCAGTCGCATGAACCCGAAGCTCAGGACGAAGGTGATGACGGCGATGACCACGGAGATCGCCGCGGCCTGCTGGTAGTTGTTCCCGGAGGCCACCGCGTAGGCGAGCATGTTCGGGGTGAACGTGCTGGAGATGTTCGAGGAGATCTGCCGCAGCACGGCCGGCTCGGCGTAGAGCTGGAGGGTGCCGATGATCGAGAACACCGTGGTGAGGACGATCGACGGGGCGATGATCGGGACCTTGATCTGCCAGGCGATGGTCCAGTTGCTTGCACCGTCGAGCTTGGCGGCCTCGTACAGCTCCTGCGGGATCGACTGCAGCGCCGAGAACATGATCAGCATGTTGTAGCCGGTCCACAGCCACGTCGAGATGTTCGCCGCCGACCACAGCACGGCACCCGGGCCGAGGAAGTCGGGGTGGAGACCGATGCCGTTCAACAGGTCCACGACGGGGCTGAGTTGGGGCGAGTACAGGTACGACCACATGATCGCGGCGATCACGCCGGGTACGGCGTACGGCATGAACGCGGTGATGCGGAAGACCGACTTGAGCCGCAGCAGCGGGGTGTCCAGCAACAGTGCGATGACCAGGGCGACGAACAGCATGACCGGCACCTGCACGATGCCGAACAGGCCGATGCGCCCGACACTGGACCAGAACTCGGTGTTCTGGAAGACCTTCTCGTACTGGTCGAAGCCGCCGAAGGTCGTGTACGAGGTGCCGTACTGGCCGCCGGTGCGGCGCACGACGCGGACGCTCTGCCACAGCGCGTAGCCGACCGGCACCAGGTAGAACAGCACGAACGGGAGGAAGAACGGGATCACGAACGCGAAGATGGTGCCCGCCCGGGGGCCGCCGCCGTTGAGACGGCGACGGCCCCCGGGTGACTGCACCACGCGCGCCGCGCGAGTGGCGATGTCGGTCATTGCGCGGTCACTTGCCCGCCGCGGCCGGGATCGCCTGGTCCTTCATGGACTTCAGCGCGGCTGCCTGGGCTGTCGCCAGCGCGTCGCTGAGCGTGCCGTCACCGGCCGCCGCCTTGGCCATCGCGTCCTGCAGCGCGAGGTTCACCGTCTTCTGGGTGGGACCCCAGGCGAAGCTGGTGTTGATCTTCTTGGACGAGTCGGCGAAGACGTCGAAGATCTTCTCGTTGTTGTAGTACGGAACTCCCTTGGAGAGGGCGGGGAGTTGGAGTCCGGCGTTGGCCGCCGGGTAGAGTCCGCCGAGCTGGTTCTCCAGCGCGAGGGCCTCGGGGTCGGTGTTGAGCCAGGTGTTGAACTTGACCGACTCGTAGAGGTGCTTGCTGCCCTTCATGAACGCGACGGTCGAGCCGCCCCAGTCACCGGAGGCGCCGTTCGAGCCCCACGTCGGCATGGGGACGATCGTCCACTTCCCGGCCTGCTTGGGCAGGTTGTCGCGGAACATGCTGTAACCCCAGGCGGCGCCGACGTAGCTGGCGATCTGGTCCTTCTGGTACGCGGCGTACATCTGCGTCGAACCGTTGGCGAGATCGGTGCGCACGAGCTTCCCGGCGATCAGCTTCTGCCAGTAGTCGGCGACCTGCTTGCTCTGGTCCGAGGCGACGGTGACCTGCCACTTGTTGTCCGCGTAGCTGTACATCTGCGAGTTGTTCTGCCAGAGCAGGCCGTTGAACCACTCGGCGTTGTTCGGGTCGAAGAACGTGATGTCGAGGCTGGAGTCCGCCTTGTGCAGCTTGGCCGCGGCAGCCGCGTACTCGTCCCAGGTCGTGGGGATCGCGATCTTGTACTTCTTGAAGATGTCACTGCGTACATAGAGGGCCATCGGGCCGGTGTCCTGCGGCAGGGCGAACACGCCGGTGCCGCCGAAGCTGGTCTGCGACCAGGTCCACGGCACGAACTTCGACTTGGCCGCGGTGGCCGCCGAACAGGCCGAGGCGTCCACGAAGGCGCTCTGGGTGCGCAGGTTCGGCAGTTCGTCATAGCCGACCTGGGAGAGGTCGGGCGCCTTCCCGGCCTTGAGGGCGTTGCTGAGGATGCCGTACTGGTCGTTGGAGATGTTCTTCGTCTCGACCTGGATGTTCGGGTTCTTCTTGTTCCACAGGGCGACGACCTTGTCCATGCCCGGAACCGTGTTCCAGTACTGGAGGGTGACCTTGCCCTTCGCCGGCGTGCAGGAGGCTGCGGATGTCTTGGCCGACGGCGAGGATGACGAGCATCCGGCGAGTACGGCGACACTGGCCGACACGGCGACGACGGCGAGGCGGATGCGCGTGACTTTGCTGCTCATAGTTTCCGTTCCAGACAACGACTAGCGGCGGTGCTAGGCGGCTCGATGCTGATCCCTCGGACGGGATGCCTGCTGGAGTGGGTACACCGTTTGTTGCGGTCTGCGGGAGTCCCGTGAGCGCTCCCGTGAGCGCTCACGGGACTGCCTGCAGAGAGATGCCTTGAAGTTGTGTTGCGAATGTTCGGAAGTTTGCGCTCCGCTGTGGGGGAGTGTCAAGACATTCGAGTCCGATGTGTATCCGGCGGGTTAAGCGGACCCGCTCAGCCGCAGTTCGGCCCGCACGACCAGGTCGTCGGCCGCCAGTGCGTCCAGCCCCGACAGCAGGCGGGCGACCTGCTCGATGGCGAGTGCGCCGAGCCTGCGCGTGTCGAGGGCGACGCTGGTGAGCGGGGGCTCGACGAGAGCGCCGAGCTGCAGGCCGTCGAAGCCGATGACCGCCAGATCCCGCGGGATGCTCCTGCCGAGGCGCCGTGCTTCGCGCAGGGCGCCGATCGCGATGATGTCGTTGAACGTGAAGACCGCGGTGACGTCGGGGTGGGCGGTGAGCAGGGTCCTGAGCGCCGCGCCGCCGCCGTCGGCCGTCTGGTCCGCGCCGACCACCATGCCGGCGTCGATGCCGTGTGCCGCCGCGGCCGTCGTGAACCACTCGTGCCGGATGCTCGGCTCGGCCCGCGTGTGGTGGTCGAGCATGCCGATCCGCGTGTGCCCCTTCTCGACCAGGTGGGCGAGCGCGGCGTGGACCCCCTCCGCGCCGTCGATCCGGATCGACGTGAACCGCGTCCGCTGCTCCCGGCCGATGAGCACGACCGGCATGCCGCGGGTGAACTTCTCCAGTTCGCCCTCGGGACAGCTGAAGTAGCCGATGACCGCGTCCACCTGTGAACTGATCACCTGGAGCGTGCCGAGTTCCTCCTCCGCCCGGTCCCCGGTGTCGTACACGACGACCTGCCAGCCCCGGGTCCTGGCGGCCTCCAGCGCGGCGGCGGCGACCTCGGTGAAGAACGGGTTCAGCAGATCGGGGATGACCAGCCCGATGGTCATGGTGTCCTGGCGGACCAGACCGCGGGCGAACCGGCTCGGGCGGTAGCCGAGCGCACGAGCGGCGTCGAGCACCCGCTGCTTGGTGTCGCTGTCGATCTCGTCCTTGTCGTTGAGCGCCCGTGACACGGTCTGCCGGGACACCCCGGCGGACTTGGCGACGTCGTTGATCGTGATTTTCCGGGGTTCCGTCCCCGCTGTCGACGGCACCACCATCGCCCACCTCCCGTTTCTCGCGAACGCCGGTGCGCGCGCAGAGCCCGAGTATGCATGCACGGGGGCGGCCGTACGAAGCCACGACCGGAAGCGGGGAGGGCAATGTCCAGGGTGTCGGGCTACCGGGACGGCACGGCGACCGGAGCCCCGGGGGCCGCCGGAACGCTGGTGGGGTCGTCGAGAACGGCGTCACGGCAGGTCTGGAACGCGCCGCGCAGCGTCGCCTCGCCGCCGAGGACGCCGAAGGTGACGACCGGCTGCATGTCGGGTGCCAGGGCACGGCGTCCGGCCAGCCGTGCGTCCAGGCCCGGCATGAGCCAGGGAGCCCAGGTGGCGAGGTACCCGCCGAGGATGATCTCGCCGGCGTCGGTGACACCGGACACGCCGAGGACGGCGGCTCCCAGCGCGTGCCCGGCCGCGCCGAGCGCGGCGACCGCGTCCGGATCGCCCGCGCGCAGCCGGCGGTCCAGCTCGGCCAGCGCCGCTTCGCCGCCCTCCGCCTCGGCGACGGGGTCCAACCCGGCCGCGTGGATGAGGGGTTCGGGGCCGATGTACATAGCCAGGCAACCCCGCGTGCCGCAACGGCAGTCGGGACCGTCGAGAGCGATCGGCAGGTGCCCGATCTCGCCCGCCATGCCGTGACTCCCGCTGTGCACACGGCCGTTGACGAGCAGCCCGCCGCCCACTCCGGTGTCGGCCTTGATGTAGGCGACGGTGTCGGGGTGCTCCACGCCGTCGGCCGCGAGGGCGTGGTACTCGGCCAGGGCCGCCATGTTGGCGTCGTTGACCACGTCGACAGGGCAGTCGAGCCCGGGGAGTTCGGCTTCCACCAGGGCGCGCAGGTCGATGCTGTGCCAGCCGAAGTCGATGGCGGCGGCGACCAGATGGGAGGGGCCGACGACCGGTCCGGCCATGGCCACGGCGAGTTGGGCGAGGTGGGTGTGCGGTGCCGCGTCCCGAACCGCCGCCTCCGCCGACCGCACCAGGCAGCCGATGACCGCGGCCAGCGCGCGCGGATCGCCGTACGGCGCACGGTGGGCCGCCGACTCGCGGTGCAGGACGTGGCCCCGGAAGTCGGCCGCCATGACGTGCACGGACTCCAGAGTGACCTGGGCGGCGAGGACGACCACGCGTTCGGGGACGAGCCGCAGCAGGCGCCGGGGGCGGCCGCGCCCGGCCGACGGTACGGAACCCGCCTCGCGGACCAGGCCGCGGTCGATGAGCTCGGTGACCAGCGCGGTGACGGTGGCGTGCACCAGTCCGGTGCCCACGGCGACCTCGGTGCGGGCGCACGGGCCGTGGGCGTCGAGGTACCGCAGCACCAGGGCCAGATTGCGGCGTCGTACGTCGGCGGAGTCGGCGGGGGAGTTCACGCCGACGATTGTGCCCCGCCCTGACGAGATCCGGTCATAGTGGCGAAGATATTTTTTTTCGAGTCTTGAAATAAATAAATCGGCGTGGCCATACTCCCGGCACCGGCAACGAAGCCGGTCCGTCCCCGTGGAGGCGTCCTTGTCCGCTTCGACCTCTTCCGCCCCCGCCACTCCCCGTACGGACGACACCCTGGGCAGCTCCCAGGTCAACGTCCTGATGTGGTCGATGGGTGCGGGATTCGCCGCTCTCTACACCGCCTATGCCGGTCTCGTCGTGGTTCTGCTCCCCGCTCAGATCCAGAACCTCGACGCCGCCGCGAAGGAATCGAACCTCGCGCTGGTGACGATGACCTCCTCCATCGTCACGCTCTTCGCCCAGCCGATCATCGGCGCCATCTCCGACCGCACCCGGGGCCGCCTGGGCCGCCGCACCCCCTGGATGCTGTTCGGCGCCGTCGGCTCGACCCTCTCCCTGCTGGCCATCTCGCACGCCACCACCCTGCTGTGGCTCACGCTGATGTGGGTCGCCGTCCAGGTCCTGCTGAACGTCATCCAGGCCCCGCTCACCGCCGTCATGGCCGACCGCGTCGCCCCGCGCCGGTTCGGCATCGTCTCCGCCTTCGTCGGCCTCGGCTCCAACCTCGGCGCCACGCTCGGCGTGATCGTCGCCGCCCGCTACGCCGGTCAACTCGGCCTGGGCTACGGCGTGATCGCCGCGATCGTCCTGGTCGTCGTGCTCGCGTTCGTCCTGCTCAACCGGGACCGGACCCGCCCCGAACCGCCGGAGCCCTTCTCCTGGCGGGAGTTCCTCACCGGCTTCTGGGTCTCACCGCGCAAGCACCCCGACTTCGCCTGGGCGTTCGTGGCCCGCATGACGTTCATCCTCGGCTACTGGGGAGTCGCCACCTACCAGCGCTACGCTCTCCAGGACTACGTCGGCCTCGACGCCGACGCAGTGGACAGCGCCCAGCAGTTGATGTCCGTGCTCGCCCTCGTCGGCACCCTCGCCGGTGCCATTCCGGCGGCGAAGATCTCCGACCGCACCGGCCGGCGCAAGATCTTCGTGGTCGGCGCGTCGGTCCTGCTCGCCCTGTCCATGGCCATCCCGCTGGTCAGCCCCACCCTGCCCGCGATGTACGCGTACGCACTGGTCAGCGGCATGGGATTCGGTACGTACATGTCCCTGGACATGGCCCTGATGACCGAGGTCCTGCCCAAGGGCGCCGCGGCCGGCAAGGACCTGGGCATCCTCAACATCGCCACCAACGTCCCGCAGGCGCTGGGACCGATCATCGCCTCCGTGCTCATCACCTCGTTCGCCGCGGGCTCCGACAAACTCCCGGGCTACCGTGTCCTGTTCGCCTTCGCAGCCGCCGTCGTACTGATCAGCGCGCTCGCCGTCCGGCCGATCAAGGGCGTCAAGTAGCGGGCCGGGCACGAGACTTCGACCACCGCGCACAACCCCCCCACCTCCACAAGGAAGTTGATCCGTGCCCGAGCCCGTACTCGCTGTCACGTCCCAGGGACCCGTCCTCGGGACGTGGCAGCACGCCACCGCCCGCTTCCTCGGCATCCCCTACGCCGAGGCCCCCGTCGGCGAACTCCGCTTCGCCGCCCCCGTCCCGACCGAGCCTTGGACCGAACCGCTCGACGCCACCCGGTATGGGCCCACCGCGCAACGCCGCCCCTTCATCCTCGACGGCCCCACCACCATCCCCGAGCCGTCGATACCGGGCGACGCGGTACTCAACCTCAATGTCTTCACGCCCGACCCGAACCCCGGAGCCCGCCTGCCGGTCCTCGTCTGGATCCACGGCGGCGGCTACGTCGCCGGATCCGCCGCCAGTCCCTGGTACGACGGCTCCGCGTTCGCCCGGGACGGAATCGTCCTCGTGTCCATCGGCTACCGGCTCGGCATCGAGGGCTTCCTCCACCTCGACGACGCCCCCGACAACCGTGCCGTGCTCGACTGGATCGCCGCGCTGACCTGGGTACGCGACAACATCGACGCGTTCGGCGGCGACCCCGGGAAAGTCTCCGTCGCCGGTCAGTCGGCGGGAGGCGGCGCCGCGCAGACCCTGATGGCCACCCCCTCCGCGCACGGGCTCTTCCGCGCTGCGATCTCCCAGTCCGGCGCCATCAAGTCGCCCCAGCACCGCCGTGACGCCCTCGCCGACTCGGCCCGCCTGACCGCACGCACCGGCGTCCCCGCCCTCGCCTCCGCGCTCCGCGACCTCACCGGTGACGAACTGCTCGCCCTCCAGGACGCCTTGGCCACACCGGAGGCAGGCCTGACGCTGGCGCCCTTCGCGGACGGGGAGTTGATCCCGGTCCCGGTCCCGGATGCCTTCGCGGATGGCAGCGCCGCCCCGGTACCCCTCCTGCTCGGCTTCACCCAGCGCGAGTTCTACCCGCCGCCCGGGACCACGCCAACACCCCCACTGATCGGGGCCGTTGACGCCATGTTGGCCGGTCACGGCCTCGGGCCCGACGCCGTGACCATGTACACCGCCCTCCAGGACAGGACGGACCCGGCGCTACGCATGGGCCAGGCCCTGACCGACGTCATCTTCCGCGGCCCGTCCCTCGCCCTGGTCGAGTCCCGCGCACACCACGAACTCCCCACCTGGCTCTACCACTTCACCTGGGGCAGTGCCGGCCACTGCATGGAGATCCCCTTCGCCTTCGACCTCCTGGACGCCGAACGCGTCACGGCCGCGACGGGCCCGCATCCGCCTCAGTCCCTCGCCGACGCGATGCACGGTGCCTGGGTCGCCTTCATCCGCGACCTGGACCCGGGTCCAGGCTGGCCCCGCTATACCAACAAACGTCGTACGACGATGACTTGGGACGCGGTCCCGGAGGCCCTCGACGACCCACTTAGCGCCGAGCGGCGTATCTGGACCACGCCGCCGACCACGCCCTGAAAACCCGGTGGCGGAACGTTGACCTGGTCGTGACACCATCGGCCTCCCACCAGGTGAACGGAGGCCGAGGTCATGGCCGGGGAAGAGGCCAAGGCGCGACTCGGGCGACTCGCCAGGGCTCGCGCCTTCGGCTGCCACGTGGGGTCCGACCAGCTCATCCAGGCGGGCCTGGACGCACTACTCGCCGATGTCGACAGCCCCTCCCTCCCTCTCCTGGCAGGCCTCGCACGGAGAGAGGAGCCCGAAGCACCCGAGCTCTTCGACCAAGTACTCGACGAACTGGGGCTGTCCTTCGAACCACCGGCAGACCCTACGGCCGCGCAATGGGCCCACGCCTACTGGCTGGCCGAGGAGATCACTGACGGCAGCCTCGATCCTGCCACCGGCGCCGATCTGATCTGGACCGAGGTCGCCGGGGCGCTCGACCACCCGGATGCACTCGCTCCGATCGTCCAGTGCGCAATCTCGCTCGCCGACGAGGACGACGACCGGACCGCGTCCTTCGAGGCTCTCCGACTCGACGCACTCCAAGCCGCGAGGGACCTGCTGGGCAACCGACGCCCCACCGTGAACAGCTAGATCACGCTTATCCTGCGCTGAGGCAGGGCGACGGGAGGCGGTGTATGCACAAGCCCGGCATTCAGGTGCTGGCCAGGGCGACGGCGGCGGTATCGGTGATGATCGCCGTGGCGGCATGCGGAGGTCACCACGACGCGGCGACGACAGCCCCTTCCGCGACCGCCTCCCCGGACTCCTCCGTGTACACCGCCCAGTTGGAGAAGAGCGACCTCCCGTGGAGCGGCAGCCCCAGCCCGTACAACGCCGTGGTGAAACTCGACGACGGTCGCCGCGTAGCCCTGTACTACCTGCGCGGCAAGGGCCTCGTCGAGCAGCACTACAGTCCCCGGGCGAAGGCGTGGACCGAACCGAAGGTCATCTATGGCACCGGGACCGACGCCTGCCAGGGCATCCAACTGCGCACCAAGAACGGCACCGTCGCGGCAATCGCGGACTTCGGCTCGTACTGCTACGACGGTGAGCCGCCGACCGAATCCATCGCGGCCGTGGGCGCCAGCAGCCTGACCGAGTGGAGCATCAACGTCACGAAGAACATCGACGGTTGGGAACGGGCCGCCGTCTCCGATGACGGGCAGCAGGTCGTCTTCGGCCGGGACACCACTCTCCGTTGGAGCCGGGCCGACGGGTTCGAACGCCAGTAACCGGCCTTCGGGCAGGTGGGTCCGGTGGCGCGACCGGCAGTGGGGGTCGGCACGCATCAGGAACCCCGGCAGCCCGACTACGCGACACCGTCCCCAACTACGCCTCCAGAGAAAGGGCTTGCCGCACTCTGCCTGCGGCTGGCACGATCGCTGCCTCCGTCACTCCGAGCAACGAGTGGCGGCCATCAAGGAGGTCCAGTGTCCAAGCGGTGGCTGTTCCTGTCGGCGGCCGCAGTGCTCATCGTCGTCTCCCTGGCTCTGGTGCTTCTGCCCGGCCACAAGGACGCCGAGGACGTGAAGTCCGAGGCGGGAAGCGCCGCGACCGGACCATCAGCCACCAGCTCCGGGTCGGCAGCGAACTCCCCCTCCGCGACCGGTACTTCGACCGCCTCTGCCGCATCGAAGAAGCCGTCGGCGACGCCGTCCGCCCGTACGACCGCCACCCCGGCCACACCGTCGGCCACGAAGACCCGCCAACAGGCGCCAAGCACCGCCTCGCTGGCCGGACGCATCAGGCCCGGCGTCACCTACCGCGGAGTCGCCACCTTCTACGACGCGGACGGCGGCGGCGCCTGCCTGTACGACCCGAGCGACGACGTCATGACCGGTGCCATGAACACCGCCGACTACGAGTCGTCCAAGGCGTGCGGGGCGTACGTACTCGTCCACGCGGCAGGCGGCGCCACCATCACGGTCCGCATCACCAACGAGTGCCCGGGGGACTGCGCACCAGGCCAGATCGACCTCAGCGCCCAGGCCTTCGCCAAACTCGCCGCGCCTTCGGCCGGCCGGATCCCGATCACCTGGAACCTGGCGAGCCCCAGCACCTCCGACACGATCTCGATCCGCTACAAGACCGGTTCCACTCGCTACTGGTGCGGCATCCAGGCGATCGGCCACCGAAATCCCTTGGCCCGCCTCGAAGTTCGGGCGGGCAGCGGCTGGCGTCAGCTGCAGCGCACCGACTACAACTACTTCATCTCCGAAGACGGCAGCGGATGCGGCGGAGCGCTCAGGCTCACCGACATCTACGGCGAACAACTCACCGTCCCCGCACTCGCGGTGCGAGCGAACGTCACGCAGCCCACGCGGCTCCAGTTCGCCAAGCACTGACCCACTGAGAATCAGAAGGTGGGCGCGCGCAAGCTGTCACCGGCCAACGTCCGCCGCAACTTCTCCTCGTCCGAACTCCCGGGCGCCGCAGTCAGGATGACGATCTTCAGCTCGGAATCGCCGTCTGTGAGGACATCGCAGTCCACGTCCACGGGCCCGACCTCGGGATGCTCCACCGTCTTGCGGTCCTCGCGGTGTGCGCCCACTGTGCCGCTCGTCCACAACCGTGCGAACGTCCCGTTGCCCGCGGTGAGTTGACGGATCAGCTCCGCCAGGCGGACGTCGTGCGGGAAGCGGCCGGTGGCCCGGCGCAGGTCGGACACGATCGCGAGGTTCGAGGCGTCGTCGTTCCGCACCAGTACCGGCCATGAGGCGATCCGTACGTCACGTACGTCGTCGCCGGAACCGACCGGGAACCGCTCACGCGCGAAGTTCCGCTGCTCGGGCGGCTTGTCCGACGGATCGCCGAGCAGCGCGGCCCACCCGGAGTTCCACCAGATCAGCTGCCAGTCGGCGGCGAACACGGCGACAGCGACATCCCCGAGCCGGTTCAGCACCCGGTGCACCCCTGACGGCAGGTGGTCGGGGATCGGCTCGTCGTTCGGCGGGACCAGCCCGGCCATGCGGTAGAGGTGCTCCCGTTCCACGGCGGTCAGTTGGAGGGCCTGCGCGAGCGAGGCGACGACCTGGGCCGAAGGCGCCGTGGACCGCCCCTGCTCCAGGCGCACCACATAGTCGACCGACACCCCGGCGCGCTCGGCGAGTTCCTCACGGCGCAGACCGGTCGCTCGCCGGGACCGACCGGACGGCAGCCCCACGTCCGACGGGGACAACCGCTCCCGCCAGGCACGGATCGTCGCACCCAGCCCCAGCCCCAGCCCCAGTCCCGATCTCGGCCTCAGTTCCCGCTCCTCGTTCGTCGCCATGTCCTCCATCCTCTCCCAACTCCCGATCCTGGTAATGCCGTTCCTACGGTCGAAGCGTCCCTGGCGGCGCACCCGCGTGGTGGGGACGATCGAGGCATGACCACCACGTTCATCACCGGAGCCAACAAGGGTCTCGGCCACGAGACCGCCCGCCGCCTCCTCGCCCTCGGCCACACCGTGATCGTCGGAGCCCGCGACGAGGAACGCGGTGCCGAGGCCGCCGCCGCACTCGGTGCTCGGTTCGTCCGTATCGACGTCACCGACGACGCCTCCGTGGCCGCCGCGGCGGCCGACGTCGCCGCACACGAAGGCGTCCTCGACGTCCTGATCAACAACGCCGGTGTACACGGCCCGCATGGCGATCCCGCCGACCTGACGGGCGCGGACGCGCTCGGCGTCTTCGACGTCAACGTCTTCGGTGTGGTCCGGACGATCACCGCGTTCCTCCCGCTGCTGCGCAGATCGGCTGACCCGGTCATCGTCAACGTCAGCAGCGGTATGGGCTCGCTCGCCGTCACCTACGACCCGGCACGGATCGAGTCCTCGGTCGTATCGCCGCTCTACACCGCCTCCAAGGCGGCCCTCACCATGCTGACCACCCAATACGCCAAGGCGCTCAAGGACGTTCGCGTCAACGCCGCCGATCCCGGCTACACGGCGACCGACCTCAACGGCCACAGCGGTCCCCAGACCGTCACCGAGGGAACCGACGCGATCGTCCGCCTCGCGACCGAACAACCCGGCGCCGGCTCGGGCCGTTTCGTCGACCGCGACGGCCCGCTCGACCTGTCCTGAACCCGCCTCCCGCAACACTCCTGACACAGCCTGGTTTCCCTAGGTGCTACCGGCGGTAACAACAGAGGTGTCGCGGCACGCTCCACGTGTCGGGCACACCTCCCGCACCTCCCGTTTCTCTTCCGGAAGGGACCCCATGGAGAACTCGGCCCCCACGCCGATCAGCAGACGAAGAGCCCTGACGGTGGCAGGCGGTGTCGCCGCCGGCGCCGCCCTCTCGGCACACGCGGTACCCGCGTTCGCGGCCGACGCCTCGTCCGCCGACGCCATCGTCGTCGGCCACGGCCTCGCCGGTCTCGTCGCCACCGCCGAACTGGTCGCCGCAGGGAAGAAAGTGCTGCTCCTGGACCAGGAACCCGAGTCCAACCTCGGCGGCCAGGCGTTCTGGTCCTTCGGCGGACTGTTCCTGATCGACTCCGCCGAGCAGCGGCTCATGGGCATCAAGGACTCCCAGGAGCTGGCCTGGCAGGACTGGTTGGGTACGGCTGGCTTCGACCGGGGCATCGACGACCCGACCGGTCAGGACTACTGGGCCCACAAGTGGGCCGAGGCGTATGTGGACTTCGCGGCCAACGAGAAGCGGTCCTGGCTCTACGGCCTCGGCATCCGCTGGTTCCCGATCGTCGGCTGGGCCGAGCGGGGCGGCGGCCTCGCGGACGGACACGGCAACTCGGTGCCCCGCTTCCACGTCACCTGGGGCACGGGGCCGACCGTGGTCGAGCCGTTCGAGAAGCAGGTGCGGGCCGGGGTCGCCAGCGGGAAGGTGACCTTCAAGTTCCGGCACCGCGTCGACGAGATCGTCCGCACCAACGGTGCCGTGACCGGCGTGCGCGGCGCGCTCCTCGAACCCAGCACCGCCCAGCGAGGCAAGGCCACCTCCCGCACCGTGGTGGGCGACTTCGAACTCAACGCCCCCGTGGTGATCGTGACTTCGGGCGGCATAGGCGCCAACCACGATCTCGTACGGCAGAACTGGCCGGCCCGACTGGGCAACCCGCCCAAGACCATGATCACCGGTGTGCCCGCGTACGTCGACGGCCGGATGCTGGGCATCACCGCGTCGGCGGGCGGCCGTATCGTCAACCCCGATCGGATGTGGCACTACACCGAGGGCCTCAGGAACTACGATCCGATCTGGCCCAACCACGGTATCCGCATCCTCCCGGGACCGTCGTCGATGTGGTTCGACGCCACCGGCAAGCGGTTCTCCGCCCCCGACATGCCGGGCTACGACACCCTCCACACCCTGGGCTCGATCACCGCCAGCGGCTACGACTACTCGTGGTTCGTCACCACGAGCAAGATCATCGCGAAGGAGTTCGCGCTCTCCGGCTCGGAGCAGAACCCGGACCTCACCAACAAGGACATCCTGATGCTTCTCTCGCGCATCTGGCAGACGCCGGAGCCGATCGAGAAGTTCAGGAAGAACGGCGTCGACTTCATCACCGCCACCACGCTCTCCGAACTGGTCCTCGGAATGAACAAGTTGACTGGCGACGGCCTGATCAAACTGGCCGACCTCCAGCGGCAGATCGAGGCCCGCGACAGGGAGATCGACAACGCGTACTCGAAGGACGCTCAGGTGATGGGCATCCGCAACGCCCTTTCCTACCCCGGGGATTCACTCAGCCGTACGGCCGCGATCCACAAGATCCTCGACCCCAGCGCCGGACCGCTGATCGCGGTCCGCCTCAACATCCTCACCCGCAAGACCCTCGGCGGCCTGCAGACCGATCTCTCGGGCCGGGTCCTGGACGCCACCGGGACACCAATTCCCGGTCTGTACGCGGCCGGTGAGGTATCCGGCTTCGGTGGCGGGGGAGTGCACGGCTACCGCTCGATGGAAGGTACCTTCCTCGGCGGCTGCCTGTTCTCCGGCCGCCAGGCGGGCCGTGCGGCGGCTGCCGCGATCTGAGTGTTACGACCGCTCGCCACCCCTCGGCAACTCGGGTGACCCCAGCCCGAGTTGCCGAGGGGGTGTTCCCGCAGTACTTCCTGCGCTCGTTCGGCTACGCCGGGGTCGGTGTCATCGTCACCGTGAGCATGCTGTTCGTCCTGCCGGCCCTGTTCGTCGTCCTGGGCCACTGGGTCAACGGCGGGCGGCTGCCCTGGGCGAACCGCGCGCGTTCCGCCACCCGCGCACCCGTGTGGGGACGGCTGGCCGCCACCGTCATGTGGCGGCCGGCGCTCACCGCGCTGCCCGTACTCGCGGTCCTGCTGCTCGCGGCGAGCCCGCTCCTCGGGATCACCTTCGGCACGCCGGACGAACGCGTACTGCCCGAGGACGCCACGAGCCGCCAGCAGCCCGCGTCGAGACCAGCACGGGAACCTACGCCGACGGACAGCCCACGGCGACCGACCCCGGCAACACCGCACTGGGCCGCCCCGACGCGCCGCAGATCAACGTGGTGAGCACCCTGACATCGAAGTCCGACGCGGCCCAGAGCCTGGTCCGGGATGTGCGAGCGGTCGCCGCGCCCGCTGGAACTCACCCTCTGGTGAGCGGAGTTGACGCCGTGCTGGTCGACTCCAAGCACTCCGTCGGCGACAGCCACCTGTCCTCTCTGCTCGGCTTCACGGCACAACCCATGGACGTCTCCATGACCGTGCTGATGTTCTGCGCCCCCTTCCTGTGCAAGGTCCATGAGCGGTTCGGTCTCAGTGAAGGCGGCCCGGCGTCCGTAGCCGTGCCGGAACTCGCCACCGAGTCGGCGCAAGTGCATCAGTGCTAATATAATTAGAGCTAATGCATCTCGCCGGAAGGAGCCTTCCCGTGGACCTGCGGCAACTGTTCGACGACCTGGTGCGCTTCGAGACCGACCTGTGGAACGGGATCGACGCCCAGCTCCGGCACGACTGCGATGTGACCCTGGGCGGCCTGAACGTGCTGCTCGTCGTCGAACGCGAGGGTTCCTGCCGGGTGAACGACATAGCCGCCGCCCTCTCGATCACGGTCGGCGGCGCGAGCCAGGCCGTCGACCGGCTGGAGAAACTCGGCCACTGCGCCCGGCGTCCCCACCCCGCCGACCGCCGCTCCTCGATCGTTGAACTGACAGCGGCCGGTCGGGAGTTGATGACCAGGGCCGGTCCAGTGTTCGACCGTGAACTCGCGGCACGGCTGGCCGCCCCACTCACGGCCACGGCGCTCGGCCACCTCGCGAGCGCGCTCGCCGTACTCCGCGCCACCACCCCGCACGCCCCGGATCCGGGCCAACACCCCTGACGAAGGAGACCAGATGAGTCCCGCACAAGCACGAGCAGTGCGCTTCGACCACTACGGCGACCGTGACGTCCTCCACGTCACCGAGGTGCCGATGCCTCAACCCGCCGAGGGAGAAGTCCTCGTAGAGGTTCGGGCGGCCGGCATCAACCCCGGAGAGGCAGCGATCCGGTCGGGGGCGATGCACGACCGGTTCCCCTCGACCTTCCCGTCCGGCCAGGGCAGCGACCTCGCCGGCGTCGTCACCGAACTCGGCGAGGGCGTCACCGACTTCGGCATCGGTGACAAGGTCCTCGGCTTCTCCTGGCAGCGCTCCAGCCACGCCACCCACGTCGTCGTACCGACGTCGCAACTGATCCTCAAGCCGGACGCCCTGAGTTGGGAGGTGGCCGGTTCCCTCTACGTCGTCGCCTGCACCGCGTGGGCCGCCGTCGACGCGGTGGCCCCCAAGCCCGGTGAGACCGTCGCCGTCTCGGCCGCCGCCGGTGGCGTGGGCACCGTCGCCGTCCAACTCCTCGCCGTACGGGGCGCGCACGTCCTCGGCATCGCCTCACCCGCCAACGCCGACTGGCTCACCGACCACGGAGCGACCCCGGTCCCGTACGGCGACCGTCTCGCCGAAGCCCTCACCGCGGCGGCACCCGGCGGGATCGACGCCTTCATCGACCTGTTCGGCCCCGAATACGTCCAACTCGCCGCCGATCTGGGCATCTCCCGGGACCGGATCGAGACGATCATCTCGTTCCAGAAGGCGCAGGAACTCGGCACCCGGAGCGCAGGCAGCGTCGATGCCTCCACTCGCGAGGTCCTCACCGAAATGGCCGACCTCGTCGCCTCCGGCCGTATCGAGATCCCGATTGCCGCCGCCTACCCGCTCGACCGAGTCCGCGACGCCTTCGCCGAACTCGAACAGCGCCACACGCGCGGCAAGATCGTGCTCATCCCCTGAAGTGACCTCACATCACTTGCTGCCGCGGAGGGCCGACGTGGTCTTTCCGGTGCGCTCGCGGAGGAGCACCCGCAGGGTGTTGGGGTGCTCGTAGCCGACCTTCCTGGAGATGGTCTCCAGGGAGAGGGCGGTGGTGCGCAGCAGGTGGGAGGCGCGTTCGACTCTCAGGTCCTGGACGAATCGGATGGGTGACGTCCCGACCGTGCGCTGCACGGAACGCTGCAGGGTCCGCTCGCTGACACCGATCGCCTTCGCCGCCTCGGGAATGCTGATGGGTTCCGCCAGATGCTCGCGGGTCCACAGCTCGAAGGCCGCGACGGTCGGATCGCTCTGGGCCAGGGCGCTGGGAATGATGTACGCGGCTTGCGACGGGCGTTCGTCGACCACGAGATAGCGGGCGACCAGGTCGGCGAGCGCGGGGCTGCCCGTCCGTACGATCGCCAGGGCCAGGTCGACGTGACCGAAAGCCGCGCCGGCGGTGGTGACGCCCTCACTGGAGATCACCATCTGGCTGTGATCCACCCGGACCTTGGGGTAGCGGCTCCGGAACAACGGCGACAGCCACCATGTCGTCGTCGCGCGCAGCCCGTCCAGCACGCCTGCCTCGGCCAACAGGAAGGTACCCGCGCAGGCCGACGCGACGGACGTACCACGGGCACGGGTTTCCGCGACGAGATTGCGGACGGCGCGGGACGCGTCGCCGCCGACATGGTCGAGCAGGACCGCGGGATCGCTCCCCGCGAGGGCCGGGACGACCAGGATGTCCGCTGTGCGTGCGTGCTCAAGCGGCTCGGGCGCCACCAGGAATCCCGCCCCGGTCCGTACCTGCGGGGCGGGGCCGACCAGTGTCACGTCCCAGGTGGGCGACGACTCATGGATCTGCCCGCCCAGCGCGTTGGCGTTGTCCAGAACGTCGAGGACGGCGGAGAGCCCCGAGTCGAACACCCCGTCGTAGACGACGACCGCTACCTGCATGGCGGGAACCCTATCAACCGTGTCGTTTCTGCCGCTGATGTGATCACCAGCCGCCGCCATAGGTTCGTTGTGCGCCGGGAGCCCGGCGGTTCGCACGCAAGGAGTGGTCACATGAAGGTCGGTCTGCTGGTACGCATCGAGGCCAAGCCGGAGTACGCCGACGAGGTGGAGGCCATGCTCCGCGGCGCGCAGGAACTGGCCGAACAGGAACAGGGCACGGTGGCGTGGTTCGCGTTCCGTGAGAACGCCACCACCTTCGGGGTGTTCGACACCTTCGAGGACGAGCCGGGACGCCAGGCGCACCTGACGGGTCGGATCGCCGCCGCACTCGGCGAGGCCGCGCAGACGAAGCTGAACGCGCCGCCGGTGATCGTCCCGGTCGACCTGCTGGGGGCCAAGGTCTCCTGACCGGAGCGCCGGGAGCCGCGTTCTCCCCTGAAGTCGGCACATCAGAACAGCAGTTGAACAGTTCAGGGGAAGTGGTTGGAATCATGGACGCTGCCTACACCGCGGTCGTCACCGCCAACGGCCGGGCGGCCAAGGTTCCCACCGGTGAGATCTCGGTGACCGCGGAGATCGGCCTCGCCAAGGACGCCACGGACGGCGGCTTCGCACTCACCGCGCTGCTGCGCGTGAAGCTCCCCGAGCACCTGTCCATCAACTGGGCCCACTTCGGGCTCGAAGGCCTTGGGGCCCGGCACGGACCGACGTGCCGGGCCCCGGCTCGGCCACCGACCTCGACGCGCCGCCTGATGCGCACCTTGGAGTACTGGCCGCGCACCTCGACGAAGCGTCTCGTTCACCGAGTCCATGAGTAATCTGGCACGTGCCGCCGCCCGCGCCATCGCAGCTCGTGGAGGGAGGCCGAGTCGCCGTCACCGAGGCACAGCCCGCAACCTGACCACAGGTGGCGGGCGTTCAGCGACGCAGCCCCAGCGCATCGCGCCCCGCGTACCGGGCCTGGGTGCCCAAGTCCTCCTCGATGCGGATGAGTTGGTTGTACTTGGCGGTCCGGTCGGCGCGGGACAGCGAACCGGTCTTGATCTGGCCGCAGCCGGTCGCGACGGCGAGGTCGGCGATGGTGGTGTCCTCGGTCTCGCCGGAGCGGTGGGACATGACGACGGTGTAGCCGGCGCGGTGGGCGGTCGCAACCGTGGCCAGGGTCTCGGTGAGGGTGCCGATCTGGTTGACCTTCACCAGGATCGAGTTGGCGACCCCGTCGCGGATACCGGCGCTCAGTAGCGTCTCGTTGGTGCAGAAGACGTCGTCGCCGGTGAGCTGGCAGCGCTCGCCGAGCCGGGCGGTGAGCGCGAGCCAGCCCTCGTGGTCGTCCTCGGCCATCGGGTCCTCGATCGACGCGACGGGGTAGCGGTCGACCAACTCCGCCAAGTAGTCGGCGTGTTCGGCGGGACTACGGCGGACGCCCTCGCCCGTGTAGTCGTAGACGCCGTCACGGAAGAACTCCGACGTGGCCGGGTCCATGACGAGGGTGATGTCGGTGCCGGGCTTGTAGCCGGTGCGTTCGATGGCGTGGAGGACGAAGTCGAGGGCCTCGTCCGCGGTGCGCAGATCGGGGGCGAAGCCGCCCTCGTCGCCGACGTTCGCGCTGTGGCCTGCGGCGATCAGGTCTCGGCGCAGGGTGTGGAAGACCTCGGAGCCCATCCGGACGGCCTCGGCGAAGGTGGCCGCGCCGATGGGGGCGATCATGAACTCCTGGAAGTCGAGCGGGTTGTCGGCGTGGGCGCCGCCGTTGACGATGTTCATCATCGGTACCGGCAGCAGGCGGGCGTCGACGCCGCCGATGTAGCGGTACAGGGGCAGTCGGTGGGCGGCCGCGGCGGCTTTGGCGGTGGCCAGGGAGACGCCGAGCAGGGCGTTGGCGCCGAGACGTGACTTGGTGCTCGTTCCGTCCAGCTCGATCATGGTGTGGTCGACGGTCGCCTGGTCCTCGGCGTCGAGTCCGATCACGGCGTCCGCGATGCTCTCGTTCACGGCGTCGACGGCGCGGCGAACTCCCTTGCCGTGGAAGCGGGTCGGGTCGCCGTCCCGGAGTTCCACCGCCTCCCGGGCGCCCGTGGAGGCGCCCGACGGCACGGCCGCACGGCCGAGCGATCCGTCCTTGAGTTCCACGTCCACCTCGACGGTCGGATTGCCCCGGCTGTCGATGATCTCCCGTGCGACGACCCGGCTGATGGCGGTCACGGTGCAACTCCTCACGCAGGGCCCGCGTGGCGGCGGGCGGTAAGTTCCGTCTTGAAACAAAGTGAGTCCTGAAAGAGAACCTACTATGGGCGCATGAGGATGCACAACGCCGACGAGACCTGCGGCATCGCCCAGGCCGCCGTGGTTCTGGGGGACTGGTGGAACGTTCTGGTGCTGCGGGAGATCGCCCGCGGACACGTCCGTTTCGACGCGCTGGCCGCCGAGATCGGCCTGTCCCGCAACGTCCTCACCGAGCGGCTCGGCCGCATGGTCGCCCAGGGCGTCCTGCGTCGCAGCCTCTACCAGCGGCGTCCGGTGCGCTACGAGTACGTGCTCACTGATGCCGGACTCGCGCTGCTGCCCCTGCTCGTCGCCATGCAGGACTGGGGCGACCGATGGATGCTGGGCGACGGAAGCCTGACCGCCACGGCGGATGCCGACGGTGCCGAGCACACCCGCGTGCACGCCCTGGCCGGCACCCGCCTGCCCGAAGACCTCGAACTCCCCGGCACGCAGGGCGCCGACCTGCCCGTCGTCTCGCCCGACGCCGCAGCGACCGTGCTGTTCACCTACCCCGGCACCGGAGTCGACTGGGACGAGCGGATCCCCGGAGCCGCCGGCTGCACGCTGGAGAACCGGCTCTTCCGCGACGCCTGGTCCGACTTCCGCCGGGCAGGCGTGGACGTACGCGGCATCAGCACCCAACTCCCGCACGAACAAGCGGAGTTCGCCCGCGTCGAGGAGATTCCGTACCCCCTCCTCTCCGACGCCCGCCACCAACTGGGTGCGGCCCTGAGGCTGCCGACCTTTCGCGGCGCCGGACGCCTCCGCCACAAACGCCTGATCCTGATCGTCGACGCCGAACGGACCGTACGGCACACGCTGTTCCCGGTCGACGACATCCCGCACGCCGTCACACAGAGCCTGCGCCTGGCGGGGGACTGCGCCCGGACCGCTTGAGGCCCATGGGCCGATGGGGTGGCCCGCTACGCGAAACCCCCGTTGCTCAGGAGGAGTTGGCCGTTGATCCACTGGCCCTGCGGAGAGCAGAGGAAGTCGACGAGGTGGGCGGTGTCCTGCGGGGTGCCGAGGCGGTTGAGCGGTGTCCGGCGGAGCACGTGCGACCGTCCCTCTTCGGTCATCCAACCGGTGTCCACCGGCCCCGGGTTGATCACGTTGGCGGTGATGCCGAGGCCGGCGAACTCGTGTGCGGCGGCCAGGGTGATGCGGTCCAGGGCGCCTTTGCTCGCGCCGTAGGGGAGGTTGCCGACGGTGTGGTCACTGGTGAGGGCGATGATGCGGCCGCTGCCCGGGGCCGCGGCGAAGCGCCGGCCGTACTCGCGGATCAGCAACCAGGTGGCGCGGGCGTTGACCGCGAAGTGCCGGTCGAAGCTTTCCACGGTGGTGTCGAGCAGGCCGGAGTCCACCGACTCGCAGTGACACATCACCAGGGCCGTGATGCCGCCCAGCCCGCGTTCGACCTCGTCGAAGACACGGGCCGGAGTGTCCGGGTCGGAGAGGTCCGCCTCGACGGCCGTGGTGGCGGCGCCGTGTTGCGTGAGGGCGTCGGTGATCGCGCCCGTCGCACCGGGCTCGCGGCCCCAGGACATGCGCTCGTCGTAGGGAGTCCAGTAGGTGAAGGCGATGTCCCAGCCGGAGGCCGCCAGTCGGCGGGCGATACCCGCACCGATGCCCACGGTGCGTCCCACTCCGGTGATGAGCGCGAGTGGGCGGGCAGGTGGGTGGTCGGTGCTCATCGTCATGACGCGAGATCGTTCATGACCGGCTCCGGATCGGCAACTGCCTTTCCCTCACCGGTTCGTGGCGACGGGCGCAGCGAGCGTCAGCGACAGCCATGGCCAGTACGCGAACTGCGGGGCGGGCACCGGTGTGCTCGGGCGTGCGGGTTCCCGCGCGGTGTACCCGGTCGCCTCGACGGTGTCCACGAGGTCCTGCACGCCGACGCGGCCACCACGAGCGAGCCCTCCGACGGCCACCGGCACTGAGTCACCCGTCGCCCGGCCGGGATGAGACGGTCGCCCGTTCCTGGGCTGTCAGGACGACAGTTGCCAGGTCGGCGCCCGCCCGGAGCAGCTCCACGGTCCGCACGGCGATCTGGTCGAGACGTTCCCGCAGAACGTGCCGAGCGTCTCCCTGCCCGTCGAGCCGGTGCAGGGAGCCCATGATCTCGCGCACTGCGGGAACGCCGTAGCCGGCACTGCGCAGGGCCGTGACGATCCGGGCCGCCCTGACGGCGGACAGGCCGTAGCGGCGCGCCCGCAGGGAGGTCACGCGTTCAGGAGTGACCAGTCCTTCCTGCTCCCAGAAGCGCAGGGTCGAGGGACGTACTCCGAGTGCTCTGGAGAGTTCGGTGATCGTCATCGCGTCACCGTCCTGCTCCGACTCCGCCGTGTTTCCCTCGGCTTGGATCGCCCGCAACGCCTGCTGGGCGCGCAGGGCCTCCTCGCGTTCCCGGGCCAGCCGAACATGGACCTCGTTGATCACCGAGGCCGCCTCCGCGATCGACTGAGCTCGCAGCTCCGCGAGCAACTGCCGGGCGACGACGGGCCCGACGGCACCTGCGAGTCCCCGATAGGCGCGGAGAGCCTGCACGTGCAGCGATGCGTAGGAGCGGTATCCGTTGCCCGAACGCGCGGCCGGGGGAATGACTCCCAACCGCTCCAGATCGCGCACCTGTTGCACCGAGTACCCCGACTCGCGCGCGACATCGGAGGTCCTGAGCGTCCCCCGTCGTGCACCGCTCACCGGCTCGTCCATCGGTCAAACCCCACATCAGCACTTGAAGATGATGCTTGAACCATGAGTATGGAACAGATCATCACGACCGTACGAGACTTCACCGGCGCCCTCGTGTTCGTACCGGAGCCGGGCGGCGACTTCCCCGAACTCGCCTGGGGGGACGCGTTCTTCTACTACGCCCCCGACGGCCGACTGCCGCGGAACATCCAGCCGTACGGAACCGTCGTCACCAAGAACTACCCCGACGACACCGCGTCCGACCTCGACCGTCCGGGCCGCTGGCGCGTGAACATCCACGTCGACCGCGCGACGTTCCGACAGCTCACGGGGGAGGAGCCGCGCAGCCTCACCGGCCCCCGTGACTACGCGGCTGCGGACATGGTGGTGCCGCACCCGGTATACGGGGCACAAGGCTGGGTCTCCGTCGTCAATCCCGGTGAGAGGACGACGGACACGGTCGTACGGCTGCTGCGGAGCGCCCACGACGACGCCCGGGCGAGGTACCTGCGACGCGACGGCAGGGGGAGGTACTAAAACAACTTCCAGTGGCCCTCGGAGATCACTTCGACGGCGCCGTCGGACACCTTGATGGCGGTCTGTTCGTCGATCGCGTATGCCGGACCCGCGATCCCGGCCGCCCATCGTTCGGCCTCGGCCATGGTGTTCTCCGGACAATCCGGATGATCCAGGTGCGGGAAGATCGAAAAGTCGACCACGCCCAGGGTGCTGTCGCCGCCGGTGGGTGGCTTCCAGCCCACGAAGGCCTCTCCGATGCGGGGAGTCATCACCAGGCTCCCGGCGCTGAGTCCCACGTAGACCGTGTCGTGCAGCGACGGCAGGAGGTCAGCCAGCCCGGATTCCCGCATCCAGTGGTTCAGGTACAGCGTGTCACCGCCGTTGACCAGCAGGACGTCGGCATCCCGGACCCAGGAGACCCAGTGCGCTTCGTCGATGCTGGGCAGCGCGGTGAGCTCCAACACGCCGACCGACTTCCACCCCAACTCGGTCATGGGGCTGGGGGATCGGCCGCTGATGAACCGCCATGGCCCGCCCGGATCGGCGTCGGGGGCCCCGTACCCCGCGGTCGGGATGCAGAGGGCGTTGGACTCGGCGATCGGCTTGCCCAGGAGGTCGACCAGCGCGTCCTGGATGGTCGCGTTCTTGATGCCGGAGTCGGTGAGGAGGAGCTTCATCGTGTCCTTCCCGAGGAATGTCGTCGATGTGGTCAGAAGTGTTGCTGACCGGCCGCGTGCTCCAGTCGTTCGTGGAGCGGCCGGAGCTGGCTCAGGTCCATGGGAAAGGCCTTTTGGAGGTCAGAGAGATCGACCAGCGCTTCGTGGATACGCAGCGGGGTGGGCGGACATGCCAGGAAACGTTCCAGTTCTTCGGATGCCTTGTCCCATTCCCGCGCGGCGCAGTGCACCACGATGAGGTTTCCTCTTGCGTGAGCGGCCTGAGAGCCGTCCGCGGACGCCTCGGTGGAGTACATCTCCGCTGCCTGCCGCAAGTGGTCGTGCTGTTCCGGCCGGTGCAGGAGGCGCAGGGCGATTCCGCAGTTCAAGCGGTACCAGGCGTTGTCGGGTTCGAGTTCGATGGCGCGGGTGTAGTCGGTGAGGGCGTCTTCGTAGCGGCCCATGGCGCGATAAGTGTCGCCGCGGTTGGCGGTCATCCAGGCGCTGTCCGGGGCGAGTTCGATGGCACGGTGGTGATCGGGGAGGGCGTCGTCGTACCGGCTCATGGCGCGGTAGGTGAGCCCCCGTGGGCCGATAGCCCAGGCGTTGTCGGGTTCGAGTTGGATGGCGCGGGTGTAGTCGGTGAGGGCGTCTTCGTAGCGGCCCATGACGCGATGGAAGGTGCCCCGCCTGATGACGCGCCAGGCGTTGTCGGGTTCGAGTTGGATGGCGCGGGTGTAGTCGGTGAGGGCGTCTTCGTAGCGGCCCATGGCGCGGTAGATCTCGGCGCGACTGGTGGTGATCCATGCGTCGTGCGGGAAGAGTTCGATGGCGCGGGTGTGATCGGCAAGGGCGTGAGGGAGGCGCCCCATGGCCTGGTGGATGAGCCCTCGCTTGGCGATGACCCACCACTTGCTGTCCGGGTCCAGTTCGATGGCGCGGTTGTAGTCGGCCAAGGCGTCGTCATGGCGTTCCAGCGCCCGGTACGCATCTGCGCGGCAAGTGACGGGCCAGGCACTGTCCGGGTCCAGTTGGATGGCGCGGGTGTAGTCGGTGAGGGCGTCTTCGTAGCGGCCCATGGCACGATGGATGTCGCCCCGCTGGAGGACGAGCCAGGCGTCGTCGGGGACGAGTTGGATGGCGCGGGTGTAGTCGGTGAGGGCGTCTTCGTAGCGGTCCATCGCGTGACAGGTGGCTGCGCGGTTGCGGATGGCCCAGGCGTAGTCCGGCTCGAGTCGGATGGCATGGTCGTAGTCGGCCAGAGCGTCGTCGTAGCGCCTCATGGTCTGGTAGGTGAACCCGCGCGAGGTGATGGCCCAGGCGTTGTGCGGGGCGAGTTCGATGGCGCGGGTCTGGTCGGTGAGGGCGTCGTCGTGGCGGCCCATGGCGCGGTAGGTCTGCCCACGACTGGCGACGTTCCAGAAGTTGTCGGCGTCGAGTTCGATGGCGTGGGTGAAGCTGGGGAGCGCCTGCTCGTACTGGCCCATCAGACGCCTGGTCTCGCCTTGACCGTACAGAGCGCGAGCGAACCGGGGATCCATGGCCAGCGCGGAGGCGTAGTCGCGCAGGGCTTCGGCGTAGCGCTTCCCTTTGCGGTGTTCACGGCCCCGCAAGGTGTAGGCAAGTACGCGGTCGGCGGGCTCGATCGCCGAAGCGGCCACCAGTTGGGTCAGTGCGGGGACGATGCCCGCGGTGTCCTCCCGGGAGGCGGCGGTCAGTCGGTCCCCCCACAGGGTGAGGCTCTCGTCCGCGGAGTCGTGTCCGGCCTGGGCGATCATCTGGGACCAGCGCCGCAAGCCGGCGATCCCGTGATCGCACGCACAGACCACGTCGTGGAGGGCCTTGGGAAGTGCGTGGCCGGGGCGGGCGCACAGGCGGTGGTAGGTCTCGTTGAGCCGGTGGTCCCGCCAAGCGGCGTTGTTCCAGTACTCACCGGCAGGGAGCATGTCCTCCGACGCGTGGCGTCGCTGCTGGTGGGTGCGGGCGAGGGCGGTGTGCCGCTGCTGCCAGAGAGTGGGGGACTGGGTGCGTTGCAGGCGGACCATCGGGTCGCGTACGACGTCGTGGTAACGACAACGGCCGGCCTGATGGGTGACGAACGGCAGGCTGCACAACCACGCGTACCGATCGACCGCCGCTTCGGGGACTGTTGCGCGATAGATGTCCTCGTCCAACTGGAGGGGAAGGGCGCAGACTTGGGCGGCGACCTGATGATCAGGATCCGTCACCCCTCTCAGGAAGCGACCGACCGCGGTCTCGGACGGATCAGCCACTTCTCCCGAATCCCGCGGGCGCTTCAAAGCGAGCGTGTCGACCAGAACCGGCAACCGGCCGGTCAGCTGGAGGATGACCTGGATGACTTCCTCGTCGGTGACACCGCGACCGGCCAGCAACTGCCGGGCCTCGTCCTCGGTGAAGACGGTCAGCGGGACCTCGGCCACCAGGTCCAGATGATCGCCCCAGCACCGGGTGTCGAGCCGGCCTTGGCCGGAGAGGACCGCGAGGACATTGAGGGGGAGACCCGGGTACGCCTCGCCGACCAGGATGTCCCGCAGCCATGTGTCCAGCACCGGGCCGGTCTGCTCGAACACGTCGAAGAACAGCACGACCCACGGACGCCGCTCGGCCACCTCCGCCAGGTCTTCCAGAAACGCGGGCGTCAGTGTCTGCACCGGAGACATCACCAGCTGGACATCGGCGTGACTGCGGAACCGGGTACTGAGCGCAACGCGCATACGGTCGGCGTTCTGTGCCAACTGCTGCGGATCCATCGCGCCTGCGATCGGGCCCATCCCGGGCAGCAGACCCAGCCCGGTCAGCCCGGCCTGTACCACCACCGCGCTGGACAACGACGCCGAGGGAACAGGCCCGTCGCCCTCTCCCGCGACACCGACACCGCCCGGTGACGTGGCGCCCATCGGCATCTCGGCCTCATGGCGGCGCTGGTGGTAGGCCGCCAGCAGCTTCTCGAACCCCTTCAATGGCGCGCCCTGCCGCCTGAATTGGACGGCGATCGCTTCCATCGCCTCGACGACGCTGTGTACGTCATGGTCGAGATAGGCGGTCGCCGCGCCCAACTCCCGGGCGGCGGAGTCCCATTGTCCGACGAGCGATGTCTTGCCGACGCCTGCCTGTCCGTGGACGTGGAACAGGTACTGAAAGGCCTCGTCCCGGGGGTCCCGGGACAAGTTGTCGCGGAACAACCCCAGTTCGCCGTGTC
This sequence comes from Streptomyces sp. NPDC050508, assembly GCF_040655155.1. Taxonomy (NCBI): domain Bacteria; kingdom Bacillati; phylum Actinomycetota; class Actinomycetes; order Kitasatosporales; family Streptomycetaceae; genus Streptomyces; species Streptomyces sp. NPDC050508. The sequence goes on from NZ_JBFAJJ010000013.1 coordinate 59,465, forward strand.
GACCGACGAAGCCACTTCTGCGGCGACTCCTGTTCAGATCCTGTCGCGACGGTTTCTTCTCCGGCACTCGCACCACCCCCGAATGGACCATGATGCCGCTTCACAGCGTGGCGCTTCTCTTGGTGCGGATGTTCTCGGTCACTCGTCGATTTCTGGCCGCTCTCGTTGATTAAAACGAACGATGCGTTCACCGTCGCCCTGTAGTTCGGTATAGTGAACGCATGGTTCATTCGATTGCGGTCTCTCGGGAAGGTGCGCAGATCGGCGCCTACCTCGACGACACCTACTTCGAGCAGGTCGATACGCGGGTGATCGCGGTCGGCGAGCGGGACGGGCTGCCCTGGGCGGCCGTCGAAGACTGTCTGTTCCATCCGCAGGGAGGGGGCCAGCCCGCCGACCGGGGATGGCTGGCGGACGCGGAGATCGTCCCGGTCCGGGATCGTGACGCGGGACTGGTCGTGGCGACGGCGCCCGTGGGCGGCGGCCTTCCGTCCCTTGCCGTGGGGGAGAGGGTGCGAGCCCGGATCGATCTTGAGGTCCGGACCCTGCATGCCGCGCTGCACACCGCCGGACACCTCGTCGAGGCGGTCGGGCGGATGCAGGGGTGGGAGATGGTCGCCAGCAACCATTTCCCGGGTCAGGCGCGCATCGAGTTCCAGGTGCCCGGGCCGGACGCGCGGCTGGCCGACCCCGAAGGGCGGGAGGAACTGACCGCCGAGCTGCGAGCCGCCGCGGCGGCCGCGGTCGCCGACGACCTGCCCGTCTTCGCGCGGTGCCTCGCCGACGGGCGGCGCGTCGTGCATCTCGACGCGCTGCACGCCGCGCCCTGCGGAGGCACGCACGTGCGCAGCCTCGGGGACCTGACCGGACTGGCGCTGCCGACGCTGAAGGTCAAGAAGGGCCGTATCCGCGTGTCCTACACCGCAACCCACCGGAGCCCTCGATGACGCCCCCTCCGTCCGGCCGGCGGCCGGTCAGCAGTACCGCGGCCGCGGTCGGCGCGAAGATCCGGCTGCGCCGCCAGCAGCGCGGCATGAGCGCCGCGGAGATGGCGCGGCGCGCCGGGCTGAGCAAGGCCACCCTGTCGCAACTGGAGGCGGGCAACGGCAATCCGACGATCGACACCCTGGACGCGATCGCCATCGCCCTGCGCATCCCGATCGCCGACCTGCTCGCCCGTGACGCCGACACCGGGCCGGTCTTCCGGCCCGGTACGGACATCGAACCCGGCGAGGTCTCACGGGAGTTGCTACGCCGGATCAGCAGCGGCAACAGCCTGGAGATCTGGCGGCTGCGCATTCCGCCCGAGACGGAGCTGGCCGGCGTGCCGCACGCCACCGGCACCATCGAGCACCTGCTCATCGCCACCGGACACGTCACCGCCGGCCCTGTCGACGCCCCGGAGGATCTGGGCCCGGGCGACATGCTCGCCTTCGCCGGAGACGCCCCGCACTTCTACCGCACCGGCGCCGACGAAGTCGACATCAGCGTCGTCTTCGCCTCCCCCATCAGCACCTGAGACACCGTCAACAGCCAATACCTCAGCAGGACTTGAGACCGAGGAACCCCGCGCATGAGCACCGCCATCGCCACCACTCCCTCCAGCCGTGCCTTCATCAGCGACAACATGGCCGGAGCGTCCCCACAGATAGCCCGGGCCGTCGCCGACACGGCAGCCGGGCAGGTCCTGCCCTACGGCAACGACCCCTTCACCGACAGCGCCCGCCGCAGGCTCGGCGAGATCTTCGAGCGGGACGTCGACGTCTTCCCGGTCTCCACCGGGTCCGCCGCCAACGGTCTGAGCCTGGCCGCCCTCACCCCGCCGTGGGGCAGCGTGCTCTCCCACCCGGACAGTCACATCAACACCGACGAGTGCGGCGCTCCGGAGTTCTTCACCAACGGCGCCAAGCTCGTCGGTGTCCCGGGCCCCGACAGCAAGATCGACCCGGACGTGTTGCGGGCGGCGGTGCGCCGCCGGGCCGGTGACGTGCACAGTGTGCAGCCGTCCGTGGTGAGCATCAGTCAGGCCACCGAGAGTGGCAGCGTCTACACCCTGGAGGAGATCCGCCGCCTGTCCGCCATCGCCAAGGACGCGGGCCTGCGCGTCCACATGGACGGGGCGCGCTTCGCCAACGCCCTGGTCCAACTCGGCGCCACCCCGGCCGAGATGACCTGGAAGGCCGGCATCGACGTGCTGTCCTTCGGCGCCACCAAGAACGGTGCGATGACCGCCGACGCCATCGTCTCCTTCGACCCCGCACTCGCGGGCGAACTCGCCTTCCGCGCCAAGCGCGCCGGCCAACTCGCCTCCAAGATGCGCTTCCACACGGCCCAGATCGACGCGTACCTCACCGACGACCTGTGGCTGCGCAACGCCCACCAGGCCAACGCGATGGCCACCCGGCTCGGCGACGGCCTCAAGTCCATCGCCGGCGCAGGCCTGTTGGCCACCCCAGAGGCCAACATCCTCTTCTGCCGCCTGCCCCAGCAGGTCACCGAAGGACTCCTCGACGAGGGCTACGCCTTCTACCACGACCGCTGGGAACCGGGCATCGTCCGGTTCGTCACCGCCTTCTCGCACAGCGCCGACGACATCGACCAACTCCTCGACGCGGTCCGCCGGCACACCCGCTGAGCGGTGTTCCCGCGGACCGCGTGCGCCGCCGTCAGGCGGTGACGAGTGGCTTGATCAGCGGCGCGGGCGTCGGCCGGCCGATGTGGAGGTTCCTGGTCACCTCGGTCAGGTCCGCGATGAACATGCCGGCGAGTTCGGCGGTGAATCCGGTACGCACCACCAGGCGCAGCACCGCGACGTCCTGGCACGGGACGGGGAAGCTGTAGGCGGGCAGGTGCCAGCCGCGTGCGCGCATGGCGTGGGAGACGTCGAACACGCTGAAGCCCTGCGTGCCGGGGGCCAACCGGAAGGCGAAGGCGGGGAGTTCGGAGCCGTCCGTGATCAACTCGTAGGGGGCGATCGTCCGGATGCGCGCGGCGAGTGCGCGGGCCGTGGTGCGGCTCTGGGCCGCCAGCTCCCGCAGCCCTTCGAAGCCGTACCGGAGGAAGCTGTAGTACTGCGCGACGACATGCGCGCCCGGCCGCGAGAAGTTGAGGGTGAAGCTGGGGGAGCTGCCGCCCAGGTAGTCGACCTCGAACACCAGGTCGTCGGGGAGGGCTTCGGCGTCGCGCCACAGGGCCCAGCCCAGGCCGGGGAAGACGTGCCCGTACTTGTGTCCCGAGGTGTTGATGGAGGCGACGCGTTCGAGCTGGAAGTCCCACATGAGTTCCGGGTCGAGGAACGGGGCGACCATGGCGCCGGACGCGCCGTCGACATGCACGGGGATGTCGATACCGGTGGCGGCCTCGTATCCGTCCAGGGCCATGCAGATGTCCGCGACGGGCTCGTAGGAACCGTCGAACGTGGAGCCGAGGATCGTCACGACGCCGATGGTGTTGTCGTCGCAGTACGCGGTGAGGGTGTCGGGCGTGAGGTGATAGCGGCCCGGTTCCATCGGGACGTAACGCGGCTCCACCTCGAAGTAGTTGGCGAACTTCTTCCAGCACACCTGGACGTTCGCACCCATCACGAGGTTCGGGCGCGCGGTGTCCTTGCCCTGGGCGCGGCGCCGCTCCTGCCAGCGGCGCTTGAGCGCGAGCCCGCCGAGCATGGCCGCCTCGCTGGAGCCGGTGGTGGAGCAGCCGCGGACCTGCTCCGGGTGCGGTGCGTGCCAGAGCCGGGCGAGCATCCGTACGCAGCGCTCCTCCATGGCGGTGATCTGCGGGTACTCGGCGCGGTCGGCGAGGTTCTTCTCGGCGGTCTCCGCCATCAACTCCCTTGCCTGCGGCTCCATCCACGTCGTCACGAAGGTGGCGAGGTTGAGACGTGCGTTGCCGTCGAGCATCAGCTCGTCGCGTACGCGGCGGCAGATCAGGTCGGGCGACGAGGACGTCTCGGGCAGTTCGTCGACCGGCAGCAGGAGGTCGGCAGCGGGCGGTTGCCCGACGCCGCGGGAAACGGTCAGGGTGTCGAACTCTGCTTCGGGCATGACGGCGGTATGCGGGATGGGCATGAGTGTCTGAATGCCTTTCTGGTCCGTGCGGCCCCGTGCATTCCGACGCTAGATCGCTACGCGGTGCGACGTATGTGCCGATTACACCGATCCAGTGATCGATTTGCGCACTGATGAACTGGATTTTCCCTTGTACATACTGGCCGCCCCTTTTCCGTGGTCCCGGGCCCGGTGACGGCGTACGGCGTCGCGGTTCGCGCAGAGTTGGGAGCAGTAGCGCTGCCGCCCCGTGCGGGAGGTGTCGGCGAAGGCCATGTCACACTCGGTCACGGCGCAGCGCCGGAGGCGGTGCATCCCGCGTCCCGTCAGGTGCAGTGCCGTGCCCACGGAGATCAGTGAGAACAGCACGTCGCCCAGGGGTTTGCGGTCGTCGCGGTAGTGGAGGTGCCAGCCACTGCCCGCGTGGTCGGTCATCCGCGGGTAGGCGGCGGCCTCCTCCAGCATCCGGTTGACCGACTCGGCACGCTCGTGCTCGTCGGTGGCGTCGACGACCCTCTCCCACGCCCGCAGCGCGGCCCGCGCGCGGTCGAGATCCGCCGAGGTCGCCGGCCGATCCACCACCAGACCGGCCGCACGGCAGCGGTCCGCGAGTTCCACGGCGTCGGCAGGGGGCCGGTTGACCAGATCCGCGGCCAGGTTCACGGCATCCTCGCCGTAAGGGTTGAGGTGCATAAGGCCATTACACCAGTCTGGTCGGCATGCGACAACGCGACAACGGAACCCCCTCACCGGTACGGCAGGCGGTGGAGTACGACCTCGTGGAGCTGGTACGTCTACGGGCGCTGCTGTTCGAGGACCTGGGCGGCGACTTCTTCAACCCCGGTTCGGCGGACGGGGATTGGCTGGACACCCTTGCCGGGGTGCTGAAGGAACAGCTGACCGCGGACGCCGTGCGCATCCTCGTCGTGGACGGCGACGACGGCGCCCTGGCCGCCTGCGGCATCGGCACGATCGAGCAGCGGCTGCCCGGCCCGCACCTGCGCAACGGCCGGATCGGGCAGGTGCTCGGCGTGGTCACCGACCCGGCCCACCGGCGACGCGGTCACAGCCGGTCGATCATGCGGGGTCTGCTCGACTGGTTCCGGGACAGTGGCGTCGCCCGGGTCGACCTGTACGCCTCTGCCGAGGGCGAGCCGCTGTACCGCGACCTCGGCTTCACCGCCCATCCCGATCCCTCCCTGTACTGGCGCCCGTGATCGGCCGGGACGACGCCGCGCGTTACCGGTGGACCGTTCTCGGCATCGCCACCTTCACACAGGCCGCGTCGGGGTTTTTCGTCCAGGGCATCGGGGCGATGGGCATCGCCCTGCAACGTGAACTGGGCCTGAGCACAGCACAGTTGGGCCTGCTGATCTCGGCGGCCCAGCTGGCTCCGCTCATCGGACTGCCGGTGGCGGGGGAGTTGCTGGACCGCTACGACGAGCGCTGGGTCGTCGGAGTGGGCGCCTGTGTGGTCGCCGTGGCCCTGGGTGTGGGAAGCCTCGCGCCGGGATACCTCTGGCTGCTCTGCGCGTTGCTGGTCGTCGGCGCGGGATACAGCACCGTCCAGCCCGGCGGGAGCAAGTCGGTGGCGTCCTGGTTCGACGCGTCCCGACGAGGCTTCGCGATGGGCGTCCGCCAGGCGGGTCTGCCGCTGGGCGCGGCGCTCGCCTCAGCCGTACTCCCCGTCGTTGCCGGGGCCTTGGGCTGGCGGGCGACGCTCGTGACCGGTGGGCTGGTCGCGCTGCTGGGGGCCGGTGTCTTCATGGGCTTCTACCGTCGGCCACCCGGTCAAGTCACTACCCGGGCACGGGAGTTGCATGGCTCTCTCCCGACGCAACTCGGTGCTCGACTCCGCATGCTCCGGGAACCGTCCATGGCCAGGATCATGCTCTCCGGGACGAGCCTGATCTCGGTCCAGTGCGGCGTCGGCATCCTGACGGTCCTGTACCTCCACGAAGTGACTTCCGTCGGAGCCGGCACGGCGGCCCTGGTCCTGGTGGCCGTACAGATCGCGGGCGTCGTCGGACGCATCTCCCTCGCGGCCTGGAGCGACCGCGCCACCTCCGGGCGCTACGCCTCCGTCCGCGTCTGCATGGTCGCCGTGATCGCGGGGATGACCGTACTGCTGACCCCTGCGGGCCGTTCACCCGCCCTGGCCTGCTGCACATTCGTCTGGCTGGGCTTCTTCGGATTCGGCTGGTACGGCCCCTGGGTCGCCCACGTGACCGAATCGGCGCCGCTGGGGAGGACGGGACTCGCGCTGGGTCTCGCCATGTCCGTCAACCAGATCGCCATCGTCACGGTGCCGCCCGTGCTCGGCCTCCTGAAGGACGTCACCGGCGGTTTCGCACCGGCCTGGGGCCTCCTGATCGCGATGACCCTCGCGGCCCTGACGGTCTCGGCCAGCGCGGAACGCCGACGCCGACCGGTCCACCGCCCACCGGTCGACGACCACAACTCCCCAGAACCCGGAACCACTTCATGCCCCGTCTGATCCCGGACGCCGGACCGCAGCGAGTGCTTGCCGCCTCGAACTTCATCTACACGGTGGGCAGCGGCCTCTACCTGACGGCCGGAGTCCTGTACTTCACACAGGCCGTACGGCTGCCGCCCGGCCAGGTGGGGCTCGGCCTCGGCATCGCCGGAATCGTCGCGCTGGGCGTCGGCATCGCCGTGGGGCACCTCGCCGACGTGTACGGCGCCCGCGGCGTCTACGCGACCACGCTGGTCGTCCAGGCGCTGGCCACCGCCGGGTTCGTCCTGGCCGACAGCTTCTGGCCGTTCGTCCTCGTGATCGGCGTGGCAGCCGCGGCGAAGGCGGCCGGACTCGCCGCACGCAGCCCGCTCATCCGGCACTACGGAGGAGACCGGCCGCAGGAGTTCCGCGCCTATCTCCGCGCCGTCACCAACGTCGGCATCTCCATAGGCGCGGTGGGCGCCGGCTGGATCGTCCAGGTGGGCACCCTGACCGCCTATCAGTTCATGGTCGTCGGCAACGCGATCGCCTTCGCGTGCTCGGCGGCGATCCTGGTCCTGCTGCCGCCCGTCGCCCCCGGACCCGTGGTCGACGGTCCTCGCTGGATCGCCCTCCGGGATCACTCCTACCTGTTGCTGACCGTCCTCGACGGCATCATGGCCATCCAGTTCAAGGTGCTTACCGTGGCCATCCCGCTCTGGTTGATCGGGTCCACCGCCGCACCGCACTGGCTCATCTCGGGCACGATGCTCACCGGCACGGTCATCGTCGTCGTATTCCAGGTACGGGTCGGTCGCGACGTCGATTCCCCCGCGGCCGGTGGACGTGCCTACCGTCGGGCGGGCGTGGCCTTCCTCGTCGCCTGCGCACTGATCTCGCTCGCGGCGGGGACTCGGGCGTGGGCCGCCACGATGCTCCTCATCACCGCGGTGGTCATCCACACGGTCGGTGAACTGTGGCATTCCGCGGCGGGCTTCGAGGTGTCCTTCGCACTCGCCCCGAGGCATGCGACCGGCCAGTACCTGGGAGTGTTCGGCCTGGGCGCCGGACTGGCCGAGGTGTTCGGCCCGGGACTGCTCATCGCGCTCTGCATCACCTGGGGCCGCCCCGGCTGGTACGTGGTGGGAGCGCTGTTCCTGCTCACAGGACTGGCGGCACCTTCCGCTGTCCGCCTGGCGCAACGACGTCAGCATGCTCGGGGGACACACCTTGAGCCCCTGCGGGCAGAGCCGGCTCTCTGAGGAAAGAGGAAAAGGGTGCGGACGGTGTCAGGGGCGTACCGGAAGATGGGGATGTGCAGCTCCCCTACGTCCACCGCGTCACCAAGTACGACCCCGCCGACCGCGACGAACACGGCCACTACACCGGCACCTTGGACACCGTCAGCGACCACGGTGCGATCGAGGCGTCCTACCTTCAGGCGGTCGATGCCTTCGCCGCGGACACCGGTGTCGACCGCCTGTCAGTCCGCGAGCCGCACATCCCCTCCCTGGAGGACTTCGGGCTCGGCGGACTCCTTCCGACGGGTCTCGCCGAGTTCCACGACGGAACAGAGGTGCCGATCGGCACCGCACTGGAACTGGTGCGCCTCATGCTGCGCGACAGCGGCCTGTGGTGCCGACTGGAGGTGGAGGGCACCTTCGCGGTGCACGTCGGATGGGACCAGTATCTCTACGTCGGCAGCAGTCGGCCCTGCGAGGAGGCGTTGGTACGAACCCGCGCGCTCGGGCTGTTCCCGGAACGCCTGGACTCCTCTCCCTACGACATGGAGACCGACGGGGAGAACGTCCAGCGGCCGGGCGACGACGACTTCTGGGCCCGCCTGCACTGGGCGGTCGCCACGTACGGCGCCGGACTCCTGGAGGAGATGTACATCGAGGGCGTCTCGCGATGGCACCGCCTCACCTACGACACCATCGACACGGTGCGCGCCGGAATCGCGCCCCGCGCCTTGCTTGCCGTATGGCCCGACCTGTCCTCCGACATCGCAGCGGTCCTCGGCGGCCTCCCCACCGAAGGCCTCGTCGAAGGCGTCTGGCAGGACAAGGACGGTCGGATCCACAGCGCCATTGCCGACGAGGACGAGTTCTCGGAGCTGGCCGCCCGGATGTCCGGTGCCGACGCCGCAGCGCTTCTGTCCGTGTCCGCCGAAGAACGGACGCCCCTGTTCACCGCCGTCATGCCCGACAACGACGGTGTGGTAAGGGCCCGTTGGCGGACCGAGCCGACGCCGAGCGACCGGAACTGGGCCTTCCTCAAGACCCTTCACCGAGGCGAGATCGTCACCGGCACGGTGACCCACATCGCCGACTTCGGCGTCACCTTCGTGGACATCGGCGGCTTCGAAGCGATGATCAATGTCCCCGAGGTGTCATGGCGTCACATCAGCCACCCCTCCGAGGTCGTCTCCGTCGGTCAGCGGATCAGCGCCGAGGTTCTCGACGCCGACCCGATCCGGGAACGCGTGGCACTGTCCCTCAAGGCCCTGCAGGAAGACCCGATGCGGCAGCTGATCGGTCAGGTCGGCCGGACGGTCGTCGGCCGCGTCACCAAACTCGTACCGTTCGGTGTCTTCGTACGCATCGAGGAGAGGGCGAACGGTTTCGAGGGGCTGGTGCACACCGCCGAACTGGCCGACGAGCACCTGGAAACCCCGCAGTTGGGCATCCAGGTCGGTGACGCACTAACCGTCAAGATCCTCGACGTCGACCCGACCAGGCGTCGCATCACCCTCTCGCACCGTCAGGCGGTCTTCGAACTCTGACCCGAGTACGAATCAGGGCCGGTGAACAGGAACCCGCACAGAGCCGGGCTCGGCGGTGTCTCGACGAACGGCCATGCCAGGGTGCGCAGCGCCCGGTCGCCCTCGGTCGGACCGGTGGGCCGGGCGGTGTCCGTGTGCACCTGGACCAGGGCCATGCCCGTCACCGTCGCGTCTGTCTGCGCAGTGCCGTCACCGGTGACCATCCGTACCGCGTCGGGAGTGGGCAGGACGCCACGCAGGAAGATGCCGCCGGTCAGGGGCGCGTGGACGTGGTCGAGTAGCAGGCGTGTGAGGTGGGCGTAGTGCTCGATCGCCTCCTCGTCGAGACTGGTCAAAGGCCGATCCGGGTCGGGTATTTCGTCCCGTCTTCAGTCGTCCGAGGTCTGTTCCCCGGAGCGGTTGCGGCGTGTGTCGATGATCGAGTCGGCGACCGGCACCACGATCCAGCAGAGATACGCCCAGCCGGTGACGAGCGAGACCGGGATCGACACCAGGAAGCCCACCGCCACCATGCCGAGTCGGCGGATCGCCCGGGAGAACAGCTCCGGCGGAGTGCCGACGCGGAAGAGGTCGTCACGGCGGACTTCACGGACCATGAGTATGAACAGGAGGCAGGCCGCGAACTGCACGGTGGCGTAGAAGACGAACCGGGCCTGGAACGCTCCGTGGCCGCCGATCACGTCGGTCGCGAACGGGGTGATCACCAGCATGAGCAGCCAGTACATGGTCAGAGACGTCAACCGGCTGTTCGTCGCGGTGACATAGCGGAACACCCGATGGTGGGAGCGCCAGTGCGCGGCGATCACCACGAAGCTGATCATGAACGCCAGATAGCTCTCACGGTGTGACGTGGCCGAGTGCCACAGCTCGGAGTTGGTCGACCCCTCCGGTACCGGCAGCTCCAGAGCCAACAGCGTGAGCGCGATGGCGACGACCGCGTCTCCGAAGAACGTGAGTCGATCGCCGGAGACCGCCCGGCTCTCCATGTCCTCGTCCCCGGACGGCAGTTCTTGATCAGTCGAGACATCCATGGCAGCAGAGGATGCCACAAGCCGAAGAACGCAGGGGGAGTGGTACTGCTGTTCCTACCCACACGGGTGGCGGCCGGTGTTCCACGAAGAGGATCATCGAACAGGTGGGCCACGGCCCCGACCTGAGAGAGCCATGACCGACCAGCTGGACCCGTGTCCCGGCTTCGCCGGAGACGAAGGCGCCGGCTTCGCCGATCGCGCAGAACGGACACCGCCATGACCATGGCCTACCTCGCACAGCCCGAGCAGCAGCAGAAACTCGAATGGCTCGCCGGTGGTGAGTTCGCCGTGCTCCTGGACGCCGCGGCCACCGGTGGGCAGTTGACGGTGGGACGGTTCTCCGTCGCCAAGGGCGAGGCGCCGCCGTATCACAAGCACACGCGTGAGGACGAGGTCTTCATGCTGATCAAGGGCAGTGCGCTGCTGTGGTGCGACGACGAGGAGATGGAGTTGTCGGAGGGCGGCATCGTCTTCCTCCCGCGGAACGTCCCGCACGGCTACCGGATCACCTCCGACACGGCCGACCTGTTGATGATCTGCACGCCCGGCGGCATCGAGGGCATGTTCCGCCACGCCGGTCGTGACCTCACGACCCCTCGCCCCGAGGGCTTCGAGATCTCGCGGGACCTCATGGCCGAGGCTGCCGACAAGTACGGCCAGGTCATCGTCGGGCCACCGCGCTGACCAGCAGCAGATCCGCAGCAGATCCGCAGCTCCTCAGCCACCACGGCCTTCACCGGAAACACGAAAGGCACAGCCATGTCCCGGCAACAACGCCAGGCCCTCGACGACATGCTGCGACACGCTCCGCTCGACCTCGGAGGCGATGTCGTCGAACAGCGCGTCGTCTTCCGCGACATGATGGCCTCCATCCCGTTGCCTCCCGATGTCTCGACCACGGCGGGCGAACTGGGCGGCGTACCGGTCGTCACCGTCGAGACGCCGGCGAGCGACCCGGAGACCGTGGTCCTGTACCTGCACGGTGGCGCCTATGCCGTCGGCACGGCGGCCGACGCCGTGGGGCTGGCCGCCGAGATCGTCCGGCGCACCGACGCACGCGCCCTCTGTGTCGACTACCGGCTGGCCCCCGAGCACCCGTTCCCCGCGGCGGTCGACGACGCCCTGGCCGTCTACCGGTCCCTGCTCGACGACGGACTTCCCAGCTCCGCCATCGCCTTCGTCGGTGAGTCCGCAGGCGGCGGTCTCGTCGCCGCGACACTGGTCGCCGCCAAGGACGCGGGGCTGCCCCAGCCCTCGTCGGCCGCGGTCTTCTCCCCGTGGGTCGACCTGACCGTGTCCGGTGCCAGCGCGGTGAGCAAGGCGGCCGTCGATCCCGCACTGACCCCGGAGGGCCTGCGCAGGCGTGCCCGTGACTATCTGCGCGACACGGATCCCACCACCCCTCACGCCAGCCCCGTCTTCGCGGATCTGACCGGCCTGGCACCCCTGTTCATCCAGGTCGGCTCGCACGAGATCCTGCTGGACGACGCCATACGGCTCGCAGCGCGCGCCGCCGAACACGACGTTCAGGTCGAACTACAGGTCTGGCCCGAAGTACCGCACGTCTTCCAGGGGTTCGCCGTGATGCTCGACGAGGCCGTTGCCGCGCTCGACGCCGCCGCCGCGTTCACCCGGGCCCACTGGAGCAACGCCGTGACCCCACACGGCAGGACACGAGGAGCCGTCGAGTCCGTCGGGTAAAGAATCCGTTGCCCGGAGGCGGAACTTTCGCGTGCCGCACGGCATCTGGACGACGATGTTCTGCATGGCTACGACTAACCACTTCGGCATCGCTCTGCGGGGGTGGCGTGAGCGGGTGTCACCGCAGGACAGCGGGCTGGAGGCGGGCGGGGACCGACGCATCCCCGGACTGCGCCGGGAGGAACTGGCCCGGCTGGCGGGCCTGTCGGTCGACTACGTGGTCCGGCTGGAGCAGGGGCGCGCCCGTCATCCCTCGGCCCAGGTCGTCACCGCGCTGGCCAGGGCACTGCGCCTCGAACCGTCCGAGCGCGACCATCTGTTCCGCTGCGCCCAGCTCGCGCCGCCCTCGGCCGGGAACGTGTCGCGGCACGTGCCCGCGAGGGTGCACCGGCTCGTCGGCCGGCTGGCGGGCAACCCCACCGCGGTGTTCGCCGCCGACTGGACCCTCATCGGCTGGAACGAGATGTGGTCCGCCGCGGTCGGTGATCCCCGCACGTACGGCTGGGACGAGCGCAATCTCGTCGCCGGGATGTTCCGGCCGAGCGACGGACGGAGGAGGGAACCGATCGCGGGCTGGCCCGTCCGGTCCTGGGAGGGCGACGAAGTCGAGGAGGAGGACCTCGTCGCCGACCTGCGGGTGACCGCCGCGGCCCATCCCCATGACATGCGGCTCGTCGCCTTCGTCGAACGCATGCTGCGCGACAGTCCGCGCTTCGCCCACCTGTGGTCCAACGGCACGGCCCGCACCCATGTCGGAGACCGCAAGACCATCGAACATCCGCGGGTGGGAGACATCGACCTCGATCTCGACGTCGTGATGGCCGCCGGCACCGACCTCAGGATCGTCACGTACACGGCGGCGCCCGGGACGACCGACGCGGAGAAGCTGGACGACCTGCGCGCCGCCTGTCCGCTGCCGGATCGGAGCCCTGCCCCTTCCATATCGGGTACCTCGGGCCCGGGTTGAGGACGAAGAAGGATGAACTGGTCCATCAGCGCCCGCTGTTCGGGGTCGGCGGCTTGTCATCCTCTACGGCGACGCGGTGGCTAACCCTGTGTCGTGAAAGGGCCGTCGGCGAAGGCGAGTTGGGCGAAGCGTTCGCCGATGTGCCGGTGGGTGGCGGGGTCCGGGTGCAGGTTGTCGGGCAGGGGCAGTTCGGCGTGGTCTGCTTCGCCGTAGAGGGCTAGGCCGTCCAGGTAGTGCAGGTTCGGGTCGGTGGCTGCACGCTGCTCGACGATGCGGGCCAACTCGTCCCGGATCACGGTGAGGGTCAGTTTCCCGGCGGCGGTCTCCGCGGGATCGCCGGTGGCCACGAACCGCAACTGCCCCTCGCCGATGGCCCTGAGGTCCGGCGCGCTGGGCCCGGGTGTGTCCTCGTGGATGGCGCAGTAGAAGGGCGAGACGACCAGCAGCGGGGCGGTGGGGTGGCCGTCGCGGATCGTGTCGAGGAAACCGTGCACGGCCGGGCCGAAGGCGCGCAGCCGCATCAGGTCGCTGTTGACGAGGTTGATGCCGATCTTGACGCTGATCAGGTCGGCGGGGGTGTCGCGCATCGTGCGCGCGGTGAACGGGTCCAGCAGGGCGCCGCCGCCGAAACCCAGGTTGACCAGCTCCACCTTGCCCAGGGTGGCGGCCAGCGCGGGCCAAGTCCCGGTCGGAGCCTCGGCGTTGGAGCCGTGGCTTATCGAACTGCCGTGGTGCAGCCAGACCTTGCGGTCGCCGGGGAGTGGTGTGCGGACGGGGGCGTCGGTGCGCAGGGCGACCAACTGGGTGCTCTCGTTGTGCGGCAGCCAGATCTCGACGTCCTTCTCGTCGTCCGGCAGGCCGGTGAAACGCACGGTCTCCATCGGCCCAGGACGCGTCTCCACGGCCCCGGAAGTCATGTCCATGGTGACCGTGTCGCCGTCGCTCACACCGGCCCGGCCCATGAGCCGCCCCTCGACGAGGAGTTCGTACACGCCGTCCGGGCGTGGCAGCACTCCGACGTAGACCCGCTTCGTGGCCACGACGTCCAACTCGACGGCTGTGGCCCGGGTGCGGAAGACCAGCCGTACTCCGGAGGGCTGTGACTCCGCCATGGCCAGCTGGACGTCGGGGATCTGCCGCCGGACGCGGGCGGGCAACCGGTGGGGCAGGACGCCGCGTTCGGTGCGCTCCAGGTCGAGGGCGCCGCGCACGAGAGCGGCGGTGATGGGGGTGGTGGTCCAGCCGTTCTCGTCGTTCATCTCTTCGGTCTCGTCGGCTTCTTCGTTCAAGTGGGTGGGCGGGAGGGTCGGTCAGGAGGAAGCGGAGGTGGTGGGCCAGGTGCGCAGCAGGGCGTCGAGCGCGTTGAGGATCTCGGTCCAGCTCTCCTGCGAGTCGGGGGCGCTGTGGCTGAAGCCGCCCGCGGTCTCCAGGCCGACATAGCCGGTGAAGACGCTGCCCAACAGCCGCACCGCGTGCGTCTGGTGGGGTTCGGCCAGGTCGTATCCGCGCAGGATCGCCCGTGTCATCTGGGCGTGCCGGACACCGGCGCTGGCGGCCGCCGTATCCGGGTCGAGCCGGAACCGGGCCGCCGTGAAACGCCCAGGGTGCTTCAGGGCGTAGTCGCGGTAGACGTTCGCGAAGGCGGTCAGGGCGTCCTTGCCGGCCCGTCCGGCCACCGCGGCCGAGACCTGGTCGGCGAGTTCCTCCAGGGCGAGCAGCGCGATCCTGGTCTTGAGGTCGTGGGCGTTCTTCACGTGCGAGTACAGGCTCGCTGTCCTGACGCCGAACCGCCGGGCGAGCTCCGCGGGGGTCGCGTGCTCGAAACCGATCTCGTCGGCCAGGTCCGCCCCTGCCCGGACGAGACGTTCCGTGGTCAGTCCTGCCCGCCCGGTCCCTGTCATGTTCACCCTCCGAATCGAACCTCACCCCTGACAATGACGATTATGCATTTGCCTAACTTGATTAGGCAAATTAGCGTGCCCGTTATGAAGCCGCTGACCGAGCAAGAGATACGTACCGCGTTCGTGAACTGCACCAAGGGCGAGGCCAAGCGCTTGGCCGTCCCCCGTGACCTGGCCGAGCGCTGCTGGGACGACCTGGACTTCCTGGGCTGGCGCGATCCCCAGGCCCCCGACCGGGCCTACGTCGTGGCCGAACTGTCCAGCCGTCCCGTCGGCATCCAGCTGCGCGCCTCGGGCGCCGGCTCCTGGCAACTGCGCCGCAGCATGTGCTCGGTGTGCCTGACCACGCACACCGGGGGCGTCTCGCTGATGGTCGCGCCGAGGTCGGGGAAGGCCGGGCAGCAGGGCAACTCGGTCGGCATCTACATCTGCAGCGACCTGGCCTGTTCCCTGTACGTACGCGGAAAGAAGGACACGGGCATCGGCGCCCGCCTCCACGAGTCCCTCACCCTGCAGGAGAAGACCGAGCGGACCGTGGCGAACCTGGCCTCGTTCATCGCCAAGGTGAGCGCGTGACCTGGTAGCGCCTTCCGGGCGCTAGTCCAGCGCTTTCTCGAACGCGGCGCGATGGGCGGAGGTGTGGGCATGCTCGCGCTCGGACCACGCGATACGAGAGGCGATCAACTCGTCGGCCTCCAGCGGGTGTTCGGGGTCGATGAGGCGTTCACGCCACCAACTCGCGTTGCGGATCTGGCGGTCGAGCATCGCGTCGACGAGGCTCCCGCGAGCGGAGGCGTCGAGGCCGTAGGCGTCGGCGAGGATGCGCACCTGGACCGCCTGCGCCGCGGCGGGCGGAGCGGTGGGGCGGGAGGAGACGCACCATGTCCAGGCCGCGTATCCGACGTCTTCGAGGGGATCGCCGGGCGCGGCGGTGTCGAAGTCGATGAAGGCGAAGGGCAGGCCGTCGCGGAACACGGTGTTGTTCGGCCCGGGGTCGTGGTGGCAGACGACAGGGCACGACCCGGCGAGCGCGCAGCCACGGGTGGCGTCGTGCAGGGAACGGAGCAGGGCGCCGGCCGCGGTGACCTGTGCGTCGGTCCAGTGCCGGAACCTGGGCGGCACCTGACCGGGGAGGTAGCTGAACGTGTCGCGTCCGGCCGCGTCGAGGCCGAGGTGGCGCGGCGCTCCGGTGAAGCCGTGCTGTTCGAGGCGGCCGAGGAGTTGCGCGACGAAGGGCGACGCTTCCGTGACGGGTCGACGGACCGTGTCGCCGACGCGCACCACGCCAGGGGTGACGCGTCCTCCGCGCAGGGGTACTTCGCCGTCCTGCCCGGACAGGTGTGACTGCCCCATTGACCGTCCCTTCTCGTGCGCCGAAGCATGCACAGCGCGACCCCGAGCCGAGCGCAGTGCCGGTCTCCTCAACTCCCCCCTGTGCATACCGAAGTTAGGACGGGGCCGCGCTGGTTCCGGACGCCGGACCAGCGCGGCGGCACACTCACCTGGCGAGCTCGGTCGGCTCGTCCAACTGCGTCAACTTCCTTGGATTGCGCACCACATAGATCCGGGTGACCCGGCCGTCCTCCACCACGAGACTCACCGCGGACGGCTCGCCGTCGATCTCGATCCGGCCCGCGGGCTCGCCGTTGAGCCACACGGGCGTCGTGTCGAACGCGGCCACCAACCGGCTCGCGCGGGCGAGGATCGGCGCCACCAGGTCGACCCCGTGGATCGGGGCGAGAGCGGCGGCCACCACTCCGCCACCGTCGGTCACCAGCACCACGTCCGGCGCCATGACCTCCATCAGCTCCTGCAACTGCCCGGTCCGCAAAGCGCACAGGAACCGTTCCACCACGGCCTGCTGCTCCGACCGGCTGACCTGTACCCGCGGCCGTCGGGCCGCCACATGCTCGCGCGCCCGCCGCGCGACCTGCCGTACCGTGGCGGCGGACTTCCCGATGACCTCGGCGATCTCCCCGTACGGCATCTCGAACACCTCGCGCAGCACGAACACCGCCCGCTCGGTGGGCCCGAGCGTCTCCAGGACGGTCAGCATCGCGATCGACACGTTCTCCGCGAGCTCGACGTCCTCGGCGACATCAGGACTGGTGAGCAGGGGTTCCGGCAGCCACTCGCCGACGTAGTCCTCGCGGCGCCGCGACAGCGTGCGCAGCCGGTTGAGCGCCTGCCGGGTGACGAGCCGGATCAGGTACGACCGCGGGTCCCGCACCTGCGACTGATCGACGCCGGCCCACCGCAGCCAGGACTCCTGCAGCACGTCCTCCGCGTCGGCCGCCGACCCGAGCATCTCGTAGGCGACCGTGAACAGGAGGCTGCGGTGGGCGACGAAGGGGTCCTGGGTCATGCCGTCGACGCTACGTCGGCGCCGGCGTTCCCCGCCCGCGCGGCCAGTGGAATCCCGCATGCGTCGGAGTAGCCCTGCGAGGTGATGCCGTGTGCCGTGTTGCACCTGGCCGCCATGTTGGCGAAGCCGATGAACACGGTGAGTTCGACCAGTGCCGCGGGACCCAGCCGGTCGAGGAGGCTCTTCGACAGCTCGTCGGTGACGGTCGGCGGCGTGTTCGTCATGGCCTCGGCGTACTCCAGCACGTCCCGCTCCAGCGGCGTGAACACCTCCGACTGCCGCCAGCGCGGCACCTGGCTCGCCTTGGCCGGGTCCAGGTTCTGGTTCAGCGCGAGGAAGTAGTTGATGTCGAGGCACCAACTGCAGCCGACCTGTGCGGCGACGGCCATGTGCGCGAACGTCTTGAGACTCGCGTCGGCCGCATCCCACGTGCTCACCCTGGCGGTGAACTCCTGGTTGGCCTGGGCGAGTTGGGGCTGATTCCACAGCACTTCGACGGGCTCGGGCACGGCCCCGAGCTGCTTGAGCAGGTTCTCGCGGAGCTCGACGGGGAGCTCGGCCTTCGGGACGCGGAGCGTCATGGTGTTCTCCTTCTACGGGTGCCTGTGAGGCGGTTCGGCATAAAGACACCGCCCGGTCCGTGGATGTGACACCACGGTTCCTGATGGCCGGCAGGGATTACACGAAGGACGACCTCCTCGCCTACCAGGCCTGCATCACCCCGCACCTGGGACCAACTCGACGACGTGCGTGGCTGAGTCATGTGTGACCCAACACAACGCACGCCGACGACTGACGGCTCTCACCCTGGGTACTCACCGGCTCATGCGGATGAGCGTGGTGGACGTGGGGTCGAACACGGCTCGGCTCGTGGTGGCCGATGTCGGGGACGGAGCGCCGCTGCCCGTACACACGGCCAAGTGGAAGTTACGGCTCTCCGAACGCGTCGGGCCGCACGGGGAGATCCCCGAGGAATCCGTACGCCACCTCGTGAAGGCGGTGTCGGCCGCCACCGAGACCGCCCGGCAAGGGGGCGCGGCCGGGAGAGTTGGAGGGCGAACTCACGTTTCTCGGCGCCCGGCGCTGGATGGGCTGGCGCGCCGGGCCGCTCGCCCTCTTCGACATCGGCGGCGGATCGTTCGAGGTCGCGTTCGGCCGCGGCCGACTGCCGGACTTCGTGGCGTCCCTCCCGCTCGGCGCGGGCCGCCTCACCCGGGAGTTCTTCTACGGCCAGGACCCGCCGCCCGAGCAGACGGTCAAGGCACTGCGTCGCGAGGTACGCCACCAACTGCGGGACGTGGCCGCACGGATCCGCTGGGAAGGGCCACGGACCACGATGGTGACGTCACGTACCTTCCAGCAACTGGCACGGCTCTGCGGTGCCGCGCCAGGCCGCCCTCGCGACCTCCGAGCGGGCCCTGCTCCCAGGCGTCTCGGCACCGCGGGCCGCACAGAGCCTGGCCGGAGCCGTGGTCGGGCACACGGCCATGAAACTGACGGGCATCAAGACCGTCACCGTCTGCCCCCGGGGCATCCGTGAAGGAGTACTGCTGCGGTACATCGAGGACGCCGGGTCGTGGTGGACGGAGATGGCGCGCCGCAGCGACGACGCAGAACCAGCCGGGAGGGCGGCCCTCCGGCCCCTCTTCCCGCATCCTCCTGCCCTGAATTCGATCAGCTACATGCCGATCAACTCCGCGCGAAGTCAAGGAGATCCGAGTTGAACTGCTCGGCGAACCTGGGCACCATCGCCAGGCCGTGGGGAGCGCCCGGGTAGATCTTGTAGGTCGCGTCCTTGACGAGCTTCGAGGACTTGTCGGCGGAGGCCACTATGGGGACGATCTGGTCGTCGTCGCCGTGCACGATCAACGTGGGGACGTCGATCTTCTTGAGGTCTTCGGTGAGGTCGGTCTCGGAGAACGCCTTCACACAGTCATAAGCGCCCTTGATTCCCACGGTCATGCTCCAGAGCCAGAATTCGTCGCGGGTTCCCTGGGTGACGGTCGAGTCGTCCCGGTTGGCGCCGTAGAACGGGGCGCTGAGATCCTTGTAGAACTGCGAACGGTCCGTCTCCACGCCCTTGCGGATCTCGTCGAAGACCTCGATCGGCAACCCTTCGGGGTTGGCCTCCGTCTTGAGCATGAGTGGCGGGATCGCGCCGAGCAGGACGGCTTTCGCGACACGGTCCGAGCCGTGCCGGCCTATGTAGCGGGTGACTTCGCCGCCGCCGGTCGAGTGGCCGACCAGGATCACGTCACGCAGGTCGAGGGTTTCGATGACCGATGCCAGGTCGTCGGCGTACGTGTCGAGGTTGTTGCCGTCCCAGGGCTGACCGGAACGTCCGCCCCCGCGCCGGTCGTGGGCCACGACCCGGAAGCCGTTGTCCGCCATGAACTTCAGTTGGGGATCCCACGCGTCGGCGGTCAGTGGCCAGCCGTGGGAGAAGACGACGGGCTGTCCCGATCCCCAGTCCTTGTAGAAGATCTGCGTGCCGTCCGTGGTCGTGGCGAAGGGCATGGTGTGTTCCTCTCGAAATGATCGAACTTCTTGAGTACGTCACACGGAGAATCGACGGAAAAGGGTCAGGCGCGAGAGGCAACCTGAATGAGCACGTCGTCCACAACACTCTAGGCGAGGCGAGGCACTTCCGCGTGCCGAGCGAATTCCTGGCCGCTTCCACCGTAACCCGGGGGTGGAGCGAAAAACGTCAGACCGCGGATCGATCTCTCGCAGCCGCACGATGGCTACCGTTTCGGCCATGCCAGAACTGAAAGCACGGAACGTCGGCCCGTCCGGAATCGAGATCGCCTACGAACGGTTCGGTGACCCCGACGCACCGCCCGCCGTGCTGGTCATGGGAGCCGGTGCGCAGATGATCAACTGGCCGGAGGGGTTCTGCCAGGCGCTCGTGGACCGGGGTCTGCAGGTGATCCGCTTCGACACCCGCGACGCCGGCCGGTCGTCGCACTTCCCCGACGCGCCCATGCCGGATTTCGCGGCGGCCCTGGCCGGTGACCTCTCGACGGTGTCCTACACGCTCTCCGACCTGGCGGCCGACACCGTCGGCCTGCTCGATGCGCTCGACCTCACCGGCGCACACCTCGTCGGCTCCTCCATGGGCGGGATGATCGCCCAGATGATCGCGATCGAGTACCCGGAACGGGTCCGCTCGCTCACCTCGATGATGTCCACGACTGGTGAGCCCGGCATGGGGGAGGCCGACTTCTCGCTGTTCGCCGGACTGGGAGCACCGCCGCCGGACCGGGAGGCGTTCGTCGCGTGGCAGGTGCGCGCCCTGCGGCTCGCCGCGTCCCCGGGCTCGAAGTTCGACGCGTCCGCGGCGGCCGAGCGGGCCGGACGCGTCTTCGACCGGGGATACGACGCCCTCGGCATGCAGCGGCAGGGCCTCGCGGTCGTCGCGACGGGTGACCGCACCGCACGGCTGCGGTCACTACGGGTGCCCACACTGGTGGTGCACGGCGCCGCCGACATCGTGTGCGACGTCAGCGGCGGTCGCGCCACGGCCGCCGCCGTACCGGGCGCCGAACTGGTGATCCTTGAGGGGATGGGCCACAGCCTTCCGCAGGAGCTGTGGCCCGAACTCGCCACCCGCATCAGCGAGTTCGTCCACCGCACGGAGACGGCGGCGACTTGAGCTCTCGCCGACCGTGCCTGTCGTCAACGAGCGGGACAGGCAAGGTAGTTGCGGATGTAGACGGTGATACGCGCCCCGGTGACTGGAGTTGTTCCGCCCGTACTGAAACAGCGCTCCAAGGTCCTGGTCTTCGCCTGCTCCCGCGCGTCCGTGTCCGAGTGCGCACCCTCCGCATCGCGAACCGCGACGATCCGGCTGAATTCCAGAATGCGTTCCGGTATGTCCCGGGCGGGAAGCTCGATTCCGGCGAGCGTGTCGGAGGAAACGGGGTCCTGCGCCAGGGCGAGATCTCTCAGGGAACGAATGTCGGCGGGGGTTGCTTCCGTCCAGACCCGGTGTCGGGCCGGCAGATAGAGCAGTCCGTCTCCGGGGCGGCCCGCATGCCGTACCGCGTTGCCGATGGCGATCACGTCGTCGTGTCGGCTTTGCGGCGTCCGCAGGTAAAGGGTCGACGGGACGAGTGCGGTCAGGACAGCGACGGTGGCTACCCATGAAGTCCGAGAAGACAGCCGCCTTTTGTGGAAACCGTCGATCCCGGCACCGAGCAGCAATGCGAAGCCGATACTGCCGTAGAGGACGTACCGGTCGACGAAAAGGGGCTTGATCGGTGAGAAGAGGAGCAGCAGGAGGGCGGGGAGTACGAGAATCGGCAGGGCGAGGGACGGCAGTGATATCGGCCCCCTGGAATGCACGAGGCACCGGGAACAGCTCACGCCCACGACGACCATGGCCAGGAATCCCAGAAACTGCACCGGATCAGGCCAGGAAATCCAGGAGACCTGGCTCGACTGCCCCGAACTGCGGATCGCCAGGGGCAGCAGCCCGGCCGTGACGTACGCGGCCGTCATGGTCCACGCCCTCCGTACCGGGCGTGGAGCGCCGGAGACGAGCAACGTGACGCCGTGCGCGGGCAGGGCGAGGACGGCGAACTCGTGCAGCAGACAGGCAAGCAGCATGAGGGTGCCGTAGACCAGCCACCGCCACCATGTGTGCCGCGCGACGCCGGCGACCAGCGCACAGGTCGCCCAGGTGACGAGGGCACACACCATGGCATAGGAACGGCCTTCTTGCGTGTACTGCTGGATCTGCGGAACAAGCGGGAACAGGACACCCGCCAGCAGTCCGGCACGCGGTCCCGCGAGGCGCAGTCCGAGAAGTGCGATTCCGGCCGCCGCCACGGACATCGCCAGCACCGACGGCAGTCGCAACGTCAGCAGACCGCCACCGAAGAGGCCGTAGATCTCGTGCATGACGGCGTAATAGAAGGCGTGGACCAGATCGACATGCTGGGTGGTGCGCCAGATCTGGGTCAGGTTGCGGTGTGCGAGCTGACAGGTGACGGACTCGTCACCCCACATACTGTTCTGTCTGCGAATTCCCCAGAGTCCGAGAGCGAATGTCGCCGTCATTGGCGCGATGGTGACAAAGGCCCTGGCGCGGAATGCGGAGCGGTCGCCGGAGAATCCGGCGGACGAGCCGGAATTCGCCGGCCGCGTTTCCTGTTGACGGACGGTACTGATCGCGAACGGCCTCTCGGAGGGAACAAGGGGGCCGTCAGAGTGCCCGGTCTTCGCTGATCGGATGCTGACCCGACCTGATCACGGGATCAGGAAGCGGTTCGGGGACTGTGCGACGCTGCACGTCATGCGCATCCTGGTGATCGAAGACGAGATCGATCTCGCTCGTACCCTGCACACCGGCCTGACCGCCGAGGGATACAGCGTCGATCTCGCCCACGACGGCCGACAGGGACTGTGGATGGCCCGGACCGGCGCATACGCGCTCGTCGTCCTGGACCTGATGCTGCCCGGCCTCAACGGCTACAAGGTGTGCGCCCAGTTGCGCCGCGAGGGCAACACCACTCCCATCCTGGTGCTCACCGCGAAGGACGGCGAATGGGATCAGGCGGAGGCCCTGGACACCGGGGCCGACGACTACCTGTCCAAGCCCTTCTCCTATGTGGTGCTCGTCGCGCGGCTACGGGCCCTGGTGCGGAGGGCTTCGACGACCGCTCTGCCCGTCCTCGCGGTGGGCGATCTCTCGGTGGACGTCGCCGCCCGGGTCTGCCGCCGGGCCGGTACCCGGGTGGACCTCACGCCTCGCGAGTTCGCCGTGCTGGAACTGCTGGCCCGCCGGGCGGGACAGCCGGTGTCGAAAAGCGACCTGCTGCATCACGCGTGGCCCGACGAGGCTTGGGATCCCAACCTGGTGGAGGCACGCGTCAGCGCGCTCCGCAAGAAGCTGGACGCCGCGTTCGACCGGCGGTCCCTGCAGACCGTACGGGGAATCGGCTACCGGCTGGTGGACGACCGTGAACGCGCCTGAGCCGCGGCGCCGTCGGTGGCCGCGTTCGGTACGGGCCCGCGCCGCCCTGGCCGCCACCTCGGCCGCCGCCGTCGTCCTCGTCGGCATCGGCTGGTGGCTCCACCGTGACGTGTACCGGCAGAGCATGGACACCACCGAAGTGCAGGCGCAGGAACAACTCTGGTCTCTCGTCGGCCAGTTGCACGAGGGTGTCGCGCCCGGTGACAGAAGTGCCCTGCCCTACGAGATCGTTGCCACCGGCCGACGGTCCGCGGTGGCCCGCAGTTCCGTTCTGGACGGCTTCGACTCCGGCACCCGGCATGTGCTGCCCGCGCCGCCGACGTCCGGGCGGTTCGAGGCGTGGAACATCCGCACCGTCCGCATACCGGCCCGGCACGAGAACACGTACGGGAGTGCCGAACTGGCCGGCCGCACCTTCCGGGCCATGACCGCCGACGTCAGGGCGAGCGAACTCGGCCACACCAAAGCCGCCGAACTGGGCATTGCCGACGACGCCACGCTGCGGGTCTACGTCGTCCTCACCCCGCACGCCGCCGAGGCGGTCGTCACGACCGCCGACGGACTGCTGCTGCGCGCCGGGATCGCCGGTCTCGTCCTGATCGCCGCAGTCGCCTACACCGCCACCCGGCTCGCCCTGCGGCCGGTCGAGGCCATCCGCGCCCGTACCGCCTCGGTGACCGCGACCGAGCCCCGTGAGCGCGTCGACGTCCCTGACACGGGAGACGAGATCGCCGCCCTGGCCACCACCATCAACGCCACCCTCCAGCGCCTCGACGACGCCGCCGCCCAGCAGCGACGCTTCGTCGCGGACGCCGCCCACGAACTGCGCAGCCCCCTCACCACGTTGCTGGCCAGCCTGGAGGTCGCGCTCGCCTATCCCGAGCGCACCGACTGGCCCGCCGCGACCGCCACAGCCGTACGACAGACCCGTCGCCTGCAGGCGCTCGCCGAGGACCTCCTGCTACTGGCCCGGCTCGATGCCCGCGCCCCGGCGAGCGGGCCCGCCACCGTCGACCTGGCGGCCCTCGCCTCCCGGCTGACCGACCAATACCCGCTCGCAGAGGGGCAGTTGACCCTCACCTGCGACAGCACCGGTCCCGCACTCGTCCAGGGTGACCGGAGCGAACTCGAACGGCTGCTGCGCAATCTCGTGGACAACGCCGTCCGCCATGCCGCGAGCCGTGTCCTGATCACCGTTCACCATGAGGGTGGTGGGGTCGTCACGGAGGTGTACGACGACGGACCGGGCGTGCCCGCCGAGGACGCGGAGCGCATCTTCGAACGCTTCACCCGGCTCGACGACGCCCGCTCACGCGACGCCGGCGGCAGCGGCCTGGGCCTCGCCATCGCCCGCGACCTCGCCCACTGCCATCACGGCACGCTCACGCTCACCCTCACGGGCCGTCCACCCGGAGCGAGTTTCGTGCTGCGGCTGCCGCAGGCGTCTCTCCCGCCTTCGAGCGGTGCGACAAATTCGTTGGACAACTCGTCTACCGGCGGCGAGCGTTGACGCAATGTGGCAGGAGAAGATCTGGAACGCCGACGCAGCCCAGCGGTATGACACGCCAGGCACCGGCATGTTCGCGTCCGACACCCTGGGGCCGACGGTGGACCGCCTCGCCCAACTCGCGGGGGAGGGGGCAGCGCTTGAGTTCGCCGTCGGGACCGGCCGGGTGGCCGTCCCGCTCGCCGAGCGCGGAGTCCCCGTCACCGGCATCGAGTTGTCACCCCCGATGGTCGAGCAACTGCGAACCAAGGCGGACGAAGCGACGATCCCCGTGATCATCGGAGACATGACGACCACTGTCGCCCCCGGGAAGTACAGCCTGGTCTACCTCGTCTACAACACGATCTCCAACCTGCTCACCCAGGCCGGTCAGGTCGAGTGCTTCCGCAACGCCGCCCGCCACCTCACGCCCGGTGGCCGGTTCGTGATCGAGCTCTGGGTGCCCGAGTTGCGCAAGCTCCCGCCAGGACAGACAGCCACGGTCTGGCAGACCGACCACGACTACATCGGTCTGGACACCTACGACGTCCTGCGGCAGCACGTCGTCTCGCACCACTTCCGGTTCGACGAGACCGAGCAGGCGCAACTCTTCCGCAGCCCTCACCGCTACATCTGGCCGGCCGAACTCGACCTCATGGCTCAACTCGCCGGCTTCGAACTGGAGACGAGGCATGCGGACTGGTGCGGCGCCGAGTTCACCGCCGAGTCGCGTTCCCACGTCTCCGTGTACCGCATCCCGCCGATACCGTAGCCGCCTCAACTCGGTGCCGTGGTCCGGCACTTGTGCCCCACCGCTGTGGGGCATCCGTCAGTCCGGGGCATCCGTCAACGCGATGCGGGCGGTGATCCGCTTGCCCACCGACTCGCGCTGTGCCTCGAAGCCGCGTGCGACGGCCCGCACGATCTCCAGACCGTGCTGCCCCACCCGTTGGGCATCAGCGGCGTGGGCGAGCGGCAGCACCGGGTCGGAGTCCCACACCTCCACCTCGACCAGGGCATCGACGATCCGCAGATCCATCAGCACCGGGCCGGGCGCGTACGTGCGGGCATTGGTGACCAGTTCGCTGACCACCAACTGCGTGAGATCCATGGCGCGGGCCGACACCGGCAGTCCGTACTGGGCCCGTGCCCGGATCAGGAACGTCGCGGCCAGTCGGCGGGCTTCGGCGACGCACGAGCCGTCCCCGTCCAACGCCACGGTGGACCGTATGGCCTGAGCCCGGGGCTGCAGCGCTGTGTCGTCGTCCTCCGATGCGTCTGGTTCCATCCGGATCGTCTCACCGCCTTCCGCGTTCCCCGCGCATACCCCGTGAGGTAACGACCACTCCGTCAATTTCCGGCGGCTCCACCGGACACGGTCGACGGTCAGGACCCCTCGCGCGCTGACCGGTGGGGCGCCCTTATGAGGACACCGGAAGCGGGCAATGGACAGTCGGTGTGGCAACGACCCTGGAATTCCCTGTACTGCTGCGGCTGCTGGACGTGTTGGGGCGGGTCGCAGTCACCGCAGACCAGCGGTGCCGTGGCCCGGCACCAGGTCCAGGAGGCCACGGTGCACACCTACGACGCCCAGCTCACCGAGGGCGCCTCGCAGTCACTGCCGGAGGCGGCGGCGCACAGGCCACCCCTCTCCCCACCATGCCCGCCACCGCGGCCGACGCTTCTGCCCGGGACGCTGTCGATCGGGACTACTGCTCGAAGACGGACCCGCTCGGTTAGGGTGCTCGCGGAGGTGGTCAAGTGGCCGACAGTGCGCCGGAGTTGAGCGAGTCGCCGGAATCCACGACCGTGGTGGTGATCGGTGCGGGCCCGGCCGGTCTGACCGTCGCCAACCTGTTGCGGAGCAGCGGTATCGACTGCGTCGTCCTGGAACGCCAGACCCGCGAATACGTGGCAGAGCGCCAGCGGGCCGGCATCGTCGAGACCCGCGCCGTGCGCATGTTCGACTCCTGGGGGCTGGCCGACCGTGTCCTGGGCGGTGTCCCGCACCAGGGCATCCTGGAGGTCCGGGTCGACGGCGAGACCCATCTGGTGTCCGACTACGACGGCTCCGAAGGTCCTACGGCCCGACTCTGCCCCCAGCAGATGCTGGTCCAGAAGCTCACTGCCGCGTATCTGGCGGACGGCGGTGACCTGCGCTTCGAGGCAGCGGACGTCTCCCTGCACGACTTGACCGGCGAACAGCCGACCGTCCGCTACCGCACCGCTGACGGCAGCCTCCGCACCCTCACCTGCACCTTCGTCGCGGGCTGCGACGGCGACCACGGCATCAGCCGCACCGCCGTCCCCGACGGGGCCCTCACGCCGTACGCCTTCGATCACGGCATCGGCTGGCTGACGGTCCTGGCCGATGCCCCGCCCCCGGCCCACCCGCTCCTGGCCGTCAGCCCGCAGGGCTTCGCCGCCCACTTCCCGCGGGGCCCGTACACCAGCCGTTACTACCTCCAGTGCCCGCCGGACGATCACCCCGACGCCTGGTCCGACGCCCGCGTCTGGGACGCCCTGCGCACCCGGCTCGGCGACGCGGACCTCGTCTCCGGCCCGATCACCGACCGCGAGATCTTCCGGCTCCGCAGCCTGGTCCACGACCCGATGCAGTACGGCCGGCTCTTCCTCGTCGGAGACGCGGCCCACATCGTCTCGCCGATGGGCGGCAAGGGGATGAACCTCGCCCTCTACGACGCTGACCTCTTCGCCCGGGCCGTACGCGACTCCGTCCACGACCACGACGACACGGCCCTGGGCACCTACTCGCAGCGTTGTCTGCGCCGGGTCTGGAACGACCAGGAGTTCTCCCACTGGATGACCCGGATGCTCCATGACGCCGGCGACGCCTCCCGCTCCGGTCCCTTCCACCGCGGACTGGCCCGCGCCCGACTCGACCGGCTCTTCACGTCCCCCACCGCGGCCCTCGCCTTCTCCGAGCTCATGACGGGGCTCGACCTCGTCGAGGACGCCGGAGCGCCCTCGACGGCCTAGTGTTCGGCGTCGGTCAGGTACCGACACCCGTCAGATCAAGAGCGTCAGATCACGCGGGTGCCGGGACGTCCCGGACGAGATGGCGGACGAAGAACCGGACCGCGCTGTGCGCCTCGAACCTGGGCAGTTCCTTGTGTGTGCCCGAGTTGACGTGCAACGACTTCTCCTTCGAGGCGAAGGCGTCGAACAACGCGAGACCGGACTCGCGCGGGATGTGTTCGTCGTCCCACTGGAGCGCGTACTCGATCGGGATGGTGATCTGCCGGGCCTGCTCGGCGAGGGCCTCGGGCCAGTGGAGGCCGAACACCGCGGCGGTGATGCGGGGTTCGACCGCCGTCAGCGGCACCCCGATCGCCGTGCCCATGTTCAGGCCGTAGTAGCCCACGGGTCCGTCGGCGCCGATCTCCGGCACCTTCTGGAGGGCGTCCAGGGTCGCCAGCCACTCCGGTACGGCGCGCTCCGCGAGGTGGGCGTTGTACCGGACGACGATCTCGCCGACCGGTTCGCCCGCGGCCATCGCCCGCTGCATCGCGTCGATCTCCAGCTCGTCGTGCGCGGTGCGGGGGCGGCCGCCATGACCGGGGGCGTCGATGACGGCGACATGGAAACCACCGTCGGCCACCAGGAGTTGGGCACGGCCCACCATCGCCGGTGACTTCCTGTGGTTGCCGCCGCCGTGCCCCATCAGTACGAGGGGCGCGTGGTCGGCACCGGATTCGGGCGACCAGAGGGCGCCGGTGACATCACCGATGGTGAAGTCGCGCTGAATGACACCGCTCGACGTGGTCTCCGCGGTGAAGTACAAGTGTTCAGAATTCATGGTTGTCGCCTTTCGGGATCGCCTTGTTGCGGAGGCGCTCCCGGCGACACCTATGTCACTGGCCCAACCGTGCTGAAAAGGGGGAGCACCCACCTGGATACAGCGTTCATGGGTCTCACCTCCTCGTGCGTCATCACGGCCTCCGGCAAATTAGCAGCCCGGTCGTCGTCGCTGCCAACCCTTTTCCCCACGTCGCTTCCGCGCGCGTCCGGCACGGCTGCCCGAGCGATTACGGTATCGGGAAGATCGTCCGGGACCCTCGGGTCCACCAGATCCTGGAAGGAACCGACAAGCCCATGCGCGCCGGCACCGACGACTCCGTACTCCTGCGTACCGAGGGACGTGCCGCGTACCTCACCCTCAACCGGCCCAAGGCGCTCAACGCCCTGACCCACACCATGGTCCGCCGCATCGACGAGGCGCTGACGGCCTGGGAGCACGACCCGGCCGTCGAGACCGTCGTCCTCACCGGCGCGGGGGAGCGGGGGCTGTGCGCGGGCGGCGACATCCGCGCCATCCACGACGACGCCCGCGACGGCGACGGTTCGGCGTCCGCCGCCTTCTGGTACGACGAGTACCGGCTCAACGCCCGCATCGCCCGCTACCCGAAGCCGTATGTCGCCGTCATGGACGGCATCGTCATGGGCGCTGGCGTCGGTGTTTCCGCGCACGGCAGCGTCCGGATCGTCACCGAACGCTCGCGCGTCGCCATGCCCGAGACCGGCATCGGCTTCGTGCCGGACGTCGGCGGCACGTATCTCCTCGCCCGCGCGCCCGGGGAACTCGGCACTCACCTGGCGCTGACCGGCGCCCAAGTGGGCGCGTCCGACGCCCTGTTGTGCGATCTCGCCGACCACTACGTACCGTCGCGATCCCTGCCGTCGCTGCTGGACGACCTCGCCCACGCACCGGCACGGGAGGTTCTGGGCCGGTACGTACGGCCGGCCCCGCCCGGTGAACTCGCCGCCGCGCAGGCCTGGATGGACGTCTGCTACTCCGCCCGCACCGTCGAAGAGGTCGTCGGGCGTCTGCTCGACCACGGCGACAGCGCGGCCAAGGAAGCCGCCGAAACGCTGCTGACCAAGTCACCCACCTCCCTCAAGGTCACCCTCGCCGCACTCCGCAGGGCCCGGCGACTCGGCGCACTGGAGGAGGTCCTCGACCAGGAGTATCGGGTCTCCTGCCACGCGCTGGCCGCTCCCGACCTGGTGGAGGGCATCCGCGCCCAGATCATCGACAAGGACCGCAACCCACGCTGGTCGCCGCCCACGCTCACTGAGGTCACCGACGCGGACGTCGAGCGCTTCTTCACCCCTCTTGGCGAGCGCGAACTCGGCCTCGGAGGACCCGACACGACTTGCCACTCCGGGTGACCGGCCGCGGCACTGTCGCATGCGCGTACATCTAATGTTCTTGACATCTTCCGGGGGCGACGACGTAGGTTGAATCGATCGCTCCCGGACGGGTGGAGGCCCCGATGCGCGTACGTGGCGACGCACCACACGGTGCCGGCACGGGTACGCGGCTGATCATCCGGCGGCATGTCGACTACTGCCGTACCGCCTCCGCCGTCTGTCCTTCCGCACGCCCCTGACCCGCGTCGGCCCGTCGGGCCGGCCGTCTCGCCGTGCCCTCGGAAGGAACCCCATGTCCGGCCCCGCCCTGCGGCTCGCCCTCGAAATCGACGGCGACGGCACCCATCCCGCGGCCTGGCGCCGCGCCGCCCACTCGCCCGACCAGCTGCTCACCCCGCGCCGGGTGGCCCGCGTCGCCGCCGACGCGGAGAACGCCGGGTTCACCCTGCTCACCCTGGAGGACGGCGCGCTCCCGCCCGACACCACGCCCGACGTGGTCGGTCGTATCGGCGCGGTCGAGCGGGCCGCGTTCATCGCCGCGTCGACGAGTGTCGTCGGCGTCGCGCCGGTCGTACCGCTCACCTACGCCGAACCCTTCCATGTCTCCAGCCAGTTGGCGTCCCTGGACCACATCTCGGTCGGGCGCGCCGGTTGGGTGGTGAGCGAGGAGGCGCGCGCCGAGGCCGCCTCCGTGTGGGGCCGCCCGCTCGTCGACGGAGCCGCGGCTCGCGCGCGTGAGTCCCGCGACGGCGTCGAGGTCGTCCGCGACCTGTGGGACTCCTGGGAGGACGACGCGGTCATCCGCTCCGTGGCCACCAGCCGCTACCTCGACCGCGACCGGCTCCACTACGTCGACTTCACCGGCGACACCTACGCCGTGAAGGGCCCGGCGATCGTGCCGCGCCCACCGCAGGGCCAACTCGTCGTGCTCGGCCGGCCCGACCGCGTGCCCGTCGCCCAACTCGACGTCGCCCTCGTCGACGGCCGCGACCTCGCCACGGTCACCGCGGGCGCGGCCACCGCCGGAACGCCGCGCACCTTCGCCGAGGTCGAGGTCGCCCTCGACACCGCAGAGGCCACGGCCGAGGAACGCGTCGCCGACCTGGAGCGGCATGCGCCCTGGAGCGACCGGGGACGGCTGCGTCACATCGGATCGGCCGCCGGACTCGCCGCGCTCCTGGGGGAGTTGAGGGGAGTGGTCGACGGAGTGCGCCTGCATCCGCTCGTGTTGGACGAGGACCTCCTGGAGCTTTCCCGGCTGGTCCTGCCTCATCTTTTCGAACGACGTTATGCCGTCCGCCCGTTGGCCGGCGCGTCCTTGCGCAGCCACCTGGGCCTCGACCGGCCCGCGAACCGCTACGCCGTCACGGCGGCGCAGGAGGACGTCCGATGACCCGCACCGATCCCCTCGACGTCCCCCGCCCCGACGCCCGGCTCCACTTCGGCGTCTTCTTCCAGGGTGTCAACCACTGGACCATCTGGTCCGATCCGGCCAGCGGCTCCCAGATCGACCCCGCCAACTTCCGGCGCGTCGCGCAGACCGCCGAACGGGGCCTGTTCGACGCGTTCTTCCTGGGGGAGGGGCTGCGGCTGCGCGAGGTCGACGGACAGATCCACGACCTCGACGTCGCCGGACGGCCGGACGCCATCACCCAACTCGCCGCCCTGGCCGCCGTGACAGACCGCATCGGCCTGGTCAGCACCTCCAACACCACCTTCAACGAACCCGCCGACCTCGCCCGCCGGCTGTCCGGCCTCGACCTGCTCTCCGAGGGCCGTGCCGGCTGGAACGTGGTGACCACCGACAACGCCTGGACCGGCGCCAACTTCCGCCGCGGCGGCTACCTCGACCACGCCGACCGCTACCGGCGCGCCGAGGAGTTCCTCACCGTCGCCCGCGCGATCTGGGACAGCTGGGCGGACGGCGCCATCTCCGGCTCGGTCGGGGCCCCGGCGTGGGCGGCACCCGGTGCCGTACGCCAAGTCCACCACCAGGGACCGCAGTTCGACGTCGACCTCGCACCCACCCTGCCGCGCAGCGCCCAAGGACACCCGGTGATCTTCCAGGCCGGGGACTCCGGCGAGGGCCGGGACTTCGCCGCCCGCAACGCCGACGTCATCTTCTCCGCCCACGGCAGCGACTTCGACGACGCCCTCGCCTTCGCCGACGACCTGCGGCGCCGACTGCGGGCCGTCGGCCGACCCGACGACGACCTGCGTATCCTCCCGGGCACCGAGATCATCATCGGAGCGACGGAGGAGGAGGCCCTGGAGAAGAAGCGCTGGATCCGCCTCCAACAGGTCACCCCCGCAACTGCGTTGGGCATCGCCGGCCTCCTGTGGGGCATCGACCTCTCCGGCCGCGACGCCGACGGACCACTGCCCAAGGAGGACCCGGTCGTCGCCGAGAACGACGGCTCCTTCGGCGCACGGCGGATCGCCGACCCCCGCCAAGTGGTCGCCGAATGGCGGGAGAAGGCCGACGCGAACCGGTGGTCGCTGCGCGAGACCGTCATCGCCCTCGGCCCCCAACGCGGCCACGTCGGCACCCCGGCAGGCCTCGCGGACAAGTTCGCCCACTTCGTCCGGCACGGCGCCGTCGACGGCTTCAACGTCACGCCCTACCTGATCCCCGACGGCCTCGACGACATCGTGAACCTGTTGGTCCCCGCACTGCAGGAACGCGGCGTCTACCGCACCGACTACACCGGTACGACCCTGCGCGAGCACCTGGACCTGCGGGAACCCCTCACTCATCGCCGCACGGCGGACCGGCGACAGGCGGGCTGACCCGCGTGCGCGGCGCCCACCGTCCCCCTGTGTACGGTGGCCGCCGCGCCCGCGCTACGCCACGTCGGCGTGTCTGTCGACCGGTCTCAGCACTCCGCGGAGGCTGGCAGGTTGCCGTACTGGTTGCCCTTGAAGTAGACGGCGCTGCTGTAGCCGTCGGCGAACGAGATCCAGATGTCGTTCGTGATGCCGTGGTCACTGATGGACTGGCCGTGGGTCCAGCAGTACGCCGTGTACGAACTGCCCGCGGTCAGAGTGGCCAGGTACGCACTGTTCTTGGTCGGCAGCTGGCGCACCTTGACGTTCTCGTACGGCACGACGGTGTACGACGTCTCGGCGGGTGCCGCGACGGCCATGCCGGCGGGCGCGAGGAAGGCGAGCGTGGCGACGGCGGTGCCGATGACGGCCGAAGTACGGCGCATGAGATGTCCCCCTGTATGTGATGACGTGGTCAGCGTCAGGCGTGTCACTGGCAACGGCCGACGCCGTCGATCCAGTTGGTCGTGTGCGATCGGCTCAAACGATGGCCGTGAGGGGCACGAGGTGGCAATGAATTCGAAACCGTTCTAAGTGACTCCGATCGAGGTTTGTGAGGCGACTCCTTCTTCGCTCCTGCCGCGCTCGTTCATCGGTCAAGCACGCGCAGGCCCAGGGGTGTTGCCGAGTGCCGTACGAACTGGCCGTCCCGGTGACTGGCGACGAGTCCTCCGTCGCGCAGCACGCCTAACTGGTAACTGGCGCTGGGCAGCGCGATGTTGGCCGCCATGGCCACTTCGGACGTCGTACGCGCTCCATGGCTGGCCAGATACGCGAGGACGACCGTCCGGGTACGGCCCAGCAGCCGCTCCAGCCCGTCCTTGCTCGCGCGGACAATCTCCAGGGGTTGTTTGGCGACCGGGTAGACGAGCACCGGCCCGAGCGTGGGGTCCGCGAGGGCGGTGGGCCTGCGCCAGCAGAAGTACGACGGGATGAGCAGCAGACCGCGCCCGTCGAGGTGCAGCTCGCGGTCGACGGGATAGTCCACCTCCAGCACGGGAGCGTGCCAACGGGCGTGCGGGCGCAGCGCGTTGAGGAGGCCGGAGGTGCCGCCGTCGAGGAGCGTGCGCGCACGCAGTTCGACATCGGTGCCGACGGCGGTCTGGATGCGGGGCCAGTACGGTTCAAGCAGTGTCCTGCAGGACAGCTCCAGCGCTCGCGTCAACGTTCCCAGGGCTTTGGTGCCCGGCCTGTTGAGGGTGGCGACCCAGGGCGGCAGCGGACGGGACTCGGCGAGCCGGGACAGCTCACGGGTCAACCGGTTGCGGGAGGTGGCCCGTACCTCGTCGAGGCCGCCGGCCAGCCCGCCGCTCGTGACCGACGGCGTGAGGAAGTCGGGGATGTAGCCCACCGGAGGAATCAGCGTCTGCAGGGGCAGCAGGGCACGCCTGGCCCGTGGTTCCTCGGCCAGCCGGTCGTGCACCGAACGGCGCCAGTGCCCGAATTCGAGCGCCCCCTGTCGCGTGTCCAACCGGCAGACACCACACACCAGTTCCCAGAGGGCATGGGGCTGGCGGGCGACCCGGATGTTCTGCAGGTCCTGCGAGGTGAAGTGGATACGGAGCATGCGGCCTCTTTCCTGCGCGAAGGCGGTACGCAGTGTCGGTGGGGGGTACGGCCGCGCGAAAAAGGGCGCGCCACTAAGAGGGACGACTCAGGGGTGCGCATGGTTGTCGAAGGGGGACGCAGGGACGTACCGGGTCAGACCCCACCCCGCTCACGGGGCGTCTTCTGCCCGGCCTCGACGGCCACCGGCAGCCGGTTCTCCGCCGGTGGCAGCGGGCAGGTGGCCAGGTCGGTATAGGCGCACGGCAGGTTCGTCGCGCGGTTGAAGTCCAGGACGACCGTGCCGTCGGCGGCCGGCGGGGCGAGCACGAGGGCCCGGTTCGCGGCGTACGTGGTCACGCCGGAGGTGGCGTCGGTGAAGAGCACCATCAGCCCGCCCGGTCCCCGTCCGGGGAACGCGGTCAGGGCCAGTTGGCGCCCGTCCAGTTCGAACTCGACCCGGCCCGGCGCGTCGTACACATGCTCCAGCCCCTCGACCGCGGCACCCACGGTCGTCGGACGCGGCGCGTCGAAGGCTGTGTACCGTCCCCGCACCACCCACCGGGGATCCGGCGCGTAGGCAGGCGTACCGGCGAAGGCGGTACGCAGCGGCGCGTCCGGGTGCCGGGGCCGCACGATGTCGTTTCCGCCGCGCTTGGCCACCTCGATCACGGCATCGCCCCACACGGCGTCGACACCCCCACGCTCGGGCAGCACACCGAAGCGGTGCTCACCCCGCACCGGTGTTCCCTCCACCACGAGTTCCTCACCGTCGTCGAGCGCTACGGCGACCCCCGCGTCGTCGGTCCACCAGGCGCCCGGAGCGTCCGGGAACCGCTGCGGCCGGCCGTCGAGCCAGTGCAGGCCGGTGATCGCCAGGAACCCGTGCGGGGCCGCGAGCCGTTCCTCCTGACCGCGGTACCACTCCAGCCATTCCTGGGCGAAGGCCTGCAGATCTGTCGTAGTGAGGTCGACGGTCATGGTCACTCCTTCGTCGCGCGAGGCCCGGCCTCGAAGCGGGGTCGTGCCAGTGCCAACCTCGGCCGCCCGGTGGGGGATTCCGGACCGTGTGTGACAGTTTCTTGTCAGGGTTGTGCACTGGATCCGTCCTCCGCCCACTCGTCAACGGTTGGCTTTCGTTCCCCTCGACGAGGCGATTTCGTTCGCCCCGCTAGACTCGGCCGCGTGGCAACGGCGGTGGAAGGGTACGAGTTCGGGCTGCTGGGGCCACTGAGAGGCCGTCATGACGGGCGTGCGCTGGAGCTCGGCAGCCCGCTGCAGCGTGCGGTCCTGGTCCGGCTCCTGCTCGGAGAAGGACGCCAGTGCGGCCTCGACCACCTCATCGACGCGCTGTGGGAAGAGCCGCCCGGCAATGCGGTGCGCTCGGTGCAGACGTACGTCTACCGCATCCGCCTCGCGTTGGGCGAGGAGCGTTCCCGACTGGAAACCACACAGGGCGGCTACCAACTCGGCATCCCGGAACAGGCCGTCGACGCCCTGCGTTTCGAGCGACTCGTCCGTGACGGCGAGGAACTGCGGGCCGCGCGGCAGACCGGCCCCGCCCTGCGCGCGTTCGACACCGCGCTGGCACTGTGGTCGGGGGAACCACTGTCCGGCGTACCCGGCCCCTACGCCCGGCGGCACCGCGGACGTTTCGTGGATCTACGGCTGAACGCCCGGGTGGGGCAGTTGAGTTGCGCCGCTGAACTGGGCGAGCACGCCCGCGTGGCGACGGAACTGAGCTCGCTGATCGCCGACCATCCGCTGCGGGAGGACCTGTACGCGCTGCGCATGCGTGCGCTGTACCAGGCTGGGCGGGCGGCGGAGGCCCTGGCGGTCTACACTGCGGCCCGCGAGACCATGGTGGCCGAACTGGGCATGGAACCAGGGCCGGAACTGCGTCAGTTGCAGACACGCATCCTCAGCGGCACCGAGCCCGACCCCGTCGAGCCGCGCTCGGAGGGACAACTCGCCGGTGCCGCGCCGTTGTTCGGTACCACTACCTCGACCGGTCCTACGGCATCGACCAGTCCTACGGCGTCTGCCGGTGCCGTCGGCGATATCGCGGCGACGCGGTCGGGCGTCGAGGGACAGGTCGTCGCATCAGGCACCGCTCCCGAAGCCGATCGGTCGACGACCACGCGGATCGAGGAGGTCCCGGTCGGTGTCCGCCCGCAGCAACTCCCCCCGGCGCCGGGCGACTTCGTCGGGCGGGAGCGGTTGCGGGAGCGGCTCCGGCTCGCGTTGCGGCCCAGTGGGGAAGCGGTCGCGCTCACGGTGCTCAGCGGGATCGGCGGCGTGGGGAAGACCGCGCTCGCGTTGCGCGTCGCCCACGGCAGCCGCGGCGACTATCCGGACGGGCAGCTCTATGTGGACCTGCGGGGCGACGGCGGCCAACCCGCCGACCCCGCAGACGTGTTGGTCGACTTCCTCCTGGCACTCGGCATGCCCACCGCCGACATCCCCGCGACGCCCACCGCCCGCGCCGGGGCCTATCGCACCCTGACCGCAGACCGCCGGATCCTGGTGCTCCTGGACAACGCCTCCGACACCGCCCAGGTGACCCCGCTGCTCCCGGGCACACCCGGCAACGCCGCGCTGATCACGACCCGGCACCGGTCGCTCGTACCGCCGGGCGCGACGCGTTTCGAGGTACCGGTGCCCGATCAGCAGGAGGCGGTGGCCATGCTGGGCCGGTTCACCGGCGACGCCGAGATCGCCGCCGACCCGGAACTCGCCCTGGAACTGGTGCACGCGTGCGGGCAGTTGCCGTTGGCGCTGCGCATCATCGGTGCCCGTACGGCGGCTCGCCCCGGACGC
The DNA here is from genome assembly GCF_040655155.1 of Streptomyces sp. NPDC050508. Taxonomy (NCBI): domain Bacteria; kingdom Bacillati; phylum Actinomycetota; class Actinomycetes; order Kitasatosporales; family Streptomycetaceae; genus Streptomyces; species Streptomyces sp. NPDC050508. The sequence continues at coordinate 96,551 of NZ_JBFAJJ010000013.1, forward strand.
GGACTCGGCGCGCAGTTGCTGCGCCTGCGTGCCGAGGAGCGCCGGCTCGACGAGCTGCGCGCCGGAGACATGTCCGTAGAGGCCACCTTCCAGGTCGGATACCGGGCCCTCGCCCCGGATCGGGCACGGGCGATGCGCCTGTGCGCACTGCTCGACGCCGCCGACTTCCCGGTCGCCGTCGCGGCGGTACTGCTCGACCGGCCCGAACAGGAAACCGAGGAGCAACTTGAACATCTGGTGGAGGCCGGTCTCCTCGAACCGCATTCGGCCGACCGCTACCGCTTCCACGATCTGGTACGGGCGTTCGCCGCCCGTCGTGCCGACCGCGAGGATCCCGTCGCGGACCGCGAGGCGGCTCTGGTGCGGCTGACGATGTTCCTTCAGGCCACCCTGCTCCAGGCCATGAGCGCGACCGAGCAGGCGGGCTCGCTCAGCATCCATCTCTTCTCCGTGCCACAGACCGGACTGCGGTTCGCCGACGCCGAGGAAGCGCGTGCCTGGCTGCTGGCCGAACACACGCTGCTGGTCGCGGTGTTCTCCCGCGTGCTGCGCGACATCCCGGGGGCATCGCGGATCGTCGTCGCCGCGCTCTCGGTGATCGCGTCGAGCGGACTCTTCGCCGGCCCCGCGCATCAGCGGGAACTGGAACGTGTCACGGACCACGCGGTCGCCGCGGCCGACCTGGGCGACGACCCGGCGATGCCGGCGGAGACCCGGCACATCCGGGCCTGGCTCGCCTTCATCCGCGGTGATCTGACAGCGGCGGAAACCGATCTGCGCGAGGGGATCCGGCGTTCGCGCGACGGTGGCATCCCGCTGACGCTGTTCCTGTCCACCCGGCTGCTGTCGGTAGTACTGGCGGACCGGGGGCGGACCACGGAGGCCGTCGAGTTCTTCGCCGAGTCGGAGGCCGCCGGCGGCGCGGAGGACGATCCGAACAGCCCGGCCTACTTCAGCCAGGAGGTGGCCCGCCTGTTCACCGCGCTGAGTTCGGACCGGGCCGAGGTGAACATCGCCGCGGCCCAGCATGTGTACGAGGTGAGCGACCGCCTGCGGCGGGAAGCCGCGCACCGCTGAGCCTGTTCGCCCACCGAGTCGGCCGCGCTTTCACACGCCGTCGACCGAATGTCGATCCGAGTTCGGCACGGTGATCCGAGAACGGACCGCAGCCGTAGGGAATCCGCACGTCCTTCCGCTGCCTCCGCATCTCCACGCACACGAACAGGTGACAGACATGCTCAAGATCGGCCTGGGCTCTCCCCAGTACGGATCGTTCACCGACCCCTCAACGATCTCCGGGTTCGCCACCACGGTCGAAGCGATCGGCTTCGACAGCCTGTGGGTGGGCGACCGGGCGCTGGTCCCGACACAACCCCGTGACCCGTATCCCGGCGGTGGTCCCGTCCCGGAGGAGTACCACAACTTCCTGGACCCCATCGCGACCCTGTCCTTCCTGGCACACGCCACCCGACGGCTGCGCCTGGGGACCAGCACGCTCAACGCGCCCTTCTACTCCCCGCTCCTGCTGGTCCGTTCACTGACGTCCGTCGACATCCTCAGCGGAGGGCGGCTCGACATCGGGTTCGGGCTCGGCTGGTCCTCCGACGAGTACGAGGCCATCGGTGTGCCGTGGCGGGGGCGCGGGGCACGGCTGGAAGAGATCCTGGACGTGCTGGAACACGTCTGGTCCGGTTCGTCGGCCGAGCACAAGGGGGCTCTGTGGACGATCCCGAGCGCGCACATCGAGACGCTCCCCGTACAGCGTCCCCGCCCGCCGGTGCTCCTGGGCGGTTTCACTCCGGCCACTCTGGAACGTATCGGTCGGCGCGCCGACGGCTGGGCGGGAGTGGCGCTGCCGGTGCCGCAACTGGCCTACGTCATCAGCCAGATCCGGCAGATCGCGGAGGCCAACGGACGTGACCCCGACACCCTGCGCACCGTCGTCCGGGTGAACCCCGTGGTGACGGCCGAGGCCGCGCCGAGCGACGCCGTACCGCACCGGGGAACGGTCGTGCAGGTTTCGGACTACCTGCTCGCCGCCCATGCGGCCGGGGCCGACGAGGTCCTCATCGACCTGCAGCAGACCGCGCGGAACGCGGAAGAGCTGACGGACCTGGCACACCGTTTTCACGACCAGCTGAGCAAGGGCTAGGGAACACCATGTCTGATGTAGTCACCTCGAAGCCGGATGTCCACGACATGGTGGTCGTCCATCGCACTTTCCGTCAATCATGCGCGGAACTGCCGGACTTGGTGCGCGGACTGCGGTTCGGCGACACCGCGCGGGCCGAACTGGTCGTCGACGCCGTGCGGTTCATGCTCATGGGTCTGGAAGCCCATCACGTCAGCGAGGACGAATTCCTCTGGCCCCGGCTCGCGGCACGGACGACGGTGCAGGCCGAGGCCATCACGCGTATGGAGGAACAGCACCACCGGCTTGAGGAGTTGGCCACGCAGGTGACGAGCGTGCTGGACAGCCTGGCCGCCGATCCCCGGCAGCTCCTGTGCGAGCAGGTGGCGGCGCAACTCACCGAACTGGGCTCGGTGTTGACCGCGCACATGGACGAGGAGGAGCACACCATCCTGCCGTTGGCCGCCGAATACCTGAGCGCCGCCGAATGGGAGCAACTCGGTGAGATCAGCCTGGCGAAGCTGGACAAGAAGTATCTGCTGCGCGCCTTCAGCGCGTTGATGGCGGTAGCAACTCCCGAAGAGCAGCAAACGATTCTCACCAAGGCGCCATTGCCCGCCCGCCTGCTGTGGCGCCTGTCGGGCCGCCGCTCACACGCCCGTTGGGAGGCCCGCCTGCACGGAGTGTGAGCCGACTCCCGAGGTCGGTGCATCGCCGTTCGGGGTCACCAGGGGACGACACCGTCGTCCTCGAAGAACGAACCGGTCGGGCCCCCGTCGGGCAGCGTGGCGAGCCGGATCGCTGTGGCCGCGCCCTGTTCGGGGGTACGGGGTCCGTGGAAGCCGGTGAAGTCGGTCGCGACCAGGCCCGGGCAGGCGGCGTTGATCAGGATGTTCGTATCGGCCAACTGCCGGGCGTACTGCACCGTGACGGCGTTGAGGAACGACTTCGACGGCGAGTAGGCCGCCATGACGGGGCCAATCTCGATCTCCGGGTCCGCCTGCCGGGTCAGGGAGGCGACGGCGCTGGAGATGTTGACGACGCGCGGTGACGTCGAGCGCCGGAGCAGCGGCAGCATCGCGTTGGTCACCCGAATGACACCGATGACGTTGGTCTCCACGACCGTGCGGACCAGGTCGAGGTCGAGCGTGGTCGGGTCCTGCACCCACCCCGGGCCGATCTCCCCTGAGATACCGGCGTTGTTGACCAGGACGTCCAGGCGCCCGGCCCGCCGCTCGATCAGCTCCGCGGCATCGGTGACGCTCCGGTCACCGGTCACGTCCAGCGGTACCCCGAACGCGTCCACCCCGGCGGCGCGCAGCTTCTCGACGGCACTCTCGCGCCGGGCCTCCGCGCGGGCTCCCACGCCCACGCGGTACCCGAGGGCGCCCAGCCCGGCCGCGATCTCGTACCCGATTCCCTTGTTCGCGCCGGTCACCAGCGCGATCTTCGTTTCGCTCATGCCGTTGATGGTCACTCGCGGACGAGCGGCCCGGCCAACACCGATACGGTGCTCTGTCATACCCGGTGGGTATCACCGAACTAGGCTGTGGCCATGGACACCCTGGAGACCCGCGAGTTGAGGTACTTCGTGGCCGTAGCCGAGGAGTTGCACTTCGGCCGCGCCGCCGAGCGCCTCGGCATCGCCCAACCACCGCTCTCCCGGGCCATCCAGCAGCTCGAACGGCGCCTCGGTGTCTGCCTGTTGGAACGCAACCGCCGCGGCGTCGCCCTGACCGGCGCCGGAGAGGTGCTGCTGCACGAGGGCCGTGCGGCCCTCGACGCGACCACCGCAGCCGTTCGCCGCACCCGTCGCGCCGGTGGCGCCGACAGCCCCGGCGGTCCCCGCAACCGCCTGGTGCTGGCCGTGAAGGCCGCCGCGTCGCACGAACTGCTGCGGAAGCTCCTCGACGCCTACGCGGCCGAGCCCGACGCCGCCGAGATCGAGGTGCTGCCGAGCGGCATGTGCGAGCAGCCGGAGCTGCTGCGCGACGGCCGCGCCGATGTTGCGCTCATGCACGCGCCGTTCAACTCCCTCGCCGGGTTCGACAGCGAGGAACTGATGACGGAGGAGCAGATCGCCATCCTCCCCGCCGGGCACCCCCTCGCCGCACGCAAGACGCTGACCCTGGCCGACATCAGCGACGTCCCCGATCTTCCGCTCGCCCGCTGGCCCCGCCACGGCACGTATCCACCCGGCCCGGGCCCCGAGATCCACGACCAGACACAACTGGCCCAACTGATCGCCCTCGGACGCACCGTGGCCGTCTTCCCCGACTCCGCCCGCTCCTGGCTGTGGGCCGAGCACGCCGCCGTCCCCGTGACCGACGCACCCCTCGTCGTCACCCACATCGCCTGGCCCGCCCACAGCCGCTCCCTCGCCCTCGCCGGGCTGATCCGCACGGCCGTACAGCTGTGACCCGCACACGGTGACACTTGGGGATGTTCATCCCGCCTCACACCCCAAGGAGCAACGGCCATGAGCACGTTCCCCACCGCGCGAGACGTCAGGACCACCCCTGAAGGACTCCTGTGGGAGCCGAGCCCCCGCTGGGTGCGGGGCCGCAAGGGCGACGTCACCGTCGTGGACAGCAGGCACCCCGTCCTCGTCTGGGAGCCCGGCGTACCGGTACCGCTGTACGCCTTCCCCCACGAGGAGACCCGCGAGGACCTGCTCCACCCGGCGAAGCACCCCGCGACCGGCACGCACACCGGATCACGCATCTTCTACGACCTCGAAGTCGACGGCGAGCTGGTGGAGAACGCGGCCTGGACGTTCCCCGCCGAAGACCTGGCCGGATACATCGCGTTCGAGTGGTTCCGGCGGGTCGGCCGGGGCCTGGACCACTGGTACGAGGAGGAGGAAGAGATCTTCATCCACCCCCGCGACCCGCACAAACGGGTGGACGCCATCCCCAGCAGCCGTCACGTCCGGGTCGAGATCGGCGGCACGGTCGTCGCCGACACCCACCGTCCGGTCCTCCTCTTCGAGACCGGCCTGCCGACCCGTTACTACATCCCGCGCGAGGACGTCCGCCTGGACCTCTTCGAACCGACCGACCACAGCACGGGGTGCCCCTACAAGGGGACCGCCACGTACTGGTCCTGGCAGAACGAGGCCGGTGCTCCCGGCGTTCCGCCGAACATCGTCTGGAGCTACCCGGAGCCCCTGCCCGCGGTCGGCGCGGTCAAAGACCTCCGCGCCTTCTACAACGAAGCGGTCGACATCACCGTCGACGGCGAGAGTCTGGAACGGCCTGTGACTCCGTTCACCGAGACGCTCTCGGAACAGTCGTCGACGTGACGGTACGCCCTGGCGATGGTCATGGGGCCTGCGGGAATCGCAGACCCCATGACCGGACCCGGCGGTGGCCGACCCTACTGAGGTGTCCGGCTCGCCTCGGCCGGCGCCCGGTCATCGGGATGACCGGGAAGGTCGAGCTGCCTGCCGAACCTCCGTGAGGCGAGGAGCGCGAGCAGCGCCGTGAGAGCCGCCAGTGCGGCGAGCACGGCCATCAGCCCCGCGAACCAGGGCGGCGCGGCAGTGATCCGCAGCGCCTGCGACAGGCGGGTCGAGTGGAACCTCCCGTCGAACAACTGGATCGCCGCCAACGCGGCCGGCACCACCAGCGAAACGGCGAGCACCGACACGCTGCCGTGGAGGACCAGCGCCGGAGCCAGCAGAACGCACAGGATCGAGACACCGAGCGCGAACCCGTAGGCGGTGCCGGAGGCTCCGTCGCGGTGCAGCGGGAAGTACGACAGCCCGCACAGGACGAGCGCCGCAGCCGCGAACAGCCTGGGCCAGGCCGGGGGAGCGCTGCCCCGCGTCGCCGTCCGCGGACGCCGTGGACGGTGCTGACGAGCCGTACGACCGCCCGCACGCTCCGGATCGGGTGGGCCTGCCGGCATTCGTCCGGCCGCTTCGGAGACCGGAGCGGCCTGAGCGGTGGACTGATCCGCCGCCACCCCCGAGACGTGTCCGGGTGTGTCCTGTTCCTCGGCCAGGCGGCCGATCAACTGGACGAGTTCCTCGACGGGCCTGCCGGCCGCGGCCCGTACCGCCTCCTCGGCGCAGTGCGGCTCCAGCGGTGCCTGGTGCAGCAGGTCCATCAGCCGCGTGACGTCCTCCACGGGCCGGCATTCGGCTGCCGCGCGGATCGCCTCGTCGGCGCAGTCGGGATTGCGCGGCGGCCGGGTCAGCAGGGTCACCAGACGCGTCACGTCCTCCACGGACCGGTCCACACCGACCGCCCGCAGGGCGTCGACGGTGGCCTGCGCGTACTTCGGTGACTGCTCCAGCAAGGTGATGAGCTGGAGGACCTCCTCAAGAGGCCGGTCGGCGACGGCGGCATGCACCAGGCCGTGCATCGGATCGGCGTGCTCGTCCTCAGGGCCGGCCTGCGCGGGAGCCGCGCTGCCGTGAGGTATTTCGGGTCGGTCCGGGCTGGGCGAGAAAGAGCGGGTGGTCATGCTCGGCTCCATGAAGAGGGTGATGCTGCTATCGCCCCCCGATGCGCGATGAACAAGCTGATCCAGTCCATTACTAGGCCGCTGCCTGCCGCCCCGCCACGCGAATACGCCACCCGTGTGACGCCGGTCCGCCGCCGGGGCCTTCATGGCGCCCGTCCGCTCATCCGTTCGGTGACTGTCTGCTCGCCGGAGTGTCCAAGGAGGACGCCGCCACCCGCGAGCCCGCTTGATGACGTGTCTGTTGTGATGCTGCACACGCGCACCACCCCGCCGCGCTACACGTGAACGGCCTGCCACCGGGCGCCTGTTGACCGTGCCCGGCGCCCAACCGCAGCAACACCCGGTGCCGACGGCGTCGTTGCGCCGACCGGCTCTTGGACCGGGCCTGATTGACGGTCCGGAGACACGCGCCGTACTCTCCCCCTGTAGTGATGGCATAAGGAAGCTGGTGAAATTCCAGCACGGTCGCGCCACTGTGAGCCCGCCGCCGGAAGGTGGTGGGCGAGTCAGACACTGAACCCTCACTCGCCCGTACACGCAAGGGACGCACGATCCCGAAGGAGGGCTCACCTTGAGCAGCATTTCCACATCCCGTCCGGTCGCCACGCCGGTTGTCCTGCCGATCTCGAAGTCGATCGTCTGGCTGGTCGGCACCGCGCTGATCGCGCTGGCCGTCTACTACTTCGTCGGCGTCGACCAGGGTGCCGTGTCGGTGTTCGGCAACGACACGCACGTCCACGAGTTCGTCCACGACGCCCGCCACTTCCTCGGCTTCCCCTGCCACTGACCTTCCGCCGGCACCTGGACGTACGGACAACTCGACATGGAAAAGAAGCTCATACTGCGCGGCATACTTGCCGGCGCAGTCGCGGGCCTGCTCGCGTTCGTGTTCGCGCGCATCTTCGCCGAGCCACAGATCGCCAAGGCCATCGACTACGAGAGCGGACGTGACGCCGCCCAGAACGCCCTGGACAAGGCGGCCGGCATGCCCGCCGAGGTCGCAGGCCACGACCTTTTCAGCCGGACCATCCAGGCCAACGTGGGCATCGGCGTCGGCATGGTCTTCTTCGGTATGGCGATGGGCGCCCTGTTCGCCGTCGCCTACACCGTCTGCCTCGGCCGCACCGGTGGCCTGCGGGCGCGCAACCTCGCACTCCTCGTCGCCGGTGGCGGGTTCCTCGGCATGTACCTGGTGCCGTTCCTGAAGTATCCGGCCAACCCGCCCGCGATCGGCCACGAAGAGACCATCCAGCAGCGCAGCGCCCTCTACCTGATCATGGTCGTGTGCTCCGTCGCCTTCCTCGCGGGAGCCGTCTATCTCGGCAAGCGACTCCAGACGCGCTTCGGCAACTGGAACGCCACCCTCCTCGCCGGCGCCGCGTTCGTCGTCGCGATCGGGATCGTCATGCTGCTCCTGCCTCAGTTCGGCCATCTCTCGTACAACAAGGCCAACTTCGGCAACCAGGCCACCGAGACACCACTGCCGCTGAAGAATTCCAAGGGCACCATCGTCTACCCGGGCTTCCCCGCCGACGTGCTGTACGCCTTCCGCTTCTACTCCGTCGCCGCGCAGTTCATCCTCTGGACGGCCCTCGGCCTGATCTTCGCCCCGCTCGCCGAACGCCTCCTCCAGCCCACGCGCCCGGACGCCGCCACTCCCTCGAAGGAGCCGGATCCCGTCCCGGCGTGACGGTGCATGAAATCGCCGTGCCTGTCGGTGGCCAACTGCCGCCGAAGCAGCAGGTGTTCGTTGATCAGCCTGACGGAGCCGCCACTCCGGGTTGTCCGAACAGTTGAACGGCGTGCGTGCTCAGTGCGGGACCACGGCCACCGGGCACGCGGTGTGTTCCAGTACGGCGTGCAGCGTGGGTCCGAGTGTCCGGTCCGCGCGGCCGAGCACCAGCAACTCCGCCGAGGCCGACGCCTGGAGCAGGGCCGCCGGTGGGCTCTGGAGGCGGAGATCCTCGTAGACGCCCACGTCCGGATACTTCTCGCGCCACGGCCGCAACGCGTCCGAGAGGCGCTGCACCTCCTGGTCCTCCCAGCTCCCTCGGTCCTCCTCGGGCGGCGCGTACGGCATCCACCGCTCGGCGGGGGAGGGCAGTCGCCAGGCGCGCACGATGTGCAGACCGGTGCCGCGCCGGCTGGCGGCGTCGAAGGCGAAGTCGACGACGGAGGTCACCGGGGCGCCGACATCGACGCCCAACATCACCCCGTACGGCGACCGCCCGCGGCGCGTCCGACCCGATCCCCTCGGCACCAGCACCACCGGCCCCTCCGAGCGCTCGGCGACCCCGTGCGCCACGGAACCGAGGGCCAGGCCTGTGAATCCACCCGCACCACGCAGCCCGAGCACCGTGCAGTCGGCCTCGGCGGTCAGGGGCAGCAGCGCCGGCACGATCGCTCCGGTCAGACCGAGCCCCTCGGCCCGGAGCCCCGGGTGGTCCTCTTCGAGCGCTGCCACGAGCGCGTCGGGGGAGGGCTCACGGAAATACGGCCATGTGGTCAGCAGCTGCTCCTCGGGGAGGGCCGAGACGTGTACGACCCGCAGGGGGAGTCCTCGCAACTCCGCTTCGGCTGCTGCCCAGTTGGCCGCGACGCGACTGTCCGCGGATCCGTCGACGCTGACAACGATCAGTTGGGACATGGCCGTTGGACCTCCACGCGTACGAGTCGAGGCACTCACGATCCGCCCGACCCGGGCAAATTGCACAGGGGCCGGACGGATCCGAAGAGAAGCTGGACGGTCCTACGAGTGCGGGAGACTCTGCCGCCTGGCAGGGGGCGTCGGTACGGCAAGCTCCGCCAGGTGGTGCAGCGAGTTGGTGAGATGGTCAGGGCCGAACGGTGGGAACCGGATGCCGCGGTCCCGGATGAACTGCGGCACCGCCGACCAGTCGTAGGTGAGCGTGACCTCCGTCTCGGACGGACCGAGCGGTGCGAGGTCGTAGCGCCAGCTCCAGCCGCCGAACTCCAGGTCACCGCCGCCCTTGTCCTGCCCCGTCAGCCAGCCGATGGTGTGTGGCGGGTCGAGCACCTGGACCTTGTTGACCACCTGGTAGTCACCGTTCGGATGGTTGGCGTGGTACATGTCCATCCGGAAAATCTGCCCGACCTCGGTCAGCGGCGCCCGCTCGACGGGATCCTGAACCCAGCCGGTGCCGTCGATCGCAGCATGGGTCGTCGGGTCCGCCAGCACCGCGAACAGCCTCGCTGCGGGTGCGGCGACAGTCAGGGTGGCTCTCACGTTCTCCCGGTCCACGGTGTGCACGCTCCTTGTCGTCTCGTGTCGTCTCGGGCCTCCGCGGGTGCGGAAGGAGACGTTCCCACCATGCAGACGACGCGGCGAGACGGAACTCATCGGTCGGGTGGGCGCAATCCGCATCCGTGCCACCGATCGCGAACGCGGCGCACACCCCGGTGACCCCGTCGCGGGAGCCAATGGGTGATCTTGATACGTTGTGGGGGCCAGTCGTGCCACAACCGAGGCCAGGGAATCCGGTGCGAATCCGGAACTGACGCGCAGCGGTGAGGGGGACGGGCGGGGCACTGACGTCACTGGAGCGACACGGGCCGGCCGAAGGAGCCGGTGCGTGACGCGCCGGGAAGGCGCCCCGTCCGGACGAACCCGAGTCCGAAGACCTGCTGGCGCCTTCTCGCCCTCGGCGAGGGGAAGTTCGTAGGCCAGGCTCCGCGTTCGAGCCCCGACAGGCAAGGCATGCCCGTGATCCGTACCGCCCCCGTACCGCTGCGCCGCCGTACCGCGGCCCTTCTCCTCGCGCCCGCCCTGCTGCTGACCGCATGCGGAGGCTCCGACGGGAACAGCGCCGACAGCGAGGCGGAGAAGTCCGCCGCGGGCTTCCCGCTCACCCTCACCGACTGCGGGCAGAAGGTCACGCTGAAGTCGGCCCCGAAGCGCGTCGTCTCCCTCAACCAGGGCACCACGGAGATCCTGCTCTCCCTCGGCCTCGCCGACCGCATGGCCGGCACCGCGACCTGGACCGACCCGGTGCTCAAGGGCCTGGAGAAGGCGAACGCGACCGTGCCGCGCCTCGCCGACAACGCCCCCTCCTTCGAGAAGGTCCTCGACGCCGAACCCGACTTCGTCACCGCCTCCTTCGTCTCGACGCTCGGCAAGGGCGGTGTCGCCACCCGCGAACAGTTCGAGAAGCTGGGCGTGCCGACGTACGTCTCGCCGTCCGACTGCGCGGGCAAGGACAACGACAGCGGCGGCGACGGCTCGCGCAGCACACCGCTCACCCTCGACACCGTCTACGGCGAGATACGCGACCTGTCCCGCGCGATGGGCGTCAAGGAACGCGGCGACAGGCTCGTGGCCCAGCTGAAGGCGCGGGTGACCAAGGCCACCACCGGCCTCGACGCCTCCGGCACCTCCCTCATGTACTGGTTCGCCAACTCCCAGTCGCCCTACCTCGCCGGCTGCTGCGGCGCCCCCGGCGCCATCACCCGTGCCGTCGGCGCGAAGAACGCCTTCGCCGACACCCACGACGAGTGGCCCCAGATCAACTGGGAGACCGTCGCCGACCGCGACCCCGACGTCATCGTCCTCGGCGACCTGACCCGCAAGTCACAGACCGCGGAGACCGCCAAGGCGAAGATCCACTTCCTGGAGACCAACGCCGCCACCCGCAACCTCACCGCCGTCAGGAAGAAGCGGTACATCCTGCTCAGCGGTCAGGCGATGAACCCCTCCATCCGCACCGTCGAGGGGATCGAGCAGGTCGCCGCCGGCCTGCGCGACTTCGGACTCGCCAAGTGACCCTCCGCACCCTGCTGTTGACGGGCGGCGGACTCGCGGCACTGGCGGTCTCCGTGGCCTTCGCCGTAACCATCGGACCCGCCGACATCTCCACGGCCGATGTGTGGGCGTCGGTCGCCTCCCACCTCGGTGGCGGGGACAGCACGCTCGCCCCGCTCCGCGACGGCATCGTCTGGGACCTGCGCACGCCCCGCACCCTGCTGGCCGCCGTCTGCGGTGCGGGGCTCGCGCTGTGCGGCGCGGTCATGCAGTCCCTGCTGCGCAACCCGTTGGCCGACCCCTTCGTGCTCGGTATCTCCTCCGGGGCGTCCACGGGCGCGGTCGCGGTCGTGGTGCTCGGCGTGGGTGGCGGAGCCGTGTCGCTGTCGGCGGGCGCCTTCGTCGGTGCGCTGCTCTCCTTCGGGCTGGTGATGCTGCTCAGCCACAGCCTCGGCGCGAGCATGGACCGGGTCGTGCTGTCCGGCGTGGCCGCCACGCAACTCTTCTCCGCGCTCACCTCCTTCACCGTGCTGACCTCGGCGGACGCCGAGACCACCAAGGGCGTGCTGTTCTGGCTGCTCGGCTCGCTGTCCGGCGCCGACTGGGGTCAAGTGGCGCTGTGCGCTGGCGCGTTGGCCCTCGTCCTGGTCGTGTGCCTGGGCCACGCGACCACCCTGGACGCGTTCGCCTTCGGCGAGGAGGCGGCCGCGGGGCTCGGCGTGAACGTCTCCCGGGCCCGGCTGATCCTGCTGTGCGCCACGGCACTCCTCACCGCCGTTTTGGTCAGCTGCGCCGGAGCGATCGGCTTCGTCGGCCTTGTCCTGCCCCATGTCACGCGCGCGCTCACCGGTGCCGGGCACGTACGTCTGCTGCCCGTCACCGCACTGACCGGGGCCGTGTTCCTGGTGTGGGTGGACACCCTCGCCCGTACGGTCGTCGATCCGCAGGAGGTACCGGTGGGTGTGGTGACGTCCCTGATCGGCGTACCCGCGTTCGTGGTGGTGCTGTACCGAGGGCGGAGGAAGGCATGAGCGACCTCCTGTCCGACGCCTCGGGCGGCGGACTGTGCGCCGACCGCGTCGCCCGCCGCACGGACGGTCGGCTCATCGTCGACGGCGTCACACTTGTCCTGCGGCCCGGCGAGACCGTCGGACTGCTCGGCCCCAACGGGTCAGGAAAGTCAACGCTGTTGCGCCTGCTCGCCGGTGTCCTTCCCGCCTCCACCGGAGTCGTCACGCTGGACGGGCGGCCGCTGCCCGCGGTCGGACGCCGCGCCACCGCCCGCCGTATCGCCACCGTGGAACAGCACACCCACACCCAGACCGAGTTGACCGTCCGCGAGGTCGTCGCCCTCGGCCGTATCCCTCACCGCCGAGCCTGGTCACCGGCGTCGGCCGCCGACGCCCGCGCCGTCACCGAGGCACTGCAACGCACCGGGCTGACCGACCGGGCCGACCAGTCCTGGCACACCCTCTCCGGAGGCGAACGCCAACGCGCCCAGATAGCGCGCGCGTTGGCCCAGGAACCCCGCGAGCTCCTCCTGGACGAGCCGACCAACCACCTCGACATCCAGCACCAGTTGGACCTCCTGGACCTCGTCGCCGACCTCCCGGTCACCACCGTGATCGCCCTGCACGACCTCAACCTCGCCGCGATGTACTGCGACCGCCTGCTCGTCCTGGACAACGGCCGCACGGTCGCCGAGGGCACCCCGACCGACGTCCTCACCCCCACCCTCATCAAGGACGTCTACGGCGTCCGCGTCGAGATCGATCACGACCCCGGCCATCCCGTGATCCGTTTTCTACGGCGGGGGAGCGGGCGGTGACAGGTCGTCAGGCGGGGCCCTGCCCCGTGGGCAGGTGGCTCACCACGAGCGCGGCGGCTTCCGCGGGTGTCCCGGCCTCGCCGAGCAGCTCGCCGTAGCCGGATGTGTAGACCTCGTACGGCGGCCCGCCGTACAGGATGAAGGGCAGGTCGTCGTGGTTCGGTTCTCTCCACGGCGGGGTGCCACGCAGGAAGCGCAGCGTCCCATGCGTCGGGAAGGGGTAGAGAGCGCGCAGGCGCGGCTCGGCGTACGCGGCCTCGACGACTGGCAACAGGTCCTCCTGCGTGGCCCCCCGAGTGCCGGGCCTGCGTTCCAGGAGAATGCTCCAGACAGCCGCGATGTCGGGGGATTCAGGCATGGGTCCCATCCTCGAAGCCCCACAGGGCTGTTCGCAACCAGTTCAGTGACTCTTCAGGGCCTCGACGATCATGACGTTCCCAACAGGCCTCAGTGCACGGAGAATCCGCCGTCGACGAAGACCGACTGCCCGGTGACGTAGGCGGACGCGCGGCTCGCCAGGAACACCGCGGCACCCGCGAAGTCCTCGGCAAGACCGTTGCGCCCGACCAGAGTTCGCGCGGCCAGTGCCGCCACCTTCTCGGGGTCGTTCGACAGCCGCGCGTTGAGCGGTGTCATCACGAAACCCGGCACCAGCGTGTTGCAGGTGACGCCGTACGGCGACCAGGCCTCGGCCTGCGACCGGGCCAGTGACTCCAGCGCCCCCTTGGACACCCCGTAGGCGCCACTCTGCACGAACGCGCGGTGTGCCTGCTGGGAGGTGATGTGGATGATCCGTCCGAAGCCCCGCTCGGCCATGCCGGGACCGAACCGCTGCCCCAGGAGGTAGGGCGCCTCCAGGTTCACCGACATCGTGGTGTCCCACACCTTGTCGTCCAACTCGCCCATCGGCGGCCGCAGGTTGATGCCGGCGCTGTTCACGAGAATGTCCGGCTCCCCGAACACCTCGGCCGCGGCCTCCGCCGCCGCCCGCACCCCGTCACGTGTCCCCAGATCGCCGCTCACCCAGGCGGCCCGGCAGTCCTCGGCCACCAACTCGTCGACCGTGGCGGCGAGTTCCTCCTCCTTGCGCGCCACCACGACGACGCCTGCCCCCGCCCGCGCGAGAGCCCCGGCCACAGCCCGGCCGATGCCGGAACTGCCGCCCGTCACCAGGGCGACCCGGCCGTCCAGCGAGAACAGTTCGAGGAGGTAATCGCGCGAGATCATTTCCGCAGCCTATGGGGGGATGCTCAGTCGAGACAGAACTCGTTGCCCTCGACGTCCTGCATCACGATGCACGACTCGTTCTCCTCGTCGGCGACCAGCGTTCGCACGTGCACCGCGCCGAGGGCGACCAGTCGTGCGCACTCTGCTTCGAGCGTGGCGAGGCGCTCTTCCCCCACGAGACCGGTGGCGGTCCGCACATCAAGATGCACCCGGTTCTTGACGACCTTGCCCTCGGGCACGCGCTGGAAGTACAGCCGCGGGCCCACGCCCGAGGGATCAGTGCACGCAAACCATGCGTCCCGCTGCTCAGCCGGCAGCGAGCGAGTGAAGTCGTCCCACGTGGCAAAACCTTCCGGCGTCGGCGGTACGACGTACCCCAACACCTCGCACCAGAAGCGGGCGACGCGCTCGGGTTCCGCGCAGTCGAAGGTGACTTGGATCTGTTTGATCAAGGACATCGGCGCACCATAGCAAGGGGTCGACCGATGTCGCAGCCCGGCCATGACGGACACCTCGCATCGTCGGCACCAACTAGGTACCATCGAGGCATGCCATCGCTGAATGTGTCCTTCACCGAAGAGGAACTCGACGGAGTGCGCGCGGCTGCCGCGGCCGAGGGCAAGAGCCTCAAGCAGTACCTGCACGACCTCGGCGTCCGGGAGATGCAGCGCGGACAGTTCGTCGCCGGCGCGTCCGTGTGGGCCGAGCGGCTGCGCGGCGAGTTCGACGACGCCTTCCCCGACGAGGTGCCGCCCTCCGAGCGCGGTGGGGCCGCGGCCGCCTGATGCACCTGTACATCGACGTCTCCTGGCTGCTCGACGTCCAGGAGGCAGCCCTCTCCGACGAGGACATGTCGGTCTCGGACTACTCCGCGCTCGTGGCCGCCGTAGCCCGCCACAAGACCAAGCTGCCCACGCTCGCCGCGGCCGACCCGGACGCCGCCTGGCGGGCGGCTGCCCTCATGCACACCATCGTGCGCCTGGAGCCGCTCCCGCACCGCAACAGCCTGTACGCCGCGTTCGTCGCCGCCCAGTACATGGGTCAGTCGGGGGAGGGCATCGACCCGCCCTACGGCGCCCTCTCCGAGCTCGTCCGCAAGATCCGCGACACCCGGGTCGGTGTCCTCGCCGTCGCGGACCAGCTGCGCTCCTGGAAGGTCTGACCTGCTCCGGGTCCTCTCGCGATCGGGGTGGGCGTACCTCTGCGTAGGCTGTTCTTGTGTCAGCCGCCCGCCTCCGTCGTGTCGCCGTCCTCGTACTCGAAGGCGCCAAGCCGCTCGATGTCGGAATCCCCGCGCAGGTGTTCACGACGCGGGCGAGCATGCCGTACGAGGTGCGGCTGTGCGGTGCGGCACCCGGCCTGGTGACCGGGGGCGACGGGCTGTCGTACCACGTCGCCGACGGCCTCGACGCGCTGGCCTGGGCCGACATCGTCTTCCTTCCCGGCTATCGGTTCCCGGACCGTGAGGACCCGCCGCGAGGTGTCCTCGACGCGCTGATCGCCGCCCACGGCAGGGGTGCGCGGCTCGCCGCCATCTCGACGGGTGCCTTCGCGCTCGCCGCTACGGGCCTGCTCGACGGCAGGCGCGCCACGACGCACTGGCACTACACACGGGCGCTCGCGACGAAGTACCCGCACGTCCAGGTCGACGAGAACGTCCTGTTCGTCGACGAGGGCAGCGTGCTGACGTCGGCAGGCGCCGCGTCGGGCATCGACCTGTGCCTGCACATCCTGCGCGGCGACCTCGGGGTGGCCGCGTCCAACCACGCGGCCCGGCGGCTGGTCGCGGCCCCCTACCGGAGCGGCGGCCAGGCGCAGTACGTGCCGCGCAGTGTGCCGGAGCCGCTCGGTGAGCGGTTCGCCGCCACCCGCGAGTGGGCGCTGCACCGGCTCGGCGAGCCGCTCACCCTGGAGACGCTCGCCCGGCAGGCCGCGGTGTCGCCGCGCACGTTCTCGCGGCGCTTCGTCGACGAGACCGGGTACACGCCGATGCAGTGGGTCATGCGCGCCCGCATCGACATGGCCCGCGAACTGCTCGAACGCTCCGAGCGCAGCGTCGAGCAGATCGCCGCCGACGTCGGTCTCGGCACCGGCGCGAATCTCCGGCTGCACTTCCATCGCCTTCTCGGCACCACACCGAGCGAGTACCGGCGGACCTTCGCCCAGGGGGAATAGCCCCCCGCCCTGGCTCGCGCCAGGTGTGGCGAGATCCTTTTGAACCATGGCGATCACGCCACTGTCCGCGACGGCTGCCGCGCGCGAGCCTGGTGGTGAACCGAAGGGACTTCACTCATGACTCGCATTGCCATCAACGGATTCGGCCGCATCGGACGCAATGTGCTGCGCGCCCTGCTCGAACGCGACAGCGACCTGGAGGTCGTCGCCGTCAACGACCTGACGGAGCCCGCCACCCTGGCACGGCTGCTCGCCTTCGACACGACGTCCGGTCGCCTCGGTCGCCCGGTGACCGTCGACGGGGACACCCTCGTGGTCGACGGCCGACGCATCAAGGTGCTCGCCGAGCGCGAACCGGCGGACCTGCCCTGGGCCGAGCTGAATGTCGACCTCGTCCTTGAGTCCACAGGCCGTTTCACGTCCGCCAAGGCCGCACGCGTCCACCTCGACGCGGGCGCGCGCAAGGTGCTCGTCAGCGCGCCCTCGGACGGCGCCGATGTCACGCTCGCGTTCGGGGTGAACAACGACGCCTACGATCCGGCCACGCACACGATCGTCTCGAACGCCTCGTGCACGACCAACGCGCTGGCACCTCTGGCCGCGGTGCTCGACGAACTCGCCGGTATCGAGCACGGCTTCATGACGACGGTGCACGCCTACACGCAGGAGCAGAACCTGCAGGACGGCCCGCACCGCGATGCCCGCCGTGCCAGGGCCGCCGCGGTCAACATCGTGCCGACCACGACGGGTGCCGCGAAGGCGATCGGGCACGTCCTGCCGAACCTGGACGGCAAGCTGTCGGGCGACTCGATCCGCGTGCCCGTACCGGTGGGCTCGATCGTCGAACTCAACACCACCGTCTCCCGCGACGTGACCCGCGAGGACGTGCTGGCCGCGTACCGTACGGCGGCCGAGGGACCCCTCGCAGGCGTCCTGGAGTACTCCGACGACGCGCTCGTCTCCTCCGACATCGTCGGCAACCCGGCCTCGTCGATCTTCGACTCCGCCCTCACCCGCGTCGACGGCCGCCATGTGAAGGTGGTCGCCTGGTACGACAACGAGTGGGGCTTCTCCAACCGGGTGATCGACACCCTCGAACTCCTCGCCGCCGGCTGACCGACAACGTGGGGCGGAAGCCGGGTGACCGCTGCCCGCCGGTGTGACCGGTGCTGTCGTAGTGTCTGGCCATGCCCGAGTCGCCCCGCCCCCTTCCGGCCGCGCCCGCCGTGCCCCGCCGAGCCCGTGAACTCGGGCTCGGTGCAGGTGATTTGCCCACGGGGACGCACAACGCGATCACGGACGTGCCCGGCATCCGCGTCGGGCACACCACACTGATCCGCCCGCCGCGTGTACACAGCGGCGTCACCGCGATCGTGCCCGAAGGTGTCGGCCCCGGCAGGCCGTTGCCCGCCGGGGTGTTCGCGGGCAACGGCTACGGCAAACTGCTCGGCACCACGCAGATCGCCGAACTCGGCGCGCTCGAAACCCCGGTGCTCCTCACCTCGACCCTGTCCGCCTTCCGGGTCGCGGACGCTCTCGTGGGCTGGATCCTGGAGCGGCCCGAGGGAGTGGACGCCCGGAGTGTGAATCCGGTGGTGGGGGAGTGCAACGACGGACTCCTGTCCGACATCCGGTCGCGCCCGGTCCGAGAGGAACACGTCCGCGCCGCACTCGACACCGCGTCCACCGGGCCGGTCACCGAGGGGTCGGTCGGCGCGGGCACCGGGATGACCGCCCTCGGCTTCAAGGCCGGCATCGGCACCTCGTCGCGGCGCGTGCCGCTGGCAGGCCTGGAGGTGACGCTCGGGGTGCTGGTGCAGGCCAACTTCGCCGGCACACTGCGGGTCCGGGGCCGTACGATCACCCCCGGCGACGTCGGCGTCCTCACCGAGGATTCCGGTTCCGGCCCGGAAACCGGCTCCTGCATGATCGTGGTCGCCACTGACGCACCCCTGGACGCCCGCCAACTGACCCGACTCGCCCGCCGCGCCGTCTACGCGCTGGCCCGGGTCGGCGCCGGCTACGGGCACGGCAGCGGCGACTACGGCCTCGCCCTCGGCACCCGTCCGCTGGGCACGCCCGCCGGACCCGCGGTGGTTCCCGATGCCGGGCTCGACGTCCTCTTCGGCGCCGTGCTGGACGCCGTGGAAGAGGCGGTCCTCAACTCACTGCTGACCGCGACGCAGGTCACGGGCCCGCGGGGCCACACCCGTTGTCCGCTGCCCGCGGCACCGCTGCTCGCTCTGCTGGGGTGACCGGGAGGACGCGCTCGTACCAAGTGCCCGCCTTGCCACCGAGGTCGGCAGGGAGCGCCGGTCCGACCGGGCTGAACCCGGCCTTGATCAGCACCTTCCGGGACCCGGCATTCGTGTGTGAGGTGGCCGCCCTGAGCGTGCGCAGACCGTGCCGCGTCGCCGCCAGTCGGCACAGTTCCTCGACGGTCGCGGTCGCGACACCCCGCCCGGCGACGTGCTGCGCCACCCGGTAGCCGAGGTCCGCGGTGTCCCCCTCGACGATGTCGTACAGGTTGAACCTGCCGAGCACCGAGCCGTCTTCGGCCACGAGCACGTAGAAGGCGCAGACACCGGCCTCCTGCTCGGCCAGCAGGGCGTCGTACCCGTCGGTGAAGTGGTCGAAGTAGTCGTCGCCGCGGTCCGAGACGGAGGCGGCGAAGTAGGCGCGGTTGGCCAACTCGAAGGCCAGGACCGCCGGGGCGTGGTCGGCGCGCAGCCGCTGCAGTTCAGGCATTGCGCGACTCTACCCAGGCAGGTCGGGACAGGGTCAGTCATTTTCTGTCATGCGTGACGGCCCAGGCGTCAGTTCGCGCGCCGGAGCGGCAGGGTCACCGCCGAAGGGTGTGCGGGGGTGTGGAGTACCTGCTGGTCGGCGGCGCGGAGGGTGGTCGCGGTCGCTCTTGGTTCACCGGTGCCGAGGTTGCGGTTGTAGCGGGGGAAGGCGCCGCTGGAGACCTGGACACGGATGCGGTGACCGCGCCGGAAGCGATAGGCCGTCGGCCACAGCCGCACCGTCGCGCACGTCGTCTCGTCGGCGCCGGTCAGGCTGACCAGGCCGTCGCACACATTGGTCGAGCGGCCCTTCTCGTCCACGTCGCACAGCCGGACGAACACATCGGCGTACGGCAGGCTGGAGCGGAACCAGATGTCCGCGCTGACCTCGCCGACGACCTCGGTGTCCTGCTCCAGCGCGGTCGTGGTGTAGGTGAGGACATCGGGACGGGCTTCCAGGGCGGTGTTGTCGACGCGGCCCGACTTGACGCCGACGGCCATGCGGACACCGCCGACGGCCGGCGTGGGGTCGGCCGGGTCGTAGCGGTAGGTGTCCGGGGCGGACTCCGGTGGCGGGTCGGCGGCGAGGGCGCCGGCGGGGTGCAGATGGAGGCGCTGCGGGTCGTAGCCCGGCGGGGGCCACGACGGGAAGTCGCGCCAGGTCTCCTCGCCCATCACGAACAGGCGCACCGGGGCGCGGTCGGACGGCTTCTCGCCGCGGGCGTGGGCCAGACCGAAGTCGAGGGCCTCGGCCGTCGCCGTCGTACCTACGCCCATGGAGATGTGCGCCCACGGGCCGACGGTGAGCCGGGCCTCTCGCCCTGCCCCCTGCAACGCCTTGAAGTCGCGCAGCTGGCCGGGCAGGAAGATGTCGTACCAGCCGCCGACCGTGCTCACCGGCACGGTGATGCCGGCGACCCGGGAACTGTGGTCGAGCACGGACCAGAACGGTGAGTCGGCGTCGTGGTCAAGGGCGTTCTGGAAGTAGTCGGAGCGGTGTCCGACGGCGGCGACGTCGGCCTCCTTCAGCGGCAAGGTGTACCAGGCGCGCCGTTCCTTCCGGATCCGCAGCGCCTGGCGCAGCAGGGCTCCCCGGCGTTCCTGACCCGCGACCTGCAGGCCCCAGCCGAAGGTCGCCTCCAGGGAGAACGACTCCTTGCGGAGGAACTCCAGCGTGAAGGCGGACTCGGAGACCGACGGGATCAACGCCTTGACCTGCGGCGGCAGTTGGTCGGCCATCGACCACTGGGCGAAACCCAGGTAGCTGCCGCCGTACAGCACGATCGCCTCGCCGCACCAGGGCTGGTCGACGAGCCACTCCACGGTGTCCAGACCGTCCTCGCGTTCGCGGCGCAGCGGGTCGAAGGCACCGCCCGAGCCGAAGGTGCCGCGGGTGCTCTGCACCAGGACCTGGAATCCACGTTCGGCCAGTGGCCTGACCAGTTGTGTGGCGATCATGCCCGCCCTGCCGTACGGGATACGGACGAGCGCGGTCGGCAGACCCCCGGCGCCGGACTTCGGGGTCCAGCGGTCGGCCAGCAGGACGGCTCCGTCGCGCATCGGTACCCGCAGATCGTGCTCGACGGCCAGATCCCTGGTCGTGGGCGGGGACAGGTGCAGGAGGCGTTGTACGAGACGACTGCCGAGGTTCATCGGAGGTGGTCGCCGTCCGTCGGGCCTGGGCGGCGGAAGGTGATGGCGGATGCGAGGCGGAGCAGACGGCTCGTCAGTTCCTCCGGGTCGAGAGGCTCCGTACCGTCGATCACCCAGTTGTTGACGAGGGTGGCCGCGCCGCCCGCGACGAACTCCGACAGGTCGTCCGCGGTCTTCTCGTCGAGCTCGCCGAACAGCTTCCGGACGGCGGACCTGTTGAGGGAGCCGAAGAGTCTGTTGAGCGTCGCGGTCATGGCGAAGGCGCACGATCCGGTCAGCATCGGGCGGTAGAAGGCCCGGTGTTCCGCGAAGTGACGTGCCAGCGCCGCCACACCCTCGGACACGTCGCCACCGCCCCCGGCCTGCGGGAGCAGCTCCCGTCTCACCAGGTCGATCGCTGCTTCCGTCAGGAGGGTGTCCCGGTCGCCGAACTGCAGGTAGACGAGACGGCGGCTCACATCGGCCGCCTCGGCGAGATCGGTGACCGCGATGTCCGTGGTGCCGCGCTCGGACACGAGACGTACCGCCGCCGCCATCAGGGCCGAGCGCGAGCGCCGCACCCTTCTGTCCTGGGCGGCGGATTCCTGGATCGGGTCGAGCTGCATACGGCTAAGTTATACATCTGAGAATAAGTGCACAAGTGTGCATCTTCTCGATCGGGATCGATCGCTCGTGACGCCGGTTCCGAGTGTGAGGGTATTGAGCTCGTCACTGGCTGGAGATCTCGCACCGGGCGGCCGCCCCTGGCCGACCGTCGGGGATCAGCTCGGTCGGGTCAGCTCGGTCCCATACCCGCGTCCCGCGCCAACAGCGCCGCCTGTACCCGGTTCTCGCACCTCAGCTTCGTCAGGATCCGGCTGACGTACGACTTCATCGTCGCCTCGCTGACATGGATCCGCTCGCCCGCGTCGGCGTTCGACAGACCCTCGCCGAGCAGTGCGAGCACCTCCAACTCCCGTGCGCTGAGCGTCTCCAGACGCCGCCGTGCCTCCTCGCCGCGCGCCGCGGTCCGGCCGGAGGCGAGCGAGTCGACCACGTGGCGGGTGGCGCCGGGCGACAGATACGCGTCCCCTGCCGCCGCCGCCCGTACCGCCTGGATCAGCTCGGCCGGCGCCGAGTCCTTCAGCAGGAACCCGGCGCCGCCCTGGCTCAGCGCACGCAGCACGTTGTCGCGCTCGCCGAACGTCGTCAGGATCAGGGGACGTACGGCCGGTGCGGCTCGCCGCAGTTCGGCCAGTGCGGACAACCCGTCCAGCACGGGCATCCGGATGTCGAGCAAGGCCACGTCTACGGCGTGAGCACGGACCAGGTCGACCGCCTCACGGCCGTTGGCCGCCTCCGCCACGACATCGATGTCGTCGGCGGAGGTGAGGATCATCCTGATGCCCGCCCGGATGAGCGGTTCGTCATCCGCGACGAGAACTCTGATCACAACTCTCCTGCAAGGCGTGCGGTGATGGCTGTTACTTGACCAAGTAGGCCTTTTTCTCGATCAGTTTGCCGTCCTTGAAGCAGAAGCGGTAGGCGGGCATCTTGTCCCCCTCGTTCGGCCAGTCCTCCGTCGACAGGTAGGACGCGCACTTCGCTCCCCGCGGCACGGCGGGCCCCTCGTCGTCCAGGACCCCGGCCATGAACGACTTGCCGTGCGGCAGCGTGTCCCGCACGGCCGTCTCGGCGTCCCCGACCTTCACCGAGTTGTAGACGGACGGCTTGATCATGACCTTGTCGGACTCCTTGTACACCAGGTTGACGATGAACACGACGGCCAGTACCCCGAGAACCAGGAAGGCCACCACTGCGGCGCTGCATCCGATCACGATGCCCTTCTTCTTACGTCCCATGGCGATGTCGAACTCCTTCTGCCTGTCCGGCGCACCGGACCAGTCGATGTCCGCATCACCGTCGCTGGGCACCACCCCTTCCCTCTGCCCCCGGAAGTCGTTCGCCGCATCGACGAACGTCGACACGTCCTGCCCCGAGTCCGTCCCCCACCGGCCGCTCTCCGGCGCGTGCGTCGACCGGGCGCCGTAGGGCAGCACGCCCGCGACCCGGAACCCGCCGTCGGCCGCGGGCCCCGCATGCACCATGCCGCCGACCAGTCGCGCCCGTTCCTGAAGCCCGGTCAGCCCCTGACCGCCGCTGACCACGGGCCGCCGTACTCCCGTGGTCGTCGCGGGGACGGGACCGTTGGCGACCTCGACGACCAGGGAATCCGGCTCGTAGCGCAGCTCGACGCTGATGGAGGCTCCCTGCGCGTGCTTCAGGGCATTGGTCAGCGCCTCCTGTACGATCCGGTACGCCGCGTGGTCCGCGGCCGGAGCCAGCGGCCGGGCCTGGCCCGTGCGCTGCAGCGCCACGACCGCCCGCGTCCCCCGCGACGCGTCCACCAGGCTGTCTATCCCCGCCACACCCCGGGACGCGGGTTCCACCTCACCCTCGTGCTCCCGCGCCGGGTCGGGCGTGCCGTCGCGCAGGATGCCGACGGCCTCGCGCAGTTCGTGCATCGCGGCCACGGACGCCTCCCGCAGCACGCCGACCCCCTCACGCTGTCCGTCCGTCAGGTCCCGGTCCACCTCCAGCGCGCCCGTGTGGACGGCGATCAGCGCCAGTTGGTGGCCGAGGCTGTCGTGCATGTCCTGCGCGATGCGCTGCCGCTCCCGCAGGCGGGCGTGGGACGCGATGATCTCGCGTTCCCGCAGCAACTGGGCGTTGTGCTCGTGCAGCGCGTGCAGGAGTGTCCGTCGCTGGGCGCGATAGCGACTCGTGAGACCGGGTACGACCGTCGTCGCCAGGAACGACAGCGTGGTGAACAGCAGTGTCTGGGCCGCCGACAGATCGAGTGTCGCCTGGTGGATGGACAGCCCCACATAGAGGACGTACGTGGCGGAGAACATCGCGAGCGCCCGCCGCGGCGCCTCGATCCTGGAGCCCGCCGACCAGCTCACGACGATCAGCACGATGCCGAAACTGCCGAGGGCACCCGCGACCGCGCCCGTGAGAACCAGCACGCTCGCCGGGAACGACCGCCGCAGCAAGGACAGCACCGCGGCGGCCACCGCGGCGAAGGCCATCTGCGGCACGCCCTCGCCCACGAGACTCAGCGCCGCGAGCAGGGCCAGTACGAGAGTCAGCACCGTCTCGCCGGCGATCCGCCGCCGGGACCACAGGTGCGCCGCGCCCAGGTGTTTCCGGAGATCGAGGGCCTTCGTCTTCACGTTCACGCGCCAACGGTAGACATCACCGGCCGCGCGCACAGTATCCGTTCGTCGCACGCGCGATCGACGAAAGTCGTACGGTCCGATTCTCACGCGTCCCCTCCGCCACGCCGGGCGGGACGGGAGCGTCCCCGTGGCCGGTCCCGCCCTGCTTCCGGGTCCGTCAGCCGCCGTTGCCGAAGGACTTGACCTGGCACTCGACCCGGTACTTGTCGTAGTCGGGCCGGTTCAGGCTGTCTCCGCTGACCAGTCCCCAATTCCCGTCGTCCACAACGCTCTTGATGCCGTGACCGTTCATGCACTTCACCATGGCGCGGACGCCGTCGCCGTAGCGCGGATTGCTCGCCGGATCCATCTCCGCCGGCTGCAGCGGGTACTTCGACTCGCACGTCTTGAGCGCCGGGCTGTCGGCCGGGGCCTTCCGGCCTGCCGGTACACCGTGTTCCTGGAGACAGTGACTCCAGGCATCCCAGAGCCTGTTGATGTCCTGCTGGTTGTCGTCGAGTCGGATCCGCACATGTCCGGCGTCCGGATCGGCAGTTCGTCCGGCCGTCGTGGAGGGGGTGACGAGGGAGGCGACCCCTTCATCGCGGGTGCCGCTCCCACCGTCGCCGCAGGAGCTGAGCATCACCAGGGTTGCGCCCGCTGCGACGACGGTCAGGACGGGCCCGGTGATGCCGTGGCGCGCGGCATGGGCGATGTAGGACATGGCGCCAACGTGCCGTCCCCGTATGAAGATCCTGTCAGCGACTGATCAGCGTCTCGTGTGATCGCCGGGCCGTCCGGGCCCCCCGACCGGACAGCGCTTCTTCGAAACACCCCCGCACCGCTCGCGCGCCCGATCGTCCTCAGCACCCTCATCGCGTGCCCATCTCGGCACCACACCCACGTCCGTACGGCACTTGGGGGCCGACGCCCGGAGCGTCAACTACTTCTGTCCCAACGCTGTACGGGCATCCGGTGTTCGAGATAGCGTCACCACGCAGCTGCCGAGTGAAACGATTCAATCCATTGCGCTCAAGGGGACAGCATGGCGTCGAACAGCACACCGGACAAAGGCATTTCCCGTCGCGTGGCTCTGGCGGCAGCCGGCACCGTCGGACTCACCGCGGTGTCCCTCTCCACCGGACTCCCCACGGCGGAAGCAGTTCCCGCCGAGGAAGCCTCCGCTTCCGTGACCGGCAACTCGGCGCGCCGCTCCGGCAGTTGGCACCGCTACGTCCAGGGGCCGTCCTCGCGCACGGTCCGCCCGGTACGGATCACCTCGTCGAGCGGCGACGTGAAGAACCCCGACGCGCTGCTCAAGCCCGGCGGCGCCAGATCCGTCCTGCGGCGTCCGCAGCCCACGACGGCACCGACCTGGCCCGCCGGCACCACGGCCGAGGCCTCGTCGGCCCACGCGGGGAACAACGGCAACGACGGGCAGCCACGCACCTACGACGCCACCAACGCGATCGACGGAAACCCGGACACCTTCTGGAACGACGACACGCTGGGGGTGTTCCCCGACGTCCTCACCATCACCGCGCCGCAGGTCACGTCCCTGCAGGGCATCACGGTGATCTCCAACAGCGACGGCGTGCCGACCGACTACACCGTCGACATATGGAGCGGCGGCGACTGGCACACCGCTGCCACGGTCACCGGCAACGACGCGGTGCAGAAGGCCGTTCCGTTCGCGGAGAAGGTCAGCACCGACCGCGTCCGCATCACGGTGACCCACGCGCAGGACACCTCGCACGGCAACTTCACCCGGATCAACGAGGTCTGGCCCGCGCCCGTCGAGCCGATCCCGATACCCACCGTCACCGTGGACTTCGGCAAGGTCGTGGTCGGATACCCGCAGATCCGGTTCACTTCAGCCTCCGCCAACTCCCCGGGCGTGCGGGTGGCGTTCTCCGAGACCCGCCAATTCCTCACCGACCGCTCGGACTTCACCCGCTCCGACCAGGCCGGCGGCGCCGGACAGGGCACGGACCAGTTCGCCGTACCCGCGAAGGGCGCCAACTGGGTTGACCACAAAGGCTTCCAGGCCGGTGACAAGGTCTTCGCGGACGGCCTGCACGGATTCCGCTACCTCAAGATCAGCCTCGACGCACTCGCCTCGGACAGCCCCGCCGCGCAGCCCTGGGGGACGGTCGAAATCGACTCCGTGGCACTGCAGTTCACCGCGTACGTGGGCACACCGAGCACCTACCGCGGCTGGTTCCTGTGCTCGGACGACGAGTTGAATCGTTACTGGTACGGCGCCGCATACACCAACGAACTGGTCACCGACACCTTCCGCCAGGACGACGTCGATCCCCGTAACGCGTGGAGCGCCACGCTGGAAGGGAAGTTGGTCCTGCAGGACGGTGCCAAGCGCGACCGCGACCCGTACGTCGGCGACCTCGCCGTCTCCGCCCGCACCCTCTACCTGACCCACGACGACGCAGCCGCCGCGGCCCGCAACGTCCTGGCCGACCTCGCCGACCACCAGCGCGCCGACGGCTGGATCCCGCCCGCCTCCATCGGCAACTACACCCTCCCGCTCTTCGACTATCCGCTGTACTGGGTCACTTGCAGCTGGGACTACGTCCTCTACACAGGCGACCGCCAGTACGCGACGCGCTACTACCCGACCCTGCTGAAGGTCCTGGACACCTGGTACCCGAGCGTCACGGACGACGCCGGTCTGCTGAGCAAGGGCCTCAACGGCACCGGCGGATACGGCGACTACGCCTTCCTGGGTCGCACGGGCCGTGTCACCTACTACAACGCCCTCTACGTCCAAGCCCTCCAGAACGCGGCCCAGTTGGCCCGCCTGCTGGGGCAGAACGCCGACGCCACGCGCTGGAGCACGCGGGCCGACAACGTTGCCCAGGCCGTGAACTCCCTGCTGTGGGACGCCGATGCGGGCGCCTACCTGGACTCCTCGACGGGCGCGATACGGCACGCCCAGGACGGCAACTCCCTGGCCGTCGTCACCGGCATCGCCGACGCGGCCCGCGCCACCTCGGCCCTCGCCCATCTCGACGCGACGACAAAACGGCCGTACGGGAACGCCTTCATGGACAACGACACCCTCTTCGACCAGGCCTCCCAGCGGGTGTACGCCTTCACCTCCTACCCGGAGATCGAAGCGCGTTTCCTGACCGGTCGGGCGGACTCCGCGCTCGACCAGATCCGCCGCATGTACGGCTGGATGGACAAGAACGACCCCGGCATCACCCACTGGGAAGGCATCGGTCCCAACGGGTCCCTGTACGAGGACGCCTACACCAGCATGGCCCACGGCTGGTCCACCGGTGTCCTGCCGGCCCTGACCAACAACCTGCTGGGCGCCCGGCCGACCTCGCCCGGATACGCCACCTGGGAGGTACGCCCGCAACCCGGTGGCGTCGACTGGGTGACAGGTCAACTGCCCACCCCGCACGGGCCGTTGGGCGTCGAATGGGAGAACGGCGCGCACGTCTTCCGACTCACCGTCCACGTGCCCGAGCACACTCAGGGCTCGGTCGTTCTCCCCGGCGACGCACGTCACCAACACGTGAGCGTCGGCCGACGGACGCTCTGGGACGGGCGGCGGGCGTCGAGCCGTGACGTGAGTGTGGTCGACGGCGCGGTCACGGTCGCGGGCCTCGGTTCTGGCGACCACGGTTTCGTGAGCGAACTGCGCGGCAACTGACCCCATTGCGTGGCTCGTTGGCGCACGGCATCGCGACGAACCGCTCCGGGACAGACCAACGTGCGTCTGGCTCGGGGCGGTTCACCGTGAACCGGGTGAACTGGGCGTTCGCTTTGGCTAATTGTGGCTGGTGTTTTGCCGGTCCATGCGTTGCCCGTCTCATCACTCCCACCTAGCCTGACCTGCGGACCGAGGAGGGCCAGGATGCTGAAGACCGTCCGGGAGCAGGCAGCGGGACTCACCAAGGATCAGCGCAACGCCTTCGTCGCCGCCTACTTGGGCTGGGCGATGGACGCCTTCGACTACTTCCTCGTCGTACTCGTCTACAGCGAGATCGCCGACGACTTCCATGTCTCCCTCACCGACATGGCCTTCCTCACCACGGCCACCCTGGTGATGCGGCCGGTCGGCGCTCTCCTCTTCGGCCTGTGGGCGGACCGCAAGGGCCGCCGCACCCCGCTCATGGTCGACGTGGCCTTCTACTCGGTCATCGGATTCGCCTGCGCCTTCGCACCGAACTACACCGTGCTGCTGGTACTGCGCCTGCTGTACGGCATCGGCATGGGCGGCGAGTGGGGCCTGGGCGCGGCGCTCGCCATGGAGAAGATCCCGGCCGAGCGGCGCGGGTTCTGGTCGGGCCTGCTGCAGAGCGGTTACTCGCTGGGCTATCTGCTCGCCGCGGTGGCGTTCTTCGGCATCGAACCCGCTTTCGGCTGGCGCGGGTTGTTCGCCTTCAGCCTCGTACCCGCCCTGGTCGCGCTGTGGGTGCGTACCCGGGTGGAGGAGAGCGAGGTGTGGGAGAAGAGCGTCAAACTCAACCGCACGCCCGCCTACCAGGTGTTCAAGAACCCCGCGGTCCTACGGCGGTTCGTGTACCTGGTCGCGCTGATGACCGCCTTCAACTGGATGTCGCACGGCACCCAGGACATCTACCCCACGTTCGTCAAGAAGGGCCTGGGCCTGTCCCCGGACACCTCGATCGCCATCGCCGTGGTCTACAACATCGGCGCCATCATCGGCGGCATGGTGCTCGGCGCCTATTCCGAGAGGCTGGGACGCCGTCGTACGATCATGATCGCGGCGGCCGCCGGCCTGGTCGTGGTGCCCTTCTTCGTCATGTCCAGCGTGGTGGGCTGGCTGATGCTCTCCTCCTTCCTGATGCAGCTGTGCGTACAGGGGGCCTGGGGTGTCATCCCCGCGCACCTGACGGAGATGAGCCCGGACACGATCCGGGGCTTCTACCCCGGCGTCACCTACCAGCTCGGCAACCTGATCGCCGCCCTCAACCTGCCGATCCAGGAGGCCCTCGCCGAACGGCACGGCTATCCGGCGGCGATGGCGTGGACCGTAACTCCCGCCCTGGTCCTGGTGATTGTGTTGAGCGCTGTAGGCAAGGAGGCCAAGGGGATCCGGTTCGGCAGCACGGGGACGCAGTCGCCGAGCGCTGCGGCGGCGGATCCGGTGTAGCCCCGGGGAGTTCGCCTTCGACGGTGCGTGCGAGGGGAGGGCCGCGGCGAGTGTGGCCGTGAGAACTGCGGCGGCCAGGAAGCCGACCGTGTGCCAGACGGGGTTCCATCCACTTGTCTCCGTGATCGGGACCCGGCAGGCGATCAGTCCCAGCAGCGCGCCGGAGCAGCACCAGCAGTAGGAGGGGCCAGGCCGGATAGAACCCGTACGAGGTTGACCACCGAACCTGCGGCCAGCGCCGAGGCCCATCACCAGCAGGGCCGGCATCGGCCGTAGCCAGCGCCGTCGGTAGAACGACCACAACCGCCCAGACAGACGGGGATCACACACATTCTCATGTTCCTCACGGACCGGCGTCGTCAGCCGGGACTGAATTGCCTCCAGGTCGGTGTGATTTGATTGCTGATCAAGACTCAGACCCAGCGAAGTGAGTTCTGGAAATGCCGGAAACCAATCGCTCATTCACCATGCTGGGGGCACAGTGAGGTGCTGGGTCCCGTGGGTCCGGACGTTCTCCGGACGACGTTCGACCAGGAGCCCTTTCCAACCTCATGCTGATGTGTGGTGAAGGACGAGAACGGCCTTCACCACGTCGGTGATTCCGCCGTCCGAACGGATCGGTGAGGACCTGGACGTTCATGCCGTGGCGTTTTGGTTTCCCGGAGTAGTACGGGGTATCGGCGGCGATGCGGTCGATCGGTAGCAGGGTGCCGTCGAGGATAACGAATGATTTGGCCCGGATCATCTTCATGGCCTCGGCCAGAGTGCGGCGGAAGGTCGCCGCCATCGTGTCCCGATCTCCTGCCGCCGGGCTGTCAGTCCAACTCGCGGTCAGCACCGCCGGCTCG
This sequence comes from Streptomyces sp. NPDC050508, assembly GCF_040655155.1. Lineage (NCBI taxonomy): Bacteria > Bacillati > Actinomycetota > Actinomycetes > Kitasatosporales > Streptomycetaceae > Streptomyces > Streptomyces sp. NPDC050508. The sequence continues at coordinate 126,780 of NZ_JBFAJJ010000013.1, forward strand.
GAAAGGGCTCATTGGCCCACCGGTCGGCCGGCGCGGCCCTACGGGTGCTGTGCCGCAGTCGCGAGGGCAGCCGTGGTGACGGGGGTGCCGTACGCCGCGGCCGCCCGGGTCGTGTGGCGGATCGCTGTCGCCTATCGCCGGCGGAAAGTGCCCTGGCCGGCCACGAAGCCGACGCCGATGTTGAGTCCGCCGGCGATCATCGAGCCGATGACTTCACCGCTCATGCCCCAGTAGTTGATCGTCGTCACCCCGGTCATGAAACTGGCCTGAAATCGCGCGTCCCACCCGATGATGCGGTCGATCGGGTAGTTGAACCATGCGGTTCCCCAGGTGATGCCGCCACCCAGGGCGATACCTCCGGAGACTCCGTGGAAGGTATAGGGCAGGTCCGTGAAATAGGCGTCAAGAGTGACCACGAAGGCCCCGCCTATCGCTATCCAGACGGGATACTCGGACTGCTCCTTCGCCGCGAGAGACTCCCTGACCTGCTCGGGTACGCTTTCCGGGTCGGATTTCTGGGCGATCTCCAGGGTCCTGGCGGTCAGAGAGCGGAGCGCTTCCTTCGCCATAACGGAATGACCGTCGACCAATTCTCGTTCGCGAGGGTCCTGCGTTTCGTCGGTCGGAAAAGACATGAATCCCCTTATGTGGTCCCCTCCTTGGGATACGGACAGTACTGCCCCGATTCCGCCGCAACCAGGGCCCGAGCAGCGCGGAGTTCGCAAGGAATGAGTCAAAAATGGAATCCGTCGACGCATTTTCGACAAGCTTTGCTGCGCAGGGTGATTGCACATTCTCTTGGTCATGGTTCCGTGCAGGGCAGTGAGCCCTTTCCAACCTCGCGGTGCTGACCGCGAGTTGGACCTTCCTGCGCAATGACGAAGCTCCTGGTGGACGGGTTCTCGACCGAGATCACCTGTGTCCGGCAGGAGCTTCGCGTGCTCGTCCACGCGTCCTCGACATCCTCGACGGCACCCTGCTGGCGATGGACCGCATCGCCGCCGATACCCCGTACTACTTCTGGCTCTGCCCGGATCGACCCACGATCTGACCGCCGCACGGCATCACGGAATCGTCGGCGCGCTCACCGACGCGGGGCTGGCGCGTGCTCCGGAAACTCCGCTGCAGCACCAACCGGATCACCGACGTCGTGAAAGCCGTCGTCGTCCTTCACCACGCATCAACGTGAGGTGGGAAGAAGCTCCATGGTGGTGCGCTGTCGGGCTCGTCCGACGAGCCCCGGCCTTCGACGACTAGCCGACGGCCGGTGTGGTCGGCGTCCGGCCCTGTGTTTCGGTGTGGACGGCGCAGGCGCGTTGGGGAGTGAGGTCGAGGGACGTGAGGACGGACGAGTGGACGATGGAAGGGAGGGTGTGGCGGAGGAGGGCGGAGGTGGTGTGGGCGAGGTTCTGGTACGCGGTGGTGGCCTGCGACATGGCCTGGATACCGGAGAACGCGCCGACGAGGACTTCGGCGGTCTCGACGGGGGTGACGTGGGGGAGGAGTTCGCCCTGCTTCTGGGCCTTGTCGAGGAGGTCGGTGACGATGGTGGTCCAGTGATGGAAGGGCCCGGTGCGGTCGAGGCCGTCGGCACGTTGATCGAGGGCGAGGCGGGTGCCGGCACGGACCATGGGGTCGGTCTGGAGGCGGTAGGCGTGGAGCATGGTGGTGTCGACTAGTTCTTGGGTCTTGCAAGGACGGTCGGGGACGGTGAGGCTCTGGTTCTGTCCGGCGAGTACGCCTTCAGCGAGTTGTTCCTTCGACTTGAAGTGGAAGTAGAGGGCGCCCTTGGTGACGTTGGCAGTGGTGAGGATCTCGCTGATGGTGGCTGCTTGGTAGCCCCGCTCCTCGAAGACGCCGGCCGCGGCGATCAGGATGGTGCGGCGGGTGCGGATCGCCCGGTCCTGTTTGGGTCCTGGCATGTGCCGGCGCCTTTCGTTGCGTGTGGGCTGCGCCCTCTGCTCGCTAAAAATACCGTCCAGTTCGTATAGTCTACGGCGCTGCAGATCTCGTTGAGGAGGCGTCAACAAGGCATATATCGCCGGGCTCTTGGCATTGATCGGCGCACTAAACCGTCCGTGCCGTTTCTTCTGCAGAGGATTCGACGTCGCTCAGGCTCGCACCCTGGTCGGCTCAGTTGCCCGCCGGGCCGGGGATCTGGCCGCTGAGCAGGCTGCCCGCGCCGGGTACGACCGTCGGCAGGCCCAGTTCGACGAGGATGCGGTAGGCCGTGGCGGTTGCCGCGGAGAGCACCGGCAGCCCCGACGCCTCCTCCACCGGCTGGATCGACGGCAGCGAAGGCATCTGCACACAGGCCGACAGGACGAGTGCGTCGGCCCGTGACAGGTCCAGGCGCTTCCAGTGCTCGCGCAGGTCGGCGGGGTCGAGTCGGGCGACGGCCAGGTTGTCCGGCACCTCCAGGCTCAACGCGTCCACCACCTCGATGCCGGCGTCCTCGATGTAGTGCGCCACCAGCCGTGTGAGCGGCTTCATGTACGGCGTGACGATCGCGACCCGCCCGGCTCCCAAGGCCCTGATGCCGTCCAGCAGAGCACCCGCGCTCGACGCCACGGGCGCCTGGCAGCCCTCGGCGCGCAGCACACCGGTGATCTCGTCCTCGGCGGTGCAGTGGTGCCCCGGCCCCTGCGCCATGATCGCCACGAGGCAGGCCGTGACGACCACGTCGGGCCGGGCGTCGGCCAGCTCCAGCGCCGCGCGCCTGGTCTGCGCGTTCATCGCGCGCAGCTGCTCGGGCGTGACGTGCCGCATCCGCATACGACTGCTGTGGAAGACGAACCGGTCCTGCGGAACCACGGACTCGCGCCGCCGCATCATGCGCGGCAGCTCCGTCTCCATGGTCAGGTTCGAACTGGGCACGATCATGCCGATGTGGTGATCGGTCACGGGATCCTCCGGGTGTCCGCGTACGCGATGTACGTACGGTGGTCGGCGACCGGGGATCCGCCGACCGCCGCCGCGGAGTCAGGAGTCCTCGGTCAGTCCCTCCCAGTGGTCGGCGAGGGACGTGAACAGATGCATGATTTCCTCGCGTTGCTCCGGTCCGAACGGCGCGAGGAGCCGTTCGTCCAGCCGGCGGGCGCGGAGGTTCGCGTCGTGGAGGGTTCGCTCGCCCTCCTCCGTCAGGTGGAGCAGCTTGCGCCGGCCGTCGTCCGCGGCCGTCCTGCGCACGATCAGGCCTCGGTTCTCCAGCCGCCGCGCGACGTCCGCCATCGTCGACGTGTCCAGGGAGACCGCGGACGCCATGGACCGCTGGTCGCTCCCGGGCGCCGCCTCCACTGCCTGGAGCACCGCGAACTGCGGGCCCGTGAGCGTCGGGTCGACGGCACGGATCCAGACCGCGAGATACGCCTGGTAGAGGCGGCGGACCTGGTAGCCGGGCGCGGCGGTGAGCGCCGGGGGAGGTCCGGGAGGCGTGGACGTCGGGGTTGCGGTTTCGTCACCCATGGAGCCCACTTAAGCACGGCACTTGATCGAGTCGTCAGCCGGACCGGCGATCGCCGCGAACGCGCCCGGCGCCGTCACGCAAGCATCGGGCGCAGCGCCTGGCGCAGGGCCGTGAGCGCGGCGGGCGGGTTGTCCCAGAACAGCATGTGGCCGGCGTCGGGGATCTGGGTCAACGCGGCCGACGGCAGCAGGCGGGCCGCCTCCGCCGCGCCCTCCGCGGTGACGACTGGGCTGTCCGCGCCGTACAACAGCGCCGTGGGGCCGGGAACGGAGGGCCACCAGTCGAAGAAGTCCTCGTTCTCGAAGCCCCGGTGCGTGGCGGCGACGGCCTCCGTGTCACAGCTCGCCAGCCAGCGGGCCCGCAGCTCCTGTTCACGGCGCGGCCAGCGCGGCCAGGACCGGGCCACTTCGTCCGCGTCGGTGCCGCGCCGCGCCTGCGCCAGCTGGTCGAGGAAGGCGTCCAGAGACGTCGGATAGGGCCCGCGTCCGGGGCCGCTCATCGGTGGATCGCCCAGCACGGTGCCCCGTAGTCCCACCTTGGCCCGGACAGCGGTCACGGCTGCGATTCGGGCACCCATCGAGTGCCCGAAGAGCACCGGCCGGTGCAGGCCGAGGCCCGCGACGACGGCCTCGGTGTCCTCGGCGTACTCCTCCAGCCCGTACGAACCACCGCCGTCGGACAGCCCGCGCCCACGGACATCGACCACCAACGGCCGTGCCAGAGACGTCAGTTGACGGGCGACGAAGTCCATCGCGACGGCCGGGCTGGTGATACCGGGCAGCACGACCAGCGGGACACCGTCACCTCCGTAGTCCAGGACGTGCAGGCGCGTGCCACCGGAGCGGACCCAGCGACTCGTGGCGGGAACGTCGGCGAGGTCGGCCAGCGCGGACTGCGCCAGCAGGCGGGTGGATGGGGGCATGGGGTTCTCCAATGGTGCAGAACAGAGGGGCTACGGCGCTGTCCTCGGCAGGCCGTCGAGATACCCGACGGCGTCCTTGAGGTCGATCACGTCGCCGTACTTGGCCTGGATGTCGAAGAGGTTCGCCTCGTGCGGACCCGGCGCGCGGTCGCCGACACACTCCCGCGGCACCAGCACCGAGAACCCGGACTGCACCGCGTCCACGGCAGTGGCCCGCACGCAGCCGCTCGTCGTCGCCCCGCACACCACCACCGTGTCGCAGCCGAGTCCGGTCAGCAGGGCGGCCAGGGACGTACCGAAGAACGCGGACGCGCCCTTCTTCACAATCAGATGATCCTGCGGAGTCCGGGGCAACCGCGGGTCGAGCGCGACCTCCTCGCTGCCCTCGACCAGGCTCCGCATGCCCTGCGCCTTCTGCAGCCAGGTGACGGCGTCGCCCGCCGCCTCCGCCGGTGTATAGGCGATCGCGGTGAACACCACCGGAACGCCGGCCGGTCGCGCCGCCGCGATCAACTTGCCGGTGGCCGCGACGACTTCGGTGAGGTCGGCCCCCGAGGGGAAGCCCGCCTCGGTGAAGCCGCGCGTGAGGTCGACCACGACGAGTGCGGGGCGACTGCCACGCCGCACGGGCGCGCCGAACCCGGCCCGCCGGTAGGTGAGTTCCGTGTCCTGACCGTACCGAGCGTCGCTCATGACGTCCTCCGAAGGGCCCGCAACTCCCGTGCCTGGGCGCCGAGTCGGCCGAACAGCCAGCCCTCCAACACACCCAGGGCGAACACCCCTGCCACCAGGCCGTACTTGGCGGCCCGTGGACCGAACAGCATTGCCAGGCCGTCGAGGTCGGAGTCGGAGTCCTGTGCGACGGCCGGCTGTGCCACTACAGGAGTGATCGGGGACGCGGCAGGAGCGGTCGCGACGGTCCGGTCCTGGTCGAGGAGGCTCCCCAGGTTCCGTGCGAACTGCTGGAGGATCCGGTCCGACACCGTGACGATCGCGCCCTTGCCGAACTGGACGATCTTGCCGCGGATCACCAGGTCCGTGGAGAGCTGGAGCAGCGCTCCCTCGGGCGCGGCGAGGATTTCGAGCGAGACCTCCGCCTCCGCGTCCCCGCTGCCGTGGGTGTCCGTACCGCGCGCGTGCACGCGCAGTCGCCGCCGTTCGGCGTCGATCTCCAGGAACCGGACGGTGCCCGCGTACGAGGCGCTGATCGGCCCCACCCGGATCTTCACCCGGCCCCGCCAGGTGTCGCCGTCCTGCCCTTCGAGCGCGGCGCCCGGCATGCAGGACGCGACCCGTTCGACGTCGTTCATCAGGGCGAAGACGTCGTCGGGGGATGCCTTGATCGGCACCGTGTTGGTGAGCTGCATGCCTCAGTGCTCCTTGCCGACGGGGCTGTTGCAGGGGTTGGCGCACGTCCGGCGCCGAGTCGTGGCGCAGGCGTCGATGGCCTCGACGATGGTCTGGTAACCGGTGCACCGGCACAGATTGGCGGCGACCACCTCGCGGATCTCCTCCTTGGTCGCCTCGGGCCGCTCGGCGAGGAACCCCTCGGCGAGCATGAGGAATCCGGGAGTGCAGAACCCGCACTGCAGCGCGTGGTGTTCGCTGAACGCCCGTTGCAGATCGTTCAACCCGCCGGCACCGTCGGGCAACGACTCGACCGTGCGGATCCGCGCCCCTTCGGCCTGCGCCGCGAACATCAGGCAGGCACGGACGGGCCGTTCGTCGACCAGCACGGTGCAGGCACCGCAGATGCCGTGCTCGCATCCGACGTGCGTACCGGTCAGGCGCAGTTCGTGGCGCAGTACGTCGACGAGGGTGCGGCGGGGCTCGGTGATCACGTCGTACCGCTCGCCGTTGACGTCGAGGGTGATGAGCTGGAGGTCCGGATGCGTTGCCACGGGGTCGGTGTTCATGAGGACGGCTCCAGGCTCGGGGCGCCGTTCAGCGCGCGGTGCACGGTCTCGGGGGTGATCGGGGTGTGGTCCAGCTCGACGCCGGTCGGGCGCAGAGCGTCGTTGACGGCGTTGAGCACGGCGGCGGGCGCCCCGATCGTGCCGCCCTCGCCGGCCCCCTTCGCGCCGGTCTCGGTGAACGCGCAGGGCGTTTCCAGGTGGTGGATCAGTACGTCGGGGATCTCGTGCGCGGTGGGCACCTTGTAGTCCATGAAGCCGGTGGCCGACGGCTCGCCCTGGGCGTCGTACGTCACCTGCTCGAACAGCGCGCCCGCGATGCCCTGCGCGATGCCGCCCCGGCACTGCCCCTCCACGACCTGCGGGTTGATGGCGACCCCGCAGTCCTCGACGCACACGTACCGCAGGATCTCCACCTGCCCGGTGCCCGCGTGGAGTTCGACGACACAGGCGTGGGTGGCGTTGGAGAAGGTGCCGTCGTTGAAGACGTCGAAGGTGGCGGTGATCGACAGACCCGGCTCGATGTCCTTCGGCAGCAAGTGGGCCCGGAGATAGGCGATATCGGCGATCTCCTCGTAGGTGAGGACGTCTTGGGCGTTACGGCGGCGGGCGGCACCGTCCGACAGCTCCACCTCGTCGGGGGCAACTCCCCAACGGGACGCGGCGATTGCGCACAGCTTGTCGCCGAGCTTCGCGGCGGCCAGGCGTACGGCGCTGCCGCCGATGGTGATGGAGCGGCTGGCGAAGGTGCCGAAGCCGTAGGTGATGCGGTCGGTGTCGCCCTGATGGAGCCTCACCTTGGCGATGTCCAGGGCGAGTTGGTCGGCCACGATCTGCGCCATCGTCGTCTCGTGGCTCTGGCCGTGGTTCATGGTGCCGGTGGTGAAGGTGACCGCGCCGCTGGTGTCCATCCGTACTTCGGAGATGTCGAAGCCGGGCACCACCTGCATCTTGCGCTGTGCGAAGGCGGCGGAGCCGTAGCCGGTGCGCTCGCTGAAGCACGAGTAGCCGATGCCGATGTACCGGCCCTCGGCCGCCGCCGCTGCCTGCTTCTCGTACCAGCCCTCGTCCTTGACGAGGCGCTCGCAGAGGTTCAGCGACTCCAGATAGGAACCGGGGTCGTAGGTGATGTTGTTGACGCCCTTGTACGGGAAGTCGGTGATGACGTTGCGGCGACGGATCTCGACCGCATCCAGGGCCAGTTCGCGGGCGGCGCGCTCGAAGAGCCGCTCCATGACCATGACGTACTGCGGCCGGCTCACCCCGCGATACGGCCCGGTGGGCGCCTTGTTGGTGGTGACCGCCCGGCCCCGCACCCGGTACGCGGGCAGCTGGTAGACGCCGGGCATCTCGGCGGACGCCATCAGCGGCTCGATGCCCGCCGTGAACGGATAGCAGGAGTAGGCGCCCATGTCGCAGACCACGTCCGTGTCGAGCGCGAGGATCCTGCCCTCGGCGTCGAAGGCCGCGCGCGCCCGGTAGTGCTGCTCACGTGCGAGGAACGACGCGGACAGGGCGTCCTTGCGGTCCTCGATCCACTTCACCGGCCGCCGTAGCCGTAGGGCTGCTGCCGCTGAGGCGATCTCCTCGCGGCCGACGACGCACTTCTGGCCGAACCCGCCGCCCATGTCGGGCACCACGACCCGCACAGCCCGCTCGTCGAGACGGAGGCAGCGGGACGCCACCGTCCTTACCTGGTGCGGGATCTGGGTGCAGGTGTGCAGGACGAGCTGTTCCTCGCGGTCGTCCCAGTGGGCCACGGCGCCCCGGGTCTCCAGCGGCAGCGCGTTCTGCCGCCCGGTCCGCGCGTCGACCTCGACGACACAGGGTGCCGAGTCGAAGATCCCGTCGATGCCGTCCGTCGCGAAGAGCGAGACGTCCACGAGGGTGTTGTGCGCGGCCTCGGCATGGACGAGCGGAGCACCGTCCGCGAATGCCGCCTCCTCGGACATGACCGGGGGCAACGTGGCGTACGAGACCTTCGCCGCCTCCAGGCCGTCCTCGGCGGCGTATGCGTCCCGCGCCACGACGATCGCGATCGGCTCACCGACGTAGCGGACCTTGTCGCGGGCCAGGACCGGCATCGCGGTCGGCACGAACTCCGAGAGCGGGCGCCCCAGTTGAGCGACGATGTCACCCAGCTCCAGGTCCTCGGCCGTGAACACCGCTACAACACCTGGGACTTCGCGTACTGCGGATACGTCCACCGAGGCCAGCTCGGCGTGGGCGACCGTGCTGCGGACAAACTGGGCATGCAGCATGCCGGGCAGTGCGATGTCGTCCACGAACCGGCCGCGCCCGGCGAGCAGACGGGGATCCTCTCGGCGGCGAACCGCCTTGCCCACCAACTTCCGCTCGTTCATGAGGACATCACTCATCGGGAGACCGCCTCCTCGCAGGCGCGTCGGACCAGGGTCCGTACGAGTTCCTTGCGGTAGTGCGTACTGCCCGACGCGTCTGCGGGCGGTTCCACGGCCTCCGCCGCAGCCGACGCACACGCCTCGAAGGAGCGGCCGTCCGCCAACACCGCCTCCGCCTCCGGCACTCGGACGGCGGCGGACGCCACTCCGCCGAGTGCCACCCGGCCCCCGCGCACCTCGCCGTCCTCCACATCGAGGTCGACCGCGGCGGCCACGAGGGCGAAGTCCCCACGCCGTTCGGCGAATTCGGTGAGTGCGGCGTGCGGCGCGGGTCGGGGGAAGACGATCTCGACCAGGATCTCGTCCGGGTCGAGGGCCGTTGTGTAGTAGCCGTGGAAGAAGTCCCCGGCCGGGACGGTGCGTTCACCCTGCGGCCCGCGCGCCACGAACTCCGCGCCGAGTGTCACCGCGAGCAGGCACCACTCGGCGGTGGCGTCGCCGTGCGCCATGCTGCCGCCGACCGTGCCACGGGTGCGGATCGGGAGGTGCCCGATCCAGGTCATGGCCTGCCGTAGGACCTTGAAGCCCGCCCCCAGCACTCCGGCCGGGTCTCTCTCCACCGTGTGGTGGGTGGTGAGCGCCCCGATGCGCAGCCCGCCGTCGGCGGTCCGGTGCATCCGGTCCAGTTCGCGCAGTCCGCCTATGTCGACGAGGTGGCGCGGCCGGGCCAGCCGGTAGTTCATCATCGCGACGAGGCTCTGTCCGCCGGCGATGACCTTGGCGTCGTCGCCGAGTTCGGCCAGGAGCCGCGCGGCTCCGTCGACGTCGCGGGCCCGGTGGTACTGGAAGGGGGCGGGCTTCATGGTCCTCCGTAAGTAGTCGGGCGGCTTGGGAGGGCTGTGCCTCAGAGCGCCGGCTGCTCGGCGACGCTCAGTCGCGTGACGGCCGGCGTCACCTCCTCGTCGGCGTCGAGGACCCGGCCCTTCGTCTCCGGTGCCGCGAACGCCATCCACACGACGGCCAGCAGGACCGCGAACCCCAGCACCGCGAAGGTCGTCGCCAGCCCCAGCGCGGGCCACATCAGCGAGCCGAACAGCATCGGGGCGAAACCGGTGAGCGCCCGGCTGACCGACGAGGCCCAGCCGAAGCCGCTGGCCCGCAGTTCGGTGGGATACAGCTCGGAGGCGTACGCGTACAGGACGGGGATGGTGAGCTGGATCAGGAAGCCGAAGACGGCGATCGCCACGACGGACCCGGTCGGCATGTCCATCACCAGCGCGAACACGACCAGCGCGACGGACGCGACCGGCGCCGAGATCCCGATGAGCCACTTGCGGCCGACGATGTCGACGAGTGCCGTGGACACCAGCACGCCGATGATGCCGACCCCGCTCATCAGGGTGGTCTTCATGAAGGCCGCGGTGTCACCGAGGCCCTCGTCCTTGAGGATCGTCGGCATCCAGCTCAGGGCCGCGTAGTAGACCAGCATGATCGTGGCGAACAGCAGCCAGGCGGCGGAGGTGATGCGCGGGCTGAACTTCCATATCCGGCGCAGTTGTTCGGCCGCGGCGGCCACTCCGCGCGGGCCGGTCTCGGCGACGGGCTCCGGGATCGTGTAGAGCACGGCGGGCGCGCCGGTGCGGGCGACCAGGTCGTCGATGACCTGCCTGGCCTCCGCCTCGCGGCCCTTCTTCGCCAGGTAGATCGGCGACTCCGGGATGCCTCGGCGGGCCCAGAACAGCAGCAGCGCGGGCAGGACCATCGTCGTCAGCATCCACCGCCAGTTCCCGTCGACCGACAGGAGCGCCGTCGACACGAACCCGCACAGCGTCACGCCCACCGGCCACCACACGTCGAGCCCGGTGAGCACGCGGCCCCGGTACTTGCGCGGCGAGAACTCGCTGACCAGCGCGTAGTCCACGGGGATACAGCCGCCGAGGCCGATGCCCGCGAGGAAGCGCAGGGCGAGGAAGACGGGGTACGTGGGCGAGAGCGCACCGAGGACCGAGAACAGCGCGAAGATCAGCAACGTGACGCTGAAGGCCTTCTTCCGGCCGATCCGGTCCGCGACCGAGCCCCAGACGATGGCGCCCACGGCCATGCCGACGAGGTTGGCGGTGGCGACGTACCCGCGATCACTCAGCGAGAGGTCGAAGTGCGCACCCACCAGCGGCATGAGGAAGCCGTTCAGGGCGATGTCGTACGCGTCGAACAAGTAGCCGAGGCCGCCGATGATGAAGATCTTTCCCTGGACGGGCCATTTCCAGGGGAGTTCCTGAACTATCTGATCGCCTGTTTTCACGTTCGCTCCACGGTGTTGCGTGTCTGGTACGTGCCGCACGATTGCGGGCGCGCTTTGTCGCGGGGCTCCGGCGTGCGGACCGGATGGTGTGTGCAGGGGGTGGCAGTGATGACGAGGAGGGGGTTCAGCGGGCGAACTGGTACGAGAACGCCCCGAGATCCGGGTCGTTGAGCGGCGTGCCGGACCACAGCCAGTCGTAGGAGAGGTCCGACTCGCCGTCGAAGTTCCTCAACTTCTCGTCCCTGGCCCGCTGTTCGGGGCCGTCGGGCAGGTGGTAGAAGGTCTTGTTGCGCAGCGACGCGTCCTGGACCATGCCGGCGTGCTTGGCGCGCCGGTCGACGTAGCGGCGCAGCGCTCCCTCGACGTTGGTGGACGTGACCGCGCCGAGTTCCTCGGCCAGTACGGCGGCGTCCTCCATGGCCTGCGAGGCGCCCTGTGCCTGGTAGGGGAGCATCGCGTGGCACGCGTCGCCGAGGAGGGCGACCCGGCCGTCCGTCCACACCGGGTCGCGGCGCCGGTGGTGGAGCGCGAAGGCGGAGACGTCCTCCTTCGCCTTGGACAGCATGGCCGGTACGCGGTCGTCCCAGCCGGGGAACGCGTCCACGAGGTCCTGCGCGGTCGCGGACACGCTCCACTTCTCGGCGACCTCGTCCGTGCAGGGCACGCACGCCACGACGTTGAGGTACTCGCCGCCGCGGATCATGTAGTGCACGAGGTGCCGGTCGGGGCCGTACCAGATGGTGCTTTGGAAGCGGTCCACGAGCCAGCGGGTCGCCGGGTCGGCGGCGATCAACTCCCCTGGGATCAAAGCCCGGTAGGCCATCTCGCCGGAGAACTGCAGGGTGTCGGGGGCGCCCATCAGGTCGCGGGTCCGCGAGCGGATGCCGTCGGCGCCGACGAGCACGTCACCGGCGTACCGGCGCCCGTCCTCGGTGACCGCGACGGGACGCTCGGGATCGGTACGGTCCAGGTCGACGACCTTGCTCCCGGTGTGCACCTCCACGACGGGGCCGGGACCGGCGGGGTCGACGCACGCGTCCAGCAGGACGCGGTGCAGATCGGCGCGGTGGTAGTGCCAGTAGGGCGCGTTGAACTGGTCCTTGACGCGCTGTCCCAGCGAGGTCAGCCCGACGATGCTGCCGTCCTTCCACCGCCGTCGCACCTGGTCGAGGGGCTCGGTGTGGATGGCCTCCATCTGCGGGCGCAGCCCGAGCCCCATCAGGACGCGGCTCGCGTTGGGCGCCGTCTGGATGCCCGCGCCGGCCTCGCCGAGCTCGGACGCCTGCTCCAGGACGGTGACCCGCAGACCGCGCTGCCGCAGTGCCAACGCGGTGGTGAGCCCGCCGAGACCTCCTCCGACGACGGTGACTTCGTACGACTGGCTGGGCGCCACACTTCCTCCAACTGGCGTGCGGGTACGGGTGTTTCGTAGACGAGGGGCGACGCGGTCAGCCGTCGGTGAGCTTTCCGGCGGTGACGACCTCGACGTCGTCGACCGTGACGGTGCAGCCGCGCATCGCGATGTCGAGGTGGGCGTACGACTCCCGTCCGAGGACCGGGTGCGGGCCCGTCGACCAGAGGAAGTTGCCGGCGAAGGCGCGGGCGTCCATGCCCATCAGGTCGTCCTTGCCGTACATCGCCGTGGCGAACCAGTCGGCCGTGCGCATCAGACCCCAGCCCATGTGGGAGAGGCTGCGCGCCCACTCGTCCCGGGCGTCCTCGAAGAACGTCGACAGCAGTTCGGCCTCGGCACCGCCGGACACCTTCTCGATGTGGCCGCCCGCGATCTGCAGGGTGGCGGGGGAGCGGACGTACTCCTTGAAGGGCAGCAGGATGTCGCCCTCGGCGAGCACGATCTGCCCGTCGGAGATCTCCGGCCAGCACAGCACCATCGTGCTCGGCCAGTGGTCCCAGCGGCCCGGGTCGTCGGCGAAGCCGCACTGGAACTCCGGCTTGGATCCGGCGAGTTGGACGGTGAGGTCGGTTCCCGCGTCCGACGTGACCCGCATGACGGACGACCGCTTGAGTAGGTCGACGCCCTCCAACACCTCCGCTTTGTCGCCCTCCTTGGGGAGGTTGCGGATCAGTACGTCGGGGGCGTCGCAGACGAAGATGATGCGGGTCCCGGCGCGCAGGATCTCCTGCTGGACCGGCGCGTGGATGAAACCCTCGCGGGTCAGGTCGACGACCAGGTCGGCCGACTTCAACAGGTCTTGTGCGGTGCTGTCGTTGAGCACGGAGACCAGGCCGGGACCCGCACCGGTGTGGGTGCTCGGCATCGGCGCGGGGCTGCCGCCCGGCACGGTCGCGGAGATGACATGCGCTCCGCACGCCTTGGCGGCACCGAAGGCGGCGGCGACGTAGTCACCACGGCTGCCCGGCTCGGACAGCACCACGACGTGCTCACCGCTGCGCAGCTTGCACAGCCGCAGTTCGCGGGTGAAGGCGTCGAGCAGGTCGACGGACGAAAGATCGAACACGGGCTTCTCCAGGTATCGCTGGGGGGTACCGATCGCGCTCTTCAGCGGGCTGCGGACATGCCGCGGACACGCTCCGGGCGCGGTGACGGAAGGGGGAGCGAAGAGAGGGAGAGGGGAGGAGGTGAGAGGTGGGGAGACGCGGGACACGGGGAGCGGAGGCAGGGTGAACAGGCCCCGCGGTGCATGGTTGAGCAGCGGATTCGGGACGGTGGGGTACCGCCCGACAGAGATAATCCGAGCACGTACTATCTCCGCTTGGCAAGGGTTCGCGCGCCGAGTTAACACGGTTATTTCATGACGAGCCGTCAGGGAAATCGCGAATGCGCGACCTGACCTCGGCTTCGCGTACCGAGCGCTCCCGGGTGCTTGTCGCGAGGACGCAGGGCCGTACAGCAGGGCATACGACTGTGGCGGGCCCGTCGGTGTCGGGCCCGCCACGTGCCGCTGTCGTTGTCGGTGCGCTGTGACGATCAGGCCGCCCCGTCGCGCAGCGCCGGCAGGCCGGCCGACGTCAGTTGCCGTGGTGCCCTGTCGGGATCGACGAGGACGACGGTGCAGGTGGCCGTGTGGGTGAGGGCGGTGGTGAGGATCTGGCCGGTCGCCGGGACGCCCTGCTCCGCGAGGCGGTCGGGGTGGGCGGTCACGGCCGCGCGGGCCTGGTCGTGCGCCTCTGTTTCGGCGCCCAATTCCTCGACCACGGCGGTGAGTTGGACGTGCCCGACCTCCAGCGAGCTGTGCGCCGCGCTCGGCGCCCCCGGCGCACAGCCGGGGCGAAAGGATGCCGAACCGACCGGACACAGGAGGGATGAAAGAAGGAGCGGTCAGTGAATGACGACGAGTTGCCGGCCCGGCTGCAGTCCGCGGACCCGGCACTGACCCGCATTGCCGCGGGATGGGGACGCCGTCATCTCGTCGGACTCGCCGCGGCCGCCGGACTTCTCGTGTTCGGAGGCGGCGTCGCCGGAGGGATCATGGCCAACAGCGGTAACGGGAACGGTAATTCGGCCTCGGCCAAGACCCCGGCCTCCGCCGGTGCGCTGTGGCTCACCGCTGAGGGGGGCTCCGGCAAGTGCGCGGTGCCCGGCGTCGACACACTCGGCGAGTATCCGACCCTCTTCGAAGGAACGGTCACTTCCGTCAAGGGCTCGACGGCCACTTTCCGTGTGGACCGGTGGTTCAAGGGCGGCGACGCGGAGACGGTCGTACTCACCAGCGACACCAGGATCCCGGAGACGTTGACGTATGCGGAAGGCGGGCACTACATCGTCGGCGCCGAGGACGGCTTCGTCCCGATGTGCGCCGCGATCGAGGCTTCGCCCGAGGACATCGCCGAGTTCCGCCAGACGTTCGGGAAGTGACCCCGCCGGCTCACGAGGGGTCGTCCAGCAGGCTTCGGGCGAACTCGTGCGCCGGGTCCGCCAGGGTGTGCCGGAGTGTGGCGAAGAGGTTCGCCGCCGTCGTGCCGGACCACGTGGCGGGGAGGAGAGTGCTGGGCAGGCCCGGGTCGAGGTAGGGCAACCGGCGCCAGGCCGTCAGGACGTGGACGTAGTCGATGAACGCGTCCTGGTCCGACAGCAGGTTCCTGTCGGTCCCGGTCCCGGCCCAGCGCCCGGCCATCGGGGTGAACTCGGCGACGAAATCGTCGTAGAGCTTCTGGAGCGCGTCCAGGTCCCACCAGCGGCCGACCTGTTCGGCGGGGTCTCCGAAGGACACGTAGTCGGCGCGGAAGAGGTCGACGTACTGGTCCAGGCCGTGTCGGAGCAGGTGGTCTCGGGTGTCGTCGAGCGCGTGGGCCGGGGCGATCCAGACCCCCGAGGAGACCGTGCCGAAACCCAACCAGGCCAGTCGTGACCGGAGTTGGTGGCGGTGCTGACGCTCGCTCTCCGGCACCGAGAAGACGGCGATGACCCAGCCGTCGTCGGTGACGGCGTGGCGTTCGAAGATACGCCGGTCACCGGTCTCCAGGACGGAGCGGGCGTAGGGCGAGAGCGCGTACCCGGCACGGCCGTCCCGGCGCTCGGCCACCAGGATCTCGCGGCGCTTGAGCCGGGAGATCGAGGAGCGGACCGCCGGGGCGTCGACGTCGAGTTCGGCGAGCAGCCGGATCAGGGTGCTCACGCTGATCCAGCCGCCGACCTCGCGCGCGTAGAGGCCGTACACCGTCACGATCAGGGATCGCGGCGGTGCGGGCTGGCCCGGGCTGTCGTCAACGAGGTCGCTTGCCGTCACGATCGTAGTATTTCAGTGCGCATGTCGGGCGTCCGATTCCGCCCGGCTGCCCAGTGCGACACGCCAGGCGGTCGGCCAGGGTGCGCTGCCACCGGTCTCCTTGTCGGGTACGTGCACGGTGACATAGGTGCCCCGAGCGGCACGGCGGTCCGGCTCGCCGTCCTCGGTGTTCCGCCACACCTCGAAGCCGAAGGTCATCGAGGACCGGCCGAGGCGGATCAGCTCGACCCGCGTCTGGACCTCCTGGCCGAACCGGATCGACGCCTCGAACTCCACCTCGTAGCGCACCCTCGGGGCCACCGGGAAGTAGCCCGGGACGCCGTGCGTGCGCATGAGTTCGGCCTCCGCCGCCTCGGCGAATCGGACGACGCTGGTGTTGTGGTAGATCCCGGCCGCATCGGTGTCGATCCACTCCACGCGGGCACGGTGAACGCCGTAGGGGCCGCTCATTCCGCTGCGCTGCCCGGAGTCCACCGCAGGTGCACGGCATCCCGCGGGGCGTCGCGCAGCAGCGCGAGACGCGGGCGGACCGCGTCGGTCCGTGACGTGGGCGGCTTGCGGCGACCGGCCGCGAACTGCGCCGGCCAGTCGGCACCCGGACCGCGGTACTCTTGCTCGGCCGCCGCCTGCAAAGTCCACTGCGGGTTGTAGAGGTGCGTACGGCCGAGCGCGCACAGGTCGGCACGCCCGGCGAGCAGGATCGAGTTGACGTCGTCGTACGACGAGATCGCTCCTACGGCGATCACGGCCGCCCCCGCCGGAGCGGCGACCTCGTGGCGGATGCGGTCGGCGAACGGGGTCTGGTACGAGCGGCCGTACGCCGGCTTCTCGTCCTTCGTGACCTGGCCGGACGACACGTCCACGGCCGCCGCGCCGTGCGCGACGAACGCCCGCGCGATCTCGACCGCGTCGTGTTCCGTGTTGCCGTCGGGGGTCCAGTCGGTGGCGGAGATCCGCACCGTCACCGGGCGGTCGGCGGGGAAGGCGGACCGTACGGCGTCGAAGACCTCCAGCGGGAAGCGGAGCCGGTTCGTGAGGTCGCCGCCGTACTCGTCGGTGCGGTGGTTGGCGATGGGCGAGAGGAAGGAGGAGAGCAAGTAGCCGTGAGCCGCGTGGACTTCCAGGAGGTCGAAGCCTGCTTCGGCGCCCCGGCGGGCGGCGGCCACGAAGTCGGCCACGACCGCGTCCATGTCGGATCGCGTCATCTCGCGCGGTGTGTGGCAGCCCGTGCCGTAGGGGAGTGAGGAGGGGCCTACGACCTCCCAGTTGCCCTCGGTGAGGGGCTCGTCAATGCCCTCCCACATGAGGCGAGTTGAACCCTTGCGACCTGAATGGCCCAGCTGGAGACCGATCTTCGCGGTGCTACGGCCGTGGACGAAGTCGGTGACCCGGGTCCACGCGTCGCGCTGCGTGTCGTTCCACAGGCCCGTGCAGCCCGGGGTGATGCGGGCCTCGGGGGAGACGCAGACCATCTCGGTCATCACCAGGCCGGCGCCGCCGAGCGCCTTGGAGCCGAGGTGGACGACGTGGAAGTCGTCCGGTACTCCGTCGACGGCGGAGTACATGTCCATCGGCGAGACGATGATCCGGTTCTTCAGTTCCAAGGCGCCGATGGTGAACGGCTGGAACATCGCCGGGACCGACTCGGTGAGGCCCTGGGCTTCGGCGAAGCCGCGCTCGATCAGGTCGGCGAAGCCGGGGTCGCGGTCCTTGAGGTTGTCGAAGGTGATCCGGCGGGACCGGGTGAGGAGGTTGAAGCAGAACTGCGCGGGGTCCTGGTCGGCGTACCGGCCGATGTTCTCGAACCACTCCAGCGAGGCCTGGGCGGCGCGCTGGGTGGACTCCACCACCGGGCGGCGCTCGGTCTCGTATGCCGTCAACGCCGCGTCCACGGTGCGGTGTTCGTGCAGACATGCGGCGAGTGCGAGGGCGTCCTCCATGGCGAGCTTGGTGCCGGAGCCGATGGAGAAGTGCGCGGTGTGGGCGGCGTCGCCGAGGAGGACCACGTTGTGGTGGTGCCAGTGCTCGTTGCGGACCGTCGTGAAGTTCAGCCAACGGGAGTTGTTCGTCAGGAGCTTGTGTCCGGCGAGTTCCCCGGCGAATATCTCGCGGATCCTGGCCACGGACTGCTCGTCGCTGACGCCGGGCGGGAACTGCGTGCCCTCCGTCGCGTCGAGGCCGGCCTTGCGCCACACGTCCTCGGCCATCTCGACGATGAACGTCGAGCCGGAGTCGGAGAACGGGTAGCCGTGGATCTGCATGGTCCCGAACTCGGTTTGCTTGACGAGGAATTGGAACGCCTCGAAGACCCGGTCGGTGCCCAGCCACATGTACTTGTTCGCCCGCTGGTCCAGGGAGGGGACGAAGGCGTCGGCGTACTTGGTCCGCACGGCCGAGTTGATGCCGTCGGCCGCGACCACGAGGTCGTAGGAGCCGCGCAGTTCGTCCACTTCCGCCGCGAGGGTGCGGTAGTGCACGGTGACGCCGAGTTGGGCGGCCCGCTCCTGGAGGATGTGCAGCAGGTCCTTGCGGGCCATCGCCGCGAAGCCCTGGCCGCCGACCGTGAAGCGGTGGCCGCCGAACTCGATGTCGATGTCGGTCCAGCGGGCGAAGCGGCTCTCCATCGCGTCGTGGACGACGGTGTCCGCGTTCTCGATGCCGCCGAGGGTCTCGTCGGAGAAGACCACGCCGAAGCCGAAGGTGTCGTCGGGGGCGTTGCGCTCCCAGACGGTGATCTCGTGGGCGGGGTCTAGTTGCTTCATCAGCGCGGAGAGGTACAGCCCGCCCGGTCCGCCGCCCACGATCGCGATCCTCATGCCTGGTTCTCCTTCTCGACGATCTGACGCAGCAGGAAGTGCTGGAGCTTTCCGCTGGTGTTGCGGGGCAGTACGTCGCAGAAGCGCACCGCGCGGGGGTACTTGTAAGGCGCCAGCTGCGCCTTGACATGGTTCTGGATGTCCTTGACCTTGGTCTCGTCGCCGACGACTCCCTCGACCAGGACGACGAACGCGCAGACGACCGAGCCGCGTTCGGGGTCGGGCTTGGCGACCACGGCCGATTCGACGACGTCCGGGTGGGTGTTGATGGCGGACTCGACCTCGGGACCGCCGATGTTGTACCCGGAGGACACGATCATGTTGTCCGTGCGGGTGCGGTAGTAGAAGTAGCCGTCCTCGTCGCGGACAAAGGTGTCGCCCGTGACGTTCCAGCCGCGCACGACGTAGTTCTCCTGCCGTCGGTCGTCGAGATAGCGGCAGCCGACCGGGCCGATCACGGCCAGCCGCCCCTCGACACCCGGGCCGACCTCCTCGCCGTCCAGGTCGAGTACGGTCGCGCGGTAGCCGGGGACCGGCCGTCCCGTCGAGCCGGGCCGGATGTCGTCACCGGCGGCGGAGATGAAGATGTGGATCATCTCGGTGGCGCCGATGCCGTCGATGACCTTGAGCCCGGTCTCCTCGTGCAGTTGCTGCCACACCTCCTCCGGTATGTGCTCCCCGGCGCTGACCGCACTGCGCAGACCGTGCAGCCGGTCCGCCTTTCCGGCCTTGAGGATCTGCCGGTACGCCGTCGGCGCGGTCGCCAGCACGGTGACGCCGGTCTCGGCGACGAGTTCGGCCAGCGGCTCCGGTGCGACGGCTTCAGTCAGCAGAGCGCACGCACCGGCCCGCAGGGCGCAGACGACCAGGATGCCGAGCCCGAAGGTGAAGGCGAGCGGGGCGGTGCACGACACCAGATCGTCGGGCCGTAGACGGAGGGTGTGGCGGCCGAAGGTGTTGTCGATCGACAGGATGTCGCGGTGGAAGTGGGTGGTGATCTTCGGTACGCCGGTACTGCCCGAGGTCGGTCCGAAGAGGGCCACGTCGTCGGCGGCGGTGTCGACCGCGGTGAACTCTGCCGGTTTCGAGGCGACTTGGCGCGTCAGGTCGTCGGGCGCGTCGCCGCCGTAGGCCACGATCTTGAGGTCCGGCAGGACGGTGTCGCGTACGGTCTCGACATCGGCCGTGAAGCGGTGGTCGACCAGTGCGACGGCCGGGCGGGTCTTCTCCACGACGGGGGTGAGCTCGCGGGCCCGCAGCGCCGCCATGGTGGTGACGACGATGCCGCCGGCCTTGAGGACACCGAGCCAACACGCCACGATCCACGGGTTGTTGGGGGAGCGGAGGAGCACCCGGTTGCCGGGCACCAGGCCGAGGTCCTCGGTGAGGACATGGGCGACCTGGTTGGCCCGGCGCAGCAGCTCGCCGTAGGTCCACACCTCGCCCTCCGGCGTGCGCAGGGCCGGGCGGTCGGGGCCGAAGGCAGCGGTGGGTACGTCGATGAGCTCGGCGCCGGCGTTCAGGCGCTCGGGATATTGGAGTTCGTCGGTGGTGAACTCCAGGACCGGCCACTGGGCGCGCGGCGGGAGATGGTCGCGGGCGAACGTGTCCGGATAGGCGGAGGGCGAGAGGCCCATCTGGTCCAACTGGTCCATCGGGAGGGTCCTTTCCGCAGGCCGGGGGCGGGCCGTGCAGGGATCAGGAGCTGCGTGGGAATCAGGAGCTGCGGATCAGGCCTTCCTGGACGACGGTGGCCAGGTGGGTGCCGGAAGGGGTGAAGAAGCGGCCGACGGCGACGCCGCGACCGGAATCGGCGGCGACGGCTTCCTGGGCGTAGAGCAGCCAGCCGTCCACGGGGCCGGGCCGGTGGAACCACATCGCGTGGTCGAGGCTGGCGGTGACGACTCCCGGCCCGGCCCACGGCAGGCCCAGTACGCGCAGGACGGGTTCGAGGATCGTGTAGTCGCAGACGTAGGAGAGCGCGGCGAGGTCGCGCTGCTCGTCGGACAGGCCGTCCACCGGACGGAGAGCGTCGAACGGCCTTACCCACACGGCCTGTTGGGGTACGCGCTCGCCCTCGACCGTGAGGTAGACGGGGCCGGGCACGTGCCGCATGTCGAAGCTGCGCCCGCCGCTCCAGTACTCCTCGGAGGTGTCGGTCATCGTCCCCCGGGGCGCGGCGGTGTCGCGCAAGTACGCGGCAGAGCTGGGCAGTTCGGCGGGATCCGGTACGCCGACGGGGGGCTCGGCGGCGAAGGTCGCGCCCGGCTCGCCCGCGGCGAAGTTGGCGAGGCAGGTGTAGACGGGCTTGCCGTTCTGGAAACCGCGGACCTGGCGGGTGGCGTATCCGCGCCCGTCGCGCAACAGCTCGACCTCGTAACGGACTTCGGCGCCGATGTCGACCGGCCGCAGGAAGTAGGAGTGCATCGAGTGCAGCGTCTTGCCCTCGACCGAGCGCATGGCGGCGGCTGCGGCCTGGGCCACCATGTCGCCGCCGTACGCCTTCGGCCACGGGCAGGGCTGGGTGGTCGCGGTGAACGCGAGGTCGAAGTGCTCGGGCTCGGCGGGGGCGAGGGTGATCGCGGCGGTGAAGGCCGCCGAGGTCGGGACGGAACGGACGTCTGCGCGGACGTCGGTGTCGGTGGTTCGGGAGTCGGAGCTGGTGCTCTGGGTGTCGTTCACGGCCGGTCCAGCCAGTCGCGCAGGGCGGCGTCGGCCACCTCGTCCAGGTTGACCACGATGTTCTCCGGGGTACGGGTCGTCATCCAGGTCAGCGGGTTGTTGCGGTCGAGGTTGCACTCCACGTGCGGCATGAACGGCGGGACGAAGACCCAGTCGCCCTCCGTGAGGTCGAGGTAGTCCTCGAAGCGCTTGCCGAAATAGATCCGCGCCCGCCCCGACAGGACGTAGCCGCCGGTCTCGGCCTCGCCGTGGTGGTGCGGAACCGAGCGATAGCCGGACTCGTTGCTCACCTTCCCGAACCACAGTTTGGTGGCCGGAGTGTGCTGGATGGAGACGCCGGAGATCCGGGTAGCCCCGTCGGATTGGCCGGTGGCGCCGACCTCCAGACCACCGCGCGTCACGACCGGTACGACCAGGCCGGACTCGTCGGCGTACAACGAGTTGTCGCCCTCTAGGACGTACTTGGAGAAATCGGGTTCCATGATCAGCTCCTGGTGTCGGTGAGGCGGTAGCGGTTGCGCAGGGTGCCGATGCCGGGGATCTCGGTCTCGACGAGGTCGCCCTCGGCGAGGAAGACCGGCGGGTTCATGCCCGAGCCCACGCCACCAGGGGTGCCGGTGAGCACGATGTCGCCGGGGCGCAGGACCGTGAAGGCGGAGATGTAGGCGAGCAGATCGGCGGCGTCGAACACCAGCGTGCTCGTGTTTCCGCGCTGCCGCTCGACGCCGTTGACCCGGCAGATCACCTCGACACCCGCGACCGGGTCGAGCTCGTCGGGGGTGACGACCACCGGCCCGAGCGGCGTGGTGCGGTCCCACGCCTTGCCCTGGAACCACTGGAGCGTGCGCTTCTGCCAGTCCCGCACGCTGATGTCGTTGGCGACCGTGTATCCGGCTATCGCCCGACCGGCCGTGTGCCGGTCCGCGCCGGTGAGCTCGGCCCCGACGACGACCGCGAGCTCCGCCTCCCAGTCCACGTCGAGGCCGGGCGGCAGGACGAGGTCGTCCTCGGGGCCGGTCAGCGTGTCGGCGTACTTGGCGAAGAGCGTGGGATGCGTCGGCAGCGCACGGCCCATCTCCGTGATGTGGTCGGCGTAATTGAGACCGCAGCAGACGACCTTCCGTGGCGCCGGCAACGGCAACACGGGGGTGGCGCCCGGCAGTTCGGCCCCGGCGAGGCTCGCGATGCGGTCGGTCGCCGTGGTCGTCAGCAGTGCGGAGAGGTCGTCGGCCGGCAGCGCCCGCCAGCGGTCGCCGTCGAGCACGGCGGCCGTGGTGCGGTCTCCGTGGGCCACGGTGGCGAGCTTCATGGGCGTTCTCCCTGGGGGTGACGGTGGCCGGGGTGGCGACGGCCGGTGTGGCCGGGCTGCTTTATAGCGAGATTTTCACGACCGTCGAAAACAGTCAATAGATGAGTTAGGCTGCCTGCATCACCCCGTCCGGTCCGTCCGAGGAGGAACCCGCAATGACTCCGATCCCGGTGAACCCGCCCTCGCTCCCCACGCCGAGCGGCTACTCGCACGGCACCCTGAGCGGAAACACGCTCTACCTGGGCGGACAGACGGCCCTGGACGCGGACATGCGGATCGTCCCGGGCGGCATCGTCGAGCAGTTCCGGCAGGCGTTCGGCAACGTGCTCACCACGCTGCGGGCCGCCGGTGGCATCCCCGAGGACCTGGTCAGCCTGACGCTCTACCTCACGGACATCCCCGACTACCAGGCGCGCGGCAAGGAGATCGGGAAGGCGTGGCGCGAGCTCGCGGGCCCGGTCTACCCGGCCATGGCCGGCATCGGCACGACCGCGCTCTGGCAGCCGGAGGCGATGATCGAGATCCTCGGGGTCGCGGTGATCCCGGACGAGCGGCTCATCCGGCCGGAGTCGGGAGATGTTCCCACGGTGTGACAGATTGCCGTGGGGACGGCGACGAACTTCGGTGATATCGCCGAGTGCGGTGGTGCGGGTGGCTTCGGTCGGGCTGGGGCGCCGCAGCGGAGGTGGCCGGTGATTCGCTTCCTGGAAGGGCGGTACGACCCGCTCCCAGGTATGACGAACCCGTGCAGCTCACAGCGGCGTCGGCGGCTTGTCCCGGCCGATCGCGTCGAGCAACATTGTCGCGGTCACGGTTGCCCCATCGGTAGTGATCGCGACGGCCATCGCTCTCGCCGGTGCGTGGGTCTCGGGGGTCAGTGCCGGCGTCAGCGCGGCCGACAGGGACTCGCCGGCGAGGTCGGGCCGTGGTGTGCGATGGCGATGTCCGACTCGGCCGCTGGGCCCGCCCGGTACGGCTGGTCCGCCATCCGGGGTGCCGCCGTCTGAGGTGCGCCTGCTCGGGTGGCATCCGTCGTGGTGCCGGCGCTGCCGTGAGGCACGGCAGCGGCCACGCGACCGAATCGAGGAGGTCCTGCAGCGGTTCCCCGACTGGGTGTTCGTGTTCGACGAGTTCGGAACGCTCGGCATCCGGCCCACCGCCGGGTCGTGCGGGGCCGAGCAGGGGCATGCCGAGCGGCACCCGGCGAACTTCCACCGCACTCACGGGGTGCGGCACAGCCGTTCCAGCAGGTCCGGGACCTCCTCCGATGCAACCTGGGGCTGATGGCGGAGCTGGTCAAGAGCAGGCGGGATCGGGGATGACGCGCCGGCAGGCATGGTCTTCCGCCGGGGGCATGGAGCGTGGAGAACTACATGCTCTTGGAAGCCCGTGCCTGTTGCGTTCCCGCGGCCCGAGCCGGCGGATCGGCAACGAGCCAGACATCACACACCTACGCCGGGGCCCTGGCATGGACATGGGTTATGGCTGATGCCACCATCGGGCGGATGCCCGATGACAACAGAAAACATCCCTCGATCTGGCATCACCGCGACTTCCGGCTCTTATGGGGTGGGCAGACGGTCAGCGAGATGGGATCGCAAGTCACCGTCCTCGCCCTGCCGTTGGTCGCCGTCGTGCTGTTGGAGGCCTCCGCCTTCCAGGTAGGCCTGCTGTCGGCTGCGGAGACGAGTGCGTATCTGCTGGTGGCGCTACCGGCCGGGGCCATAGTGGACCGGGTCCCCAGGCTCCGGTTGATGATCTGGTGCAACCTCGCGCTGTTCCTGGTGATCGGCTCGGTGCCGCTGGCGCACGCGGTAGGGGCGCTGACGCTCGCCCAGCTCTACGCCGTCGCGCTGGTCTCCAGCGTCTTCTCCGTGTTCTTCTCGGTGGCCTACCAGAGCTATCTGCCGGTGCTGCTCGACCGTAACCAGCTCATGGACGGCAACGGCAAGGTCGCCGTCTCCCAGTCGGTCGCGCAAATCGCCGGGCCCAGTCTGGGCGCGGGGCTGGTGGCGCTGATCGGCGCCGCGGGGGCGATGGCCGCCGACGCCCTCTCCTTCGCGCTGTCGGCGGGCTCGCTGACAGCTATCCGTACCCGCGAGCGACGCCGGCCCTCGGCCGAAGCCGACCGGCGGCCCAGGCTGTGGGCGCAGATCCGTGCGGGGCTCGCCTATGTCACCAGCGACCCCATCCTGCGGAACTCGGTGGCCTTCAACGGCACAGCCAACTTCTTCGTCATCATGGTGGAGACCCTCGGCCCGGTGTTCCTGATCCGTACGCTGCATCTGCGTCCTGCCCTGGTTGGGCTGCTGCTGGCGCTGGGGGCCGTCGGCGGGGTGGCCGGCGGCGTGGCGGCACGGTACCTCGCCCAGAAGGTCGGCTCGGCGAGGATCAGCTGGATATCGATGACCGTGCTGTCCCTGCCCGGCCTGTTGATCCCGCTGGCCGGGCAGGGTTGGTGGGTGCTGCTGTTCGGCTTCGGCTGGATCTCGTGGACCTTCGCCTCCACCGTCGCGGGTGTCTCGCTGACCACTTACCGCCAGGCCGCCTGCCCGCCGGACATGCTCGGCCGGGTCAGTGCCGCCGCACGCTGGATCACCTGGGGCACACTGCCGCTGGGCGGCGTGGTCGGCGGCGCGCTCGCCACCGCCCTCGGCGTCCGGACCACCTTGTGGATCGCCGTCGCCGGCGGCTGCTGCGCGGGACTGTGGCTGTTCTTCTCACCATTGCGTGGCATGCGCGACATCCCACTCGGAAAGCCCGAGCCCGCACCCGTCGCCCGAAACCCGTAACGCCACCGCGACCTCGTCGGGCGTTCGGCTTCCCACGGGCCCGAGTTGGCGGATCGGCACGAACCAGACAGCACACCACTACGCCGAGGCCCTGCAGGTTGGACCGACCGACCCGGCGAACCTATGCGGTCAGAGCACTGGCTCGCGTACACGTAGCCGATGCCCGGCTTCTCGTCACCGAACGCGCGGCGACCTGCATCAAACCCGTGGCCACCAGCGCCTCACCACCATCGGCCGCGGCGGCGACCATGTCGAACTGCTCGGCCAGTAACTCGGCGCGGTGCCGGGCCAGTTCCGCCGCCCACGGAGGTGCCGCCCCGTGCAGGATCGGAGGCACCGCACCGGACGCACCGGTCGGCCCATCGGTATCAGCCCTGCGTCGATACCTGCGAGTAACTCCGCGAACTCCTTGTCGAACGGCACGCGCATCCGTACCTCTGCGTCGAGTTCCTGTAAACGCACTGCGAGTGCCCCCAACGGTTCGACGTCCCCGCGCGACCCGTACGTCGACAACAACACCCGCATTTCGCGACTCCCGTTTGCGTGGGCTCCGGCCCCGGTCGACGCGCGGCCATTCTGACATCCCTGCCGATCGGCGCCGCTCCCAAACCTTTAATCCAGTCCGACCGTCGAAATAGGAGGCCTTCTTTACTCGGGCTCTCGTTCTGCCCCGCCCGCAGGGAAGTTGTGTGACGGTGTGCAGGGTTTATTCCTGTATGCGAGCTTCGCGGGATTCTTTATCAAGGGTGTCGACTCTATGACGCTCGGGGAAATGTCAAGTGTTGACATGCTCGGAGCGTGTGATTGATGATTACGACCGCGTCACGGAGTTCCGGAAGGAAATCCGGGCGAGCAGGAAAATGATGTGACCAGGTAATTGGCCAGCGATTTCGGGAATCGAATTATCGAATCACCGGGCCGCTTTAGGCCTCCTCGCCCCGTGGACTCGCCCCCCATCAACGACCTGACGTGTGCCTCGTCCCGCGGTGACGGTTCCGCGGTGACGGCGCCCTGCGCATCCCGGCCGTCGGCCCCGCGCCCAACCCCCACCATGACGCCCGCTCGACGGCGAGCGCACCCGTTCCGGACCGTCGGCAGACCGGTGAACCCGGCTTGTCGCGCCCGATGTCACCCAGCCCCACACCGATGGGAAGGCCAGGTACCGCCGGTGCACCACACCCCCCACCCCGTCCCCACTCCACGCGCGTCCACCGAGACGGCCATGGGCAGCGCCGAACGGGCGCCCCGCATCCGGCCCGCCTCCTTCGCCCAGCAGCGACTGTGGTTCCTGGCCCAACTCCCGGGCGCGAACGCCGCGTACAACGAGACGATCGCCTTCTCCCTGACCGGCCCGCTCGACCGCGACCTGCTCTCCCGTGCCTTCGACGCCCTGACCGACCGTCATGAGACGCTGCGGACACGGCTGGTGGCCGGGCAAGGGGATGTACGCCAGCACATCGACCCACCGGGCGCGGGGTTCGCCCTGGCCGTTGAGGACCTCACCGCCGACTCCGACTCCGACGCGCGAGTGGCCGCCCGCCAACTCGACGAGGCACAACGGCCGTTCGACCTCGAAGCCGGCCCGCTCGGGCGTGGCCGCCTGCTCGTCACAGGGCCCGAACGCCACGTACTCCTGCTGACGTTCCATCACAGCATCTACGACGGTGCCTCGATGAACGTCATGATGGACGAACTCGGGCAGCTCTACGAGGCGTTCGCGGCAGCCGCGCCCAATCCGCTGCCGCCGCTCGCGGTGCAGTATGCCGACCACGCCGGGGCCCAGCGCCAAGCCGTCCTGGGCGGCGCGCTGGCCGCCCAGGAGGACTACTGGCAGCGCGCGCTGCACGACGCGCCGCCGGTCCTGGAACTGCCCACCGACCGACCCCGGCCGACGGAACAGCAATACGAGGGCGGGCGGGCCGAGTTCAGCCTCGATGCCGAGGTCACGGCCGGGCTGCGCGGTCTGGCCCGACGGCATGGAGCCACGCCCTTCGTGGCAGTGCTCACCGGGTGGGCGATTCTGCTGTCGCGGCTTTCCGGGCAGGAGGACATCGTTGTCGGCAGCCCGTTCGCCAACCGGCGCGGCCCGGGTGCGGCCGGCCTTATCGGTTTCCTCGTCAACTCCCTCCCGTTGCGCATCGATCTGTCCGGCTCCCTCACCGCGTCCGAGGCCCTCGCCCGCACCCGCGCCGTCGTACGCGAGGCACTCGCTCACCAGGACCTGCCCTTCGAGCGCATCGTCGAACTGGTCAACCCGCCGCGCAGCGCGTCCCGTACGCCGCTGTTCCAGACCATGCTGGCCTGGGTGCCCGAACGCCGGGACCTGTTGCACCTGCCCGGAGTCGAGGCCCTGCCGCTGTCGATCGCCCACGCCCCGGCCAAGTTCGACCTGGCCGTGTCGGCGACCGAGTCCGACGGCCGTATCACCGGGTACCTGGACTACGCGACGGCCCTCCTCGACCACGCCACCGCCGAGCGCTGGGCCGGACATCTGCGGCACCTGCTCACCGACATGGCCCGTCACCCCGAACGGGACATCCGCGCCCTGCAGTTGATGGAGCCTCAGGAACGCCGGCGGATGTTGCTCGACGGAGACGCCACACAGCCGGAAGCCCCCGGGCAGGTTCCGCACGCGGCGTCCGGACTCGTCGAACTCTTCGAGGCCCAGGTACGCGAGCGCCCCGGGCAGACCGCGGTCGTCGACCGGGACCGCTCGCTGGACTACGCGACACTCGACCGCCGCGCCAACCACCTCGCACACGCCCTCGTCGCCCGGTCCGTCCGCCCCGGCGACGTGGTGGGCCTCCACGCGAAGCGATCCTGCGACCTGGCCGTAGGCATCCTGGGCATCCTCAAGGCGGGCGCCGCCTACCTCCCGCTCGACCCGGGACAGCCCTCCGAACGCCTCGCGAACATGGTCGAGGACGCGGCCTGCCCGGTCGTGCTGAGCGACCACGACAGCACGGAACGCGCCCCGGAATGGCTCGACTTGAGGACCGTAGAGGCCGAGGGGGAGGCCGAGGGAGAAGCTGAAGGAGGAGCTGCGGGAGCGACCCGGCAGGGGCCGCCCGCGGGTATCGCTCATACGCCGGACCGACTGGCCTACGTGATCTTCACCTCCGGGTCCACGGGGAGGCCCAAGGGCGTCGCAGTGGAACACCGCAGCGTCCTCAACCTGTTCGCCACCTGGCATGCCCGCATGGGCACCGCCCCCGGCGAGGTCGGCTCCGCCTGGTCCAGCATCGGCTTCGACGCCTCGATCCACGAACTGCTGCTGCCCCTGACCACCGGTGGCCAACTGCACATCGTCCCCGAGGACTTGCGCGGCGACCCCGAGGCATTGCTGGCGTGGATGCGTGAACACGCGGTGACCCAGGCGTTCCTGCCGCCCGCCTACGTCAAGTGGATCGACGAGGACCCCGCCGTACGACTGCGCGGGCTCCAACTGCGCACGTTGCTGACGGGAGTCGAGTCGCTCACCGAGGCCGCCCTGCACCGCATGACGCGGCATCTCCCCGGCCTGCGGATCTGTTTCGGCTACGGGCCCACCGAGGCGACTCTCTACAGCACCGCCTACTACGACCCCCGCCCGTTGGAGCGACCGTGCCCCATCGGCCGTCCGCTGCCCGGCACCCGTATGTACGTGCTCGACAGCCGCATGGAACCGGTCCCGCCCGGCGTGGTGGGAGAGGTGTACCTCGGCGGAGCATCGCTGGCCCGCGGCTATCTGCGCCGCCCCGACCTCACCAAGGAACGCTTCCTGCCCGATCCGTTCGTGCCCGGCGAGCGGATCTACCGCACCGGAGACCTCGCCCGGCGCCTGCCGGACGGCGAGGCCCTCTACCTGGGGCGCGCCGACGACCAGGTCAAACTCCGCGGCTTCCGGATCGAGCCCGCGGAGGTCGAGGCGGCGCTCATGGCGCTGCCCGGCGTCCGCGAAGCCGCGGTCCTCGTCGACCACGACGCGGCAGGCCAGCCCCGCCTGGTCGCCGGTGTCGGCCGGGGTACGGCACCGGCCCGCACCACCCACGACTGGCGCACCGCCCTCGCCCGCCGACTGCCCGACTACATGATCCCCGCCGTCTTCCTCGACCTCGACGCCCTCCCGCTCAACCGCAGCGGCAAACTCGACCGGCCCCAACTGCTGTGCCTGGCCCAGGAGTCGACCTCCCACCAGGTCAACACGGCCAGCCCGCGCGACCACGTCGAACACGGCCTGTACCGGATCTGGCAGCACATCCTGCTCCACCCCGACATCGGTGTCAGCGACAACTTCTTCGAAATCGGCGGGACTTCGCTCTCGGCCATCAAGATGGCCCACGCCGTGACCGAGATGTTCGGCCGACGACTTGCCGTGGGCGAGGTGATGACGCGGCCCACCATCGAGGCACTGGCCGAACTGCTCCGCGAGGACGCCACCTCCCGCGCCCCGGGCAGCCTCATCGAGTTCCGCCCCGGCACCGGCCCACGAGTGGTCTGCGTCCATCCCGCAGGCGGCACCGCCTTCTGCTACCTGCCCCTGGCCGCACTCCTGCCCGAGAACATCGGGCTGTACGGCGTCCAGTCCCCGGGAGTGAATCCTGGTGAGGACCTCCTGCCGAGCGTGGAGGCCATGGCCGAGGAGTACCTGCGACTGATCGAACCCGACGACGAAACCCCACTGGTCCTGACCGGCCTCTCCTACGGCGGCCTCGTGGCCCACGAGATGGGACGTCTCCTGGCCCGTGCCGGCCACCGGGCCGTGAGCGTCGTTCTCCTCGACACCCAGGCCACCGACGACGTGTCCGCCCGCGCGGAGATCGGCGCCGTCGACGCGGCCGAGTTCCGCGACAAACTCGTGAGGTTCAACGGGATGTACCCCGGCATCGACGACGCCCAGGTCGACCGCTACTTCCACCTCTACAACCACAACCGGCTCACCGCCCGCGAACACCTCCCGGCAGCCTCCCCGGCGCGCCTGATCCTCGCCCAGGCCGTGCCGGACGGCATCGACACCCCCTTCCACGCCGAGGTCCGTGCCTTCTGGCAGCGCCGCGCCGAGGGCGACTACCACGTCGAGACGATGGAGTGCGACCACTGGGAGATCCTGGAGGGCGTCGGAGCGACCCAGGTCGGCGCCCTGCTCGGTGCTGAACTGGCCTACCACACCGCTGAGTTGGCGCTTCCGATATGGGAGGCGTGATGGACCTCCGTACCGTCCGCAGCGTGTCCCCGGCCCCTGCGAGATCCGTCTCCCTCGCCGAAGCGGTGCTGGGCCAGGCTCGCCGTACCCCCTCCGCCGTCGCCGTCGAGGACGGCAACCGAGTCCTCGACTACGCCGAACTCGAACGCGCCAGTGGCAGGGTCGCCGCACGACTGCACGCTGCCGGAGTGCGCCCCGGCCACGTGGTCGCTGTCCACCTGCCCCGTTCCTGGGAACTGGTCTGCGTCATGCTCGGCATCCGTCGTGCCGGGGCCACCGTCGTCCCCCTCGACCGGCTCAGCCCGTCCGACCGGCAGCGCCACATCCTCGACGACTCGGGCGCCGTCGCCGTCGTCCACGACAGCGGGCACCCGCCCCAACTGCCGCAACACGTCTCCGCGTTGGACGCCCGCCTACTCCTCGCCGGTGACGGGTCCGGCCTGCCAGCCGTAGCACCGGGGCAGCCAGGCGACCCTGCCACGGGCTTCGTCTTCTACACCTCCGGCAGTACGGGGCACCCCAAGGGCGTCGAGGTCACCGACGACGGAGTGCTGCGCCTGGCCCGGCCCGGCTACCTCGACCTACGGCCCGGCGCCCGCTTCGCCTGCCTGGCCAACCCCGCCTTCGACGCGCTCAGTTTCGAGGTGTGGGTCCCGCTCCTGACCGGTGGCGTCTGCGTCGTACTCGACGACGCACAGGTGCACAGCGCGCCCCGACTGGCCGGGGTGCTCAGCGAGCGTCGCGTCGACACGCTGTTCATCACGACGGCCCTGTTCAACGCGGTCGTCGAGCAGGTGCCCGACTGCTTCGCCACCACCGCACACGTACTGGTCGGCGGCGAGCAGCTCAACGCACGGATCATCCGCCGCTGGTACGAGACCAACCCCGCCGCCCGCACCGTCCTGCACAACGTGTACGGGCCGACGGAGGCGACGACCTTCGCCCTGTGCCACCCCATCCCACGGGATTTCGACGGCGACACGATCCCCATCGGCACCCCGCTGCCCGGCACCGGCATACTGCTGCGCACCGAGGACGACCGCACCGCCGAACCGGGCGAGGTCGCCGAACTCCTCCTGTCCGGCCCGGCGTTGGCCCGCGGCTACCGCAACCTCCCGGAGCAGACCGGGCGCAGCTTCGTACGACTGCCGAACGCCGGGGACGGGGAACGGCGTTGGTATCGCACCGGCGACCTCGTGCGCCAGGACACCGAAGGCCGGGTCACCTACGTCGGCCGGGCCGACCGCCAGGTCAAGGTGCGCGGCTTCCGCATCGAACCGGGCGAGGTGGAGCGGCAGATCCTGGGCAGGCCCGCCGTCCGCCAGGCCTACGTGTGCACCCGCCGCGACGACGCCGACCGCAACGAACTGCTCGCCTTCCTCGTCCTGGGCGACACACTCTCCTACGACACCTACGACCGTCACCTCGCCGCCGCCCTGCCCTCCTACATGCGCCCCCACCACACGTATCTCGTCGCCGAGTTGCCGAGAAACGCCAACGGCAAGGTCGACCAGGCGGCCCTGCTGCGCGACGCCCGCACCCCGTGGCGCGACACGCTCGAAGACGACGCGCCCGTCAGCGCCGAGCAACGGCGGGTGCTGGAGATCGCCGAGGACATCCTCGCCGTCAACGGCCTGCGCCCCGGCGACCGTTGGGCGGCCAGCGGGGGAGACTCGCTGAAGGCGCTGCGCTTCCGTTTCGAGATCCTCGACCGTTTCGCCGTCGACCTGCCGCACGACCTGGTCCTGCGGGCCGACTTCGCCGCCCTCGCGGACGCCGTGCACGCCCCGGACACGGCCGCGGGAGAACACCCACCGGTACCCGGCCCCTCCGGCGCGGCGACCGCACCGGCCACCAGCGAGCAGGAACGGCTCTGGCTCCTGCACCAGCGAGTGCCCGAAGACCGCGCCTACGACGTGCCGTTGGCCTTCCGCGTCCGGGGCCGCGTCGACACGACGGCCCTGCACCGCGCGGTGCGCACCCTGGTGGAACAGCATGTCGCCCTGCGCACCCGGCTGGTCCCCACCCCCGACGGACTGCTCCAGCAGACCGGCGCCCCCTACGACCCGTGGCAACCGCTCGAAGCCCGTCCCGGGGAGGAGTGGCAGGACACCGCCGACCGGTTCTTCGACCGCCGCTTCGACCTAGCCGACGCCCGGATGATGCGGGCCGCCTGGGTGGCACAGGACGACGGCGGACTGCTCCTGCTGCACCTGCACCACGTCGCCGTGGACGGCTGGTCGCTCAACCTCCTCCTCCAGGACCTCACCGACGCCTGCACTACCGGCGGCGCCCGGCCGTCCTCCGCCCTCACGCCCCTGGACCTCGCCCACTGGCAGCGCGCCTGGCACACGAGTCCCGCCTACGAGGACCGTCGCGCGCGACTGCGCTCCCACTACCATCGCGACGGCGAACCGTCACCCGCACTGTCGGCCCCCGACGCGCCACGGGCCCGCCTGCTGCGCACCTCGCTCGACGTCGTCCGCCGCGGCGCACTGGACCGACGCGCCGCACAACTCGGCCTGACCCGCTTCCAGTTGCTGGTGTCCGTGTTCGCCGCGAGCGTCTACGGCGTCACCGGGCAGGACCGTCCACTGGTCGCCACACCCGTGGCGAACCGGCCCCGGCCCGAATTCGCGGACACGGTCGGCATGTTCGCCAACACCGTGCTCCTGGACCTGCCGATGGAGCCGCACCACTCACTGGACGCCCAGCTCTCGGCCCACGCCGAAGCCGTGCGCGCCGTCCTGCACGACCAGGAGGTCGCCCTCGCCGACGTCCTCGCGGACCACGCCTTCCGTGAGCGAACTCCGTTGTTCGACTACCTTTTCGTCCTGGAGAACACCGACTTCTCGGCACTGCGCCTGGACGGCTGCGAGGTACGGCCGCTGTGGCCCGAGCCGCTGGGCGCCAAGTGCGCCTTCACCCTGTCGGTCGTGGAGCACGAGGGCGGGTTCGACTGCCTGTGGGAGTACCGCGACGACATCGGCACCGAACGCGCCGAAGCCGCGGCCCGCCTCTTCCGCAAGGCACTCGACCACCTGACCGGCGACAGCAACCCGACCCTGCACGAACTGGTCGCCGACTACCGCAGTTCCCTGCCCGACCACGGCCAAGGCCCCACGCGGGAACCGGACTTCGCCACCATCGCCGACGGCTTCGCCCGGCAGGCGGCCCACACCCCGTACGCCCCGGCCGTCACCGAGGGCGAGTCGACCCTCACCTACGCCGAACTCGACGCACAGGCAGCCGAGTTGGCGAACGTACTCCGCACCCGCCTCCCGGCCGATCCCGCCGCCCCGGCAGCCGTGGCGCTCTACCTCCAGCCCTCCGTCGCACACATCGTGGCGCTCCTGGCGGCGGCCCGACTCAACCTCACCGTCGTACCGCTCGACCCCGCCTACCCGCCGCCCCTCCTGCGGCATGTGCTCGACCAGGCCGACCCCCTGTGCGTGCTCGTGGCACCCGAGGACGAAGACGTCCTCGCCGCCATCGCGCCACCGTCCCTGCCCCGGCAGGTCCTCACCCTCGCCGACACCCCCACCGCGGTGCCCCAACTGCCCCCGCACCAGGGGCTGCGCCCGCTCTACACCCTGTTCACGTCCGGCTCCACCGGCACTCCCAAAGGCGTCCAGGTCCCCGACCGGACCCTGTGCAACCTGCTGACCTGGCAGCGCACCGACGGCGGCCTGCGTGAACCCGCCGTCACCCAGCAGTTCTCCATGCTCTCCTTCGACGTCTCCTTCCAGGAGATCTTCACCACCCTGTGCTCCGGCGGTCTGCTGCGCCTGGTCGAACCCGCCTGGCGGCACGATGTCCCGTCCCTCCTGCGGGAGTTGGAGACCGGCCGAGCGGAGCGCATCTTCCTTCCGTACGTCGCTCTGCAACTGCTCGCCGAACACGGCGTGCGTACCGGACAGTTCCCGTCCCGACTGCGCGAAGTCGTCACGGCGGGGGAGCAGTTGGTGTGCACCGACGCCATCCGCCGCTGGTTCGCCGGCCTGCCGGACGCCCGCCTCTTCAATCACTACGGCCCGACCGAGACCCACGTCGTCAGCGGGCTGTGCCTCGACGGTGACTCCGCCGCCTGGCCGCTGCGCCCGGCGATCGGACGCCCGGTGGCGAACGCCGTCCTGCGCGTCGTCGACGGAGGCGGCCACGCCGTCCCTCAGGGCGTCACCGGCGAGTTGCTGATCGGCGGTCCGATGGCGAACCGCTGCTACCTCGACGACGACACGGCACACCACGACCGCTTCACCGACGACCCCGACCTCGGGACCTTCTACCGCACCGGCGACCTGGCCCGGTACGACGCGCAGGGTCTGCTGCACTACGCCGGCCGCGACGACAACCAGGTCAAACTCGGCGGGTTCCGGCTGGAGTTGGGGCAGGTCGAGGCCGCGCTGCTGCAGTATCCCGGTGTGACCCACGCGGTCGCGGCGGTGGCGGACGGGCGGCTCGTGGCATGCCTGCAATGCCGGGGCGGCGACCCCGACCCGGCGGACCTCGCGGAGCATCTGTCCGGGCTGCTGCCGGCGTACGTACGCATCGGGCGTTTCCGTCGCCTGACCGAACTGCCCCGCACGCCCAGCGGCAAGCTGGACCGCCGGGCGGCACTCACCGTCCAGGGCCGTGAGCTGCGCCCGGCGGACGCGACCACCCCGAGCCTGTCACCACGCGAAGGACGGCTGGCGGAGCTGTTCGAGACGGTGACCGGCAAGGCGATCGGCGTGCAACAGCGGTTCTTCGACGCGGGAGCCACCAGTCTGGACCTGATGCGCTTCCAGCTCCGCTGCGCCGGCGAGGACGAACTCGCCTTCACCGTGCCGGAGTTGTTCGAGCACGTAAACCTCCGCGCACTGGCCCGCCTCATCGAGGGACGCGCATCGGAAAGCACCGACACGACTGTCGTCATCCCCGGCGCCCCACGGCCGTCGGGGGAGCGGGCCGAGGAACCCATCGCCGTCATTGGCATGGCCGTACGACTGCCGGGCGCACCTGACCTGGCCGCCTTCTGGGACCTGGTCGTCTCCGGCCGCCGAGGCATCGAGCACTTCCCGACCACCGACGGGCGGGTCGGCGCCCGCAGCCAGCTCGCGGGGATGCTCGCCTTCGACCCGGGCCGCTTCACCATCAGCCCGCACGAGGCCCGGCTGATGGACCCCCAGCAGCGGCACCTCCTGATGAACTGCGTCGAGGCACTCGCCCACGCCGGCATCGGAGACCCGACGGCCCACCGGGTCGGACTCCTGGCCGCGTGCGGGGAGAACACCTACTTCCAGAACATGCTGCGCGAGGCCGACCCCGCCGAACTGCCCGACACCTTCCGGCTCGCGCTGCACCACGAGAAGGACTTCCTGGCCACCAAAGCCGCCTACCACCTCGGCCTGACAGGCCCCGCGTTCACCGTGCAGTCGGCGTGCTCCAGCTCGCTCGTCGGCGTGCACGTCGCCACCGGGCTGCTCCGGCAGGGCGACGCGGACGTGATGCTCGTCGGCGGTGTCCTCGTCGACGCCGACCTGACCGACGGCTACACGTACCGGCCGCAGCACATCTTCTCGCCGGACGGCCGCTGCCGGCCCTTCAGCGCGGACGCCGCCGGCACCGTCGGGGCCAGCGGCACCGGCGTGGTCGTCCTCAAGACCCTCTCCGCCGCCCACCGTGACGGGGACACCGTCTACGCCGTCGTCACGGGCTCCGGCATCAACAACGACGGTTCGGACAAGCTGAGTTACAGCGCTCCCGCCCTGGCCGGGCAACGCGCCGCGATCCGCACCGCCCTGCACCGCAGCGGCCGTACCGGTGCCGACCTCGGTTACGTGGAGGCCCACGGCACCGGCACCCGTCTCGGGGACCCGGTGGAGGCCGCCGCGCTGCGCCAGGCGTACGGCCTGGCGGACGACGCGCGCGTGGCGCTGTCCTCCGTGAAGAGCCAGATCGGGCACCTGGGCGCCGCCGCGGGTGTCGTCGGAATGGTGCGGGCCGTCCTCGCCGTGCACCACGGGATCGTCCCGCCCACGGCGGACTTCGACCGATTCAACCCCGAGATAGACGAAGGGCCGTTCCGCATCCCGGTCGCGGCCGAACCCTGGCCGCAGGCCGGACCGAGGGTGGCCGCCGTCAGCAGCTTCGGCATCGGCGGGACCAATGCCCATCTGCTGCTGGAACAGCCCGACACCCCGCTCGACCGACGCACCGTGGACGAAGCCGTGCCGTGCCTGACGCTGTCCGGCAGTTCCGCGTCCGCCGTACGCGCGGACGGACGCCGTATCGCCGCCTACCTGCGCGCGCACCCCGACACCTATCCACAGGTCATCCGCCACCTCCAGGCCGGTCGGCCCGCGCTCGGCCACCGGGCCGCGGCGGTCTGCCCGGACGCCGCCTCCGCCGTCGCCTGGCTCGAATCGCTCACCGACGTCACGGCACCGCACCCGCGGACCGGCATCCCGACCCAGGACCGGGACGCCCGTGCCCTCGTCGAGGCATGGAACGCCGGACACACCCTCGTCTGGCCCGAGGGCCCCGCGCCCGCACCCTGGGACTTCCCACCGCCCGCCTTCGACACGGCGGAGTACGACTTCCCGCGCACATCGGAGGCAGTCCGGACCGCCGTGCCCGACTCCGCGCAGCCGGCCGTACCGCGGCGGCTGCCCGCCGACCAGTGGCTGCACCAGCCGCTCTGGACACGTCTGCGCCGAGCCCGCACCGGCGCCCACGAACCGCGGCGCACCGCCGTTGTAGTCACCGCACCGGACGCGGACGGTGCAGCGTGGCGGTTCCTGGAGCGGCACTACGCCCGTGTGGTGACCGTGCGCGCCGGGGACACCTTCACCCGCCTCGACGACAACCACTACGAGGCCGATCCCACCGACTCCGGGCAGCTCACCGCCCTGCTGGAGCAGGTCAGTCGGCGTACCGGACCCGGGGTCGACTGGCTGCACGCACTGCCGCTCGCCCTCGACGGCAGCCTCGACGAACACACCCTGGAGGTGGCCCAGTGGGCCTGCCTCGACACCGTCGCGGCGCTCGCCCGCGCCCTCGCCGACGTCCCGGACACCGAACGGCCCCGCGCCTGGTTGCTGTCCCACGGAGCGCAGCCGGTCACCGGCCCCGTCCGCACCCCCGAGGCGGGCCTGCTCGCCGCCGCCCTCGAAGTGCCCCGGCAGGAACTGGGCGTGACCCTGCGCTGGACCGACCTGCCAGGATCCCGCCCGGCCGACTGGGCGCGACACCTGCCCGACCTGCTCCTGGACGACACGATCGCCGAACCGGCGACCGGCCTGCGCGACGGCTTCTGGTGGCAGCGCACCCTCCAGCCGGTCCACGCCCCCGAGTCCCCAACGGCCGCCGTCCGCACGGCAGTTCCCGGCATCCACCTGGTGCTCGGCGGCACCGGCGGCATCGGCACCACCCTGGCCGCACGCCTCCTGGAACACCCCGGCAACCACGTGGTCCTCGTCGCCCGAGGGACCGAGACACCGCCCGCGCTACGACCGTACGAGGACCGCGTCACGCTGGTCCCGGCCGATCTCGCCACGGACGACCTGAGCACGGTCGAAGACCGCCTCGCCCCGCACCTCGACGGCCTCGCCGGCATCGTCCACGCCGCGGGCACGGCAGCCGGCGGGCTCCTCGCCCGCCGCGACCCCTTCACTGCCCGCGGTGCCACGGCCGCAAAACTGCGCGGCGCCCTGCTCGTCGAGCGGCTCATCGCCGAGCACGACCCCGACTACGCCGCCTACTGCTCGTCAATGGCAGCCCAGTTCGGGGGAGTTGGGCAGTTCGACTACGCGGCGGCCAACGCCTGCCTGGACGCCTACGCCCACCACACGCCCCCCGGCGGCGACGACGCCACCGTCCGCATGAGCATCGGCTGGGACGCCTGGCGGGACGTCGGCATGGCACAGCACGCCCTGACCACCGACCCCCGCCACCAGGAACACCTGAAGGCGGCACTCACCCCCGAGGACGGCGCGGCTGTCTTCGAGCGGGCCCTGCACCTGCAGTTGCCGCACCTGATGGTCAACACCACCCCCTTGCCGGAAGCCCGTTTCTTCTACGAGCCGCTCCCCGACGCCCGCCCCGTGCCCTCCGCGCACCCCGCACCCGGCGACCCCACGGCCGGACTCACCGAGATCGTGCTCGACCTCCTCGGCGTGGACACCGTCGACCCGGAGGCGGCGCTGTACGACCTGGGCGCCGACTCGCTCACCCTGCTGGAACTCATCGACGAGGTGAAACGCCGCTACGGCACCGACATCGACCTGTCCCGGCTCAGCCACCGGGTGAGCCTCGCCGAGATCCTCGGCCACCTCGACACCGGCACGCGTGCGTCCGCCGCGGTGGACGTCGAGGTGTGGCAACGCGGGCCGGGCCCGGACGTGCTGTGCCTGGTGCATCCGGTGGGCGGCGACATCCAGGCCTACCGGCCGCTGGTGGCGGCCCTGCCCGACGAACTGACGGTCTGCCTCATCGCCGACCCGAAGCTGCGCGACCCGGCGCAGCCCGCCCGCTCGATCGCCGACCGTGCCGCGCACTATCTGGAAGCCGTCCGCAACGCGTTCCCGGACCCCAACGCCCGCCTGAGTCTGGCGGGTTGGTCGTTCGGCGCCTGGACCGCCCTGTCCATGGCGGCACTCGCCGAGACGGACGGCCGACCCGTCGAAGCCGTCCACCTCCTCGACCCGCCACCACCCGGCGCCGGACAACGGCTTGCCGCCTACGACGAACGGCAGGTGGACGCCGTGTTCGCCCGCGAGCTGAGCGGCAACGGCAAAGGCAATGGCGGCGGACGGCTGACGGAGTCCGGCCGCGCCTACGCGGAACGCCTCGCGCACTGCTGCCGGACCAACCTCGCGGCCATGGCCGAGCACCGGCTGCCGCGGTTGGAGCGGACGCCCGCCGAGGTGTGGCTCGCCGAACGCCCCGTAGAGGAAGGCATGTTGGCCCCGGAACCGACCGCGCCCGACGCGTGGGACGCCCATCTGCTCCGGCCCCTCCGCCTCCACCACGTCGACGCCACCCACTACGAACTCGTCGCGGAACCCCACGTACAGGCGATAGCCGCAGCTCTCGCGGCGGCCCGGCCGGAGACGCATGCCGCCGCCCTGCCCCACCCCGTCGGACGATCCTGAGGAGGTCACCGTGCAGCACCCCTACACCCGCCTGCCCGAGCGGTCCTTCTGGCGCACCGCGGTCGCCGAACCCGACGCGCTCGACATCACCGACCTGTGGACGCCGAAGTTCACGATCGGCCAGGACGCCCCGGTCGTCACCGCCGGATCCTGCTTCGCCGCCCACATCGGACGAGCCCTCCTGGAGGAGGGCATGCACTGGTACGACGCCGAACTCCCACCACCGGGCCTCACCCGCGCGGAACGGTCGGCACGCGGCTATCGCCGCTTCTCCTTCCGGACCGGGAACATCTACACCGCCGCCGCCCTGCGCCAATGGGTCGCCTGGGCGCTCGACGAGGAGAAGCCGCCCGAGGAGGTCTGGGAGGAGGACGGAACCTTCCACGACCCCTACCGGCCCACCGTCGAACCGGACGGCTTCGCCTCGCCAGACGACGTGCTGCGCTCCCATGACATCACCCTCGCCGCCGTCCGCGCCGCCCTCACCAAGGCCGACGTCCTCGTCTTCACCCTCGGCCTGACCGAGGCCTGGCACGACACCCTGACCGGCACGGTGCTGCCGATGTGCCCCGGGACCGTGCGCGGCACCTTCGACCCCGCCCGGCACGTCCTGCGCAACCACACGGTGGCCCAGGTGCACAGCGACCTGACGTCCGTGCTCGCCCTGGCCCACGGGATCAACTCCCGGCTGCGCATGGTCCTCACCGTCTCCCCGGTACCGCTGACGGCCACCGCCACCGGCCGCCACGCCCTCGTCGCCACCACCCACTCCAAGTCCGTACTGCGCGCGGCGGCCGGACAACTCGCGGACGAGAGGGACGACGTCGACTACTTCCCGTCGTACGAGATCATCACCGGCTTCCCCTACCGGGCGGCCTTCTACGAACCCAACCTCCGCACGGTCACCCCCGACGGAGTGGCCTTCGTGATGCGGCACTTCTTCCAGGCCCTCCAGGGCCGGACCACGCCCATCACCCCCACTGCCGTCGACGGCGGAGAGGACCACTGGTGTGACGACGCAGTGCTCGACTACTACAACCCCCGCCCGCTTCCTCCTGCTCGGTGACTCGCACGCCGGTTGTGTCGGCCGCGCCGCCCAGGCCGCCGAACTGCCCTTCGTGGGCGGCCCGTTGGGCTCCGGGCGCGACTTCCTGGGCCCCTT
Source organism: Streptomyces sp. NPDC050508 (assembly GCF_040655155.1). Lineage (NCBI taxonomy): Bacteria > Bacillati > Actinomycetota > Actinomycetes > Kitasatosporales > Streptomycetaceae > Streptomyces > Streptomyces sp. NPDC050508. Next base: position 167,529 of record NZ_JBFAJJ010000013.1, read on the forward strand.
CTTCGACACCGGCACCACCGACCTCACCTTCCGGCAGGCCGACACGCAGCGGCTGTACCGCCAGCACCTCCACACCCTCGACGTGAGCGCACTCGCCGGACTACCGGTACCGCTGGTGTGCACCTTCGGGCTCAGCGCCCACACAGTGGCCACCCGACAGAACTGGGACCTCTACCGCGACCGGCACGGCACCGTCCCGGACACCTTCCTGCACAGCCGCCTCTTCGCCGACCTGGTCCGCGCGACCGTCCGAGGCGCGCTCGCCTTCTACGACCACATCGCCGCGCTCGGCCTACGGGTACTGGCGCCACTGCCGCCCCAGCGGGTCCCCGGCATGTCCGACCCGAACGTCTTCTTCGCCGCACAGCACGTCCTCGTCGACGAACTCACCGCCCGTGACGTCGAGTTGGTGGACCTCCGGGCCCGCGTCACCGACGGCACCGGCCTGCAACGCCCCGCCTTCTGCCAGGCGGACGACACGATCCACGGCAACCTCGCCTTCGGGCGTCTCGTCGTGTCCGAACTCCTCGACCGAGGCCTGTAAGCCCGATACCCCGACTCCCGCTCACCCCCCCACTCCCGCTCACCCCACTCATGTCACGGAGGTCCCTCATGGAGGACTACGCACTCAAGGCCGTCGAGCGGCTCACCACCCGCCCCGCCGAGCCCTACGACACCCTGTCCGTCGCCCCGATCACCCCCCTGCTGGGCGCCGAGGTCACCGGTCTCGACCTGTCCCAGGAACTGACGCCCCAGCAGGAGAAGGAACTCAAGCACGCGTTCCACACCCACCACGTCCTCGTCTTCCGCGAGCAGGACATCACCCCCGAGGAACACAAGCGGTTCGCGGGCGTCTTCGGCGAACTGCACCCCGTCGCCCTCGCGCCCGAGGGATCCGACCCGTACATCCTGGAGATCAAGGCGACCAAGGAGTCCAAGGCCGTGGCCGGCAATGGCTGGCACTCCGACGGCACCGCCGACGCCGAACCCTCCCTCGGTTCGCTGCTGTACATCACCACCATCCCCGAGGGCGGCAGCGGCGGCGACACCGTCTTCGCCAACATGCATCTCGCCTACGAGCTGCTCTCACCGGCGCTGCGGAGCTTCCTCGAAAGTCTCACCGCCCTCCACGACGGAGCCCTGCCCTGGGTCGCCGCCGGACAGACCCCGCCGCCCGAGTACGAGGTGCCGCGCACCGAACAGCCCGTCGTCGTCCGGCACCCGGAGACCGACCGCAAGCTGCTGTTCGTCAACGCCCCCTACACCTCGCACATCACGCAGCTGTCCCGCACCGAGAGCGACGCACTGCTCGACATGCTGTACGCGCACATCGCCCGCACTCCGCTGCTGCACTGCCGGGTCCGCTGGCAGGAGCGCACCCTCGTCCTCTGGGACAACCGCAGCGTCCAACACCACGCCGTCTGGGACTACTTCCCGCACACCCGGGAGGGCCGTCGAGTCGCCGTCAACGGCACCAGCCTGCAGGCCTGACCGGGTTCCCCGACGGAAGCGACGGTTCCCCATGCCCACGACCGCTGCCCCTGAGGCGTTCCTCACCGCCCTACGGAATCCCGCGCCCGAACCTCCAACGGCGGCCCTGGCCGGAGCGCCGCCGGCCACCTGGTTGTGGCGCGTCGCCACGGCCCTCCACGAGCAGCTGCCCACGGACACCCGGGAGGACTGGGCGACCCGCCTGTACGCCCTGCTAGGCGAAGGGCCGGAGACGAGCACCCTGTACGCCGCCCACGCCTGGCACTCCGACACCGTCCTGCCGCTCCTCGCCGAGGCGGCGCACGACGGGGACTCCTCCGCGTTCGCCGCTCTGACAGACCTGCACCGTGCAGCAGCACGGGGCAGGACGGCGGACCAGGACACCTGGAGGTCGACGCTCACCCCGGTGCTCCTACGCCTCTACGACGCCGCGTACGACCGGACGAGCGCGTACGCCGAAGCCCACACGGGCGCCCGCGACTACGCACTGGCCAACGGCTTCTCCGCGACCGAGGCCGACGGATACGGCCACGAGTACGCACGGCTGAGCAGCGACGCGAACGCGCGGTCCAGCGCCGAGGCCCACGCGGAGGCACTCGGCCCGGCGCTGGGGTGGGCGTACGCGACCGACGGGTGCGAGGCGTACGCCGACACGTATCCGGACGCCCAGCTCAGGGCCGTGGTCCGGGCGACGACCGAGCGGGGTGACTCGCTCTCTGCCCCGCGCCTGGCGGAGGGGCTTCTCTCGGCGCTGGACTGCGGGCCGAAGCCCTGACTTCCGGCGAGGAGCGGGGTCTCCACCGGGCCGATGTTGTTGCTCTTGAGGTCCACCGGCTACACGGACAGGTTGTGCAGGATGTCCGTCACCAGAGTGGGGTCCTCGGGGCCGAGGTGTCCGGCGTCGGGGACGTTGTGGACGCTGAAGCGGTTGTCCGGGGTGAGGGCGTCGGCCTCCGCGATCATGCGGTCCTGGAGTTCCGTGGCCACGGTCCTGTCCTTCCCGAACCGCAGGTAGGTGCGGGGAATCCGCCCCCATGTGTCGGCGCGGCCGACGGCCCGGCCGTCGTACGCGGTCATCGACTCGTCCGTCTGCATGCCCTCCAGCACCCGCAGGAACGCGACGTCCGAGTAGTCCGCGCAGATCATCTCCTTGAACACCGCGAGGTCCCGGCGGTCCGCAGTACGCCAGTTGAGGCGCAGTACACCCAACGCTCCGGGGTCTCCGACGAGTTGATCCATGGGAGTGATGGAGTGCTGTCCTTCGGGCGAGGCGGCGCAGGCGTTCAGGGACGGCATGCTGCGGCTCGGGCAGAAGGCGGCCATGTAGCAGATACGCGCGAGGAGTTCGGGTACCGCGTTGCCGACCCTGCTGACCGAGACGCCCCCCATGCTGTGCCCGACCAGCACCACGGGACCGCCGAGACGGGCGGCTCGGCGTACGACGTCGGTGACGCGCCGTTCGTAGTCGTCGAGGGTGAGCGCGGCCACGGGCGAGGGTTCCGTGGCGAGTGCACGCAGGTCCTGCGTCTGGTACGCCTTCGGCACGAACCGGTCGGTGCCGTGCAGCGGTTGGTCCACCGCGACGACACGGTGACCGCGGAGCGCCAACTCCCGGCCGATCGCCGTCCAGAACGCACCGGCGCTGTGCGTACCGTGGACCAGGACGTACGTGCGCACACCGGTGTGGGACCGTCCCCGCCTCCCGGCATCGGATGCCATGGCGGCCGGAGCGCCGATGCCCGCGGCGAGCGCGGCACCGCCGACCCCCGTCGCGACCCGCAGCGCGTGCCGTCGGGAGGGTCTGGTCGGGCCCGAAGTGTCCGCGTTCTCCGCGGCGTTCATGTCACTGATGTTCTTGTCGTTAGCCATGCCCATGACGCTACGAAGACGCTCGACGCCTCACCATGGCCCTACGCACCCGGCGGAGGGTGTACCCACGCACACCCCGGGCGAGGGCGGCGGACTTCCCCGCATGCCAAGGAGAAGGAGATGACGGCGTATGGCTGAGCAGCGGCTCATCCAGGTCGGACGGCTCCGTCGACGAGCGCCGTCGCGGCGTCCGAGCAGCCCCACGCCAAGGTGACTCCGGCGCTGCCGTGGCGTAGTCGTGCACGAGTCGCCGCACCGGGCCGCACGGGTGCGGGTCGGTCCATCCGGACGTGGATCTCGTCGTACGGACAGGGTGGACGGCGCACAACGTCACCGAGCTGATCGCTGGGAGGCTGGACGCCGCCTTCGTACGCCCGCCGCTGGACAGCGCGGACCTGGAGTGCCGACACATCGCCCGCGAGGAACTCCTTGTGGCCGTCCCCGCGGCCCACCCGCTCGCCCGCGAACGCAGGATCGCTCGCCGGAGCATCGCCGACGAACCCGTGATCCTGTGGCCCCGGGAGAACGCCCCCGGAATGCACGACGTGATCACCCGCCAGCTGTGGCCCGACGGCGGCCCGCGCATCGTGCGGGAGGAACCCGACGACGAGCAACTCCTCCTCAGCGTCGCCGCGGGCACCGGAATCGCGCCGGTGCCCGCCGGACGCGCCCATGCGCTGCGCATACCCGGCGTGCGGCTCAAGCGCGTCACCGCACCCACGCCCACCGTGGATCTCGCGCTGGCCCACCAGCCGCACCGCACCGCGCCGGCCCTGCGCGAGCTGCTGCGCCTCGTGGACGCACTGCCCGATCGGTCGACCGACGGAGCGTGAGGCCGTTCATCCCTGCCGCGGGCGCGGCCACGGCAACGCCCACCGTGCACGGCCCGGACGCCGGGCATGCGCACGGTCGGCCGGCGCTCGCACCGCGACGCGTCGGCGATCAGTCCGTCGGCGGCCCGTGCAGGACCTCCAGCGCGGTCACGGCCACATGCAGCTGGGTGCGCTCGGCGCCGGCTTCCAGATCGGCGCCCAGGAGCCGCTCGATGGTGTGCAGACGCTGGTAGAAGGCCTGCCTGGAGAGCCCCACGCGCTTGGCCGCGATCGACTTGTTGCCGGCGGCGTCGAGGTACTCGCGCAGGGTGGTGAGCAGGTCGCTGCCGTGCCGCGCGTCGTGCTGGACAAGGCGCCCGAGCCGTTGTTCGACGTACTTCTGGACCCGGACGTCGTCGCGCAGGGAGTAGAGCAGTTCCGGCAGGCCCACGTCGGAGGCGACATGGAAGGGGCGCCCGCGGGAGGTGGGGCCGATGGCGTCGGCGACCTGCTCGGCCTCGCGGAACGACCGTGTGACCTGGCCGAGTTCGGTGACACCCGGCCCGACGGCGACGACGGTGTCCTCCCCGAACGTGGCCCGCAGGTCACGCGCGATGCGTTCCACGACGGGCTGCCACGCGCTCGCGCGGGCCAGCGCCATGAGCAGCCCGGTGCGACGCGCGGACAGATCCCCCACCAGCGCCTTCACACCGGACGTGAGGAGCCCTTCGGCGAGGTGAGCGCTCACCGAGGTGTCGCCGGCCCGCGCCCCCGAGTGGTCGACGACGACCGGGAGGAGGCGGTGGCCGGTCGTGGGGAGTCCCAGCGCCTCGGCCCGCAGCCGGGCCTCGGTGCGGCTGCGATAACGCCAGTGCAGCAGATCGAGCAGGACGGAACTGTGCGCACGCCGGTCCCATTCCGGGGAACCGGTGAGCCGGGCCAGGGTGAGCGCGGTCGCTGCCTGCTCCAGGATCATCGTGTGCTCCGGACCGAAGGGCGGCCCGGCCGCGAGGGGCAGCATGATCAGCCGCCCCCACCGACTACTCCGCTCCTCGACCGGGGCCACGAGCCACCCCTCGGGCCCGCTGACCGCCGCCCGGTCCGGTGTCTCCGCGGCACGTGAGCGGCGCGGCCAGGCGTCCAGGACCTGCCCGTCCGCGCGACCGGCGACGGCCCAACCCACGGCGTGATGGATCAGGTTCTCCAGCACGACCGGACACCCCGCGAGATCCGCGGCGGTCTGCACGAACTCCTCCGGTTCGGCACCGCGCAGAGTGAGCGACGTGAACAGCTCGTGCACGTGCTGCGCGCGCCGCAGCAACTCGCCCTGCGCGTCCAGGATCAGAGCATGCACGGTCTGCGTCACTTCGATGAACCGCACCCCGCGCGCCAGCACGATCAACGGCAGATCACGCTCCCGGCACGCGGCGACGAGATCCGGGGGCGCCTGCTGATACCGGCGCCCGAGTTCCACGACCAGCCCCGCCACCCCCACGTCCGCCAACTGGTCGACGTAACCGCGCAGTTGGGTCGGATCCGACGGATGGGGCATGCCCGTGGTGAGGACCAGCTCGCCGCCCTCCAGGAACGAGGCGGGGTCGAGCAGCTCGGTGACGTGGACCCACCGGACCGTGCGCCCCAACTGCCCTTCACCGGCGGCCACTCGGGGCAGTCCGGCGGCGATGACGGGAAGGCGCAGTACGTCGGCGACCGTGAGGAACGGCATGGGCGCGTGCTCCTCCGGAGGTGCGGCGGTGTGGTTCCGGAACACTCTGGGGGGTGGGGCGCGTGCAGCGCAAGGGCGAACGGCGCTGCTCAGACCCGGTTCACATCAGCGCCGCGAAAGGGGCGCGGGGAACGGCGTGAGCAACCACATCGAACCGTCACCCGCCAACACACCAGTAGCCCCAAGGCGAAAAGGCGAACGCACCCGGCGCCCGCCTCAGGGCCGCCGAGCGACAAGATCCGCAACCGTGGCGATCGGCGACGTCCGCACACGCCCACCCGCCTCATGCAGATCCGCCAGCCGATAAGCCACGTAAAGCCCCCGCACACCGAGCCACCGCAACGGCTCCGGCTCCCACGTACCGGGCCGATGCCCGGTCCACGGCAACCGGGTCAACCGGGACTTACGCCCCAACACCAGATCGGTGAGCGTCCGGGCGGCAAGGTTCGTCGAGGTCACTCCATGCCCCACATACCCCCCGGCCCAGCCGAGCCCGGTCACCCGGTCGAGCCCCACCGTCGCCGACCAGTCCCGAGGCACCGCAAGTACCCCGCACCACGCATGGTCGACACGGGCGCCCGCGGTCTGCGGCAGCACCTTGTGCAGGGTTTCGGTCAGCTCGCCGATAGTGCGGTCGGCCACCCGCCCGTCGGAGTCGGTCCGCGACCCGAACCGATACGGCACCCCACGCCCGCCGATCGCGATCCGGTCGTCCGGCGTGCGCTGAGCGTACAGATGACCGTGCGCGGTGTCGCCGAGGGTCTCGCGGCCGGCCCAGCCGATCTCCTCCCACACCCCCTCCGCCAGCGGCTCGGTGACGATCATCGAGCTGTTCATGGGCAGCCAGGCCCGCCGCAGCCCCTTCAACGAAGAGGTGAACCCCTCGGTGGCGCGCAGGACGACCGGCGCGGACACGGTGCCGTGCGCGGTGACTGCGCGCCCGGGCTCGACGACGGTGACAGGGGACTTCTCGTAGAGAGTCACACCGAGTCGTACGACCACGTCGGCGAGCCCACGCACCAGGGCGGCGGGCTGCAACCGGGCGCAGTGCGGTGTCCAGGCCGCCGCGGTCATCCCCTCGATGCGGATACGGTCCGAGGCCTCCTCCGGCGTGAGCATCACGGAGTCCGTGACACCCCACTCGTGGTCGGCCTCGGTCTTGTGCCGCAGCCGGTCGGCCTGGGCCGGTGTCCGGGCCACCCGCAGGGTGCCGCCCTTGACGATGTCGGCGTCGATACCCTCCCGTTCCGCGACGGCGATGATCTCGTCGACGGCCTCGTTCATCGCGCGCTGGTAGTCGAGCACCGCGTCCCGCCCGTACTGCTGGGCGAGCCGGTCACGGGCCCCGGGCACCAGCCCCGACGCCCAGCCGCCGTTGCGTCCGGACGCGCCGAAACCGGCGAACTCGGCCTCCAGAATGGTGATCCGCAGCGTCGGGTCGGCCAGTTTCAGGTAGTACGCGGTCCACAACCCGGTGAGACCCGCGCCCACGATGCACACATCGGCGTCGCGGTCGCCGGGCAACGCCGGTCGTGGAGTGGGGAGTTCACTGAACCAGTGGGAGATCCGGCCGTTGACCGGACCGGGCCGGCCGAGCGTGGTCGCGCTCACGGGGTGTTCCTTTCGAAGCGGCGGGTGTGCGGGTGCCGGGAGGGTCAGACGCCGAGCAGGCCGGGCAGCTCGGACAGGTCCTTGATCTCCTCGTACGGCTGGAACGCGGCCGAGCCCGGGAAGCCGTACCGGTTCACCCAGATCCGCCGCATGCCCGGGTACCGCTTGGTCGGCATGATGTCGTACTCCCAGCCCTGGGCCGTGTGGACGATGTCCTCCGGGCCGCGGCCTGTCGCCTTCATCAGGTACTCGAAGGCCTGCGGCAGCGGCTTGTACGCCCCGGCCTGCTCGGCGGTCAGCACGTAGTCCCACTCGACGCCCAACTCGTCGACGGCGTACGAGATGAGGTCGTCCTCGCTGTTGGAGAGGATGGCGATGTCGTACTCGCCCTTCAACCGACGCAGTGCGTCCGGGACTTCACGGAACGGCTTGAACTTCTTGATGGCCTCGATCAGTGCCTCGCCGTCCTCGTCCCGGTACTCCAGGCCGTGCAGCAGCATGACGTTGCGCAGGGTGCTGCGGACGATCTCGCGGTAGGGGCGGTACGCGTCGACGACGCCCTGGAAACGCATGACGTACGCGTCGTGGTGGAACTGGTCGGGGTCGACGTCGAGTTCAGCGAGCCGGTCCTTGACGATCTCGTGCGTGGCGGCGCGGGTGTCGAAGTTGATGAGGGTGCGGTAGCAGTCGAAGCTGACGACCTTGCGCATGGAGTGAACTCCTTGATGGGGAAGGGGTGTTCAGAGACGTCGATGACTTCGGTGACTTCAGGAACGGCTGACGGCCTTGGCCAGACCCACGTCCTTCAGGGCCAGGTCCTTGGTCTCGGGGGCGAGGAAGTACGACACGACGAGTCCCGCGAGCGTGATCACGACCGCGATGCCCAGCGTGCCGCGCACGCCCAAGTCGTCGGCGGCGATGGGGAGGAGGAAGGTGGACGTGGCCGACCCGACCCGGCTCATCGCGGTCGCGATACCAACTCCCGTGGCCCGCAGATCGGTCGGGAACAGCTCGCTCGGGTAGACGAACTGCAGCCCGCTGCCCGCCGCCTCGAAGAACTGGAACGCGGCGAACAGGGTCACCACCAGGAACGCCCAGTGCAGCGGCAACACGGCCAGCGCGAGCAGCGAGACGGTGATGCACGCGAACGTGCTGATCAGCAGCGGCCGGCGGCCGATCCGGTTGACGACCACAAGCCCGAGGGCGATGCCCGCAACCGCCAGGGTGGTGATCAGCGCGCTGGCCCCGTACGTACTCTCCACACCGAAGGCCGACAGCATCTGCGGCTGGAAGGAGCGCACCGCGAACGCCGGAGCGACCTGACAGATCCAGAAGACGGAACAGAAGACGACCGGAACCGTGTAGCCGCGTTTGAAGATCTCGACGAGGTTGCCGAGCCCGGAACCGCCACGCTGCTCGCGGCGGGGTTCGGCGACGAGCTCGTCGGCGTCGATGTCGGGGCCGAGATGTTTGCGTACGACGGCCCGCGCCTCGTCGATCCGGCCGCGCGAGGCGAGCCAGCGCGGGGACTCGGGGATACCGGCCCGGAAGACGAGGAAGACCAGCGCCGGGACCGCGCCGGAGACCAGCATCCAGCGCCAGGCGTCGTCCCCGAGACCGGTCAGCGCCCAGCCCACCCAGTAGCTCACGCCGTAGCCGACCCACCAGGCCAGCACCAGGCCGGACAGCGCCGGACCGCGCAGCCGGCGGGGGACCAGCTCGGTGGTGAGGGCGGAGGCGATGGGGTAGTCGGCGCCGATCGCGACGCCGATGAGCAGCCGCAGCACCACGAGCTGCCAGGCCTCGGCGACGAAGAACTGCAGCGCCGAGAACACCACGAACGCGGCCAGGTTGAGGACGTACATCAGATGCCGGCCGACCCGGTCGGTGATCGGGCCGAAGACCGCACCGCCGATGAACACGCCGATCAGGACCGACGCGGCGACGAGGCCGGTCCACAGGGTGTCGAGGGCGAGTGCCGGGGTGATGAGGCCGAGGGCGACACCCATCACGCCGAGCAGATAGCCGTCACAGAAGGGGCCGCCCATGGCGACGGCCATGATCCGGCGATGGAAGGAGCTGACGGGAGCGTCGTCGAGCGACGAGCCCCCTTCGGTGGTGGAGGACGAGGTCACGGACATGCTTGAGGCTCCTGGGGACGCGGGGCGGAGGAGGTCGTGCGTCAAGCATTCGAATGCGTACGCCGCTGTACGCCGGAGGGACCGACAGGTCACCGAGGTGAGGGGGGAGGAGACGGTGAGGCGGTCCGGGGTTGGCAACACCCTGGTTCAGTGCGCGGCCACCGTCAATGAACACCGTGTTCGCTTCGCCACCGGTGGGTGGACAGTGTGTTCCGTGGGCGGCGTCCGGTTGACAGACCGTCCACACCGGGCGGGCCGGGGGAACACGTTGACCGTTGCCCCTCCCGTCGCACAGCCCACAGGGTGAGAGATGTCCCCCCGCACCTCCTCACGTCGTGGGAGAGCCGCCGTATGAGCCACCTGTCAGAGCACCTGCGCCAGGCCACACCCGTCGTCGCCGAACGCGGCGAGGGAGTCCACCTCTTCGGCACCGACGGCCGCCGCTACCTGGACTTCACCGCGGGCATCGGCGTCACCAGCACAGGCCACTGCCACCCCAGGGTGGTCGCCGCCGCGCAGGAGCAGGTGGCCACGCTGATCCACGGCCAGTACACGACAGTCATGCACCGGCCGTTGCAGCGCCTCGTCGAACGGCTCGGCCAGGTCCTGCCGGACGGCCTCGACAGCCTCTTCTTCGCCAACTCCGGCAGCGAGGCCGTGGAGGCCGCGCTACGGCTCGCCCGCCAGGCCACCGGCCGCCCCAACGTCGTTGTCTGCCAGGGCGGTTTCCACGGTCGTACGGTCGCCGCCGCGTCGATGACGACCTCCGGTACGAAGGTGCGCACCGGGTTCGGCCCGCTCATGGGCGGGGTCGTCATCACGCCGTTCCCGCACGCGTTCCACTACGGGTGGGACGAGGAGACGGCGACCCGGTTCGCGCTGCGCGAGTTCGACCAGCTCCTCCAGACCGTCTCCGATCCCGACGACACCGCCGCGATCTTCGTCGAGCCGGTCCTCGGGGAGGGCGGCTACGTCCCCGCCAACTCCGCCTTCCTGCAAGGCCTTCGGGAACGCGCCGACCGTCACGGCATCCTGCTCGTCCTCGACGAGATCCAGACCGGCGTCGGCCGCACCGGCCGCTTCTGGGGCCACGACCACTTCGGCGTCCGCCCCGACATCCTCATCACGGCCAAGGGCCTGGCCAGCGGCTTCCCGCTGTCGGGCATCGCCGCCCCGGATGAGCTGATGCGGAAAGCCCGGCCCGGTTCGCAGGGCGGAACGTACGGCGGGAACGCCGTCGCCTGTGCCGCGGCCGTCGCCACGCTCGACGTCGTCGAGGACGAGAACCTGGTCGCCAACGCCGCCGCCATGGGCGCCCGGCTGCGCGCGGGCCTCGACGAGGTCGCCGCGAAGAATCCCGCGATCGGCGACGTACGCGGTCTCGGCCTCATGCTGGCGAGCGAGTTCGTGACAGAGACGGGCGAGCCCGATCCCGGGACGGCAACTCGCGTGATGCGGGCGGCCGTTGAGGAAGGGCTGCTCCTGCTGCCGTGCGGCCCGTGGGGCAACGTCGTCCGCATGATCCCGCCGCTGATCGTCGACGCGGCTGCGATCGACGAGGGCCTGCGCGCCTGGTCGGCCGCCGTCGCGGTGGGCACGGCCGGATGACCGACGCCCACTCCCTGGTCGAGCTGCTGGCCCGGACGGCTCCCGGCCTGGAGGTCGACACGGGGGAGGGGCGGCGCGCCCAGTACGCGTACGACGCGTCCAACTACCGGGTGCCACCCCTCGCCGTCGCCTTCCCGCGCTCCGCCGAGGACGTGGCGGCACTCGTACGGGCCTGCCGCGACCTGCGCATCCCGCTCACCGCGCGCGGGGCGGGCACCAGCATGGCCGGCAACGCGATCGGGCCGGGTGTGGTCCTCGACCTCTCCCGCCACCTCAACAAGGTCGTCGCCATCGACCCCGACACCCGCACCGCCGTCGTCGAACCCGGCGTCGTCCTCGACGACCTCCAGCGCGCCGCCGCACCGCACGGCCTGTTCTTCGGCCCCGACCCGTCCTCCCACAGCCGCTGCACCCTCGGCGGCATGATCGGGAACGACGCGTGCGGCAACCACTCGGTGCGCTACGGCCGAACGGTCGAGCACGTCGAGGAACTGGAGATCGTGACGGCGACGGGCGTGCGCGCGGTGGCAGGAGTCGGCGGACTGCGCGCCGTCGAGAGCAAGGACGCGGCTGAAATCGCCGCCCTGGAAGCCGAGTTGACCCGGCTCGTCGACGCCAACCTCGCCGCGCTGCGCACCGAACTCGGCCGCATCCCCCGCCAGGTCTCCGGCTACCAGCTCCACCACCTCCTGCCGGAACACGGCCGGCACACCGCCCGCGCCCTGGTCGGCACCGAGGGCACTTGCGCGATCGTCACCCGCGCGACCGTACGACTGCACCCCGTACCGGCGGCCACCACGCTGCTCGCGCTCGGCTACCGGGACGTCGTGGACGCCGCCCAGGACGTCCCGGCGATCCTGCGCCATCGGCCCACCGCGGTCGAGGGCATGGACGAGGCCATCGTCGCGACCCTCCGCCACCGACGCGGCCCGCAGGCCGTCACGGGTCTGCCCGAGGGCGCCGCCTGGCTGTACGTCGAACTAGACGGCACCGACCAGACCGCCGCCGACGCACGGGCCGCCGACGTACTCGCCGAACTCCGGGCGGGGGAGCGGATGGTGGCGGGCCGCGTCATCGACGACCCGGCCGAACGCCGCTCCCTGTGGCGCGTACGCGAGGCCGGCGCCGGACTCGCCGCCCGCCTCGTCGACGGCGGCACATCCTGGCCCGGCTGGGAGGACGCAGCCGTAGACCCGGACCAACTGGCCGACTACCTGCGGGACTTCCGCACCCTCCTCACCAAGCACGACTTCACCGGCGTCCTGTACGGCCACTTCGGCGCGGGCTGCGTCCACGTCCGCATCGACTTCGACCCCGCGACGGCCGAGGGCGCCGCAGCCATGCGCACCTTCCTGACGGAAGCCGCCGAGCTGGTCGTCGCGCACGGCGGCACCCTGTCCGGTGAACACGGCGACGGCCGCGCCCGCAGTGAACTCCTCGCCACCATGTACAGCCCGCGCATACGTGCCGCGTTCGCCTCCTACAAGCGGTTGTACGACCCCGACGGCATCCTCAATCCGGGAGTGATCGTCGATCCGGCGGCCGTCGACGCAGACCTCGCGCTGTACCCGATCAACTCCCGTGCACCGATCAACTCCCCTGTGCAGCAAGGAGGTTTCACCTTCCCCGACGACCCGGGCGGCCTGGCCGAAGCGGCGAGTCGGTGCATCGGCGTGGGCCGTTGTCGCAGCGACACGGGCGGAGCCATGTGCCCGAGCTACCGCGCCACCCACGACGAACGCGACTCCACGCGTGGCCGCGCCCGGCTGTTGCAGGAGATGCTGCGCGACGGCCCCGGCACCGTCATCACCGACGGCAGCCGCTCGACGGAGGTGCGGGACGCCCTCGACCTGTGCCTGTCCTGCAAGGCCTGCGCCGCCGACTGTCCGGTGGGCGTCGACATGGCGACGTACAAGTCGGAGTTCCTGCACCGGCACTACCGGCGTCGGCTGCGCCCGCGCAGTCACTACAGCCTGGGCTGGCTGCCCTGGTGGGCGGCGTTGGCCCGCTGGTTCGCCCGCCCTGTGAACGCCCTGCTTGGTGGACCGTTGGGCCGACTGGTCGCACGGCTCGGGGGAGTGACGACCGAGCGCACCCTGCCCCAATTCGCCCCGCGCCGAGCCCTGCGTGCACACCAGCCCCCACAGCCGTCAACTCCGGCCGCCGTCCTGCTCGTCGACTCCTTCACCCGCGCCTTCCGCCCCGACGTCGCCGGAGCCGCCGCCCGCGTCCTGGCCGACGCCGGTGTCCCCGCGACCGTGCGCGACGGGCTGTGCTGCGGCCTCACCTGGATCAGCACCGGCCAACTGGGCATCGCCCGGCGCGTGTTGACCCGTACCGTCGAACGGCTCGACGCCGAGGGCGAGTTGCCGATCGTCGTGCCCGAGCCGAGTTGCGCCGCCGCACTCCGCCACGACGCACCCGCCCTCCTCGGCACCGACACCGCACGCCGGGTCGCCGCACGCGTGCACACCCTCTCCGGCGCGCTGACCGAACTAGCCGACCCCGACTGGAAACCCGCGGCCGTCCCCGATCACGTCACGCTCCAGACCCACTGTCACGAGTACGCCGTCTTCGGCGAGACCACACAGAGCGCACTGCTGCGCCGCCTCGGTGTAGGACAGGTCGACGAGGCGAACGGCTGCTGCGGCCTCGCCGGCAACTTCGGCTTCGAGACGGAGCACTACGACACCTCGATGGCCGTCGGTGCCCTCTCCCTCGCCCCGAAGCTCGCCGCACTCGACCCCGACGCCACCGTCCTTGCCGACGGCTTCAGTTGCCGTACCCAGGCGGCCCATCTGACCGGCCCGGACGGCCCGCAGGCCCGGCACCTGGCCCAACTGCTCGACCCGAACCCGTCCGGAGGGACCCGCTGATGACCACCACCACGACGTCCACGTCCGTCGTCGACACCGTGTCTCTCGTCGACACGGTTCCCAAGCAGCTGTTCATCGGCGGGAGTTGGCAGGACGCGGCCGGCGGCGGCCGTTTCGCCGTGGACGACCCGGCGACCGGTGAGCGGCTGTGCGAGGTGGCCGACGCCACACCGGCCGACGGGCGACGCGCCCTCGATGCGGCGGTGGCGGCGCAGGAGCCCTGGGCGGCGACCGCACCCCGCGCCCGCAGTGAGATCCTGCGCCGCGCCTACGAGATCATCCTCGAACGGCATGAAGAACTCGCCCTGTTGATGACCCTGGAGATGGGCAAGCCCCTCGCCGAGGCACGCGGCGAGGTCGGCTACGCGGCGGAGTTCTTCCGCTGGTTCTCCGAGGAGGCGGTACGGATCGACGGCGGGTTCACCCGGACCCCCGACGGAGCCAACCGCGTTCTGGTCATGCGCCAGCCGGTGGGCCCCTGCCTCCTCATCACCCCGTGGAACTTCCCCCTTGCGATGGGCACCCGCAAGATCGGTCCCGCGATCGCGGCGGGCTGCACCATGGTCCTGAAGCCCGCCCCGCAGACCCCGCTCTCCAGCCTGGCCCTCGCCGGAATCCTCACCGAGGCGGGACTGCCCGAAGGCGTCCTCAACGTCGTGACCACGACGGACGCCGCCGGAGTGATCGAGCCCCTGCTGCGCGGCGGAGGCGTGCGCAAACTGTCCTTCACCGGCTCAACTCAGGTCGGGCGACTGCTCCTTGCCCAGTGCGCCGACACTGTCGTCCGCACCTCCATGGAGCTGGGCGGCAACGCGCCCTTCATCGTCTTCGAGGACGCCGACCTCGACCGGGCGGTCGACGGCGCCATGGTCGCGAAGATGCGGAACATGGGCGAGGCGTGCACCGCCGCCAACCGCTTCTTCGTACACCGCGCGGTCGCGGACGCGTTCGCCGCACGGCTCGCCGAACGCATGGCCGCACTCGCCGTCGGTCCCGGCACCGAACCCGCCTCCCAGGTGGGCCCGTTGATCGACGCCGCCGGACGCGCCAAGGCCGACGGTCTCGTCCAGGACGCCGTGACACGCGGCGCCAAGGTGCTGACCGGCGGCGAAATCCCGGACGGGCCGGGCCACTTCTACCCGCCGACGGTCATCACCGAGGTCCGCGCGGACTCGGAGTTGATGCGCGCGGAGATCTTCGGCCCGGTCGCCGCGATCCTCACCTTCGACACCGAGGACGAGGTCGTGCGCGCCGCCAACGACACCGAATGGGGCCTGGTCGGCTACCTGTTCACCCGCGACCTCGACCGCGCCCTGCGGGTGGGGGAGCGGCTGGAGACCGGCATGGTCGGCATCAACACCGGCCTCGTCTCCAACCCCGCCGCCCCCTTCGGCGGCGTCAAGCAGTCCGGTCTCGGCCGCGAGGGCGGACGGGTCGGCATCGACGAGTTCCTGGAGTACAAGTACCTCGCCATCCCCGTCGTCCCCGCGGCGGACGGCCGTGGCTGACCGGCTCGTCGTCCTGCACCAGGGCACCCTGCCCCCGAACGCCGAGCACATCGAACGCCTCGCGGACACGGTGTACGCCACCGAGGAGGAACTCCCGCTCCTCCTGCCCGGCGCGGACATCCTGCTGTGCTGGCACTCCCTCACGACGGCGGTCACGGCGGCCTGGCCGAAGGACCCGGCCCTGGCCCCCGACTGGGTCCACGTGGCCGCCGCCGGAGTGGACCCACTGCTCTTCCCTGCCCTGGTCGACGACCCGGACGTACTGCTGACCAACTCGCGGGGCGTCTACGACCGGGCCATCGCCGAATACGTACTCGGCCTGATCCTCGCCCTCGCCAAGGACTTCCCCGGCAGCTGGGAGCACCAGCGGCGCCGCGAGTGGCGGCCCCGCGACAGCGAGCGCATCGGCGGCCGTACGGCACTGGTGTGGGGGACAGGACCCATCGGCTGCGCCGTCGCCCGCATGCTGCGCGCCGTCGGCATGCGGGTCTGCGGCGCCGGACGCACCGCACGCGCCGACGACCCGGACTTCGGGACGGTGCACGAGGGCGCGAGCCTGCGGGCAGCGCTGGCCGAGGCGGACTACGTGGTCCTCGCGGCCCCGCTCACCCCCGCCACCCGTTGCATGGTCGACGCCTCCGTCCTCGCCGCGATGAAACCCGGAGCACGGCTCGTCAACGTCGGCCGGGGCGGCCTCGTGGACGAAGAGGCGCTCGCCCGTCACCTCGCGGACGGCCGCCTGGCCGGAGCGGCCCTCGACGTCTTCGCCCAGGAGCCGCTGCCCGCCACCTCACCGCTGTGGGACATGCCCGGCGTGATCGTCTCCCCCCACACGGCGGGCGAAGTAACCGGCTGGCGCGCCGACTTGGCGGACCTGTTCCTGGAGAACCTCACCCGCAGGACGGAGGGCCGGCCGCTGCGGAACATGGTCGACAAGGGGAAGGGCTACGTCAGGGACGGAACGGAGGAGTTCTCGCCGGAGTGTGCACGCGTGGTGCGCGGTGGACAACCGGTGGACAGGCATGCGTGACCGTCCACCAGACCTGCGCGGCCGATGAAGGCTCTCGGCCTGGTCCTGCTTGAGGTCCGGCGGGCGCAGCCGCACGGCGAAGCACAGGGGTCCCGAGGCATCCGCGCACGCTGACGGCCCGGCCGCCCGTGCCCGCAGACGCAGTCTTCGGCGAGACCACGTCACCAGCGCGCCGGGCTGTCAGCCTCGCCCTCACAGCCACAGCGCGCCCAGACTCTCGCCGTAATCCGGAACGTCACGGACTCCGTGTCAGTGCTCCCCGCCGACGCGCGCGGGCGTGTGATCCGGCACGGGCTGGACCAACGCGACGCCAGCCCCCCGACAACTCACCGGCCGTCGGGGGGCTGGCGCACCACCGCACCCGGCGGCAGGTCCTGCTCCACCGTGAGGGCGGTGAGTGCGTCGCGCAGGCCGGCGCGGGCGGTGACGCCGAGTTTCGGGAACACGTTGTAGAGGTGTCCGCTGACCGTGCGGGCGGACAGGTGCAGCCGTTCGCCGATCGCCTTGTTCGTCAGACCCGAGGCCGCGAGCGTGGCGATCTGCAACTCCTGCGGCGTGAGCAGGATGTCGGTCGAACCAGTCTGCCTGCGGGATACACCGGTCGCTCCAAGTTCGTTCCTGGCGCGCTCGGCCCACGGGGCGGCCCGCAGCCGATCGAAGATCGTCAGCGCGGCGTTGATGCGGATGCGTGACTCCACGGTGGCCCGCTCCCTGCGCAGGTGCTCTCCGTAGGCCAGCAGGACGCGCCCGCGTTCGAAGGGCCACAGATTCTCGGGCGCCGCTGCGAGGGCCCGCTCGAAATGGGTGCTCGCCGCCTCTCCCTCGGACACCAGCCCCTGCGCCGCGGCCACGAGCATTGCCCAACGGGAGGAGATCTTGGTGATGTCCATCCGCAGCATCGCCTCGACGTAATCCCGCGCCTGGTCCGACCGGCCGGTCCGGACGGCTGCCTCGACGAGGTCGTAGGCGACGAAGAGTTGGAGTTGTCGGGCGGTGCCTGGTTCCAGTCCGTGTGGGCTGATCTTGGTCGCCTCGGTGTACGCCGTCTCGAAGTCGCCGCGGCCGATCGCCGCGAGGGTCCGTACCCGGTACACGTGCTGGGGCACGATGAAGGCCTGGCGCGGGATCGACCAGGCCAGCATTTCCTCCAGCGGTTCCTCCGCCTCGTCCTGCTGCCCGAGCGCGGCTGCGGCGAGAGCTTTGCTGTAGTGCAGGAACCAGATGAAGTTGACGTACCCGTAGGACTGGGCGCGCTCCAGTCCCTCCTCTGCGAAGCGCTGGGTGTCGTCCCATCGGCCGGCGAGGTAGCTCTCCGCGCACAGCAGCATGAGGGCGTTGGTGACGGAGGCGACGGCCCCCGTGCGGGCGGCGTCCTGCCAGACGCGCAGCAACGGTTCGCGCAGGTCGCCGAGGCGGTCGACGTCGTTGGCGACATAGCCGACGCGGATGATCTGCCCGGGGTCGAGCTCGGTCGTCAGCGTCGCGATCTCCTGGTCCAGGGTGCGCAGTGCCTCCGGGGAGACGAGGGCCGGGTTGGACACGACCTCGGAGCGGACGAGCAGGCCCTCGGGCAGCAAGTCGCGGTATTTGTCGACCAGTTCGAGGTACGGGTCCCACATCTCCTTGCGCCCGTTGAGCGAGGCGATCACCGAAAGGACCCAGATCGCGGCGTTGATCTCCTCCGCGGTCGGCTCCGTTCCGGGAGCCCGCAGGGCGGCGGTGAGCACCCGGAACGCCGAGACGACGTCCGCGTCGGAGTACAGCATGAGCGAGGCCGCGGCCGAGGCGGTCGCCAGCGAGCCGACGTCGGCGTCCAGGCGGCGCGCGTCGGCGAGGAGTTGGGAGACCGACTGGAGATCGCCCATCACCTCGGCCGCGAAGTACGCGGCCCCGGCCAGGCGTTGTGACCGGTGCTCGGGATCCGGGCTCAGATCGGCCGACCGTGTCATCGCCGCCACCGCCGCGGACGGGTCCCCGCGTTTGAGCGCCTGGATCGACTCGTGCTGAAGGAGCGTGGCCACCTCCTCGTCGGGTCCGTAGGACGCGTCGGCGAGGTGCCAGGCGCGGCGTCCCGGATCGGCGCGCCGGCAGCCGGCGAGTGCCCGGTGGGCCCTGCGCCGCTGCTCGGGCCGGGCCAGTTCCACGACGGCGGAGCGCACCAGCGGGTGGCGGAAGACGACGGAGTGACGGCTGTCGACGACGATGATGCGCTCGCGTTCGGCGATGTCGAGGTGGTCGGCGGCATCGGGTCCCACCACGCTCTCGGCGGACAGCGCCTGGCCCGAACCGTCCAGGGCGAGCAGCAGGAGCAGATCGCGGGTCTCCGGTGCGAGCGCGGCGATCCGGGCGGTGAAGATCCGGGTGAGCCGTTCGGTCAGCGGCAGCACAGTGGGCAGCATGTCCGCCGTGGGGTACCGGTCCGAGGCCAGCGTCGCGGGCAGTTCGACGAGGGCGAGCGGGTTCCCCTGAGCCTCGGAGACGATGCGCCGACGTACGTGTTCGGCCAGGTCCGGGTAGCGGGCGAGCAGGAGGGCCTCGGACTCCGAGTCGTCCAGGGAACGCATGGTGAGGCTGTTGACGTCGCCGCGCATACGCAGCGGCTCCCCGGTCGTACGGACTGTCGAGAGCACGCGCACAGGCGTTCCGGCGACCCGTCGGGCCACGAAGGACAGGACGTCGGCGCTGGCGTCGTCCAGCCACTGGGCGTCGTCGACGATGGCGACCAGCGGCTGCTCCCGTGCGGCGAGCAGGAGCAGTGACAGAGCGGCGGTCGAGATCAGGATGCGCGAGGGCGTCGCGCCCTCGCCGAAGCCCAGTGCCACCCGCAGAGCGCTCTCGTGATCCGGGCCGAGTTCCGCGAACAGCGGGAACAGCGGCACCAGCAGCTGGTTGAGGCCGGCGAACGCGATATTGGCCTCGAACTGGGCGCCGGCCGCCCGCAACGTCCTCATACCCCGGGCGTCGGCGAGATCGGCGGCGGCGTCGAGCAGGGCGGACTTTCCCACACCGGGATCACCGAACAGGGTCAGCGAGCCGCCGAGCCGGGCGGTGTCGTCGATCACTGCTCGGATGAGGTCCAGTTCGCTGGACCGGCCGGTCAGACCGGTACCGACGCCCTGACCTTCGGTGTCCAGGTGCTCTGCGCTCATGAGGAGGCGCCTCTTTCCCCTGTCCGTCCCGACTCTATTCGACGCCGCACCGCACTGCGTCGTCCTCTTCTCCTGGGGACCGATTCTCTACGGGGCTGTGGTCGTGGCGGCGTCCTCGATGAGATGGGTGACGGTGCCGGGGTGGGAGATCATCGCGACGTGGGAGCTGTTGATCTCGACGGTGTGCGCGTGGGCACGCCGGGCCTCGAACCGCTCCAGCGGTGCGCCCAGCGCCTCGTCCTGCCTGGCGACCAGGGCCCAGGAGGGGATGGTGCGCCAGGCGGCGGCCGTGGCCGAGGAGGCGAACGCGGCGGCGGCGACGGGGCGCTGTTCGGCGCCCATCACGACGGTCTGGGAAGCGGGCAGGTCGGCTGCGAACACGGCGCGGAATCGGGTGGGGTCGACGTACAGATCCGAGCCGCCGGTGCCGTCGGAGTTGCTGAAGGGCACCTGGCGTAGGGCGGGCGCAAGTTCGTTGGTGCCGGGGAACTTGTTCGACAGCGTGCTCAGTTTCTCGCCCTTGTCCGGGACGAGCGCGGCGACGTAGACCAGGGCCTTGACCTGGGAGTCGCCGGCGGCGGCCTGGGAGATGACGGCGCCGCCGTAGGAGTGGCCCACCAGGATGACCGGCCCCTTGACACTGGCCAGGACGCTGGCGACGTACGTGGAGTCCTCGGCCAGGCCGCGCAACGGGTTGGCCGGAGCGATCACCGGGTAGCCGTCGCGCTGCAGGCGCTCGACCACGCCGTTCCAGCTCGAAGCGTCCGCGAAGGCGCCGTGCACCAGTACCACCGTGGGCTTGGGGGCGGCGCGGCTGGTGTGGGCGGAGGCCAACGGGATCAGGGACAGGCTGGCCGAAGCGGTCACGGCGGCGGTGATGAGAAGGGGGCGCAGCCGGGGGCGGGGGATGGACATGGTGGATCTCCTTGGGAGGGGTGGGGGTGAGCGGGTGAGGGGAAGCCGGGGCAGGCGGTGCTCCATGGGCTGTCAGGACGAGGTCCAGCAGGTCGGTCGTGCCATGCAGTCGCCCGCGTGTGGAACCCCCTGGGCCGGAGGCTCGTGCGAACCGGCCCAGGGGGGCTGCTGGGAGGGGAGTGCGCAGGGCCCGTCAGGGGCGGAGCGCTGGTCAGACGGACTGGCCGAGTGCCTGGAACTGGGCGTCGGTCAAGGTGATCTGCGCGGCCCGGGTGTTCTCCTCCAGGTGGGCCACGCGGGAGGTGCCGGGGATGGGCAGCATTACCGGGGAGCGCCGCAGCAGCCAGGCCAGGGCCAGCTGGGAGGGGCTCGCGCCGTGCTCCTTGGCGAGCGTGTCCAGCGGGCCGCCCGGGCGCGCGAGCCGGCCGGTGGCCATCGGGAACCACGGGATGAAGGCCAGGTTTTCCCGCTCGGCGTACTCCAGGACGTCCTCGGCACCGCGATCGGCCAGGTTGTACAGGTTCTGCACGGAGACGATGTCCGCGATCCTCCGGGCTTCCTCGATCTGCTCCACGGTCACCTGCGACAGGCCGATGTGGCGGATCTTGCCCTCCTGCTGCAGCAGGAGCAGCTCACCGACCTGGTCGGCCAGCGGGACCTTGGGGTCGACGCGGTGCAGCTGGTAGAGGTCGATCCGCTCCACGCCCAGGTGGCGCAGGCTCAGCTCGGTCTGCTGCCGCAGGTACTCCGGGCGGCCGAGCGCACGCCAGTCGCCCGGGCCCGAGCGGGAGAGCCCGCCCTTGGTGGCGATCACCAGGTGCTGGGAGTACGGGTGCAGGGCCTTGCGGATGAGCTGCTCGCTGACGAACGGGCCGTAGGAGTCGGCGGTGTCGATGAAGTTCACGCCCAGCTCGGCGGCCCGGCGCAGCACGCGCACGGCCTCCTCGGGGTCCTTGGGGTCGCCCCACACCCCGGTGCCCGTCAACTGCATCGCGCCGTAGCCGAGCCGGTTGACAGACAAGTCGCCGCCGAGGCGGTAGACGCCGGAGGAGTCGGCGGGGCGTGCGGTTTCCTGTGACATGGTCTGCCTTCCTTATCGGATAAGTGTTCGTCTGAAAGTTCGCCGGGAGGCGAGAAGAAAGAGGAGGAGCGGGCGGGTGGTACGCGGGCGGGCAGGAGGTGGCAGTGGCCGGGCTCCGGCCCGCCCGCGTGACGACTAGGAGGCGAGGAAGTCGACGAGCGCGGTGTTGACCTGGTCCGCGTGGGTCCACAGCAGCCCGTGAGGGGCGTCGTCGATCTCGACGTACTGCGCGTCGGGCACCGCCTTGGTGAACTGTCGCCCGGTGGCGTCGATCGGCAGGATCCGGTCGGCGGTTCCCTGGAGGATGAGCGCCGGCACGTCGATCTTCGCGATGTCGGCGCGCATGTCGGTGTGCCAGCTGGGCACCACGGCCGAGGACGCGAACGGGGACATGCGCGTGGCGGTGACCCAACTGCCGCGCACCGCCTCCTCGCTGATGCGGGTGCCCAGGTTCACGTCGAGGTTGTAGAAGTCGTCGAAGAAGCTGGTGAACCAGGCGTACCGGTCCGACTCCGCGGCCGAGATGATCCCGTCGAACACGTCGGCGGGCAGGCCGGTGGGGTTGTCGGGAGTCTGCAACAGAAACGGTTCGATGGGTGCCAGGAACGCGACCTTGCGCAGGTTGTCGGTGCCGTGAGTGCCGATGTAGCGGCCGATCTCGCCGGTACCCATCGAGAAGCCGACCAGGGCGACGTCCTGGAGACGCAGTACGTCGAGCAGTACGGCGAGGTCGTTGGCGAAGGTGTCGAAGTCGTAGCCGGTGGTGGGCTGGCTGGACTGGCCGAAGCCCCGGCGGTCGTAGGTGATGACGCGGTGTCCGGCCTTGAGGAGGGCCGGGATCTGCAGCTCCCAGGACTTGCCGTCCAGCGGGTAGCCGTGGATCAGCACGACGGGCGAGCCCTCGCCGTGGTCCTCGTAGTACAGGTCGACGTCGGTGGTGTTTTCCTTGGCGACGGTGATGTAGGGCATGGCTTCGCTTCCTGAGTGGGTGGGGAAAGGGGAGGGGTGCCGGTTCAGCGGCGGCGCAGGGCCTGGACCGCGAAGGCGGCGACCTCGTGGTCCTGCGCGGGTGATCCGCCGCCGGCTCCCAGCGCCCCGACGACGACCCCGCGGGCATCGGTGATCGGGACGCCGCCGGCGACGAACGCCAGCCGGAGCGTGGTGGCGGTCTGGATCGAGGAGAGCGGGGCGCCGGACTGCACGGCGGGGGCCAGGTCCGCGGTCGCGGCGCCGAAGTACACGGAGGTACGGGCCTTGGCCAGGGAGGTGTCGATGGAGGCGAGCGCCGCGCCGTCCATCCGGGTCACCAGCACGGTGTTGCCGCCGCCGTCGAGGACCGTGAAGGTGTACGGCACCCCGAGCTCAGTGGCCTTGTGGACGCCTGCGGCGGTGGCCGTGGCCGCGTCGTCCAGGGTGAGGATGACGGGCGAGATCTGCGTGATGGGCATGGCCGTTCCTCTTCGGGTCGTGCCGGAGGTCGTGCCGGGCGGTGTCACTTCTCCTGGTAGGGGGCGGCCTTGGCGAGGTCGGGGCGGGTGACGGGGTGGCCGTCGATGGTCTGGTAGGTGGCGGCGGAGCGGCCGAGGGTGTCGAGGAGGGTGGCGGGGCCGGCGAAGGGCTTGCCGCCGATGTGCCAGCCGTCGGTGTGGAGTTCCTCGATGAGGACCCAGACGATCTCGCGGAAGGCCTCGGATCCCTCGAACCTGACCATGACCTCGGTGAGGGCGGCGGCCATGTCGTGCTTCTCCCGGGTGGTGAACACTCCGTCGACGAGCTTGACGTTGACGAACGGCATGGGGTGCTCCTTGGGTCGGGATGCGGTGTCCTTGCCGAGCGGCGGGGACAACTGAAGCGTCGCCCCGGGGGCATCCGGACCGCACCAGTCATCCGACCTGACTCCGCGGGGTCCTTGTGCGGCGCCGCCCTCGCACCGGAGCCGTGCGGCCCGCGGCGACACCACCGCACCGGGTGTGCCGTGCGCCGGTGACGAGCGCACCGGGCCGACCCCCGTATCCGTCCAGGTGGGCCCGGGTCGGTGAAACCCGGGTCGGATGACTCATGCCCGGCCGTGGGGCGGCGACGACCATGGGTAGGGACGGCGCAGCCGCCGATTCCCTCACCATCCCTCACCGATGAAACGAGAAACCCCATGTCCGAGAAATCCAACAAGCAGCTGGTCGCGGAGGCGTTCGACGCCTGGGCAGCCGGCACCGGCGGGGTGTTCGACCTGCTGGCCGAGGACGCCGACTGGACCATCGTCGGCAACAGCGTCGCCTCCGGCACCTACCCCACCCGTGAGGCGTTCATCAGCACGGTCATCGCCCCGTTCAACGCCCGGATGAGCAGCCCGCTGGTGCCGTCCGTGCGGGCGCTGTACGCCGACGGGGACACCGTGGTCGCCCTGTTCGACGCGAGCGCCACGGTGCGGGACGGCTCGCGCTACGACAACACCTACGCCTGGTTCCTGACGATGCGTGACCAGCGGATCGTGAGCGCTGTCGCGTTCTTCGACAGCGTCGAGTTCAACGACTTCTGGGCCCGGGTCCAGCCCGCCTGACCCCTGCCTCCGCACCCACCCCCTTGACCTCCCCGTCCGAAGATCGGAAGTGCCCGCCATGTTCATCGTGATCCTGAACTACACCGCGCCGCTCGCAGAGATCGACCGCCACCTGGAAGCCCACAACGCCTGGCTGGAGGAGAACTACGCGGCCGGCCACTTCGTCGCCTCGGGCCGCCAGGACCCCAGGACAGGCGGCATCGTCCTGGCACGGGCGGCCGACCGCCAGGCACTGGGCCGAATCCTGGCCCTGGACCCGTTCGGCATCGCCGAGGTGGCCACGCACAGGGTCATCGACTGGCGCCCCTCACGCGCGAGCACCGAGGCCCAGTGGCTGCTCCAGCAGTGATGCCCGCGGCGGCGACGTGCGCGGGATCCGCCGGGCTCGGCACCCCGCTCACCTACCGCCGGGTGCCCACGCAGGGCACAACCTCCCCACGAGAACCCAACCCCAGCTCCACCGCCCCTCATCACGGCGGCCACCACCCCCACCCACCGAAAGACAGTGACCATGCGCGCAGCCGTGCTCAGACAATTCGCCACCCCACTGGAACTGGCCGACATCCCCACACCGGTGCCCGGCGCCGGCCAGGTCCTGGTCAGGATCGCCGCCAGCGGCGTGAACCCCTTGGACACCAAGATCCGCGCAGGTCTGGCCGCACACGCCCGCGCTGTCCTGCCCGCGGTGCTGGGCCTGGACCTGGCCGGCACGGTCGAGGAGGTCGGACCGCAGGTGACCGGCTTCGCCGTCGGCGACGAGGTGTACGGGCTGAGCGGTGGCGTCGGTGACCTGCAGGGATCACTGGCGCAGTACGCCGCCGCCGACGCCCGCCTGCTCGCCCACAAGCCCGCCGCGCTGACCATGCGGCAGGCTGCGGCGCTGCCGCTGTCGGTCGTCACCGCATGGGAGGGACTCGTGGACCGGGCCCAGGTCGGCGCCGGGCACAAGGTCCTGGTGCACGGCGGCGCGGGCGGCATCGGCCACGTCGCGGTGCAGATCGCCCGGGCCCGCGGCGCCGAGGTCTTCGCCACCGCCTCGGCCGCCGACGCCGAGACCGTCCGCCGGCTCGGCGCCACCGCGATCGACTACGCCACCACCGAGGTGGAGGAGTACGTCGCCGCCCACACCGGCGGCGAAGGCTTCGACATCGTCTTCGACACCGTCGGAGGCACCGTCCTGGACAACTCCTTCGCCGCGGTGCGCACTTACACCGGCCACGTCCTGAGCGCCCTGGGCTGGGGCAGCCACAGCCTGGCCCCGCTCTCCTTCCGCGGCGCCACCTACTCCGGGGTCTTCACCCTGCTGCCCATGCTCACCGGCAAGGGCCGCGAACACCACGGCGAGATCCTGCGCGAAGCCGCCGCCCTGGCCGACGCGGGCCTGCTCAAGCCGCTGCTGGACCCCCGCCGCTACACCCTGGACACGGTCGCCCAGGCCCACGCGGCCGTCGAGGACGGCTCGGCCCACGCCAAGATCGTCGTCGACATCGACGCCTGACCCGACGGGTTCCGAGGTCACCCGGCACGCCGTCGGCGACCGGGTCGGCGTCGGCTGCATGGTCAACTCCTGGCCTGACCCACGGCCATGGTCACGTCGACCTGAGACCACCCCGTACGAGGAGCCAAGCCGCCGGGAGCCCTCGTACGGGGTGCCGCCGACAACGCGGGCCGGAGCGCCTACTGAACGAGTTCCCAGTCCTGTGAGCCGTCCGTGAGCGCGGTCTGCAGGGTCAGCTGTGCTCCGGCGGTCGCGCCGGTCAGGTACAGGCTGGTGTTCTTGACGGACTGGAGTCTGTAGAACCCGTCGCTGGTCTTGACGAGGTTCCAGCTGCCGGTGTTGCTGTTGTCGACCCACTGGCCGATCTTCTGGCCGGCGGTCGCGCTGCCGGTCCAGATGGCCGCCGCCCGGCCGCCCGACTCGTTCAGCAGGCTTACGCCGCCGTTCGGCTCGGTCGTCGTGTGCCAGTACTGGGTGTCGGCGTTCGCCGCCGAACCCGGGACCTCCAGCCGGACGTCGGGCACGTCCGCGTTGCCGATGTTCGCGTCGTTGGTCTTGTTGCCGGTCCCGATCACCTGGTCGGTCTTGCGGTTCACCAACTGGTAGTAGGCGCCGTCGGAGTGGCCGAGGTCGACCTCGGCGAACTTGAGGGTGGACGTGCCCTGGTTGTTGAGGATCACGATGCGGCCGGTACTCGTGACGTACTGGAGGTTGCGGCTGTAGCCGGCCGCCGAGGTCGTCTGGTACTCCTTCCACGTACCGTCGCTGCGCCCGGTGTCGTTGACCCAGACGTCGCCGCTGCTCGCCGAGTTGTAGACCAGGCGCCCGCCGGGTTCCCTGATGAGGACCGGGCTGCCGCCTGTGGCGAGAGCGTGCGAGCCGGTGTCGACCGGCAGTGAGGTGACGGCCGTGCCGGTGGCGGAGCTGAGGAAGAACTTCAGCGGGTTGTCGGCGATCACGTACCGGGTGTTGGCACCTCCGCCCCAGTATTCGAAGGTCAGCATCCACTTGCCGTCCGCCGTGCGGACGACGTTCGCCATGCCGGGCCGGCCGCCGCCGATCTCCGTCTTGCCGCCGCCCATGTCCTGGTTCAGCCCGGCGATGTCGACGACGGTGGAGCTCCACGAGGCACTCGTGCCGTCCCAGGTCCGGTGGGCCAGGATCTGGCCGTGCGAGTCTGTGGCGGTGTCGTTGGCGGGGTCCGTTGTGGCGACGCCGGTGGTCGCGTCGAAGCCGGTGTAGTCGTTCTCGTCGGAGTAGTAGCAGACGAGTTGGCCCTTGTAGACCATCAGGTACGGCTCCCAGACGGGGTCCACCTGGTGGTTCGTGTTCGCGGCCGCGATGTTCTGGCCGATCGCGCCGGCGCTGCCGCCCTGCCAGCCGCCGGTCGCGATGACGTTGACGACCTTCCACGTCGCACCGTCGTCGGTACTGGAGTACAGCGCGATCGCCAGGTCCTTGCGGTCGCCGTCGTTGGTCGGCGTCCAGCTCGGATCGGCCGCCTTGTGCTCCTTGTAGTAGGCGTCGTCACCCGACACGACACTGGCGAGGAGGAGCGTGCCCTGCTTCAGGTTCCCCACGTCCTGGGGGAGCGTGTAGAGATACGGGTTGGTCCAGTTGCTCGTGTACTTCGCGTACTGGGGGTCGCTGGACAGATACGCCGGAGCCTTGACCTCCGACAGCGCCTGCCAGGTCGTCCCGTGGTCGTCGCTCTTGTAGACAGGCAGTGTCTGTCCGTCGGCGCTGCCCGACGCCGTCACGACCGTCGACTTCTCGAAGGACGCGACGAGCCGGCCGCTCGGCAGCTCCGCCGACTTGGGGTAGATCGCGCAGTTGCCCCGCCCCTTCAGGCACGCCTCGCTGCCGAGCTGGTAGAGAGTCCCGCCGGTCGGGTTGTAGGCCTGGGCACTGACCATGGGTATCGCGAGGATCGCGGATGTAGCGGCAAAGGTTGTGAAGGCTCGTCCAAGCCGTCTTCTCTGCATGGCCCCTCCTCAGGGGAGATGGATCACGATCGGTTGGCGTCGGTGGCGACAAGGACGCGTACGTCCCAGGCGCCGAGCTCCAGCACCTTGCCCGCGAGGACGGGGGCGCCCGTCAGGGCGTCGGACAGGTCCACTGGGGCGGGGACGCTTGCGGGCTCCCAGCTCCAGTTGTGGACGATGTGGACGCGACGGCCGTCGGCGGAGGTGCCGGTCGTCGCGGTGACGGAGTCCGGGAGGTCCCGCCACGCGCTGCGGGAGGCCGGTGTCATCCAGGCGGCCAGTGCCTGGGCGAGGTCGCGGCCGGGTACGGTGCCGACGGTGGTGACGCGGCCCGCGCCGTGGCGGCGGGTGGTGACCGCGGGCCAGCGGCCGAAGTGCGGGTGGTCGTACGCGGCGAGCACCTCGGCGTCGACGACGGTCAGGCCGTCGACCCAGTGAGTCGCCGTCGCGTCCGGCGACAGCGTCAACGGGCTGTCCGGCGAGGTGCGCACGGGGATGTCGCCGGCGACGTTGCTGAACTCGTCGTACTGCACACCCGCCGCCTCCACCAGTCGCCCGGGGGCCGGTTCGTGCCGGGCCCTGGCCTCGTGGTCGGCGTAGCCGGTGCGCGGGCCGAGGACCAGATGCCCGCCCGCTTCCGCGTACGCCGCGAGCCAGTCGAGTTGCGAGTCGGCGGCGATGTACAACGCGGGGACGACGAGAACGGGGTGACGGCGTACGGCATCCTCGGGTGTCAGACCGTCCCGTTCACCGCGCGGGTCGAGCAGTTGGCGGGCGTGGACGATGCGCACTTGGCGGCCGGCGTCGAAGGCGCCCCGGTAGAACGGGTCGAAGATGCGGTGGTAGGCGGTGGGGTCGGGTTCGCCGTGGGGTGTCGCGAGTGGTGGGTACTTCTGCATGAGCCACTTGCTCGGCGTCGAGTACACCATCGTGATGTCGGCGTCCGGTTCGAGTCCGGCGACGAGTGGGCCCGCGGTTTCGAACTCGGTACCCAGGCGGGCGAGTTCGCCGTACGTGCGGCCGGGCCGGCCGGTGTGGGGCAGGATGCCGCCCCAGTAGGTCTCGGCGCCGAAGTGCAGTGTGTGCCAGTGCCAGTACTCGATCATGCGGGCCCCGCGGCCGACGAGCGCCCAGGCGGCCTGCCGCCACTGGCCGTCGTAGGCGGGACGGTTGTCCCACGGCATACCTATGGAGCCGGCATTGGTCTCGGTGACGAGGAAGGGCTCCTGGCGGGAGGAGAACATCCAGTCGGCGGTCTGGTACAGCGCCCAGACGCCGGTGGTCTTCCAGAGCTGCTGGTGGTCGTCGGGCGTGGGGTCGGGCAGGAGCAGGCCGTCCTGCATGTCGTAGTACGCGTTGCCGGTGGCGATGTCGAGGCGGTCGGTCAGCTCGTCGTCCTCCACCGCGGGCCGCTTGTAGGAGATGCAGGTGGTGACGAACTGCTCGGGGCGGGCGTACTCGCGGACGATGTCGGCCTGCCAGCCGATGAACTCGGTGCACTGGCGGGCCTGGAACTCCCGCCAGGCGACGTCGTATTGGGGCTGCACGTTGCCGTCCGGGGTCCACAGGTCGGCCCATGTCGACAGCTTGTGCGACCAATACACGAGGCCCCACTCGCGGTTGAGGGTCTCGACGTCGCCGTACTTCTCGCGCAGGTGATCGACGAAGCGCTGGAACACCCCGTGGTTGTGCAGGAGTTCGTTGCCGGGCTCGTTGTCGACCTGGAATCCGATCACCGCGGGATGGCCGGCGTACCGGGCGACGATCTTGCGGATGACCCGCTCAGCGTGGAACCGGAAGGCCGGGTGGGTGAAGTCGACCTCCTGGCGGGCGCCCCAGCCGATGCGCTCACCGGTGCGCCGCTCTCCGGTGATCTCCGGGTACTGGCGGGCCAGCCAGGGTGGTACGGCGTAGGTGGGGGTGCCGAGGACGACGGAGATGCCGCGTTCGTGGGCGCCGTCCAACACCGGCTGGAGCCAGTCGAGTTCGAAGCGGCCGTTCTCGGGTTCCCAGGTCGACCAGACGGACTCGCCGACGCGAATGACGCTGAAGTGCGCGTCGGCCATGAGGTCGAGGTCGGTCTTGAGGCGCTCGTCGGGGCGTTCGGTGCCGTAGGGCGGCCGGTACTCGTGGTAGTACGCGGCACCGAAGAGGACGCGGGCGGGCAGGTCCGCCATGGACAAACCTCCGGAGAGCAGGGGAAGTTGAGCAAGGGGGCGAGGGTGTTACTGCTTGACGCCGCCGGTGGCCAGGCCGCTCTGCCAGTACCGCTGGAGCAGGAGGAAGGCCAGGACGAGCGGGATGATCGAGATCAGGGAGCCGGTCACGACGAGGGCGAGCATGTCGCTGCTGGCTCCGGCGCCGCCGTTCTGCGCCTGGGCGGCCCAGGAGGAGAGCCCGACCGTGATGGGGTACAGATCCGGGTCGTTGAGCATGATCAGCGGCAGGAAGTAGTTGTTCCAGGTGGCGACGAGCGTGAACAGGATGACCGTCACCAGGCCGGGGGCGAGGAGCCGTAGCGCGATGGTGGTGAAGATCCGGAGTTCTCCGGCGCCGTCCATGCGGGCGGCCTCGATGAGGCTGTCGGGGACGGCGTCCTCGGCGTAGATCCGCATGAGGTAGAGGCCGAAGGGGCTGATGAGGGACGGCAGGATGACGGCCCAAGGGGTGTTGACCAGGCCCGCCTTGGCGAAGAGCAGGTAGGTGGGGATCGCCAGCGCGGTGGTCGGGATCATGATGGCGCCGAGGACGAGGTTGAAGGCCGCGCCGTGGCCGCGGAAGCGGTACTTGGCGAATCCGTAC
This sequence comes from Streptomyces sp. NPDC050508, assembly GCF_040655155.1. Taxonomy (NCBI): domain Bacteria; kingdom Bacillati; phylum Actinomycetota; class Actinomycetes; order Kitasatosporales; family Streptomycetaceae; genus Streptomyces; species Streptomyces sp. NPDC050508. Next base: position 198,188 of record NZ_JBFAJJ010000013.1, read on the forward strand.
CCGGCGGCTGCCGCAAGCAACGCGGCGCCGACCGCGCTGACACCCGCGTACAGGACCGTGTTGAGCAGCCAGCGGCCGAAGACGCCGTCGTCCTGGGTGAACGTGGCCTTGACGTTCGACAGGAGTTGCGGGGCGTGCGAGAACCACAGGCCGAAGCTGTTGAACAGGTCCTGGGTGCTCTTGGTGGAGGCGACCAGCAGCCAGAACAGGGGCAGCAGGAAGTAGGCGAGGACGGCCAGCATCGCGATGGTCAGCGGAGTGCTGCGGCGGTGCGCCGACGAACGGCGCGGCGGGCGCACCTCGGCGGCAACTCGCTTTCCTGTAGCGGCACTTGAGACAGCGGGTGTCACGGTGGTCATGCGGTCCTCCTGCGGTTCGCGGTGAGCAGGAAGGCGTACGACACGATCACGATGACCAGCCCGAGGATGAAGGACACCGTGGCCGCGTAGTTGGTCTGCTGGCTGATGAAGGCGACGGAGTAGGCGTAGAGGTTGGCGGTGTAGGAACTGCTGATGACGTCCGGGGCGACCTTCATCAACAGGCTCGGCTCGTTGAAGAGCTGGAAGCTGCCGATCACCGAGAACAGCAGGGTGAGGGTCAACGCCGGGCGCAGCGCGGGGAGTTTGATGGACCGGGCGATCCGCCAGGCACCGGCCCCGTCCACGGCCGCGGCCTCGTACAGCTCGCCGGGGATGGTGCGCAGCGCGGCGTACAGGATGATCATGTTGTAGCCGACGAACTCCCAGGTGACGATGTTCGCGAGACTGCCGAGCATCCAGCTGTCGGTGAGGAAGTGCGGGGCCGGCAGGTGGAGGTCGTGGCTGATCTGGGCGAAGGGGCCGAAGTCGGGGCCGTAGAGGTAGCCCCACATCAGGGTGGCGATCACGCTGGGGACGGCGTACGGCACGAAGATGCCGAGGCGGATCACCCGGGTCAGGCGCAGCAGGCCGCTGTCCAGGGCGAGTGCGAAGGCCAGGGCGAGCAGCAGCATCACGGGGACCTGGATGACGAAGAACAGGGCCACCCGGCCTATGCCCTTGAGGAGTTGGGGATCCTTCAGGGCGGTCACGTAGTTGTCGAGGCCGACGAACGTCGAGCCGCCGATGAGGCGTTCCTGGAAGAGGCTCAGATAGGCGGCGTAACCGAGCGGAGCCAGGAAGAGCAGCAGGAACAACGCCATGAACGGGGCGATGAACAGGACGCCTGCCGTGCCGTGCCGCCTGCGAGCTACGGCCGTAGTGGTGGTGGCCATGATCAGCCCCCCTTGACCGTGAAGCCCTGGCTCTTGGCGAAGGTCGTGATGCGCGACTGCCAGGAGCCGAGCGCGCGGACGGTGTCGGTCTTGTCCGCGAGGGACTTGCCGACCGTCTCGGTCCAGTCCGTGGCCACCCGGTCGAGGAACGGCGGCCATTGGAAGGCGGGGTCGACCTGGGCGCTGATGTCGGCGAAGACCTGGTTGACCTTCTGGCCGCCGTAGAAGGCGGGGGCGTCGGCGAGGAAACTCGCCTCGGAGAGCAGGGTCTTGGTCGCCGGGAAGAAGAACTGCTCGGTGGCGAACATCTTGGCGCTGGTGGGGTCGCTGTTGAGGAACTGGGCGAACACCGCTGCCTGGATGGGGTTCTTGGTGGAGCGGATGACCGCGGTGGTGGAGCCGCCCCAGTTTCCCGAGCTGGGCTTGGCGGCGTCCCACTGCGGGAGCGGGGCCGCGCGCCACTTGCCGGAGGTGGCCTTTGCCGAGCCGGAGAGGAAGGCCGGACCCCAGGCGCCGGTCAGCCAAGTCGCGTACTTGCCCTTGTTCAGGGCCGCGTACCAGGCGTCGGTGAAGTCGGGTTCCACGCCGATCACACCGTCCTTGGCGAGGGTGCCCCAGTACTCGCCGAGCTTCTGGGAGACCGCGTCGTCGACGCTGACGGTGATGTCGCTCTTGCCGGAGGTGACGTACGGCTTGGCGCCCGCCTGCCACAACAGGCCGTGCCAGGCGGCGACTTGGTTGGCGGCGAGGTTGGTGAGGTAGACGTCCGGGTCGGCCTTGTGCAGCTTCCGGGCGGCGGCTGCGAACTCGTCCCAGGTGGTGGGGACCTGGATGCCGTGCCGGTCGAAGATGTCCTTGCGGTACAGCATGCCCATCGGGCCGGTGTCCTGCGGGATCGCCCAGATCTCACCGCCGCTGCCGCTGACCTGGCCCCAAGTCCAGTCCACGAACGTCGACTTGAGCGCGGATGCGCCGTAGGGGCGGAGGTCGAGCAGGCTGTCGGTGATGGTGAACGTCGGGATCGCCTGGAACTCGATCTGCACCATGTCCGGGGCGCCGCTGTTGGCCTTGAGCGCGGTGCGCAGCTTGGTGTACTGGGGCGTGCCCTGACCGGCGTTGACGACCTTCACCTTGACGGCCGGGTACTTCTTCTCGAAGAGCGCGACCTCCTTGTCGATGTTCGGGACCCAGGTCCAGAACGTCAGTTGGGTCGGCGTCTTCATCGCCTTGTCGATGTCGGCCTGGCTGACCGGCTTGGCGGAGGATCCGCCGGTGCCGCCGCTGCCGCCGCCGCAGGCGGACAGCGTGGCACTCAGCGACAGCGCTCCCGTCGTGGTGAGGAAGAGGCGACGGTTCATGGAGGAGGAGCCGGATATGGGCATGGTGAACTCCCGCCGATGGCGAAGGGGCCGGCACGCCGGGGGAGGGCGTGCGGAAAGGGGATGACGAAGGGAAGGTGTGGGCGCGACGATCTGGACGTCGAAGCCGACGGGTTCGGGGAGTGCGGCTGCGCGGCCGGTGTGCGGCACACACGTGTGTGCGGGGACAGCCGGAGCGTGCGGAGTCGGAGCGGCTCAAGAGCCGCTGGGTGAAACGGAGTTCGCGTTCTGCCGGTACCGCGGGATCATCCGCGGCGGAGGGGCCGGTCGGGATCGACGAAGCCGGACAGGGTGTCGGTACGGCTACTCGTCCCTGGGATCACACACCGGGTCCGGCTCGGCGGACGGGCTGGTCGGCGCTGTATCAACGGCGAGTGGACGGGCCTCCCTTCGGAAGCGGGGCGCTCTGTGTGCCTTCACGGGATCGGGAGGCGGTACGTAGCCGACTGCCCGGGGGTGTCCGGGGCGGTGGAGGCTGGGTCGAGGCGCGGACGACGAGGTCGACCGGTGGGTCGCTCGCCGGCAGAGCCTCCGCCTTGGGGTTCTCGATGGCGTGCACGAGTCGCTTGAGGCCCTCCTGCGCCACGGTGTCGAACGGCTGCCGCACCGTGGTCAGCGGAGGAGTCACGTAGGCGGCGACGGGGATGTCGTCGAATCCGACGACGCTGATGTCCTCGGGCACCCGCCGGCCGGCTTCCGTCAGAGCCCGGATCAGGCCGATGGCCATGTCGTCGTTGGCGGCGAACACCGCCGTCACGTCGGGGTCGGCGGCCAGTTCCCGGCCCGCGGCGTAGCCGGAGGCGGCCGACCAGTCGCCTTCGACGACCGGCGGTTCGTCCCTGCGGCGTGCGGCCAGGGCTGCCCGCCATCCCTCAAGACGGTCCTTGGCGGCGTGCCACCGCTGAGGACCTGCGAGGTGATGGACCGTCGGATGCCCGAGGTCCAGCAGATGGTCGACGGCCGCCCGGGCCATCAGGTCGGCTCCGCCCGCCCCCGTCAGTACGGTGGAGGCGCTGAAGGGCGGTGGCGCGCCGAGGACCAGGACCGGCACGCCGATATGGATGGACAGGTCTCCTTCGCTCCCTTCCTCCTCGATCGGCTCGGAGATGACGATGCCGTCCACGCCCTGGTCGAGGAGTGAGCCGACGGCGCCGGCGACCCCCGCGGGGTCGCCTTCCATCGTGTTGACCACCCGGAGCGCGTAGCCCGTGTCCCGGACGACCCGCTCCACGCCCATGAGCAGCGAGGCGGGACCGTACAGGGCCGTTCCCAGCGTCACCACGCCGATCGACCGGGTTCGTCCGGAAGCCAGCGCCCGGGCGGCGTTGTTGCGCCGGTAGCCGAGCTGTTCGGCGGCTTCGAGGACACGTCCGCGCACCTCGGTGGAGACATACGGCTCGTCGTTGAAGACCCGCGACACCGTTTTCTGCGAGACCCCGGCCAACCGGGCCACGTCCACACTGCGCGGCGCGCCGGAACTCCCGTCCCGTCCTGTCCCTCGCGCCATGACGTCTCCCGGTGGCCGCACGATCGAGCACCAATACTGTCAGACGCCGTTTGTCTGACTGCGCTGTCATGTCTACGCAGTCATACGACAGTCGTCAAGAGCCCGGAACGTATCCGTAACGTTCGGACCGAGGTGGATCGTCAGCAGGGCCGGGTCACCGGGGCGGCGCCGGCAACGGCGTGATCTTCGGGAGCGTCGCACTCCTCACTTGCCGTCGCCCGACCTGCATGCCTTCTTCGCGTGACGTCACCCGGTCTCCCGCACGCAAAGTGATCAACAGAGGTCGCCGCCCGCTCCTCCAGTCAGAGGCTGTCTTCGGTAGTCCAGCCACTGTCCCCGGCGTTGCGTCAGTCCTCGTCCCCGAACGGCAGCAGGTCGAGGTCCCCGGTGAAGTCCACCGCGGTCGGGAACATCAACTCCAAGGAGTCGGAGGGCAGTTCCTGCTGGCTCCCGGGGGTGAGGAGTGCCTGCTCCGTCCAGATGCATTTGCCCGTCGGCGTATAGCGCGTGCCCCAGCGCTGGGACAGGGCGGTGACCAGTTGCAGGCCGCGCCCGCCTTCGTCCATGTCCGTCGCGCGGCGGATACGCGGCATCGTCAGGCTGCCGTCGAAGACCTCGCAGATCAGCTCGGCGCCGTGCAGGAGGCGCAGGCTGACAGGGCCCTTTGCATGGCGTACGACGTTGCCGACCAGCTCGCTGGCCAGGAGTTCCGTGGTCGAGGTCAGGTCCTCCAGACCCCAGGTGCGCAACTGCTCCCGGACGTGGCGGCGGGCCTGGCCGGCCGCTCGTGGATCCTTCGGCAGCGGCCAGGAGGCCATTCTGTCGCTGGTCAGGGCGTGGAGCCGGGCGACGAGGAGGGCGGCGTCGTCGGCCGTCGGGTGTTCGGCGGGGAGCAGGCCCGCGGTGAGGGTGTCGCAGAGCTGCTCCAGGTCCGCTTCAGCGCCGGACTCGGTCCTGTGCGCCGCACTCAGGAGGCGGGCCAGGTCCGCCATGCCCTCGTCCATCTCACGCTTCGACGACTCCACCAGGCCGTCGGTGTACAGCACCAGCAGACTTCCCTCCGGCACCTTCAACTCGACCGTCTCGAACGGCGGTTCCGCCGCGCCGAGGGGCGGGTCGGCCGACAGTTCCGGGAAGTGCACCGAGCCGTCCGGGTGGACCACGGCCGGTGGCGGATGACCGGCCCCGGCGATGGAACAGATCTGGGTCGTGGAGTCGTAGAGCGCGTACAGACACGTCACGTACGACTCCTCGCCCATGCCGGCGACGAGGTCGTTCAGGTGGCTCATGATCTCGTCGGGCGGCAGCTCCAGGTCGGCGAGCGTGTGGAGCGCGGTGCGCAGCCGGCCCATCGTCGCCGCCTCCGGCAGACCGTGACCCATGACGTCTCCCACCACCAGGGCCACCTGGCCGCCCGAGAGCGGGATGATGTCGTACCAGTCGCCGCCCACGTCCATGCCCTGGCCCGCGGGAAGGTAGCGGGCCGCCGCGGTGCACGCCGGCAGGTCGGGCAGGGCCCGGGGGAGCAGACTGCGCTGGAGTTCGCGGGACCGGGTGTGCTCGGCGTCGTAGAGCCGGGCCCGCTCCAGTGCCTGGGCGACGAGGGCGCTGATGGTGGTCAGCAGGGTGCGTTCCTCGTCGGAGAGCCGACGGGGGCGGTCGAAGGCCACGACGCAGACGCCGAAGGTGTGGCCGGACGCGGTCAGCGGAAGGAACGCCCACGCCTGTTTGCCGGCCCGGGCCGGTCTGCCGGCCAGCTCGGGATAGTGGTCCGTGTACTCCTCGGCCGAGGAGAGGAACATCGGCAGACCGGACTCGATCACGTCCCAGGACGGCTCACCGGGCGTTCGGGCACGGCCGTTGACCGTGGTCAGGAAGTCGTCCGGGTAGCCGTCCGCTCCCACGGTGTGCAGCCGGTCGCTCTCGACGGCCTGTACCAGGAGTCCGGTGGCGGCGAACGGCGGCAGCACCCGGCGGGCCACCGCGGCCACCACATCCTGCGAGGTCGTCGCCTTGGCGAGCGCGGCCGTCAACTCGCCCATCCGGACCGCGCGTCGGGCCGCCGCCAGCTCGGACGCCCGGCGCTCCTCCTCGTGCTGCCGCTTCTCGGTGACGTCGGTGAAGTAGAGGGTGCGGCCGTCGGGGCCCGGCACCAGTCGCACGTGGTGGCGACGGCCGGTGTCCCCCATCCGCACGTCGAAACCGACGGACTTCTCCTCGGCCGCGGCCTCCCGGCAGCGGCTCTCCATGCCGGGCGCCTCCCGGGTGGCGGGCAGCTCCCACAGCAGACGTCCGAACAGCTCCTCCTCGGAGAAGCCCAGTGTGCGTTCCGCCTCCAGGTTGGCGAAGGTGATCCGCCACTCGTCGTCCACCGCCAGGAACCCGTCGCTCATGTGGCGCAGGGCGCGGCCGAGCGCGTCCCGGGCGGAACGGGACTCGTTGCTCTCCCAGCCCAGACCGATCATCCGGTTGGGCTCGCCGTTCTCGTGATACGTCGCCCGGCCGCGCGCCTGCGTCCAGCCGTACGTGCCGTCCAGGCGTCGTACCCGGTACTCGGCCTCGAACACGTCGTGGTCGCGGATCGCCCGGTCCACCGCGTCCAGCGTCGGCGCCAGGTCGTCGGGGTGGACGCACACCATCCAGTTCTCGACCCGGGCGGTGTAGTCCTCCGGCCTGAAGCCGTACAGCTCCATGGCCGCCTCGTCCCACAGCAGCTCGCCGCCCTGGATGTCCCAGTCCCAGGAGCCGACGCTGACCTCCTTCAAGGCCTGCCGCAGGCGGTCGCGGTCGTTGCTGAGCTCTGTCCGGGAGGGTGTGGAGGGCGGCGAGGCCTGGCTCATGCGTTCCTCGGTCCAGGTGATCAGCTCCTGGAGGAAGTCCCACTGCCGCGAGGTGGGTTCGCCCTGGTCGCCCGCCAGGACCGTGAGCGCGCCGATGCTGCGGTCGCCGCCGAACAGAGGCAGGGCGGCCAGGCCGGTGCCGGGCCAGACGACTTCCGAGTCCGACGCGTCGGTGGATGGGGGCGTCAGCGGCACCCACACGCCGCGCCCCTCGTGCAGGGCCTGGGCCTGGGCCGACGGGCCCACCTGGTCGATGATCTCCCAGGAACGGGCGAGCGCGGGAGGCAGACCGGTCGACGACACCAGCCGCAGCGCGGACATGGGGCCGCGAAGGTGAATCGTTCCCCCGAGGGCACCCAGCTCGCCCACGGCGTGCTGGAGCGCCAGCCGGAAGACCTCGCTCTCCGCCACGCCGGGGTCCACAGTGCGGAGGAGAGCCAGACGCGCGTTCATGTAGTGGACTTTACCGTTCCAGCCTCGCGTCACGTATTGCTTCGCATGATTCTCACCAGTGACTTCGGCAGCCGACACATGCTCAACTGGCGTAAATCCAAGCCGAGTTACCGGTCGGTCACAGTGGGATCATGATCGGTGACACTGCGTGGCGTCGCGAGTTCGCCCGGCACGAGTACTGGAGCTTGCTGCCCGAGGACCGTGCCGCCGTGTAGCGCGGCGTTCACAGATCGGGAGGGGGTCGGCAATGATCGACGAATACATTCGAAGTCAGCCCGGAACTCCTGGAACTCTCTGATCACGTACGCGCGTTGTCACCCCGTCAGATCCACCCCACCCGCCAACGAGGAGCGGCATGGACATCGGCGTATTCATCCCCATCGGCAACAACGGCTGGCTCATATCGAAGAGCGCGCCCCAGTACCTGCCGAGCTTCGAGCTGAACAAGGCCATCGTGCAGAAGGCCGAGGAGCACGGGCTCGACTTCGCGCTGTCGATGATCAAGCTCAAGGGATTCGGCGGCGAGACCGAGTTCTGGGACCACAACCTGGAGTCGTTCACGCTGATGGCAGGCCTGGCCGCGGTGACCGAGCGGATCAAGCTGTACGCCTCCACACCCATCCTCGCGCTGGAGCCCGCCATCGTCGCGCGCATGGCCTCGACGATCGACTCGATCGCCCCCGGCCGCTTCGGCATCAACATCGTCACCGGCTGGGCACCCGGCGAGTACTCCCAGATGGGCCTGTGGCCCGGCGACGAACACTTCGGCAACCGCTATGCCCGCGCCGCCGAGTACGTCACCGTGATGAAGGAGCTGTGGAGCGAGGGCGTCAGCAACTTCAAGGGCCAGTTCTACGAGATGGACGACTGCGTGCTGTCACCGCGCCCGACGGACGGGCACATCGACATCGTCGCCGCCGGCCAGAGCAACACCGGCATGAAGTTCGCCGCCGAGCACGCCCAGTTCAACTTCATCCTCGGCAGCGGAGTCAACACCCCGCTCGCGCTCTCGGACACCACGGCCACCCTCGTCGACGAGGCGCGGAAGACCGGCCGTGACGTCGGCGCACTCTCGCTCTTCATGGTCATCGCCGACGAGACCGACGAAGCCGCCCACGCCAAGTGGCAGGACTACCACGACAACGCGGACCACGCGGCGCTGGCGTACATGGCGGGGGAGACCGCCACGGACACGACCTCCGACGGCACCTCGACCGCCCGGACCATCGCGCTGCCCGAGGGCGCGGTCAACTTCAACATGGGCACGCTGGTCGGGTCGTACGAGACCGTCGCGAAACTGCTCGACGAGGTCGCCGAGGTCGACGGCACCAAGGGCATCATGCTCGTCTTCGACGACTTCCTCGAAGGCCTGGAGAACTTCGGTACGCGTATCCAGCCGCTGATGAAGTCGCGGTCGCTGGCCGGGTGACCGTCGCACTGGACGGTCCGGGCGTGCGGTCGTGACCGTCGGTCGCAGTCCGTGGCGGGTGTTCGCCGCCACGGCGGTCGGCGTGGTCGCCGTGTTCCTGAACATGAGCGGCCTCGCCGTCGCGCTGCCCACGATCACCCGGGAGTTGGGGGCGGCCCCCGGGCAGGCCGACTGGATCCTGCTCGGCTACATGCTGGTCACGACCGCACTGATCCTCGTCTTCGGCCGGATCGCCGACATCGTCGGCCGCCGCAGCCTGTATCTCGCCGGGCTCGTCGTCCTCACCACCGGGACCGGGCTCGCGGCCCTTTCCCCGTCGGCGGGATTCCTGATCGCGGCGCGGGTCGTGCAGGCCGTCGGCGCCGCCGCCGTGATCACCAACAACACGGCCCTGCTGACCGACGTGTTTCCCGCGCGGACATTGGGCCGGGCCCTCGGCTGGAACGTCACGGTGGCCGCGACGGCACAGGTCGCCGGGCCGGTCGTCGGTGGCGCGGCGACCGAACTGCTCGGCTGGCGTGGGCTGTTCGTCGTCTGCGTGCCGATCGGACTGATCGCCATTGGCGCATCGGCACTGGCCGTTCCGGCGAGCGCGGGCAGCATCGCCCCGCGGACCGGCGGGGTCCGTGAACCGTTCGACCTGCCCGGCGCGCTGCTGTCCACGGCGATGCTGACCGCGCTGGTCCTCACCCTGACACCCGGCGTCACGGCCACCGTCGCCGACTGGCTGCCGTGGGCCTGCGGCGGTGCGACCGTCGCGCTGTGCACGGCCTTCGTCGTCGTCCAGACACGGCGGTCCCACCCCCTGGTCGACGTGGCGCTGCTGCGCAACCGCGCCATCGCCCTCGTCCTCGCGGCCGTGCTCGCCAACGCGGTCGGCACCTACGCCGTCGTACTCCTTGCGTCGTTGCACGAGCAGGCGGTCGGCGGCGCCACGTCCCTGGAAGCGGGGGTGCTGGTGACACCGGTCGCGGCAGGCACGCTGATCACCTCGGCCGCCGCCGGTTCGCTGTTCGACCGCTTCACTCCGCGAGCGTTGACCACGGCAGGCATGGCCATGACGGCGTGCGGGCTGCTGGGCTTCTCGCTGACACTCTCGACGACGACTGTGCCGTTCCGGGCGGTGGCCCCGTTCCTCTTCCTCGTCGGGGCCGGCACCGGGCTGTTCATGACGCCCAGCACGAGCGCGCTCATGCTCAGTGTGCCGCCGGACCGACGCGGGACGGCCAACGGCCTCCGCTCGACCACCCAGAACGTGGGCTACCTGCTGAGTACGGCCCTCGCGCTCGCGTTCACGACGACAGGACTGAACGAACAGGCCCGCCAGGCCGCCTACGACGGAACACTCAACACCCTGAACGTGCTCGCGTCGGGGGAGTTGAACCGCTTCGTCGCCAACATCCGCGCCACAGGCTTCGTCCTCACCGGCATCGCCGTGGTCGGAGGAGTCGTCTGCCTCGCGTTTCCCACGTCGCTGCGCGCACCCCGTACCGCCGACGCCGTCACAAACACCTGTCCGGAGCCCGCCACCTCACGAAAGACATCGCCATGACCGGATCCCAGCAGGAGGACTACGAGCGAGCCGGGTTCGACGGGCAGCTCACCCCCGGCACTTCCCCGGCACTGATCCTGGTGGACCCCGCCCGCGCCTACGTCGACCCGGACTGCCCGCTCTACGCAGGCGTCGAACCGTCGGTCGATGCGATGAGGACCCTCCTGGCCGACGCGCGCCAGGCCGGGATCCCGGTGATCATCACACGGGTGCTGTTGCGGGCGGACGGCAGTGACGGCGGCCTCTTCCTCCGCAAGGTGCCCGTCCTACGGGCATTCGCCGAAGGCAGCCCCTTCAGCGAGTTCATCGACGGCCTCGCCCCGGCGCCGCACGACCTGACCGTGACGAAGCAGTACCCGAGCGCCTTCTTCGACACCGCACTGGCCGCCCACCTCACCGCCAACGGCATCGACACCCTCCTCATCGGCGGACTCTCGACGAGCGGCTGCGTCCGTGCCACCGCGCTGGACGCCATGCAGCACGGATTCGTGCCGATCGTGGTCGAGGAGGCGGTGGGCGACCGGGATCCGGACATCCACGCGGCGAATCTCTTCGACATCAAGCACAAGATCGGCGAGGTCTGGCTGCTCGGGCGCGTTCAGGAGTACCTCGCGTCTCTCGACTGAGGGTCGGGGGCAGCGGCGAGCGTTCGATACGCGGCGGCGGCCCGGCGAACTCGGCAGGAAGCCATCTGTTGTACGGGCCGAACATCGGGACCGTGGCCGGCCCAAATAGGTGGCAAGGACGTTGATGCCGGTGGCCGGGGCGGCGGCCAGTGGGTCGAAGGCGAAGCAGGTGAAGAAGGCGAAGAACAGGATCAGCGCGGCCGACGTGACCGGTGCGGCGCATCGGCACCCGTGCGGGTCAGGGGGACTGGCCCGGACGAAGCCCTGCCCGTGACGGATGCTCAGGCCGGTATCGACCTTGGCCTGTCCCACCTCGCGTGCCGTTGAGGACCTGGCGGTCAGGGGACTCGCCCGTACGCGCCTGGCCAAGTCCGTCCACGATGACGGATGGCCGGCGCTCGTGACGATGCTGGAGACCACAACGAGAGCGCAACAAGTGGGTGGGCGGTGCTGCCGCTCGACGTGGGTCGTCCCTAACATCCGGTGCACAGGGGCACGAATAGTGCCCCGGCCAGTGGGGGGCACAGTGCAGTCGACCGTTTCATGGCGGGTAGTCCGGCGCACGGCCGCCGCTTTCGCCACCGGCGTGGCCCTGGCCGCAGTCTCCGGGTGCACGGTGCCGGTCGATGCCGTCGCCGGTATCTCCGTGACCGGCGACGGCCAGCTGCTCGGCGTCATGATGGTCTGCGGGCACCGGATCGATGGCGCGACCCTCTACGTGGACAGCAGCGACGCCGACAGCGAGGTGACGGTCGGTTCATGGAGCGCCGACCCCTCCCTCACCGCCGGTCTCGCCACCTGGACCCTCGATTCTCCTTCCGCTGGATGGACCGCGACCCACTCCCTCGAACCGCTCACCGCCAAGGCCACCTATGCCCTCTACGGCTGGACCGAGGACAGTTCGTGGTCATCGAGCAGCGTCTCCTTCACTCTGGCCGACCGAGACCGGCTCACCCCGGGAACGGTCCGCTACGACCACGTCTCGGGCAACGGCGACGAATCCGAAGTCACCGTGTCCGTAGCGGAGTTCAAGGCGAAGGCCTGCGAGAACGGTTGAGGGCACTGCGGTTCGCCCATGTCGCCTGAGTACTTTTCAGGTGCGCGCAGCGACCGGTATCCGACGGCGACACCGGAATCCAAGTCGTTGGCGAGTCGCCGTGCGCTCCAGGAACACTTCTCGGTGCCGCCGTACCGGCAGGACGCCCGCTCCATCCGTCGTTCTCCGGACTTCCTGACGTCTCATGAGACATCAGATTGCCGGACTCGCGCAGTAGGCGGGGAGCACGTCATCCGTTCATGAGTGTGGTGCTGATCGCGATGACCGCGGTAGTGGCGAAGTGACCTGACCGGCCACCTCGTGACGGCGACCGAGGGCCCGGTCAGTCGCCGTCAACTCGCTTGAAGACTTCGGGAAACTCGCCGTTACCGATTAGCCCGGCAATCACCTGAGTCATGGCGTCGATGCCGGGCTCCCGGACGATCAGGCCGTCCGAGACCCAGAAGTAACGGCCACCCAGAGCCTCATCGCTTCCCGCCCACGTTGCCATCAAGCGTTCGACCTCGGCGACCGTGAAGACAGTCGCGCTCCACCGGGAGCCGTCATCGAGGTGCACGAAGACATCGACGTTGCACACCGCACCCAGGTCCTCGTCCGGACCGGGTAGGAACGATGCCTCGAAGGCGTCCGCGCGAACCCGGTACCACGGCCCATCCCAACGTCGTTCGGCCCATCCAGGCAACGCGCCACCACTCATCGTGCGAGTGTCTCTGGCCAGCCCGACGATCTCAACCAGAATGCGTGGCCGTGCTCTTGCCCGCGACCTCGCTGGGACATTCATCTGTTATCTGTACACGGCTGGGGAGCTCAGGCCGAACGCCGACAGGCCGTCCCGGAACCGCCCGCACTGGCCACAAGGCAGGGATCCAGCTCAGTGAAATGCCGTGAGCTGATGATGCAGCCAGGCCTCGGAGAAATAGCGCCAAGCTTCAATCAGGCGAGGCGGCTCGCGCGGGCCTCTTGTTCGGGCAGCAGGGCGGTGGCGGCGTCGATGAACTCCTGGACCAGGCCGGTGGTTCGCCCCGTGGGCCAGGCCGCCGCGACATGGTTGGGGCCGAGGTCTTCGACCGGGATCGCCTCGATGCCGGGTCTGGTGTAGAAGTTCGCGGTGGACGCCGGGATCACGGCGATCCCTTGTCCGCCGGCGACGAGTTCGAGTTTCTCCTCGACGCTGTGGATCGCCGGCACCGGGCGGCGCTCACCGGTTCGCAGTTCCACCGCGATATCGCGCCATTCGGGGACGGCGTCGGGGTCCTGCAGGAGGTGATCGGCCGCCAGGTCGGCGACTCGTACGGTTTCCTTGCCGGCGAGGCGATGGGACGAGGCCACCATGACGAGGCGCGGTTCGGTGTAGAGCGGCCTGATCTCCAGGCCTGCCGGGTCGATGGGCAACCGGACAATGCCGACATCCGCACGGGCGTCGTGGAGCACCTCCACCTGGTCGTGCCAGCCGGTGCGCAACATCCGCACGTCCAGCCCGGGGTGGCGCTCGCGCAGCAGGCGAACGACGGGAGTCAGCGTGATTCCCGGCATGAACCCGATCGTGAAGCGGGTGACGCTCTCGCCCGCGGCGCGTACCCGCCGCAGCAGTGCGTCCGCGCTCGCCAGCAGGGGCCCGGCGTCGTGGACGAGTTGTTCGCCTGCCGGTGTGAGCACGGTGCTGCGGCGGTCGCGCATGAACACGTCCACGCCCAGCTCGCTTTCGAGCACCCGGATCTGGCGGGAGAGCACGGGTTGGGTGATGTGCAGGCGCTCCGCGGCCCGTCCGAAGTGGAGTTCCTCGGCGACCGCGAGGAAGTAGCGAAGCTTGCGCAGATCGACGTCCATACGGTTCCTCCGGGTGATCAGCCGCGCTCGAAGGTGGCGAGCGGGTCACCGTGCGTCGGTGCCCAGCCCAGCTCGCGGCGGGCCTTCGCCGAGGTGAGGCGCTGGTCCAGCGCGAACGCGTCCGCGACGGGCCCCATCTCGGCGCGGGCCTGCTCCAGCGTGATCGATGCCGTCTTGCCGTCGAGCCCGGCACCGCGCGCCGCCGCTTCGGCGACCTGCTTCATCGTCGGGTGGCCCTCGCCGACCCCGATGTAGACCGATCCCGCCTTCGCCGAGAGTGCGGCGACGTAGAGCGTGGCCATGTCGTCGATGTGTACGAGCCCCCACCGGTTGGCGCCGTCACCGATGTACGGAATGGCACCCCTGATTTTACCCGGCGCGATGAAGAAATGTTCGATCAGCCGGTTGTCGCCCCCGTAGAGCAGCCCGGGCTGCACGACGACGGGGCGACCGCCTTCGGCGGCGCGTGCCGAGACCGCGTCCTCGACCGGCCTGCGCCATGCCACCACGCTGGGTGGATTCCACGGTGCGCTTTCGTCCTGTACGCCGTCGGTGTCGCCGTAGACCCAGGTGCCACCGGTGTGCACGTAGGGTCCGGCCCCGACGCCGTCCTGCATGGCCGTGGCCGCGGCGAGATCCATGCCCGCGGAGCTGGCCTGCGCGAGGTGGATCACCGCCTCGGCGCGTGCGGCCGCGTGGTTGAGCACGTCCAGGTCGGCGAGTCCACCGCGCACCTCGACCGCCCCGGCGCCTGTCACGGCGTGTGCCGACTGCTCGCTGCGCGCCAGCGCCTCCACGGAGTGGCCTCGTCGCACCAGTTCGGCAATCGTGGCCCGGCCGATGTAGCCGGAACCACCCGTCAGGAAAATTCTCATGCCGTCCCTCGCTGTTGATCAGGTTCGCTGTTGATCAGGTTCGACTCCACCGTGCGGCCTGATCGCCGGTCCCGTCCAAGACCTGTTTCGTGCTCTGTGATGCCCGCGGAGCATTACGCGTCGGGATCCGCCGGTGAATCGAGCTGAGCCGCGTTGATGCCCTGCGGGCATCGCAGGGGACGCAAAGGGTCTTGGACAGCGCGACCCCGGTAGATCGACAGTGGACGTGCCGGGACAGCGGGCCGGGATCCCGGTTCCCACCTGTCGCCGGCGTTCTGATCGACGACCCGAGACACATTTCGAACGCCCTCAGGGAGGTGCGACGATGCCTCACGTCCTGATCACCGGATCCGCCGACGGCCTCGGCCTGATGGCCGGTCGCCTGCTGATCGGCCAAGGCCACACGGCGACACTGCACGCTCGCGACACCGCGCGAGCCGCACATACCCGTGCGATTCTGCCCGCTGCCGCGAACGTACTGGTGGGCGATCTGGGATCCCTCGACGGGATCCGGTCGGTGGCCAGCCAAGCGAACGCGGCGGGCCGGTTCGACGCCGTCATCCACAACGCGGGCCTCGGCTACCGCGAGCCGCGTCGTGTCGAGACCGTCGACGGCCTGTCCCAGCTGTTCACGGTCAATGTGCTCGCGCCCTACCTCCTGACCGCGTTGATGACGCGACCGGATCGGCTGGTCTACCTCAGTTCGGGCATGGCTCGCGGTGGGCACGCGGATCTGTCCGATCCGCAGTGGACCGACCGGCGCTGGAACGGGGCGCAGGCGTACAGCGACAGCAAGCTGTTCGATGTCCTGCTCGCGCTCGGTGTCGCGCGGCGATGGCCCAACGTGCTGTCGAACTCCGTGGAACCCGGCTGGGTCGCGACCAAGATGGGCGGCCCCGGCGCACCCGACGACCTGGGCCGGGCCCCGGTGACCCAGGCGTGGCTCGCCGTCAGCGACGACGAGACCGCGAACGTCACCGGCCGGCACTTCTACCACCAGGAGCAACGCTCCGTACCCGCCGAGGCCCACGAGGCGACGGTTCAGGACGCCCTGCTCGACTACTGCGCCGAACTCACCGGCGCCTCGATCCGCGCGTCGCGATGACCCTGCCCGGTCCCGATACGGCCGGCCCTGTCATCTCAACGTCGAGTCAACTGAAACGGAGCTATCCAACGATGTCCGAAGAAATCCTGATCACCGGTGGCCACGTCGTGACGTTCGACGACGCGCTCGGCGATGTGCCCGGTGGTGACGTGCGAGTCCAGGACGGTGTCATCACGCAGATCGGTGTCGGCCTGCGCCCCGGGCCGGACACCGAGGTCGTCGACGCGCAGGGTCGGCTGGTGATCCCGGGCCTGATCGACACGCACCGACACGTCTGGCAGGGCGCGATCGCCGGGTTCACCCCGCAGATGACCGGATACGGCTACGGACCGGCTGTCCTGACCGGGATCTCGCTCAAACACACTGCGGCTGACATCCATGCCGGCACGCTGTGGGGAGCGCTGCAGGCGCTGGACGCGGGAATCACCACGATCGGCGACTGGGCCCACGCACTGCAGTCGGCCGACCACGCCGACGCCAACCTGCGCGGCCTGCGCGAATCCGGAATCCGCGGCCTGTTCTTCTACGGCGGTCCCGGTCCGGCCGGCGACGACCCGAACCCACCGCACCCGCTCGACGCCCGGCGCATGCGCGACGAGCATTTCCCCGGCAACAGCGGCAGCGGACGGCTGCGGATGGGTATGGCGCTGCGCGGGCCGTGCTTCACCTCCCCGGAGCGCAACCGCCAGGACTTCGCCTTCGCCCGCGAACTCGGCCTGCCGATCTCGATCCACGTCGGGATGGCCGGCACCGCGGACGCGGTCACCTCGCTACACCGGGACGGGCTGCTCGGCCCGGACGTCAACTACATCCACGCCAACCAACTGACCGACGAGGAGATGGACTTGATCGCCGCCTCGGGCGGGACCGTGACCATCACCCCGAGCACGGACATGCTGATGCAGTTCGGCACCTACCCGGCCACCGGGCGAGCTCTGGAACGTGACATCGTCTCCGGACTCGGGGTCGACACCGTCTGCAGCGCCGGGACCGACCTGTTCTCCGAGATGCGGCTCGCGCTGGCCGCGGAACGCTCGCGTGCCAACGCCGAGTCCCTCGCCCGCAACGAGCTCGTGCAGGAGGTCGCACTGCACCAGCGGGACATGCTGCGGCTGGCCACGCTCGGCGGTGCCCGGGTACTCGGGCTCGCCGACCGGACCGGGTCGCTCACCCCCGGCAAGCAGGCCGACATCACCATCATCGACCTGCGTTCGCCCCACCTGGACGGCTTCGGCGACCCGGTCGCGATGCTCGGGCTCGGCGCCGGCCCGGCCGACGTCGAGACGGTCCTGGTCGGCGGGAAATTCGCCAAACGTGACGGCACCCTGGTCGGGACCCACGCAGCCAAGGCACGAGACCTGATGCACGAGACACAGCACCGGCTGCGCACCGCAATCCGCTGAACCGCACACAACGCAACGGCAGCCTCCGCGGGAGCCAGATTTTTCAGAACTCGGCTGTCTGAGAATGTCGAGAACGTGTCACCGGCTCCGTCCCAGGGACATCAGCGGCCACCACCGGCCGCACGAGGAAGTACAGGGAAGAAGGAGAAACCGGCATGGCGATTCAACGGATGGACAACGTCGGCATCGTCGTCGAGGACATGGATGCCGCCATCGCGTTCTTCGTGGAACTCGGTATGGAACTGGAGGGCAGGGCGCAGATCGAGGGCCTCGTCGCCGACCAGTGCACCGGACTCGACGGCGTCCGCTGCGACATCGCGATGGTCCGGACCCCGGACGGTCACAGCCGGCTCGAACTGGCGAAGTACCGCAGCCCCGAGGCGATCAGCGCCGGGCCGCGCAACCGGCCGCACAACATTCTGGGCACGCACCGTGTCATGTTCGCCGTCGACGACATCGAGGACACCGTTGCCCGCCTGCGCCCTCACGGTGCCGAACTCGTCGGTGAGATCGCCCGGTTCGAGGACAGCTATCTGCTCTGCTACGTCCGCGGCCCGGAGGGCATCATCGTCGGTCTGGCCGAGCAACTGAGCTGAGAAGGAGGAACCGAACCACGCAGCCGAACGAGCTCTCTCCCGTGGCCACCCTCGCACACAGGCTCCCGAAACGACGGCACCAGTAGGTGACCAGTCCGCTCAGTGGAACGGCCCGTGACAGGCCCGAGAGGGGGGCGAAGACGCTGGGGCGCTCCTGATGCCGACTGTGGATGGAGACGTCGTGGACATGGGCTTGGAGCCGGTGGAGGAAGTCGTCGGCATCGATGGTCGGTTCCAGTGGGAGTTCCCTCCGCCCGGCGGCACCGGCGCCGGTTCGCGTATGGGCTCGGGTACGGGTTCCGGCCCTCGTCCCGCCTCCGCCGTCCCCTCCGTCTGGTATTTCGCCCTGCCGCTCACCTCGGCCCACCGCGGCGGCCACTCCGGCGGCGGTGCCCTCGTGGACGGGGTGGACGGCCAGGAGCGGTACCGGAACGAGGGGACGGTCTACCCGCACTCCGGCCTGGTCGAGATGATCACCTACCAGGAGCGGTACGTCCCCGAACTCGCCTGGAAATACCTCGACTTGAGCCATGTCCCATGGGACGAGGTACGCGCCGCCATCGCTGCGGACCCCCCTGACGTGGCGGCGTTCACCGTCTACACCGCCACCGCGCTGTGGGCTGCGGCGACCCGCAACGCCGGTACAGGTTCGCCGACAGCGCCGGGGGAACAGCACATCCGGGTCACCGGGCCCTACCGCATGGACGTCTCCCCGGACGGCGCCTGCCCCGAGGTCCTGCTCCAACTCCTGCGGCGGGAGATGTACTTGAAGGCCGGACCGATCCGGACGGCCTGTGACCTCCTGGCGATGACGGAGACGATCGCGGCGCTGGACGAGCGCCGGGAGAAGCTCGACATCGCCTCCGGACCGCGGGCGGCGGTCCAGGTACAGATGTGTCTGGACCTGGAGAACCTCCTTCTGGCCTCCCGGCTCATCGTCGAGTCCACGCTGCTCCGCGAGGAGTCACGCGGGGCGCACTACCGCGAGGACTTTCCCTCGACGGCCGATCACATCACCGGCAACGCCGTCGTGCCCGACTCCGGGAAGCTTGTCTGGAAGCCCGTTCGCCGTCTTGGGGCACGGCCTTCCGGCGGTGGCGGGGAGCACCGACGGTGAACCGGGCAACGGGATCAGCGTGGCCGTGATATCGCTCGGCGTCGTATTCACTCCCGGGCCGAACATGATGTACATGGTCTCGCGGAGCATCGCCCAGGGCCGCCGCGCCGGGGTGGTGTCGCTGGGCGGGGGTCGCGGTCGGCGCCCTGGTCTTCGTGGTGGTGGCGAACCTCGGCCTGATGGCCGTGCTGAGAACCGTCCCCGTGCTGTACACGTCATTCAAGATCGCGGGCGCCGCCTATCTGGGCCGGCTGGCCTGGCAGGCCTTCAGATCCGACGGCGCGTCCGCCTTCGCCCCGCGCGAGGTCGCGGACACCTCCACCCGTCGGCTCTTCACCATGGGGCTGGTCACGAACCTCCTCAACCCCAAGATCGCCCTGCTGTACCTCTCGCTGATTCCGCGGTTCTTCGCCACCCGCCCCACCTGGCTGCGGGTACAGCGCTACGTCACGGGATCCGCCCTCGGCGTTCTGGCCCTGCTGCTGGCGACCGACCAGTCGCACCCGGGAGCCTCGGCCTGAGGGATGCGACTCCAGCCATGACCCCGCCCCTCGAATTCGGCCCCCGTGAGGCCGACGGTCAGGAGGGGAGAGGGCCTTGCATCACGAGGGCGAGGCCGAGTTCCGCGTCGTCGTTCAGCGCGTTGTGGAAGGCCTTGTCGTAGGCGTTGTCCCCGACCGCCTTGCGGGCTTGCAGCTCCCATTCGTCCCGGACCGCGGAGAGTTCGGGTGTGCCGTGATTCGGGTGGCCGAGCATGCGCCAGAAGGTGTTCCCGGTGCCGGATGTGCGGGCGGCCGCGATGCCGTTGCCCTGCATCGCGTTCGCTCCGGTGAGGAGGTCGAGGGCGAGGGCGATTCCGAGGTTGTCGTTGAGGTTGTGCTTGCTGGTGAGCATGGCCCGGGCATGACGTTCGGCGTCGTGCGCACGACCCTGGACGAGGTCTATGAAGGCGAGTTGGTGGAACGCGTACGACCTCGCCCAGTGTTCCCCGTACCGGACGCTGAGCCGGCGCAGGGCGATGGCCGCCTCGTAGGCCTCGGCCAGTCGGCCCAGTGCGGAGTGGGCGAAGATCCGGATCACCATGCAGCAGAGCTGCGGCGCGCCCGACGGTGGCGACGTGCCGTGGGCGATCAGGGCGTGGTCGCACACGTCGTACGCGGCCTGGGGTCGGCCCGCCATGAGGTGGGTGAGGCCGAGGGTGTGGGCGGCGAAGAGCTCGGACTGCGGGGTACCGTCCTGGCGCGCCGCGACGGCGCACTCCTCCCCGATGCGCAGGGCGGTTCGGTGGTCGCCCTGGAGGGTGAGCGTGATACCCAGGGCCCAGAGCGCGCGGGTACGGGACGGGCCCTTGGGCGAGTCGAGAGCCAGGGCGCGTTCGAGATAGTCACGGGATTCGTGGAGATGTCCGCAGCAGGGCCAGAACAGGCCCGTGCGGCCGGCCATTTCGACAGCGGCGTCGGGATCTGCCTCGATGAAGTGGTCGAGCGCGGCGCGTATGTCGGCGTGGCTCGCCGAGATCCGCGCGTACCAGGCGACCTGCCGGTCGCTGAGCCAGCCGGCCTCGGCCTCACCCACCATGGTGGCGAAGTACGCGGCATGGAGCCGGGTGAGGGCATGCTCCTCGCCGAGTTCCGCGAGCCACATGGCTCCGTACTCGCACAGCGTGTCGAGCATGCGGTAGCGGGTGCCCACCTGTTGGAGGACGGACTGGTCGACGAGCCGCTCCAGAAGCCGAGGGATGGCGTCGGCGCTGAGAGGGCCGCCGGCGCAGACGGACCGCGCGTCCGCTGTTTCGAGAGGGCCGCGGAAGACGGAGAGCCTGGCCCACAGCAGACGCTCCAGCGGAGAACACAGTTCATGGCTCCAGCCGATCGCCGTGCGAAGGGCTCGGTGGCGCCGGGGCCACACCGTGTCGTCCACGAGCGTGTCGAGCCGTGAGCCGAGGCGCTCGGCGATCTCGGTGAGGCTGTTCTCCCGCAGCCGCGCGCAGGCGAGTTCGAGGGCGAGCGGGATTCCCTCCAGGCGACGGCAGATGGCGGAGACGGCTTCGGCGGTGTCGGGGGAGTCGAGGGACAGCGCAGGGGCGGCCGAGGCGCAGCGCTCGTGGAACAGGCGCACCGCGTCTCCGTTGCCGTCCTCGTCCGTGGAGAGCGGGGCCACCTCGATGCGTTGCTCGTCCCGGACGCCGATCGGCTGTCTGCTGGTGGCGATGACGGTCAACCCGGGTGCGGCGGCCAGGAGTTCGCTCACCAGGAGGAGGCAGGCAGGCAGCACTCGTTCGCAGCAGTCGAAGACGAGCAGAACCTGCCGGCCGGTCAGCCACTCGCACAGGGCCTCGACCGGGGCGCGCGGATTGTGATCCAGGAGATCGACCGCGTCGCAGACCGTGGCGGTGAACAGCCGATCGTCGTAGAGGTGGGACAGGTCGACCCACCAGACCCCGTCGGCGTACCGGCCCCGCACCTCCTCCGCGACGCGCAGTGCCAGGCGGCTCTTGCCCACACCACCGCCACCGGTGAGGGTGACCGAGCGATGCCGGGTCAACGCCTTCTTGACTGCGTCGAGTTCGCTTTCACGCCCGACGAAGCTGGTCGTCACGACAGGGAGGTTGCCTACCACGGTCCCATCCTGCACGGCCCGAACGCGGCTCCAAACCCTCTCGCGGAAAACGGTCACAGGTGATCGAGGTTGGCAACTATTCGATCGGACGGTGCCTCCGCCGACACCGCCGACGGCTGCACCGTTCCGCCTCCTGACGTGGGTGCGCCCAAGGCAATCGAACAGAGGATGCGGGGGCACGCCGCAGCTGGGCAGAGCGGCAGGAGAACGTGTTGCCCAGTTCATGGGCATGTGGTGTTCCGGCACACCGGGCCGGTCATCCGGGCCGGCAGGTACAGGGATCCTTCCTGTCCGGTGAGGTCGCGGCGAACGGCCTTGCAGATGTTGCGGTGTGCGGCCGGCGGAACTGAATGCCAGGGTTTCCGCCGCACCGGTGAGGCCGATGAACGTAGTTCTGGCGTACCGGGTGGAGGTGTCCCGGAGCCGTACGGTGCCGTCGTCGCCGGTGGCGACAGTGGTGCCGTCCGGGCAGAAGGCCACCAGCATTTCGGTTGCCGAGGGGGCAGTGAGGGTGGTCGTGACGCGGCCGGCAGCCACGTCCCACACTCGTCCTGTGCTGTTGACCGCTGTTGCCCGCCCACGAACGATACCCACGGCCTCCGAGCGGCTGTCCGCTGTCGAACGTCGACTCTCCTGGTGAGCGGCTGCGACGTCCCATACCCGCACCCCGGCGACCCCTGCGGTGAGCAGACGGGTTCCGTTGCGGTGAAATCCGCCGGGGTTGAAGGCAACCGTGTGGATGGTCTGGGAGCGGGCGGCGATGCGCTGCTTGAGCGGCACACCGGCGGCGGCGTAGAGGCTGATGGCGGCCTCGCGAGTGAGGCTGGTGCGGTGGGTCTGCACGGCCGGCAGCGAGGCGAGGTTCGAGTCGCATTCCAGCAGAGGGCGGACTGGGCAGCGAACTGACGGCCTTGCCGGAAGACGACAGTCGCAGCGTGAACAGGTGGCACTTGACGACTTGGCCCGCCAGGCAGACCCAGGCATCGGCGAGATCGACCTCGGCTTCCTCACCGGGCAGGTGGACCTGCGGGACCATGCCCGTCAGGTGCCGGCGGCCCTCCGGCACCTCGGCCTCGATCTGCGGGCGCCTGGCCAGCACGTAGTTACAGACCGCGGAGTTCGACACCAGGTCGAAGTCGTACCCCTGGGCAGGACCCTGATGGATCCGGCGGGCCGTGTGCTTCTGCTTGCGCGGCGCACTCGCGTCTTCCCGCAGCATCGCGTCGATCCACGGCTTTGCCGGGTCCAAGCCAGTGGCCCGCGGTGCTGGCTTCATCCGCGGCGGCGGAGCGGCAGATAGAAGGCCCTGCCTTACTGTCCGGCGATGCACTCCGTACTTCTCCGCCAGAACCTGCTGCGACAGTTCCGGATCAAGGCGCTTGTCCCTCCCCTCCGGATCGCAGCGAACAGCTCCGTACGCGACAAACCCATCCCGGCCTACCGACATGACCGTGATCGACACACAAACCCTGCCGTCGCCGGGCGGACGGAGTAGCGCACTTACCCCAGAGAGAGCACGTCGTCGGTAAGCCGCCGTAGCGACCAGCGTGGTTCTTGTTCCTTAGTTGATTCGGACGTTAAGGGTCTGAGGGCGTTGGTGGATTGCTCGGGTTGCAGATCTTGATCGTCTTGGGCTTGCGGCCGGCTCGTCGGCGCCGCCAGGATCGACTGCATGATCAAGGGTGTGATGTTCGACTTCTCCGGGACCCTCTTCCGGATCGAATCGGCCGCTCAGTGGCTGCGCGCGGTGGCAACGGAGACCGGTCTGGACGTGCCCGAGGGCGAACTCGACGCGTGCGTCAGCCGGCTGGAAGAGTTCGGGGCTCAGCCCGGAGGGGTTCCTCCGCGCAAAGTGCCGCCCCATCTGGAGGCGCTGTGGCGGGAGCGCGATCTGACCGCCGAACGACACCGGGCTGCCTTCACAGCCCTTACCCAGGAAGCGAAACTGCCTGCGGCTGACCTGGCCGAGGCCCTGTATGAACGTTCCCAGGTGTCCGGGGCATGGCTGCCTTATCCCGACACCGAGGAAACCCTCCGCGCCCTGCGCGGGCGGGGCATCCCGGTCGCTGTCGTCAGCAACATCGGCTGGGACATGCGCCCTGTCTTCCGCGACCACGGTGTCGATGACCTCGTGGACGCCTACTTCCTCTCCTTCGAGTGCGGGGTGAAGAAGCCCGATCCCCGGATCTTCCAGATGGCGTGCGACAGGCTCGGAGTGGCGCCAGGCGATGCACTCATGGTGGGAGACGAACCTGTTGCAGACGTCGGCGCTGCCATGCTGGGGTGCCGGGTCCACCTGGTCGATCCCGTGCCGGTTGACCAGCGTCCCGGCGCGCTGGCCGAGGTGCTCCAGTTCCTCTGACGTGCCCGA
This sequence comes from Streptomyces sp. NPDC050508, assembly GCF_040655155.1. Classification (NCBI taxonomy): domain Bacteria; kingdom Bacillati; phylum Actinomycetota; class Actinomycetes; order Kitasatosporales; family Streptomycetaceae; genus Streptomyces; species Streptomyces sp. NPDC050508. The sequence continues at coordinate 222,196 of NZ_JBFAJJ010000013.1, forward strand.
CCAGGGCGATTTTCGGCGCGATGTTGAGGGCCCGGCTACCGAACGGCCGTCCAGTTCTCGGGCTCGATACCGCGCATACGTACCCGCTTACCAGTCCAGAGCGCAGTCGTCCCCTGTCCGATCACGCCGCAAGATGTCACGCGCAGGCCCTCTTGACCCTGGCCTGACCTCTGTTGTCATACCGGTGGAGCCAGATCAACTTGGTACGTCAGTGGAGTTCCGAAACGCTGGTGCGCCGGCGCCCAAAGAAGTGCTTGCAAACAGTCGGAGACGGCAACGGCAGCGCGAGCGGCTGCGGCGAGTCGCCCACCAGCGGCGGTTGCATCGTCCGGTGCCCGCGGCGTGCTTCCGGCGACCGCCACCGGGTGAGGTCTCAGCGGTCGAGGGGGCGAGTTGCCCTGGCACGGGAACAAAGCGGGCCCCGGGGATCAGAGGTGATCCCCGGGGCCCGACGTATGGAGTCGTGCTGTTCGCCCGTCACCGGTCTGAACCGGACACGGGCGGTGGCGCCGCTCACCGCCTCAGGCCGTGCGTGCGTGCCTTGCGTGACGCGATCCCGTGCCGTCACGATCGGGCACGGATCTGATTCAGCCCTCGACGACGCCGGACGCGGCGATCTCGATCTTGGCCTTGGTGGAGCCCGACTGCGAGCCCAGGGACTCGATCTTGTCGATGATCTCCTGGCCCTCGACAGCCTCGCCGAAGACGACGTGCTTGCCGTCGAGCCACGAGGTGACGACGGTGGTGATGAAGAACTGCGAGCCGTTGGTGTTACGGCCGGCGTTCGCCATCGACAGCAGGTACGGGCGGTCGTGCTTCAGGTCGAAGTTCTCGTCCGCGAACTTCTCACCGTAGATGCTCTTGCCGCCGGTGCCGTTGTGGTTGGTGAAGTCGCCGCCCTGAAGCATGAACTGCGGGATGACACGGTGGAAGCCGGAACCCGCGTAACCGAAGCCGTTCTGCCCGGTGGCCAGCTCGCGGAAGTTCCGGGCGGTCTTCGGGACGACCTCGTCGAAGAGGTTGAAGACGATGCGGCCCGCGGGGGCGCCGTCGATGGTGATGTCGAAGTAGACGTTGCTCATGATCAATTCTTCACTTTCAGTGTGTTGCACACTGCCCGGCGTAGCCGTGTGCCGAACGCCGGACCGTTACCTCAAAGAGCCCTGATGCCTGAACTCTATCCACAGAACCAGAGCTCTCACGATCGGCGGCGGTCTTCCAGGAGTGGGGCGCCGAGACACACGCCGGAAGGACATGGCCGATGGCGCCGGCGAAGTGCGACCGGCAGGTGGAGAAGACTGCGGAAGCCTTGGTGTCCAGTTTGGGCCGGTTCTCCGTGGGTCGTCCGGTGGGTGGGGAGCGCGGAGGAGCGGCGCGACGTTCCGGCACTCGGACGCGGTGATGAAAGAGATCCGCGCCGGCTCCCTGCGAAGGCCGTGGGCGAGACCGCCAACGTGCGGGATCTGGTGGGCAAAGAGCGGGAGTTCAGGCCCCTCATCGGCATCGGCGCGTGGCGCGTACGGCAAGTCGGTCGGCGTCGGGTTGGACGCAGAATTGGCACGCACCCTGGGCAACGCGAGTGCGGGTGACGGCCAGTTGGTTCCCCTGTGCAGGGCATCTGAAGGGATGGTCCAGCTACGACGCGACCGCGCTCGTGTCGGCGGTCAGGAAATTCGTGCTGGCCGCGATTCCGGATACTGTTGGTGATCTTCACTCGGTGGGATGAAGCCTGCTGACCGTGGCTGTGTTCATGGCCTCGCGATGCTGCGCTGGTGGGAGCGGGGCGGTTTCGGCGGTCGGAGGGGTGACCGCAGTGAGCACTGTGCATCGTGAAGTTGCTGGTTACGGGTCTGGTGTGCGCGGGGTTCGGGATGCTCGGGCTGGTCGTGGGCGGGTGTCGATGGTGAAGATCGTCCGACCTGTCGGCCGGGGCCGCTGCCGGGTTCTGCTGCTCCGACTGCCGTGCCGCTCCCACGATCCGTGACCGGGCCGGTGCGCCAGGAGAGCGCGGGGAGGGTGTGGAGGTGCAGGAGCTGGAGCGGATCACGGCTCGCCGGAGTGAACTGGACGCGCTCGCCGAGGAGTTGGGCAAGCAGTTGGCGGAGGTCCAGGCCGAGCGGGAGGAACTGGTGATCGCCGATCGGGTCCTGCGCCGGCTGGCCGAACAGGACCGGGCTGCGCGGGAGGCCGCCGCGGTCGTCGCACCGACAGCGGCCCGGGAGGCGGGGCGGGCGGTGCTGCTGATCCCCCACTGCGGCGAGAGTAGCGACGAGACCGCGTTGCCCGCCCACTACCGCAAGATCCTTGCGGTAGTGCGGGCCGCTGATGGCCCGGTTCAGGTCAGGGCGGTCGGCGAGGAGTTGGGCCTTGAGGTGACGGTGCGCGGGAAGCTGGAACCGTTGCGGGCGAAGATGACCAAGCTCGACGACCGCGGCTGGCTGCGCAAGCGTCCCGACGGCAGGTGCACCGCACGCTCGTAGGTGTGGGGAGGCGGGCGCCGACGGCGCGTAAATGGCGCCGGCCAGATCGCCCGGCCGCTGGTCACAGCGCAGTACCGCAAGCACGATGGTGGCGATCTTCCCCGCGGACAGGGCCCGCCACCGTGACCCGATCTTCTTCAGGTGGCCGCGTATCAGGTCGGCGAGCCAGTTCGGGGTGGCACTCGACAGCGGCAGGCGGGCAGTGCAGACAAGGCCGTCAGGGCCCTCGACGGCATGGTTGTTTTTCTTCACACCAAACTCAACTCCCGCCGGGGGCACTGCTGTGGGCCTCGACGGCCGGCCCGGACGGACTTCGGAGATCACCGCCTGCCGACACGACCAGCTCACCGCCAAGCTGCGGGCGGACCGGACGCGGAGCCATCGCCGACCTGGGCTTCGTCGGCCTCGACGACAGCTGTCCCGACACCGACCCGGCAGTGATCACCGGCTGCGAGGCCGCCGGGAACCGACCCCTGACCTGCGGCCAGAAGCTGTCGAACACCGCGCTAGCAGCGGTCCGGGCACCGGTGGAGCATGGCCTCGCCCACCTCAAGAACTGGCGCGTGCTCGGCAAGGTACGCACCGACCCCGCCTGGGCGACCGCCCTGGTCCGAGCCTTGCTGGTCCTCACGAACCGCGAAGTCTCCCGGTGACCGACGATCTCCACCGAAGTCATCTGCAAGCGACCAGCACGAACACCCCGATGCCCACGCACACCAGACCCGTGACCAGCAACTTCAGCTTGCACACTCTCACTGGGTGTGCGCGGCCCGCCTGACAGACGGCACTGTCATCACCGTAGCCGGAGTTGAACACGCGACGGTCGGTCCGGACGGTCTGATCATCGGTCTGCGCAATGAGTTCACTCGCCTCCCCGGCTGGACAGGCTTCGGCGGCGGGTGGCCGACGGAGTCTCGGCGAACTCCTTGGCATAGGCCCTGATGAAGTGGCTGCTGTCGCCGAAGTGCCAGCGTGCGGCGAGTTCGGACAGCGTCCAGCAGGTCGAGGTCAGCTCCGCTCTGGCGCGCTCCAGACGCCGCCGGCGTACGTAGCCCATGACGGACGTCCCCTCATGGGTGAAGGCACGGTACAGGGTCCGCACCGATACGTGCAGCGCGGCGGCGATCGTCCGAGGAGTCAGATCGGCGTCGATGAGCAGCCGAGCCTCAATGCACTCCTTCGCGGCGGCCACCAGGGCAGGGGAGAATGCCTCGTCGTCGATGCACTGACCCCGCAGCAAGCCGTTCAGCAACTCCACCGTCGCGTTGCGCGCCGCGTGGCCCGGATCGCCCGGCAGGTCGGCACACGTGCGCAGGTGGGCCAGGAGCAACCGGGCAGCCAGCGTGTCCTGCGCGGCTGTGGCGAGCCTGCCGGGACCGCGCAGATCGACGTCCCGAGCCGGCACGTGCAGCATCAGCGCACGCGTGCCCCGCTGAACCTCGAAGTCCCACGGCGCGTCGTTGCGCCGGACGCACAGCAGCCCCGCGCCGACCGTCGACGTCCGGCGCGCCGAGGCGAACAGCCAGCTCCCCCGGAACGTCGCGTGGAGCACCACCCGGTCCTCCAAGTGGCCGTCGGGACCTCCGGTGCTGCCCGTGACAGCGTCGCTGTACTGGTCCTCCACCACCAGGCCCCCGATCGGACGTTGCCTGATACGCACCGAGTACGCCCCCTCGCTGCGCCGCGGCAGACTCAGCGGAGGCGCGGGTACCAGGCCGCCGGCCTGCCGCTGCCACTCGCTGAGCAGGACGTCGTTCCTGCTCTGATCGGCGTAGGGCACGGTGATGTCGATGGCGAACCGGCCGGGGCCGTCATCGGGCTGCATGGCGTCGTACCACCTCCTGATTGGCTCACCCCACTATGCCGACACCTGCGGTCGGCCGTGCGCGGAGCCACTGCCGGTCCACGCACGATGGCACGAAAGTCCATCGCCAGCGGCACGCAGGTCCAATGTCGCGGCACGCGAGGGACCCTAGCGTGTTCCTGGTTCACCCTGCACGCCGCGCAACGGCCCGTACCGCTAAGGAACTTCGCCCATGTCCGACTCTGTGATATCCGCCTTCGACGGACTCGTTGCGGCAGCACCACCCGCTGCCTCCACGCCGAAGCTCGACACCGCCTGCGTCATCGGCGGCAGCATCGCCGGGCTGCTGGCAGCGCGCGTACTGTCCGACCACGCACGCCGTGTCGTCATCATCGAGCGCGACGAGCTGCCGGCCACAGGCCAGTCACGTCCCAGTGTGCCGCAGGACCACCAGGTGCACACGCTGCTGCCGGCCGGCCACCGATGGGTCGAGCGGTGGCTGCCCGGATTCACCCAGGAAGCACTCGACATGGGCGCCGTCCTGGCCGACGCGGGCGCGGGCAGGGTCCTCACCGCCTTCGACGGTCACCCGCAGGCGCCCAGCCACGCCGATCACCACCTGCTCACCTGCAGCCGGCCCTTCCTCGAAGCCCGCATCCGTGCCCGTGTCCTCGCCCGGCCCGGAGTCTCCCTGGTGCGGGGCCGGGCGACGGGCCTGTCGTACCGAGACGGCGCGGTCAGCGCCGTCTCCTACACCGACGGCACCGCCGAGCACACCCTGGCGGCCGACTTCGTCGTGGACGCGATGGGGCGCGGCAGCAGGCTCTCGGAGTGGATCAGCCAGGACGGCTACGACAAGCCCGCCCTTGAGCGGCTGGAAAGCCCCATCAACTACGCCACCGCCCTGTTCGAACGCGACGTGCAGTTCACCGACCTCGACGTGCCCTGCGCACTGGCGCTCTGCAGCCCGGGAGCCGGGCCCGACGGGGTGTCCGTCGCCGCCGCCAACGCTGTCGAGGACAAGCAGTGGCTCGTCATGCTGATGGGCTACGGAGACGACCGGCCCGGCAGGACCATCGACGACTTCCGCGCGGCCTGCGCCGCACTGCTTCCGGTCTTCGCCCAGGCCACCGCCGGCGCCGTCACCCGCGACATCGTCACCTACCACCAGGCCGAATCCAGGCGGCGTCACTTCACCGGCCTGGGGCGCTTCCCCGCACGCCTGGTGGTCGTCGGCGACGCGGTGGCCTCCTTCAACCCGGTCTACGGCCAGGGCATGTCCTCAGCCGCGCTCCACGGCTCCTGCCTGTCGGCATACCTCGCCGGCGACCCCGACCTCACCCGGCCCGCCACCGACTTCTTCGCTCTGCAGCAACTGGTTGTCGACGCGGCATGGGCGGTATCCGCCGGAGGCGACAGCGCCCGCCTCGACGCGCTGGCCGGCGTCGAGCCCCCCGAGGACGTACGTCGGCAGCGCTGGGCACTTCAGCAGGTCATCGGCGCAAGCATCGTCGACGGCAGCGTCGCTTGCTCCTTCAACGACGTCTCCTACATGCTCCGCCACCCCGCCACCCTCGCCGACCCCGCGCTTCTCGAACGCGCCGTCGCCGCCAACCAGAACCTCGAATAGCCCGCTGCGGTGCCGTCGTCGGAGGCGGCACCGCAGTGTTCGTGGACCGGGCTCGTCCGGGCAACGGCAGGGGCGGGGACGGGCACACGCAGGGATGACCGTGGTGGACGCAGGCACAGAGATGCTGCCCAACTGATCGGGCAACGGGCTTCCTTGGTTGTGCTGGGTGTCGTAACCGCGTCACTACCAAGGGGCCCCTTCTTTCATGCCCGCGGCCGCATCCCCACCTCCGTCCAGACGGTCCCCCGCCCCGACGTCTCGAACAAGATCCGGTTTGCCACAACGCACTGAGATCCATGGCGGCGGCCTCTCAGAAGTGCCTCGCACAACACGCCGGTTTCGAGAGGACTTTTGCGAACGGCGACCTGCGGAGCCGACGCGAAGCGTCTGCGCTCTCCCTTTCAAGCCGAGCGCAGACGCACATCTACCGATCCAGCACAGAAAGTCACGAAGGAGTCCCTCTCATGAACCGCACCGTTGTCATCACCGGCACCACCTCCGGCTTCGGCCGCGACAGCGTCCGCCTGTTCGCGTCCCAGGGCTGGAACGTCGTGGCGACCGTCCGTAAGGAGACGGACCTCGCCCTCCACAACGACCTGCCGAACGTGAAGACCCTCCTGCTCGATGTCAACGACGAGGGCGCCGATGCTGCCTTCGCCGAACAGGCTGCCGCCCGGTTCGGAGGCATCGACGCACTGGTGAACAACGCCGGCTACTACCACATGGGCCCTGTCGAGGCCGCATCGATGGAGCAGATCCATGACCAGTTCCAGACCAACGTCTTCGGCCTGATGGCCCTGACCAAAGCCTTCCTGCCGCACTTCCGCAAGCAGCGTTCCGGCGTGATCGTCAACATCTCCTCGATCAGCGCCGACCAGGGCTACCCCTACACCGCCGTCTACGCCGCCTCCAAGGCCGCGGTCGCGGCCTTCTCCGAGGGCCTCAACGTCGAGATGGCCGACTTCGGCGTCTCGGTCAAGGCGGTCTTCCCGGGCGCCCACGCCACACGGATCTTTACAAAGATCGACCAGGCGGGCGACATTCCCGAGGACTACCAGTCCGGCATGCAGCGTTTCTTCAGCATGCAGGGCACCGGCTCCAGCCCGGCCGTGACCGCGAAGGCCATCTATCAGGCGGTCACCGACGGCAAGATCGAGAAGGTCCGCTACTACACCGGACCCGACGGAGTCGCCGTACCCCGCGTCAAGCAGCTCCTGGGCGCCGACTGGTACTGGGAGGAGTTCCGCAACGCCTCCACCGGCAACCCCAGCGACCTGTGGAAGTGCCTCGTCACGCAGGGCAAGGAACCCGTCGAGTTCGCCCTCTGACCCACCGCCCGGTCAGTCCTGTCCGCCGTCCTCTTCGTCGTCGAGCCCGGCCGCTTGCGGAGTGCTTGAGCGCGGACAGGCGGGCGACGTCCTCGTCGCGGATCTCGTGGCCCTCAGCACGGAGCTGGGCGACGGCGGCGTCCATGTTCCATGTACCGCGTCGTCCAGAGCTCCACGGCGTTCAGAAGCAGGCCGAGCGATCCGATCTGGTCCTCCATTCCGTCCTGGATACGCCCACCAGGTCCCCGGGCAGAGCCGGATCGGCCCGCCGGGCCGCCTTGGCGACCGTCGTGTGCAGCCTCTTGTCCGCGATCCGCCGAACCTCGGCGATCTGCCGGGCCAGCACACTCACCCTGGGCAGCAGCACCCGATGCCGACGCAACCAGCCCACCGCGTGATCGAACAATGCTTTCGGGCCCTCGGCGTGCGCCGTCCAGGCCCGCCCGTGCAGGAACGTCCGGAACTTCCGGCCCGCGGCGTGGTCCTCGTAGAGGTGGTAGCCGTATGCCTCCCGGGCCGCTGTCGGTGCGACGACCGCGGCGGCCTCCCGCGCAGCCCGGTCCTGTTCGGCCAGCCGGCGCAGGACCCGATCGGCGATCACCAGTTCCTCCCGCTCGGCCTGGACCTCCGCCAACTGCTTGCCCAACTCCTCGGCGAGCGCGTCCAGTTCACTCCGGCGAGCCGTGATCCGCTCCAACTCCTGCACTTCCACACCCCTGTCGACGGCTCGATCTCGCAACGGGAACGCGAGCCTGTTGTGTTCGAACCGGCGATGTCAAGACCACTTGAAAGTCGCCGGTCAACAAGGCTGGTGTGCAGCTTGGCGGGGTGTGCCGGCTCTTGAGGTGGGCGAAGCCGTGTCGACGGGTGCGCGTCCGGCGGCCAGGACCCGGTTGGCTTCCTGTTTTGTTGGTAGTGAGCTTGCGGGTGCGCGGGTGGCCGTGAAACCGGTGACGTCCACGGGGTCAGCCGACGCTCGTCCAGCGCGAGGAGTCCGCGGCGCTGCGCTCGACGGCCCGCATCACGTACTGGACCTGGAGGCCGTCGGCGAAGGACGGGCGCGGGTCGCTCCCGTCGTCCGCCACCGCTGTCACGAAGTCGTGGACCTGGTGGACGAACGCGTGCTCGTAGCCCAGGCCGTGACCGGGCGGCCACCAGGCACCGAGGTAGGGGTGTGCGGGCTCGGTGACCAGGATCCGGCGGAATCCCGCCTCCGTCTCGGGGGCGTCGGCGTCGTACAGCAGGAGTTCGTTCATCGACTCGAAGTCGAAGGCGATCGACCCGCGTGAGCCGTTCACCTCTATCCGCATCGCGTTCTTGCGTCCCGTGGCGAAGCGGGTCGCCTCGACCACGACGAGTGCGCCCCCTTCCAGCCGGCCGGTGAACGCGGTCGCGTCGTCGACGGTCACCTGGCCGCGCTGTTCACCGGCGCGGGCCGAGAGCCCGCCGGATTCCGTCGGCAAGGGGCGCTCGGTGACGAACGTGGCCTGCGTCGCCGACACTCCGGTGAGCCACTCTCCGGTCATGTGCTGGAGCAGGTCGATGACATGCGACCCGAGGTCCCCGAGCGCGCCGGAGCCGGCCCGCTCCTTGCGCAGCCGCCACACGAGCGGGAACTCGGGGTCGACGATCCAGTCCTGGAGGTACTGAGCCCTGACGTGCCGCACCTCGCCGATCCGGCCCTCGGCGATCAGCCGCGTGGCGTGTGCCAACGCGGGCACACGCCGGTAGTTGAAGCCGACCATCGACCGGACACCGGCCACTGCGGCGACCTGCGCGGCGTCGGCCATCCGCTCTGCCTCCTCGGCCGTGTTGGCCAGGGGCTTCTCGCACAGCACGTGTTTGCCGGCGGCCAGCGCGGCGATCGCGATGTCGGCGTGGGAGTCGCCGGGTGTGCAGATGTCGACGACGTCCACGTCGTCGCGGCCTACCACCTCCTGCCAGTCGGCCGACCAGCCGCCCCACCCCAGCCGCTCGGCCGCCCGTGCCGCGCCCTTCGGGTCACGGCCGCAGACGACGGTCATGTCGACGTCGAAGGGCAGGTCGAACACTCGGGGCGCGGTACGCCAGGCCTGGGAGTGCACGGCTCCCATGAACGAGTGGCCGATCATCGCCACCCCGAGGCGAGGGCGGCCGGGAACGGGGTCAGGGGAAGGGCGGGGCACGGGGTCTCCGTATCGGTAGGGCGTCAGGCGGAAGCGGCGGCGGGTGGTGTCCGGTGCGGGGTGAGGGCGCCGCGAACCGACGGCCAACCGGCGAGCGCGGCACGTACATCGGTGCGTTTCTCGTCCCGCACGGCCGCCGCGTACGCCTGGTCGAGCACGTCGTCGACGAGTACGCGTTGCCCGCTCCTGGCCGACTCCACCGCGGCCTCGACCATCGCCAGGCTCATGGTGTTCTCGTGCACCTCACCCATGGGCACACTGCCGGTCCGCAGTGACTCGACGAAGACCCGCAGCGCTCCGGCGATGTCGGAGTACGGGGAGTGGGGCCGCTCGGCGGGTTGTACGTCGGCCACGAGCACGGGCTCGTTGTCGCCGTCCCACAGCGCCGAGCCCTTCTCGCCGCTCGCCCGCCACACTCCGTTCCACGAGGTCTCGGCGCCCGGACTGCACCAACTGCCGTTGTACGCATAGCGCGTACCGCCCTCCATCTCGAAGACGGCGCTCGCGGCGGCGTCGCCGTCGTACCAGCTCCACGGCGGGTTGTATGCCTGGCAGTAGGCGGAGACCGGGTCCGCGCCGAGCAGGAAACGGGCCGAGTCGAAGGCGTGGATCGCCATGTCGATCAGCAGCGGGTACGCCATCTCCTCGCGGAAACCGCCCATGTGCGGAGCCTTGAAGAACTCGGTCGTGAGCGTGCCGATCGCGCCCAGGTCCTCCAACATGCCGCGGAGAGCGAAGAGTTGGGGATTCCAGCGTCGGGACTGGCTCACCATGAACAGCTCGCCGCTCGCCTCGGACGCGGCGGCGAGGGACAAGGCGTGGGCCAGGGTGTCGGCGATCGGCTTCTCGCCGAGTACGGGTAGCCCGGCGAACAACGCGGCGGTGGTGACGGGGTGGTGGGCCACCGGAACCGTCACGTTGATGATCGCCTGGGCGCCGGTGTCGGCCGCGAGCGCTACCGCGTCGGCGCCGACCGGGAGGTTCGTCCGGCCCAGGTCGATGGCGGATCGGCGGGCCGCGTCCAGGTCGAGGTCGACGATGCCGACGAGTTCGGCCTCGGGCGCGGCGGTTACGGTGGTCAGCCACTGCTGGCCCATGGAGCCGGCGCCGACCACCACCACGCGCAGGGGGTTGTCGGGCCCGCAGGGGATGGTCCGGTGGGTTGCTCGGTCGGTCATCGAAGCGGCCCCGAGTAGTCCACGCCGTTGAAGAAGTCGTCGGTGTCGTAGCGCAGCAGCACCGGGTGGGTACGTTCGGGCAGGTCCGTACGTGCCCACTGGACGCCGTTGGCGATCACCCGGCGGATGTCCTTGTTGTGGTAGACGGGGTAGTCCTGGTCGCCGGGGCTGAAGTAGAAGATCCTGCCGTGGCCGCGGCGGAACGTGCAGCCGCTGCGTATCACCTCGCCGCCCGTGAACGAGCTGACGAACACCAGCTCGTCCGGGACGGGGATGTCGAAGAACTCCCCGTACATCTCGTCCTCTTCGACGACGAGCGGATGCGGAACTCCCTTGGCGATGGGGTGCGTTGGGTTCACCGTCCACACCAGTTCGCGGTCGTGCTCGTTGCGCCAGCGCAGGGTGCAGCTGGTGCCCATGAGCTTGACGAAGATCTTCGACCAGTGGCCGGAGTGCAGGACTACGAGGCCCATGCCCGACAGGACGTGCCGGTGCACCCGTTCCACGACCTCGTCGGAGACCTCGGCGTGGGCTGCGTGGCCCCACCAGGTGAGGACGTCGGTCGAGGCCAACACCTCTTCGGTCAGGCCGTGTTCGGGATCGTCCAGCGTCGCGGTGCGTACGGTACAGGCGTCGCCGAGGTTCTCCTTGATGCCCTCGGCGATCGTGGTGTGCATGCCCTGCGGGTAGATCTTGGCCACGTGCTCCTCGATCTTCTCGTGGCGGTTCTCTCCCCACACGGTCACGCGGATCGGGGCCGAGGCCAGGGGCGGTGTGGAAGACGTGGTCACAGGGGTGTTCTGCCTTTCTCCGAAGTCGCCCTGGGGGCGGGTCATTTGACGGCTCCGCCGGTCACGCCGGTGGCGATGTAGCGCTGTGCCACCAGGAGCAGTACGAGAGCCGGTACCGAGGCGAGGGTCGCGGTGGCCATCACCGCGTTCCAGTCGCTGACGTGGGCGCCGAGATACTGGTAGAGGCCGAGGGTGACGGGGCGGACGTCCTCGGTCGTCGTCAGGGTCAGGGCGAAGAGGAAGTCGCTCCAGGTGAACAGGAACGTGAACAGCCCCGCCGTAATAAGGGCGTTCCTGCTCATCGGCAGGACGATCGAGACGAACGCCCGCACCCTGCCCGCCCCGTCCACCCGGGCCGCCTCGATCACCGAGGCGGGGATGTTGCCCATGAAGGCCCGCAGGATCAGGATCGCGAACGGGATGCCCGCGGTGGAGTCGGCCAGGACCAGGCCGGGGATCGAGTTGAGCAGTCCGAGGTCGTTGTACGCGCTGTAGAGCGCGTTGGCGACGACGATGCCGGGGACCATCTGGCTGATCAGGATCCCGAACAGCACCGGACCGACCCAGCGTGCGTTGACGTGGGCGAGTGCGTACGCGGCCGGGCTCGCGACGATCAGACTGAACACCACACTCCCCACCGCAACGACCAGGCTGGTCAGGAGATTTGACCCCTGCTGGCTCAGCGCGGTGGCGTAGCCGTCGAAGTTCAGGTGGGTCGGGAACCAGGGCGTGCTCACAGCGGTGTTGGCCGGCTGGAGGGAGACGTTGACCATCCAGTAGACCGGGAACAGCATCACGGCCAGGATCAGCGCGCCGATGGCGGTGTATCCCCATGGCCGTTGACGGGAACGTCGCCGGTGGACGGGTGGGTGCGTGGCCGGTGGGACAGATGTGTGCGTGACGGTTGCCATGACGGCCTCACTGCTCGACGGCGCGGCGGTTCGCGCGCAGGTAGAGGACGGCGAAGACCAGCGAGATGACGATGAGGATGTTGCCGAGCGCGGCACCCTGCCCGAAGTCGAACTGCTGGAAGGAGAGTTGGTAGGACTGACTGGCGATGGTCTGGGTCGCGTTCGCCGGTCCGCCGTTGGTGAGCCCGAGGATGACGTCCAGCACCTTGACCGTGTAGACGACGCCGAGGACGAGCACCACACTGACCACGGGCCGCAGCAGGGGCCAGGTCACGTACCGGAACGCCCGCCAGCCCGTGGCGCCGTCCAGGGAGGCTGCCTCGTACAACTCCTCGGGGATGTCCTGCAGTCCGCCGTAGAGGATCGCGACGTTGAACGGGATCCCGATCCAGATGTTGACCACGATCACCGCGAGCAGCGCCAGCGAGGTGCTGGTCAGCCAGCCGGGACGGTCCTGTACGAGGTGCAGGGCGCCGAGGAACCGGTTGAGCACGCCGTTGTCCTGGTCGAGGATCCACCGCCACACCGCGCTGGAGACGATCAGCGGAACCAGCCACGGCAACAGCAGCAGGGAGCGCAGTACGCCGTTCAGCGGGAACCGGCGGCGGAAGAACAGGGCGATCGCCAGACCCGTGAGGAACTGCCCCGCGATCGAACCCACCGTGAACAGCACGGTGTTGAGGAGTGCCTTGTCGAAGACGGAGGACGAGATGACGGCCCGGTAGTTGGCGAAACCGACCCAGGGTGCCTGGCCGGTGTAGAAGGTGGTCGTCGTGTAGTGCTGGAAGCCCATCACGACGTTCTTCACGACCGGGTAACCGAAGAAGGCCACCATGTAGGCCAGGGCGGGCAGCAGGAACAGTACGTGGGACTGGCGCAGCCGGTTGTGTTTCCCCAGCTTCCCGAGCCTCCGGCCCGCCGGGGCACTCTCCGCGGCCTGCACTGTATGCCCCTTGGCCCGCACCGCGCGGCGCAGTACGTCAGCCATCCTGGGCCTGCTTCAGTGCCTTCGCCGGAGTCGCCCCCTGCGTGAGTGCGGTCTGTATCGCGGTGTAGATCTTGGTGGCGGCCTTGGGCCAGTCCTTGCCCAACTCACCTGTGCGGGCACGTGCGTTGCGTACCTGCTCGGTGAACGCCTTCATCCTGGGCTGCTCGGCGGCGAACTTGTCCATCAGCGCGGTCTTCGTCGGCACGGTCTGGCGCTGCTCGGCGAGCGACAACTGGTTCTTGTCGGAGTTGAGGCATGCGACGACCTTGGCCGCCTTGGCCTGGCGCTGTGCGTTGCCGGTCTGCGGGATGGTCCAGGTCTCACCGCCCAACGGGACGACGGGAGTTCCGCCCGCCTTGGGTGCGGGGATCTGTACGACTCCGTAGTGCAGGCTCGTCTTCTTGTCGAGGATCGGGAACTGCCAGGGGCCGTTGATCATCATGGCCGCGTTGCCCGCCGCGAACTGGTCGTCGGCGTCGGCCTGGGCCCAGCTGACCAGCGACTTCGAGGCCGATCCGTCCTTGACCAGGTCCACCCAGAGCTGAAGTGCCTGTGCGGTCTGGGGAGTTGCTATGTCCTTCTCGTCGCCGCCGTTGGACCACATGAAGGGCAGGAACTGCCAGGTCCCCTCGTAAGTGGCCGGTGCGGCGAAGGCGATGCCGTACCTCTTGCCCGAAGTGAGCTTCTTGGCGGCCGACTTGAGCTCGGCCCAGGTGGTGGGCGGCTTGACCCCCGCCTTGTCGAGCATGTCCTTGTTGTAGAAGAGGCCGAGCGTGTTGGTCACCGGTTGCAGGCCGTAGAGCTTGCCCTGGTAGGTCGAGGCGTCCACCACGCCCTTGGCGTATCCGTCCGCCTTCAGGCCGAAGTCGCTGAGCGGGGCGAGGGCGCCGCTGGCGGCGATCTGCTGCAGGTCCGGGTTGTCGAGCATCAGGACGTCGGGCAGGGTCCGCGACGAGGCCTGTTGCAGCACCTTGGGTATCAGGGACGGGCCGGCCACGGCCTCCCGCTTGATCTTCACGCCGTTCTGCCGCCCGCACGCGTCCAGGACCTTCGCGTAGATCCCCTTGTCGGGCTGATCGGCGTAGTAGTCCATCACCCGCAGTGTGTCGGCGCCACCGGACGATCCGGTGCTCGAACCGCAGGCGCTCAGGGAGAGCGGCGCCAGGAGCGCGAGGGCCACCGTCAGTGTCGTTCTGCTGAGGATTGCTCGTCGTTGAGCCATGTTCGTTCTCTCCTCGATCGGAGCTGTCTCGGGCGGACCGCGCGGGGGTGTCGATGCGTATCGACAGCAATGACGCGTCATCCCCCTTGAACGCGAAACAGTGGGGATCAGCGGGCAGGCAGGCTGGTCTGACGCGGGGTCAGACGTGGGGTGACCAGTTCAACGGTCGAAGAGGTGGGCACGCTCTCGCGGTTCAGCAGCCGGAACAGGATTCTCATCGCGCGGCGCGAGACGTCCCTGGGTTCCAGCGAGAGGTTGGTGACGGGGGGTGTGGAGGTCTCGGCCGTCCGGTCCGTGCACAGGCCGATGACGGACAGGTCGCGGCCCGGAACCAGACCACGGTCCAGCAGGCTCTGCAACGTCGGCTGGATCAACTGGGGATCGGGGACGACGAGCCCCAACCTGCCGCCGCCGGGCCCTCGTTCGCCAAGCGCCTCGTCCAGGGCGGCCTCGGCCCCGGCCCGGCTGGTGTCCGGCGGGCTCACCTCGGCGTAGGCGACGCCGTGTGCGGCGGCCGATTCCTCGGCTCCCCGCAGGAAGCGCCGGACGAAGTTGACGTCGCGGGCCATCACGTCACGCGGGTAGCCGAGCAGGACGACGCGGTCGTGCGCGGAGGCGGCCAGTTCGTCCACCGCCATGCGTCCGGCCAGGGTGTAGTCCAGGTCGACGCAGTACAGCCCCTCCGGGTCGTCCGGCACGCCGATCAGGATGACGGGCACGCTCAGGCCGGCCGCCACGGGGATGCGCGGGTCCTTTGACCCGACCTCCATCAACACGATCGCGTCGCACAGGGACTGGTCGCTGAGCCGGGTGAGGCCCTCGGCGCCCTCGTCCTCGGTGGCCAGGATGACGTTGTGGTCCTCTTCCCGGGCGCACTTGGTGATCGTCTCGATGAAGGGCAGCACCCCCGTCATGTCGGCCCCTGGCGCGAACGGCACGACCAGGCCGATGACTTGGCTGCGCTGACTCGCCAGCGCCCGCGCACCGGCGTTGGGTTGGAACCCCAACGTCTCGATCGCCTCCTCGACCCGACGCCGGGTCTCGGGGGATATCGAGCGGCGCCCGCTCATGACGTAGGAGACCGTGCTCTGGGAGACGCCCGCCAACCGGGCCACATCCCGGCTTGTCACCATGCGAGCACCTCCCTCGGTTCCCTCGGTGTCGATACGGGGTGTCGATGCGTATCGACTGACTGGGACGAGACTGTAGGGAGGGACCGCGAGCGACGGCAAGAGTCGTGCAGGGAAAAGTTCCGCCGGGCCAGGACTCGAACGTGACGAGGCGCCGGGAGCTGTCCGGCCGGATTTCGAAGCGGCCGGACAGACCGGAGCGACGGCCTCGCCGTCAGGCGGTGACCAGTGTCAGGCCGTACGTGTTCAGGATTTCGTTCACGGGCTGGAACCAGGTCTGGCCGCCGCCGGTGCAGTCGCCCCAGCCGCCCGAGGTCACGCCCTGGGCCTGGTCGCCGGTGATGAACGAGCCGCCGGAGTCGCCGGGTTCGGCGCAGACGCTGGTTCCGGTCAGTTGGTAGACGGACCCCTGGCTGTAGTTGACGGTTTCGTTCTGCGTGAGCACGGTGCCGCAGTGCCAGTGCGTCGTCGAACCGGAACGGCAGATCGACGAGCCGACGGGCGCTACTGCCGAGCCGCGGACCAGGACGTCACTGACGGTGCCCCAGCCGAGCACGACAGGGACGGTCCACCAGCCGTTGCCTATCCGGATGTAGGAGTAGTCGTTGCCCGGGAAGGACGAACCGACGAAGGTCCCCATCGCCGAGCCGTCCCAGCCGACCACGGAGCTGCCGGGCGTGCCACAGTGCCCGGCGCTGACGAAGCCGCCCACGACAGAGAAGCCTATGGAGCAGCGGGTGTTGCCGTTGATGTAGTACGGGTCACCGCCGACAGTGCCCGCGGCGAAGGTCCGCGGTTCGTCGTTGGCGGCCGAACTGCGGATCGTGAGGAGGCCCGCCGTGCGAGCGGGGGCCAGGAACGCCGTCACGGCGGCACTGTGCTCCGCGCCCTTGCGGACCTCGGCCACCACACTGCTCGTGCGCGGGTCGACATGCCAGCTGCGGACGGCCGCAGGAGCGCCGTCCGCCTTGGCGGCCTTGTCCAGGACGGCCTTTGCCGCGTCGAGGGTCCGCGCGCTGTGTGCGACGCTCACCACCCTGCCGCCGAGGGACCGGACGGAGTCGGCCGCGGCGGTGCCGGTGTCGGTGAGCCCGACGACGAGGGTGCCGCGCTTCGCGTCGTACCAGGAGCCGCCGAAGGCCGGGCCCGCCAACTGCTCGGCTCGCGGGGCGAGTTGCGTGGCGGCGGCCTCCCGCTTCAGTCGCGTTCGGGCCTGGGGTGCGCCGAGTCCGAGGTCCCGCTGCATGGCGGTGACCAGGCCGGGGGAGAGGGGGCGGGCTTCTGCCGGCTGTGCCGGTGCGGCGGCGACGGGGGCCAGTCCCAGGACGCCGGTGCCGAGGGCTAAGACGACTGCAAGTCCCCAGCGAAGAGGGGTGTGGTGTCTCATGGCGCGTTCCTTCCACTCGCAGGTATTCGTGGGTAACTGCCGAACAGGTATGGGCCGTTGGGGCCGGAGTAGGGAGACGTACGTGCGCATGCCGACCCTTGTCGTCAGACGAGCCGCCAGAGATGGTCGGACGTGCCGTTGTCGTTCCACTGGGTCACCTGGGCGCTGTTGGCCTGGGACGCGGCGTCGACGGCCATGAGCTTGCCGCTGTGCACGTTGACGATCTTCATCCAGCCGTCGCCGTTGTCGACGAAGCGCCAGAGGTGGTCCTGGGTGCCGTTGTCGTTGTACTGCTGGACGTGGGCGCCGTCGGCGGTGCTCTGGTTGTTGACGGCGAGCAGCTTGCCGGAGTTGCGGTTGTAGATCTTTACGGTGCCGTCGCCGTTGTCCACCACGGTCCACAGGTGGTCGGCGGTGCCGTTGTCCTCGTACTGGGTGACCTCGGCGCTGTCGGCCAGGGACATGTTGCTGACGGCGAGCAGCTTGCCGGAGTTCTTGTTCTGGATACGTTTCCAGGCGACGGCGTCGGCCGCCGGGGTGTTCACCAGGGCGAAGGCGCCGCCGATGACGGGCCGGTTGGCGAAACCCCGCTGGGCGCCGGTGGCAACGACGTACCAGTCGGTGAAGGGCACCCGCGACGGCGTGCCGTTGGCGAAGCCGTAGACGCCGTTGACCAGCATGGAGCGGGCGTCGGCGTGGTCGGCCAGCCAGGCCGCGGTCCACAACTCCCAGTCGGTCTTGGTGTAGTCGTTGCGCGGGTCGAGGAGCACTCCGTACGTGCCGGCCTTGGACAGGTACCAGGCGGCCTCCTGGGCCGCGACGCCGACGGGCACCAGGTTCAGGCCCAGCAGCCGGTCGGCGTAGCCGTTGTACTTGAGGCTCCAGGTGCCGTCCTGGTCGTAGGCGAGCTTGAGATGCGTGCCGGAGGAGTCCTGGGCCAGGGTGATCCATTGGCTGATGTAGCCGCGAGCGACCGCCAAGTAGTGCGACGCGTCAGAGGTGTTGGACGCCGCCTTGGCCACCACGCTCATCGCGCCGACACCGATGATGCCCTTGAGCGCGAGGTTGGCGCTGTGCGCGATCCAGCCGGTGAAGTCGTCGGTCTGGTTCTGGTTCTCCGGATCGAGGGTGTTGGCCACCAGGTACTCGGCCCACTGGCGAAGGATCGCGTAGTGGGTGCTGGCGAAGGAGGCCGCGTCGGCCGCCGGAAGGCGCTGGATCACGGCCGCGGCCATGATCAGCAAGTTGGCGGACTCCTCGATGGGCATGGCCTCCTCGTTGCCGTCGAGGTGGCCGCTCGCGTTCGGGTAGCCGGCGCCCAGGTCGTGCTGGGCGTACACCTTGGGCCAGCCGTCCTGCTCCGCGTAGTGGAAGTGCGGTTCGAGCAACAGCCGCAGATATGCGGGCGAGAGGTAGAGGTAGGCAGGGGACGCCGGGTACATCACGTCGACGGTGGAAACGTTGCCGTCGGAGGAGATCTCCTTGAGCATCGCCCACGGCGAGCCGCCCCGGTCCACCAGCTCCGTACCGGCGACCGCCTGACGCAGCGCCAGCGCACAGACGGCCGCGTAGTGCTCACCGGTGTCCCCGCCGCCCGCGACACGCACGGCGTCGTCATGGATCCGCTGGTCGAGGACGGTGGCGGCGGTCAGGGCGGCGGCACGGTCGCCGTCGAACCAGTCGAGCATGTCGGTCCATGAGCTCCAGTAGTGCATCCACCAGGGGTTGAGGTTGCTCCCCAGGTAGCTCACCGCAGGTGTGCGGATGTGGCCGACGACGGCTTGGAACACCGACGACGGGCTGCCGGACGCGACGGTGCCCAGATTCTGGTTGAGGCCCAGCACGGGCCAACGGTCGTTGATGGCGCGCGGCTGCGCCGTGTCGGAGGTGCCCGCGAGCACTCCGCCCGAGGCGGACGCCGTCCGTACGACGGTGTCCTGACCGATCTGCCAGGTCAGTCCGCTCACACTGGGAGCCGCCAGCACCAGCGAACCCCACGACGCCTGGTCGTTGTTCTCCGCCAGCACCCCGGGGGCGGCTGGTTGGCAGGTCAGCGCGGTCATCCCGGCGGTCTGCTGCTCGGCCCAGGTGACCTGGGTGGAGTTGCTGCCGTGTACCCACTCGGCGGAGGCGTCCAGATGCACGTCGACGGTGTGGCTCCCGCCGTCTGCGCTGGCGGCCTGGACACTGACGTAACTCAGGGGCACGCACTGGCGCTTGAGGTCGCCCAACTCGACGGGGGAGAAGAAGGTGACCGTGAGGGTGACGCCGCCGCCCGTGAGGGCGAAGATCGAGCGGGTGGCGGTCAGTTGGAGCGAGGTCTGCGTCATCGTGCTGAGCGCCGGGCCGCCCGGCAGCGCCGGATTGCCGAGGAAGACGTACGGCGTGCCGTCGATCCGGGCGATGCCGCACAGCGCGGTGATGCGCCCGTTCCAGAAGGTGGGCCAGGTGCCCGCCAGACTGTCCCCGGCGAGCCAGGTGGTCAGATACGGGGAACGTACGGCGAGCGGGGTGGCCGGCGGGCGCAAAGGGCTGAACGCGGAAGCTGCGCCTGCCGCCGCTGCCATGGCCGGAGTGGCGGCGTGCGCGGCGGGGGCGAACGGACCGCCGAGCCCGACCAGGAGGCCGGCGGCGGTCGCACCGCTCCAGTGCAGCAGGTCGCGTCTGGACAGTGGAGACAGTTCGGTGCCGGGGTGGCGGCCTTCGTGGTCTTCAGGGAGGGCCATCGAGGCTCCTTCGGTGGGGGAATGTCCGGGGCGGTGGATCGGTGCCGACTGCTGGTGTCGCGCATGAGGTGCTCCGGTGACGCCCGGAGGACGGTGGACGAAGCGGCCCGATGCGCCACCGTCTGCGTTGCGCTGAACTGAACCCGCACGTACCGCCCGTGGCGGTTCAACAGGCCTTCGACGTTCCGTCGGTGGGGTCGCCGAAGAGGTCTCCGGTGCACGTGGTGTCGCTCCTGGCCGTGATCGTCGTGAACACGCCGGAAGCGCCGTGCATCACCGGCTGTTTCGCGGCGGCGTGGCAAGTGCCGTTCCGGGAAGCGCACTTGGTCCCCTTGGACCCGCTCGGCGCGGTGTGCGCGCTGGTCGCGGGCGCTGAACCGTACGGCACCCCGTGCTCGCCACGGCCGCTGCTTCTGTCGCTGCGACGGTCGAGAGACAACGTTGTCAACTGCTCGCGCCCTGGCTGAAATTGAGCGTGATGGCTGGCTGCGAGCCGGAGTTCCGCGTCGAGCGTCTGTCCAGCACATGCTGCGTGTTCGTGACGGTGCCGACCTGTGGGACGAGGCCCGTACTCGACAGGGCGGTCAGGAGTGCGGTGCGGTCTGTGCCATGTGGGGTGGCGGCGATGCACGGGACCTCCAGGATCGCTGCTGCCTGTCGGAGGAGAGCTTCGAAGGGGGTGGTTCAGGGTGCAGGGCGGAGCGCCAAAGTTGCACCGATGATGGAGGGGGCGGAAATGGCGTGTCAACCCATCGCCGGCGTCACGTTTCAGGCTCGGAAGAATTGCTTCCGCAGGCGTTGACAGGGACTTGGCATGGCAGTTCACTGCCGGAATAGGTATGGATCATCCTGCCGGTCCGCGGCTGTGGGAGGTGCCTCACCGAGCACGCCTCCGGGCACAGGATCGTCCCGGACCGGACCGGGCTCGCCGGGGCGAGTGGCGGCGGGTCGCCCGCCACGGCCACCGCGCTCATGGCCGGCCATCGCCCCGACCGCCGATCGCGACTGCTGTCGTTGAACCCGGTGATTTCATCACCCGGGCCGCAAAGGCATGAGTGGGCTCCTACGGCCGACCGCCTGCCGCCAGGTCGAGGACGGGCCGCGCGTTTCAGTCGGAGTCGTCGGCCTGCCAGTCCAGCAGTTTGACGTGGCCGACGGTGACGACGTGATGGTGCATGGCGTGGGCGGCTGCCTCGGGGTCGCCCGCACGTACCGCGTCGGCGATGAGTCGGTGCTGGCTGAGGGACTGCGCCGGGCGGCCGGGCTGGCGCAGCGACTCCGTGCGGCTTTCCGCGATGGACAGCGAGATCTCCGCCATGAAGTCGCCGAGAAGGGCGCTGTGGCCGGCCGCGGTCACGGCTGCGTGGAAGCGCTGGTCCTCGGGAACTCCCAGTTCGCCGCGTTCGACCGCCTCGCTCATCGCGGTCAGCGCCGCCTCGATCTCCGCCAGGTCCTTGTCGGTGCGGCGCGTGGCCGCGAGCGCCGCGAGCTTGGTTTCCAGTGCGTCCCGGGCGTCCAGGACGTCCGGCAGCCGACGCCGCCGGTCGATCATCGTCTCCAGCGGCTCCGCGTCCAGCCGGTCGCGCAGAAGGTAGGTGCCGCCGCCGTGCCGCGTGTCGACGAGTCCCTGGACCTCCAGGGCCACGAGCGCCTGCCGTACGGAGGTGCGGCTGACGCCGAGCCGTTCGGCGAGGTCGCGTTCGGGAGGCAGTCGGTCGCCTGCGTGCAGGCCCTCGCTCTGTACGTACTCCCGCAGCCGCTCGACCACCTGCTCGTACAGGCGGGGCCTTGACAGCGGACGCAGTGCATCGGACACAGGCTCAAGTCCCTTTCCCAGTAGAGGTGTTCGGACTTCGACGCAGCCCCTTGACAGCAGTTCGCAGGGGTCTGACACTCTAGCCGATCGGTCCAGTGGTCCAGTGGTCCAGCCAATTTCAGGACCTTGGTCAGGCCCGCCCGAACCGGGATCACGCCCGCTCCAGAAAGGCGCCGCGCAGGTATGGCACCGACCGAAGCAGCCCGGTCCCGCAGCACCGCGCCCACCCTCATCCGCACCGCACCTCCACTGCCGGTGCGGCACACCGGCGAGTTATCGGTCGAGTCCGGCCACAGCGCGGCCGGTCTCGCGGGGCCGTACGGTGACTGGCTCGGCGGCGGTCGGCAGTCGGCGCGACCGCGTGCTCGCGACCGTATGCGTGGGCGCCGGACGCCGGGCCGACGCTCTGGGCACCCACGACCGGCAGGCGCCGGCCGCTCTCTTCGAAGACCTGGCCCAGGACCGCACGCTGCGTGCCGTCGTCTCCAGCTGTGGCCGCGCATCCTTCAACTCCGGCTCGGACACGCGCGAGTGGCTCTCCGCGGCACCGGAGGAGACCGACGCGAGCGTCGCCGCCATGGAGAGCGCCCCGACGGCCATCGAGGGCCTGCCCGTCCCCGTCGTCGCGTCCCTCCGCGGCACCGCCCCGGGCACGGGCTGCCCACTTGCCTGCGCCTGCGACCTGCGCGTCGTCACCGAGGATGCCCGGCTCGGAATGCCCGTCCCGTGCTGGAGCAGTCTGGTGCCGCCCGCCTGCGCAGCCCGCCTTTCGCCGCTCACCGGCCTCGCAACCGCCCGCGACCTGCTCTTCAGCTCTTCACCGGACGGCTGATCGACGGCCCCGAGACACTGCGATTCGGCCTCGCCACCGCCCGCGTCGTCGAACCCGGACTCGACGAAGCAGCGACCGCTCTCCTCGGCTCAACCACCGCCCAGCCCGCGGCGGCCATCCACGCTGCGAAACGATCCGTAGACGCGCAGCCGCCCCGGTCAAGGACCGCCCGCACACCCCCACCACCAGGCCGGCCGCCGACCACGACAGCATGCCGGCCGACCTCGGCACCTTTCCCGCGCGCGTCCCCCACGCCGGCTGACCTGCAACCGGACCACGCAAGCAGACCGGCCCGGACTCCTCGTCACCTTTCGAGTCGAATCGAGGTCCCCGTGACGATCAACGAACAACCCGCGACAAGCACCACGCACCCACCCCCCGCCACCGACCGTCTCACCCAGGCCCAACGGCACGCCTTCTGGGGCTCGTTCGGCGGCTGGGCCATGGACGGTTTCAACTGGACCATCTTCGGGCTGGTCCTCGCCCCCACCATGGCCGACCTCCTGCCCCGCGCCGGCATCGCCGACACCACCGACAACGTCGGCTGGTACGGCCAGATCAGCGCCGCCCTGTTCCTCCTCGGCTGGGGCTGCTCCTTCATCTGGGGCCCCATCGCCGACCGGTTCGGGCGCAAGCCGGCCATGATGGTCTCGATCCTGATGTACGCGGTGTTCACCGCCCTGGCCGGCACCGCCACCAACCTCTGGGAGTGGAACGCCTTCCGCTTCCTGGCCGCCATCGGCGTCGGCGGCGAATGGGCCATGGCCGGCACGCTGCTGGCCGAAGTCATGCCGGAACGGGTACGGATACGCTTCGGCGGCCTGATGCACTCGGCCGCGTACTTCGGCGTCCTCCTCGTCGCCGCCGTGTACCTCCTCTTCGGCTCCGCGCTCGGCTGGCGCGGCATGTTCTTCCTCGGCGGCATACCCGCCTTCGCCGTCTTCCTCATCCGCCGTACCACGCCGGAGCCCGAGCGCTGGAAAGAGAGGGCCGCCGAACGCGCTCACCGGTCCTTCTGGCAGCCCGTCAGGGAAGTACTCAGCACGCAGTACCGCGCCCGGACCATCGGCAACCTGGTTCTCCTGGTGGTGTGCGTCATCGGCCTGTGGGCCGGATCAACCTACGTCCCCACCGCCATGAACAACCTGTCCAAGGACGCCGGTTACAGCCACACCACCACCGTGCGCCTGGCCGGCCTCTCCACCATGACGGTGGCCGCCTTCACCATCCTGGGCTGCTTCATCGTGCCCCGCCTGGCCGGGCGTCTCGGCCGCCGCAGGACACTTGCCTCGCTCTTCGCCCTGATGGCCGTCGGAACGGTGGGCGCGTACGGGCTGGCCTACCCGCAGCACTCCATCGGCCTGACCTTCGCGTTCCTGCCGGTGCTCGGGCTCGGCGGGGCGAGCTTCGCGGTATTCACCATCTGGCTGCCCGAGCAGTACCCGACCCGGATGCGGGCCACCGCCTTCGCGTTCACCACCACGTTCTCCCGCTGGTTCGCCGCCGCCGGCACCTTCCTCATCGGCTACGGCATCCACGCCACTGGTTCGCTGACGCTCCCGCTCAGCCTCACCGCGGTGGTCTTCGTCATCGGCATGGCCCTGGTACCGCTGGCGCCCGAGACCCGCGGCGAGGCGCTGCCCGACTGATCCCGACCCCCGCCGGCAGTCCCATGTCAGAGAGGCAGCACCCGCATGCGCCCGGCCCGCAGAACCGCAACACGCCGCACCGCCCTCGTCGTACTGGCCCTGTCTCTCGCGGCAGCCGGGCTCGCCGGTACCACCTCGGTCTCGGCTGACGAACACCCGGGCGGGCGGGCGTGGTTCACCTCCTGGGCGCAGTCCCAGCAGGACCTCGCCGGCACGCCGCTGCACGACCAGTCCGTACGGATGATCACCCATCTCAGCCAGGGCGGCGACGCGTTGCGCGTCCGTATCCAGAACACCTTCGGTACGACCCCACTGACCATCGACGCCGCCACGGTGGGCCGCAGCGGGCACGGTGCGGCGATCAGCGGGTCCGTCCGCGCTGTCACCTTCGGCGGCCGCCGCAACGTCGTCGTCCCGCCCGGCGGCGAGGTCTGGAGTGACGCCGCCGGGCTCCCGTCCCGTCCCCAGGACGACATCGCGGTGTCCTTGTCCGTCGCCGGCACGGCCACGCCGGGGGAGCACACCACGGGTCTGCGCACCAACTACCTCTCCCCGGCGGGGTCGGGCGATCACACCGCGGAGGCCGACGGCGACGCGTACACGCAGACGGTCCAGTCCACCTATCTCGTCAGCGCCGTCGACGTACACAACGCGGCGCTGAAGGGCACGATCGTCACGTACGGCAGTTCGGTCGTCGACGGTGTCGGCAGCACCAACTGCGGGCCGGGCTGCACCGAAACGGGAACCAACCGCCGCTGGCCGGACGACCTTGCCCGACGCATCGCCTCCGAAATCCCGGTGGAGGGGCAACTCGCGGTCGCGAACGGGGGCATCAGCGGCACCACGAGTTCGGCCGCCTGCCCCGACATCCCCGACTTCGCCGTCGGCCTGGACGCGGGAGCCCGTCTGGAGCGGGACGTGCTCGCGCTGCACGGGGTCACCGGGGTCATCTACTACTACGGAACCAACGACCTCGCCGACGGCTGCAACGCGGCGCAGATCCTGGCCAGTTACCGCGCGGTCTTCCAGCGCCTGCACACCGCCGGTATCAAGGTGTACGTCACGCCCATCACCCCGCGCCCCGGCTATACCGACCAGAACAACCTCGACCGCTTCACCGTCGGCAGCTGGGTCAAGAAGTGGAACACCTGCTCCGGCACCTGCGACGGCGTACCGGACCTCGACCAGGTGCTCAAGGACCCGCTCAAGCCGAACAGCATCAACCCCGCGTACGACAACGGCGACGGCATCCACGCGAACATCGCCGGCCAGCAGGCCATCGCGGACTTCATCTCGCTGCCGATGCTCGGCTCCTCAACGACACACTGACACTACGGGTCCGCCCTGGCGACGATCTGACACCCGGTATCGGCCGACGCGGATACAAACGTCGGAAACAGTCCCTTACGTGGCGGGTTATATTCCCCGTTTCCCATCTAATATAGGCTTATTCGATCATCTGGGGGGATGATGGCGAATAAGCGATCGGGAAACCGGTTCGAGGCGGATGTGGTCATCGTCGGATCGGGATTCGGGGGCTCGGTCGCCTCCTACCGGCTCGCCGAGGGCGGCCGGTCCGTAGTGACTCTGGAGCGTGGCAAGCCCTACCCTCCGGGGAGCTTCCCCCGGACGCCGGCCGGAATGGCCCGTAACTTCTGGGATCCCAGCGAGGGCATGCACGGGCTGTTCGACATCTGGTCGTTCCGCGGCCTGGAAGGCGTCGTCTCCAGCGGCCTCGGCGGCGGGTCGTTGATCTACGCCAATGTCCTGCTGCGCAAGGACGAGCACTGGTTCGTACACGAGTCGCCGTTGCCCGGCGGCGGCTACGAGCACTGGCCGATCAGCCGTGCCGACCTCGACCCGCACTACGACCGGGTCGAGCTGATGCTCGGCGCGACCCCGTACCCCTACGCCGACACGCCGAAGACCGTCGCGATGCACGAGGCCGCGGACCGGCTCGGCCTGCAGGTGTCACGCCCGCCCCTCGCCGTCACCTTCGCGCCCCGGCCGGGCACGGCACCGGTCCCGGGCGCCCCGGTCCCCGAACCCGCCTACGGCAACCTCCACGGCTTACCGCGTGATACCTGCCGGAAGTGCGGGGAGTGCGACCTCGGTTGCAACTTCGGGGCCAAGAACACCCTGGACCACACCTATCTGTCGGCGGCGCGGCACCACGGCGCCGACATCCGCACACACTGTGAGGTACGCGGCTTCGAGCCGTTGCCCGGCGGCGGTTACGAGGTCCGCTACGTCGTCCACGACCCGGCGGACGAGGGCAGTCCCACCGCCACCGGCCAACTGCCGCTGCGGCGGATCCGCTGCGCCCGACTGGTACTGGCGGCGGGCACCTTCGGCTCCACCTACCTATTGCTGCGCAACCGCGCCGCGCTGCGCGGCATCAGCAGGGCGCTCGGCACCCGTTTCTCTGGCAACGGCGACCTGCTCGGGCTCGTGGTCAACGCGACCCGTGCTGCCGAGGGCGGCGGGCCACGCAGCCTGCGGAGCAGCACCGGCCCGGTGATCACCAGTGCGGTCCGGGTCGGCGACGAGCTGGACGGGGACGGCTCGTCGGGACGCGGCTTCTACGTGGAGGACGCGGGCTACCCGGTGTTCGTCGACTGGCTCGCCGAGGCGGCACGGGTACCCGGACTCGCCCACCGGACCGTCGCGTTCGCACTGCGGCTGCTGCGGGAACGGCTGGGGTCCAGCCCGCAGACCAACATCAGCCACGACCTCGCCCTGCTCCTCGGACCCGGTGTGTTCTCCGACTCGTCGCTGCCGCTGCTCGGCATGGGCCGCGATGTGCCGGACGGCCGGATGGACCTGCGCAAGGGCTACCTGGACGTCGACTGGACCACCCGGACGTCGCGCCGCTACTTCGAACGCGTCCGGTCGACGATGAGCGACATGGCCGGCGCGCTCGGCGCCGAGTTCCGCGACAACCCGTTGTGGTGGGCGCGCCGGGTGATCACCGTGCATCCGCTCGGCGGCGCTCCGATGGGCCGCGATCCGGGTGAAGGTGTCTGCGACTCGTTCGGCGAGGTCTTCGGCCTTCCGGGGCTGTATGTGCTCGACGGTGCGGCGCTGCCCGGGCCGGTGGGCGCGAACCCGTCCCTGACGATCGCCGCCTTCGCCGACCGGGCCTGCGACCGCATCCTCGCAGGCCCCCGCGAGCCGCGCGGCACAGACGCCACGCCCGCGCCGGACACCGCGTCAGCCGCCGGGCCGGTCGCCGGAGCAGGGTCCACGTCGACGCAGGACGCTGCCGCTGCCGTCGACGCCGCCTCGCCCGTCGCGGACGGCGAGCGGTCGACCAGCCTGTCCTTCACCGAGGAGATGAAGGGATACATCGCGCTCGACGTCCAGGACCCGGAGCAGGGGCGGGCGC
This sequence comes from Streptomyces sp. NPDC050508, assembly GCF_040655155.1. NCBI lineage: Bacteria > Bacillati > Actinomycetota > Actinomycetes > Kitasatosporales > Streptomycetaceae > Streptomyces > Streptomyces sp. NPDC050508. The sequence goes on from NZ_JBFAJJ010000013.1 coordinate 249,621, forward strand.
TCGGCCGCACGCTGCAGCAGCGACTGGCGTTCCGGCTCACCATCACCGCCGCCGACGTGGACCGCTTCGTCGCCGATCCGGACCACCCGGCTGCCGCCGTCGGCCACGTCGACTGTGACGTCCTCGGAGGCCGACTCCCTGTGGAGCGTGGTTGGTTCAACCTCTTCATCCGCGGTGACGACCTGAGCCGGCGCCGCATGCTGTACCGGCTGCACCTGCGTGCCCCGGGCGGCAGCACGCTCACGCTCGTCGGGCACAAGGAGGTGCACGACGATCCAGGCGTCGACGTATGGCGGGACACCTCGACGCTGTACTTACGCGTGCTCGCCGGGCATGTCGAGCCGGACGGTGACGACGCGGCGCCGGTGCTCGGGGCGGGGATCATCACCATCCATGTCGGGGACTTCGCCCAGCAGTTGACGACGTTCCGGGCCGAAGGCCCGCACCCCGCACGGGCGCTGGGGCGCTTCGGCCGGCTGTTCCTCGGCGAGCTGTGGGCCATCTACGGCTCACAGCTCATAGCGGCCGGGGAGCCCGGATGAACCTCCGCGAACTGCGACAGCGCACCGACGAACTCGGCTTCACCCCGCAGGACTCGGTGCGCTGGCTGGCACCGGGGGAGCTGGCCCGTACGGCGGTCAAGGTCGTACTTGCCGGGGTCTTCGCCAACTACTCGGACAAGCGGGAGATCCAGGGCGCGTTGAGCGCGGACCTGCTGCGGGCACCGCTCGGCGATCCGGACGCGCGGGAACTCTGGTTCGACTTCGTCGCCGACCTCGGTGACGGCTTCGACGCGACAGCCTCGGTGGCGTCGGTCCTGGCGGCGGAGGAGATCACCGTCGACCGACCCGGCACGCGGCCGGTCCGTCTCGACCGCGGCTCACTGCTCGTCCTGGGCGGCGACGAGGTGTATCCGGTGGCGTCGGCGACGGCGTACGAGGACCGGATGAAGGGCCCCTACCGTGCGGCCCTGCCGTCAGCGGCCGACCCGCTGCTCATGGTCGCGCTGCCGGGCAACCACGACTGGTACGACGGGCTCAGCGCCTTCCTGCGGATGTTCGCCCAGCAGCGGGCCATCGGCGGCTGGCAGACCCGGCAGACGAGAAGCTACTTCTGTGTACGGCTGCCGCAGAACTGGTGGCTCGTCGGCCTGGACAGCCAGCTCGGCTCGTACTTCGACGACCCCCAGCTGCGCTACTTCGAGACCCATCTGTCGGCGAACCTGAGCCCCGGCGACGGCGTGATCGTCTGCTCCGCCACACCCACCTGGGTGAAGAGCGCGGAGAACCACCCCGACGCCTTCAACTCGCTGCACTGGTTCGACCGCAACGTCGTCCGGACCCGCGTCGATCCCGCCACCGGGTTACGGGAGCCGACCAACGCGACGATCCGGCTGTGGCTGACGGGCGACGAGCACCTCTACTCACGGTACGCCGAACAACTGCCCGATGACCCGCCCGGATCCGCTCAACTGCCCCCGGACCCGCGGCGACGCCAGATGGTGACCTGCGGCCTCGGCGGCGCCTACCTGGGGGCGACACACCAGCTCCCACCGGTGGTGGCGTTGCCGCCCGGCGCCGCACGGATGCGGGACAAGGATCAACCGCCGGCGGTGTTCGTCCGCGCGGAGGAGACCCGCCCCGCCATCGGCGAGTCCCGGCGTATCGCCCGACGCATCGCGCTGCCGTGGTCACCGCACTGGCTGCCCCGCCGTAACCCGGGGTTCGCCGAACTGGTCGCGGGGGTGCACGCGGGGCTGTTCCCCGTCGTGAACATCCTGTTCGCGTTGTCCATCGGCGCGCGCCGTCCCCTGGACGCCGTACGTGACGCCGACATGGGTGACCTGGGCCGCTTCGCCGAAGTGGTGTTGTCCGTCGCGGTGTTGCTGCTCGTGCTCGGCCTGGTGTACCGGCTGGTGCGCAGACGGGGACACGCGGCACCGTCCGCCACGACAACCGCCGTTCTGCTCCAGGCCGCGGTCGCACTGGCGATCCTGGCAGTCACCGTCGCGCTGCCGTTCCCGGCCTCCTGGCCCGGATGGTCCGTGCTTGTGGTGGGCATGGCCGTCGCCGCGCTGGTGGGCGCGGTCGCCGGCTCCGAGGTCTTCGCACTGTGGATGGTCGCGGCGCGAAGCGGCCCGGTCGCCGACTGGCAGATGTCGGGCCAGTCGGTCGAGGACTGCAAGGGCTTCGTCCGTCTGCGTATCGCACCGGACGGCGACCTCACCCTCTACCCGTTGCTGATCGACGTCGTCTGCCGGGAGTGGAACCTGCTGGACGCCCCGGACGGAGGGAAGCGCCCGGTACCGGCCGAGCCACCTGCCGTACGGCTGATCGAGGACCCTTTCGTGATTGCCCGGGAGGCGAGGACTCCATGACCGACATACCCCGAACGCACCCACCCGACCGGCCGACGACCCACGGCGACCATGTGACGGACGTGCAGCCGCTGACCGCACTCGACGGCAGACCGTTGACGGTGGTGCACGTCCAGGGCCGGCACGCGCCCATTCGGGGACCTGTCCTGGTCGTGCACGGCGCCGGGGTGCGGGCGGAACTCTTCAGGCCGCCACTGCCGCGCACCTTCGTCGACAGCCTGATCGACGAGGGATGGGACGTGTGGCTGCTCAACTGGCGTGCGTCGATCGACCTCGACCCGGTGCCCTGGACCCTGGACCAGGCCGCGGCGTACGACCATCCCGCCGCGGTGGCGCACGTGCTGGCGGCCACCGGCGCCGACCGGCTCAAGGCGGTCGTGCACTGCCAGGGCTCCACGTCGTTCATGATGGCGATGGTGGCCGGGCTGCTCCCCGAGGTGGACACCGTGGTCAGCAACGCCGTGTCGCTGCACACCGTCGTACCCCGCCTGTCGGCGTTCAAGATCCGCCGCGTCGCACCCGTCGTCGGCCGCGTCCTGCCGTACGTGTCACCGGCCTGGGGCGACCGGCCCGAAGGACCGCTCACCCGGCTGATGGTCGGGTTCGTCCGCGCGACGCATCGGGAGTGCCGCAACTCGGTCTGCCGGATGGTCAGCTTCACATACGGCGCAGGCCATCCGGCCCTGTGGTCCCACGCGAACCTCGACGAGGCGACGCACGACTGGATCCGCGGCGAGTTCGCCGAGGTCCCGATGACGTTCTTCGAGCAGATGAACCGGTGCGTCAGGGCCGGCCACCTGGTGTCGACGGACGGCATCGAAGGCCTGCCGCGGTCCTTCGTCGCGCAGGCCCCGCAGACCGACGCCCGGTTCGCGCTGCTGGCCGGCGAGAACAACCGGTGTTTCCTGGCCGAGGGCCAGCGCCGCACCTTCGACTTCCTGCAGAAGCACCGCCCCGGCCGCGACAGCCTGCACGTCCTGCCCGGGTACGGCCACCTGGACGTCTTCCTCGGCCGCCGCGCGGCGGCCGACACGTATCCGCTGATCCTGAAGGAGCTGGCCCGATGAGGCTGCTGCTGCCGCTTGTCCGGCTGGGCCTCTCGGCCCTCCCCTCGGCGGTTCCGCGCCGCCAGCGCCGACTTGCCGGACGGCACTCGCTGGTCGACGGCATCCCGTTCGAACTACCGGTCGACTCGGTCGACACCCCGGCCCTGATGGCGGCGTTCACCGTCGACCTAGCGTCGGCCGCCCGGCTGCTGCCCGGCGACGAACTGCACCCGGTGGCCCTGCCCGGTGGCCGGGGACTGCTCGTCATCACCGTGGTCAACTACGTGCGCACCGACATCGGCCGGTACATCGAGTACTCCATCGCCATCGCCTGCACCCACGGGCGCCGGGCGGCCCCGCCGCTGCTGCCGGGACTGCTGCGCGGCACGTTCGGCACCGGGCAGTACGTCGTGGACCTGCCGGTGAGCAGCGAGATCTCGGTGAAGGGCGGCAAGGGCATCTGGGGGATGCCCAAGCATCAGGCCAACCTCGACTTCAAGGCCACCGACTCCGTCGTGTCCAGCCAGTACGAGACCGAGGGACACCTGGGGATGTTCATCGAGATCGAGCGCCCCGCGGCGACGGCCCTGCCACTGCGCGTGGGGGCGGCCAACTACTGTGCGTTCCGCGGCATGTTGATGAAGTCGTTCATCTACTTCGAGGGCGCCGCCGACGTCGCGTTCGGCAAACGGGCCCGCGCCCGTCTCGTCCTCGGCGACGCGCCGCAGGTCGCCGGCCTGCACGACCTGGACATCGCCGCCGACCCGGTGTTCACCTGCTTCCTGCCGTCCACCCGAGGCGTGCTCGACGACCACTTCGAGAGCTGGTTCCTCACCGGCGACGACCCGGGGCGGACGTACGGCGACACGTTGAAGAGCGTCGTCGACCTGGGTCTGTCCCAGCAGTGGCTGGAGCCACCGCGGATCGACGTCGGGGAGAAGTCGTGAGGGAGACCCTGCTGCTGGTGAACGCCCTGTACTTCCTGTTCGGCGCGACGATGTACATGGGCACCATGTGGGTGCTGCGGTTCTTCCTCTACCCCACGTGGCGGGCGCTGACCCCGGAGAACGTCGGCGCCCACTTCGGTGTGCCGACCACGCTGGCGACCAGGTTCTTCACGGTCGTGGTGCCGCCGATGTTCGTGTCCGGGATCGTGCTGGTGTGGAGCGAGTGGGGCACCTGGTACGTCGCCCTCTCGGCGGTCTGCCTGGCCGGCATCGCCCTCCTCACCTGGGTCGGGCAGTTGATCATCATCCCGGTGAACAAGAAGGTCCGTGGCGGGGAGTTCGAAGGCGCCGCCGGGCTCACCTCGTTGCTGCTGCGCTGGATGCGGCTCAACGACATCCGGTTCGTCGGTTCGACGGTGACCTGGGCCGCCGTCGTCTGGTACGTCGTCGCCAAGAGCGACCTGCTGGGAGCGCTGTCATGAGCGTGCTGCCACTCCGTGTCACGAGCGACCCGCTGCGCCTGACCCTCGTCCTCGTCGCCGCGGTGACGGTGCTGTCCGGTGTGGTCCAACTGGTCGCGCCGGGCCTGATCCTTGGGCTTCTGTCGGCGGACTCGACGACGACCACCAGGCATCTGTTCGCGACGGTGGGGATGTTCATGGCCGTCGTCGGCGGTCTGCTCGCCCACGCTCTGGTGACCGCGGCTCCACCGCCGTACCTGCTGCAGTGGGCGGGGGCACAGAAGTTCTGCGCGTTCGTCCTGGTGGGTGTCGGTGTCGCCCGCGGCCTGTTCGGGCCCTCAGCGCTGCTGGTGGCGGTGTTCGACCTGGCCACCGCGGTGCTGTGCTGGCTGATGTGGCGGCGGCTCGTCCACCGGGGCGGGGCACCACGAGCTGCCGGGGCGGGCGTATGACGAGGCGTTCACTGGTGCTGGCCGGCGGAGGGATGCGCGTCGCCTGGCAGACCGGCGTGGTGCGGGCGCTGCGGGAGCACGGCCTGTCCTTCGACCACGTCGACGGCACATCGGGCGGGATCATGACCACGGGCATGCTGCTGTCGGGGCAGGATCCTGCGGAGATGGGCCGACGGTGGTCCGAACTCGACGTCCGCGACTTCAGCTCACCGCTGCCACTGCAGGACTATCTGCGGGGACCGTGGGCGCTGCCGGCCATCGGTGACGCCGACGGGGTGGTGCGCCGGGTGTTCCCCGCACTCGGAATCGACGTGGAGGCGGTGCGCTCCTCGCCGGTACCGGGCACCTTCAACATGGTCGACTTCGTCACCAAAACATGCGTGGCCGTCCCGAACACGGAAATCGACCTGGAACTGATGGCTGCGGGAATGTCGCTGCCACTGTTCATGCCACCGCTGCGGCGCGGCGGGCGCGTGTGGACCGACGCGGTGTGGGTCCAGGACGCGAACGTCGGCGAGTCGCTGCGCCGTGGCGCCGACGAGGTGTGGCTGGTGTGGTGCATCGGGAACTCGCCGTACTGGGGCGACGGCCCGCTGGAGCAGTACGTGCACATGATCGAGATGAGCGCCAACGGGGCACTGTTCGCCGAACTGGCGTCAGCTGGAAGGCCGTTCGTGCTCCATGTGGTCAAGCCGACGTACCCGCTGCCGCTCGATCCGGAGTTCTTCACCGGGCGGATCACCGCGGACACCCTGGTGGCGATGGGTTACCGGGACACTTGGGACTACCTCGACGGCGTCGATCCCTCGGGCGTGGCCAAGGACCCATCGTGTACGGCGATGCAGGATCCGCCGCGAGGGGTGCGGTTCCGGGAGCGGACGCGTGGGCGGATCGGCGGCGCGGACCTGGTGCTGGATGTGACCGTGGAGCTGCCGCTGCCCGTCGGTGGTGCCGCGTCGCCCGGTGTCCGGGTGGTGGGGCACATCGACCACGAGCCGTGGGGCGGCCGGGTACTGCTGGCCGGTGGGCGGGCGGAGGCCGATGACACCGGGCTGGTGTACACCGCGCGGGTCCGGCTGGACGGGAAGTGGCAGGAGGTGTCCGCCCGGCACGAGTTGACCGACGATCCGGGCCCGGACCTGTGGTCGGATGCCCGCACCGTGGCCTTCCGCGCGGGTGACGGGTCTTCGGGTCAGCTGGAGTTGGGGCTGCGCGACGCGGCCCGGGCGCTGGCGTCGGTGGAGCCGACCGGCGCGCACGGCTTCCGAAGCCGCGCCGAAGCGGTGGCCGAACTGGCCAGGATCGGCTTGCGGCGGGCGCTGGCGACCTAGGCCGTGTTGTGAATGTGGATCAAGGGGCTCGTTCGGTGTCTGGTACGGGTCGTGTGATGCTGGCGCAATGACTGATCAACGCGAGGTTGTCGTCGTCCGCTGGCCGGGTCAGGACCCTTCCGTGGATCGGTTGGCCGAGTTGCTGGCGGCCTACCACCTGCGGACGGAGGCAGAGAAGGGCGAGGCCGTTGTCGATGTGGACGGGTTGCCGGACCGCTACCGGGCAGCAATCTCGGACCCGCGGACCGCGTTCGCCGACGATGTCGTGCTGCTGGCTCTGAACGGCGACACAGCCGTGGGCTGCCTGGTGGTGACCGCCCCCATCAGCGGCCGATCAGAGGTCAAGAGGCTCTGGACAGACCCGGCATTCCGGAGCCGGGGCATCGCGTCCGCCCTGGTCGGCGCCGCGCTTGAGCATTCCGCGGAAAGCGGCGTCAGCACGGTACGGCTGTCGGTATGGAAGTGGCGGGCAGGGGCCGTCGCCCTGTACGAGCGGTTCGGTTTCACCGTCGCCGAATCGTGGGAGGAACGGGATCAACTCGTGTGCATGGAGCGTGCCGTGTGAGGGGGCACAGCCACTCGTCGATGGCTGCGACCAGCACCGTTGCCTCGTATCGGACGGCGAGCTTGTCGTATCTCGTAGCCACAGCCCGATGATGCTTGCGGCGATTGATCCCGCACGCCACCGCGTGGCGCTCCTTGTAGTCGGCCTTGTCGAACTTCGGCGGCCGACCGCCGCGCGAGCCACGCTCCTTACGGTTGCGCACCTGGTAGGCCTTCGCCGAGACCGTGCAGCGGATGCCCCGCCGGCGCAGGTAGACGCGGTTCACGCGTGACCCGTACGCCTTGTCGGCGCGGACCTTCTCCGGCCGGGCGCGCGGCCGGCCCAGGCCGAGGCGGGGCACCCGAATGGCCTCCAGAACCGGCTGGAACTGCGGGCTGTCGTCCCGTTGGCCCGCCGTCACCAGCAACGACAACGGCTTCTGCCAGCAGGCGACTTGACCTGCCGCGACTTGGGAGCCGCCAGGACATGGCCCATACCTGATTCCTCCAGCATCTGCCGGAAGCCGTGTTCCTGGGCGCAGGCCGCATCAGCGGTCACTCAGGCAATCGGCAACGCGGAGTCGGGAGCCCTCGACACCGTCGCCCATGCCAGTTCGGGCAGCGACTTGCCGACGATCAGTTGTCGGCCTCCCGGAGATGGCGGAGCTGGTCGGCATCACGGTGCCGACGCTGCGGGCCCACATCTCCCGGGGCCCCTGAGGACTGCTGAGTTCAGACAGGGCACCGGCAGACGGTGTTCGGAGCCAGTGACGATGGCTCCGGTCACCCCGGTCGGCTCCAGGCCGAGCCCGGGCGATCTGGGAACTGTGCGTGTCCTCACAAATCATGAGGTCAGAGCTTTTTTCGTGACACCGGTCACGGCGCGGAACCGTCGTTTCGTCTACGTTCGCAGGCCTGTGTCCCCGCCCCCGAACCGCCGAGGCCTCATGCCGTTCCGCCCGATTCCCCGAACGACCACGTGGAGCGCTAGGACGCACGGCCGACGCGGCAGGCGTGCCGGCCTCTGCGCGGTGCTCCTCACCGGCTCCGTGGCCACCCTCCTCGCGGTCGGTCCGACCGCGACAGCCGTCACCGGGACGTCGGAGCGCTCCGGGGCCGGCGCCACGCAGGCGACTGCGACGAGCGAGGCGCGCGTGACGACCGCCGTGCTGGACCTGGACCAGCCCGCCGACAAGCCGCAGGTGCGCGGGAAGGACGTCCCCTACGACACGGCCAGCATCATCAAGGTCGACATCCTCACCGCGCTGCTCCTCCAGGCGCAGGACGCCGGACGTGATCTCACCCAGCAGGACTGCACCCAGGCCGAGGCGATGATCGAGCGCAGCGACAACGACGCGGCGAACGCGCTCTGGCGGCGGATCGGCGCGGCGCCCGGCCTGGACGCGGTGAACAAGCGCCTCGGCCTGTCCTCGACCGTGGGCGGAGCCGGCGGCAAGTGGGGACTCACGCGCACCACGGTGACCGACCAGATCCGCCTGCTGCGCGCGGTGTTCGGCGGCGAGTCCGCACTGACCACGACGTCCCGGAACTACATCAGCGCGCTGATGACCCGCATCGTGGCCGGACAGTCCTGGGGCGTCTCGGCAGCCTCCGACTCCGGATGGGCGCTCAAGAACGGCTGGCTGCAACGCAGCACCACCGGCCTGTGGGACATCAACAGCGTCGGACGGGTCACCTCGGGGACACACCACTACCTCGTCGCGGTCCTGTCCGACGGCAACGCGTCGATGACGGGGGGCATCGCGGCGGTAGAACGCGCGGCCCGCACAGCGGTCTCCTCGGCGCGGGCGACCGGCTGACGGCACAGACGTACCCGACGTACCGCGTCTGGCACCGTGCGGCAGGTGCGTAGGGCGCTGTGGATCACGGCGACTTCCTCAACACGGTTGCCACCAGGCAGACGATCAGTACGGGGGACACCGACGGGTGCTGCCGCAACACACAGCGGTCCGACGGGGAAAGACACGGACGGCAACCCGTACAAAATCGATGTCGGTGCCGAACGTTCCGCACGGGTCGCCGGGATCGAGCCCGCCGCTGAACGCGAGCGCGTCCCGGGCGACAGCGACCGGACTGCTGCACATGCCCAGCAGGCAGGTCCAGGTCCGTAGGGCGGTGAGGTCGCGGGTGAGGAGTCTTCACGCTGGTCCGCCAGGTCCGCCAGGTCCGCCAGGTCCGCCAAGTCGGCCAGGTCCGCCAAGTCGGCCGGTCGGGGGGCTGGTGCGTGCTGTGACCAGGCCGTTCTCGTAGGCGGCGATGACGAGTTGCGCGCGGTCACGGGCGTCGAGTTTGGCGAGCAGCCGAGTCACGTAGGACTTGACGGTCGCGGTGCTGATGACCATCGCCTCGGAGATCTCGGTGTTGGAGAGCCCCCTGGCCGATGAGCGTCAGGGTTTCGCGCTCCCGGTCGGTGATCCCCTCGATCTCCCTCTTCGGTGGCGCCGGCGCGCGCCGCGAACGGCCGGTGAAGACCTCGATCAGTCGGCGGGTGACCTTCGGGGCGATCAGCGCCTCTCCGGCGGCGACCACCCGGATCGCTGCCAGGATGTCGGTGATGGCCATGTCTTTGACGAGGAATCCCGAGGCGCCGGCCCGTAGAGCGCTGTAGACGTTTTCGTCCTCGTCGAAGGTCGTCAGGACGACGATGCGGGTGTCGCCGCCGTCCGCGATGATCATCTGGGTGGCCTCGATGCCGTCCATGCCGGGCATACGGATGTCCATGACGACCACGTCGGGGCGCAGCTCCCGGGTCATCCGGACGGCTTCCAGCCCGGTCCCGGCCTCTCCGGCGACCTCGATGTCGGGATGTCGGCGATCACCATGACCAGGGCCGCACGGATCAGCGGCTGGTCGTCAGCGAGCAGGACGCGGACCGCCACGCGGACCGCCACGCGGACCTCCTCGGATCTGGATCGGGACGGGTAGGCGGGCGGTGACGCGGAATCCGCCCCCGGGACGGGGTCCGGCGGCGAAGTCGCCGTGCAGCAGCTCGACCCTGTCCCGCATGCCGGTGATGCCGTACCCGGTGCCGGCGTCGTTACTCCCGAGGCCGCTGCTCCTCGCTCCGCCGCCGTCCCCGGTCCCGCTGTCGACGACCGCGAGGGTGACGTCCTCCTCGCGGAAGGTCACGGACACTCGGCACTGCCGGGTCCCGGAGTGCTTGATGACGTTCGTGACCGACTCCTGGATGATCCGGAACACGGACAGGTCGATCTGCGGCGGCAGCGGCCTCTGCTCGCCGCTCCGTTCGACATCGACGCGGACGCCTGCACTCCGGGCGTTGGCCACGAGTCGGTCGAGGTCGTCGAGGCCGGCGAGCGGCGCCTCCGGGTGCGCCGCCTCGGCGTCGTGGAGCGCCCCGAGCATGCGGCGGAGCCGCGACCTGTTCCATCCGGCTCGACCGCGCGGACGCAGGAGATGGACGTGCCACGATGCTGGTCCGATTCCTCGCAGCGCGCGGTCGAGCCGTTCGGGGCCGCGGCGGGACGCCGTCCGGGCGGGGGCGTCACCTGCCAATACGGCCGGACCGCAGAGGGCAGCCACAAGGAGTCACTCCTGAGTTCGTGCTGTCGCCGGCCTGCCTGGCCGAAAGCGGCGGCAGATGCCTGCTGAGATGGAGACACTTCCCGGCGACCACCCCGCACCTGCTCGTTCCAGGCCGCTGCCACAGCCCGGGGGAGTGCGAACAGATTGCGGACGGCCTTGTCAGACGGTCTTGACGACAGTGCCGGTGTCTTCGAGCGCGGTGATCTCGTCGACCGGTGCTGTGGTGTCGGTGACCAGGGTGTGGAGGAGCGTGGAGGGGCCGACGTAGGCGTAGGCGGTGTGGCCGAGCTTGCTGCCGTCGGTGGCGACGATGATGCGGCGGGTGGCGGCGATGCCGGCCTTCTTCACGGCGGCGTCGTCGAGGTCGTAGGCGGTCAGGCCCTGAGCTGCGCTGAGACCGCAGCAGCCGATGACGGCGGTGTCGAAGCGCAGTGCCGCCAGGGACGCGAGGGTGAGGGGGCCGGTGAGGGCTCCCTCGGCGGCCCGGGGCTGCCCGCCGGGCACGATCAGCGTGGCCGGGCCCGGGCCCTCGCCTAGTACGTGGATGGCCTGCAAGGACAGGGCCATCACGGTGACCGGCCGTCGGCGCAGCAGGTGGGCGATCTCCAGGCAGGTGGTGCCGCTGTCGAGGAGGACGGTCTCGCCGTCAGCGATGAGCGAGGACACTTCGGCGGCGATGCGGCGCTTGGCGTCGACGGCCTCGTGGGCGCGCAGGGCGAAGGGCGGCTCCTCGCCCCTGAGCAGCAGGGTGCGTGCCCCGCCCCGGACGCGTTCGAGGACGCCCTGGGCGGACAGTGTGTCGAGGTCGCGCCGGATGGTCATCTCGGAGGCGCCGGTCAGGTGGGCGAGTTCCTGGACCGTGGCCCTTCCCGACTCCCTGACGGCCTGCGCGATCGTCCCGTGCCGGTCTGCGTTGCTCATGCCGCGATTGAACACCACCCGAAACGAACATTCAATGTGTGCGAAGCGACAGTATTCAATCACTTGCGATGTTCGTTACCGTGGTTGTCATGAATGATTCGCTTCGAGCCGCCCGCATAGCGACCTTTGCCTACTTCATCCTGTGCGGCACCGTGATGGGCACCTGGGTGGTGAACATCCCCGCCATCGAGGAGCGCGTGGGCATCACTCACGCGACGCTCGGGGGACTGCTGATGCTCCTGGGCCTGGGGGCCTTCATCGGTATGCAGGTGGCCGGGCGTCTGACCGACTCTCTCGGGGCGCGCGTCGTCGTCCCCGCGACCGGCGTGCTGTGCAGCGCGGCCCTGGTGCTGCCCGGTCTTTCCCGGGAGCCGTGGACACTGGCAGGTGCCCTGCTGGTCTTCGGGTTCTGCAACGGCTGCCTGGACGTGAGCATGAACGCCCACGCCGTGCACGTGGAGAAGGCGTACGGCCGGCCCGTCATGTCGGCCTTCCACGCCACGTTCTCCGTCGGCGGCGTCCTCGCCGCGCTCGTCGGAGCGGCCACGGCGAGCGCCGGCCTGAGCCCCGCCGCGGGCATGGCCGCCGTGGGAGCCCTGGGTGTCGTCATCGCCCTGGCGTCGGCCCGCGCCCTGCTGCCCGTCGCACCCACCACCGCCGACACCGACTCCGTAGAGAAGGCCGACCACACACCGGCCGCCGGGCGCCGCAGCACCAGCAGGCGCATCTGGATCCTCGCCGCCCTGGCCCTGATGGTCATGCTGTGCGAGGGAGCAGCCAACGACTGGAGCGCACTGCACCTGAAGGACGTCCTCGGCGCACCCGCGAGCACTGCCGCCTTCGCATACGGCACCTTCGCGGCGGCCATGACCGTCGGCCGACTGCTCGCCGACCGCCTCGCCGCCCGGTTCGGGTCCATGGCGATCCTGCGATACGGCGCGGCGACGGCCGGCGTCGGCATCACGATCGTGACCGTCTCCCCGTGGATATGGGCCGCGTTCGCGGGGTGGGCGCTGTTCGGTCTGGGGCTGTCCGGATGTGTCCCGCAGCTGTTCAGCGCGGCCGGGCACGCCGATCCCGCCGCCGCGGGGGCCAACGTCTCCCGCGTCGCCGGGCTCGGCTACGTCGGCATGCTCGCCGGCCCCGCCGTCATCGGCTGGCTGACCCACCTCGTCGCCCTCAACCACGCCTTCGTCCTGCTGATCCTGCTGTGTGCGATCACCGCGGTGGCCGCCAGGATCCTGCGCACCGGAACCGACCGCACGCGCGAGATGGCACACAGCAGCCACTGACCGCCTGTGCGGCACGGCTCACTCCGTGCCGCACAGGCTCCTCCTCACGCCCCGACCGCCAGAACCCGGAGGAACCCTCACCATGCCCACCGACCGCAGCATCGTGCTCTTCGACCTCTTCGGGGTCATCGCCCGCCACCAACGCCCGGGCGCCCTGCGGAAGATGGCCGCCCGTTGCCACGCATCGACCGATGCCTTCACCACGGCGTACTGGGCCTGCCGCCCGCCCTACGACGCCGGCCGGCAGTCCGCGCCCGAGTACTGGACCGCCGTACTGCGACGGCTGTCCCTGCCCGCCGACGCCGACACGATCGAGGAACTGCGGCTCGCCGACATCGACAGCTGGTCACGCGTCGACGACGCGATGGTCGGCTACGTCCGGTCCCTCCGCGAGGTCACCGAGGTCGCCCTGCTCTCCAACATCCCCTCGGACCACGCGGACGCCTTCCTCGCCGCGCAGCCCTGGCTCTACGACCTGGACCACGTCGCCTTCTCCGGGAAGATCAAAGCGGCGAAACCGGACCCGGCAGCCTTCCAGCACTGCGTCGCCGCCCTGCGGGCCGCCCCGACCGCCTTCCTCTTCGTCGACGACCGCGAGGAGAACGTACGAGCCGCGCAGGCCGTGGGCATGAACGGACACGTCTTCACCGATCGCGACGAGCTGACAGCCGTCATCGACACCTGGCTGCCGACTCGACGACGCATGCGGACATGACACCCCCAGCTCACGGCGCCGACGGACGACACGGGACCTGACAGCCGTCGCACCCCCTGGACAGCGGCACTGTGCCGATCAGGCGGGATACCTCGGGCCGGGCGGGCGAACACTATGAACGCAATGATCGACGGGTAGTCCCCGCATGCGGCGCTTCCTAACATCACGGATCGCAGGGCAACTTCGCACAGCGAATCCATAGGAGCCGCTCCCTTGAAGGCACTTGACACGCCCGATCCGGTACGCCGACGAGTGTCGGCCCCTCGCCACCGTCGGGCAGTACTGGCCACCGGCCTCGCCGCCGCACTCCTCGGCACCCTCGGCAACGCCCCCGCGCCCCCGGCGCGGACCACGCAGCCTGCGGTAGCCACCTGCCCACCCAACCTGGCCGGAAAAGCGACGTGTTACACCGGCCAGGACACCAACGGGGCTTACTACACGATGGCCGTTCCGACCCGCTGGAACGGATCCCTCGTCGTGCACGCGCACGGCGGACCCGATCTCGGCGACTCCTCGGACCCGTCCCGCAGCACCGATGATCTGGAGCGCTGGGCGGTGATGGTCGACGAGGGGTACGCCTGGGCCGCCTCGTCCTACCGACGCGGTGGCTACGGGACTCGGATGGCCGCCGCCGACACCGAGAACGTACGCAGACTGTTCGTCTCGGAGTTCGGCAAGCCGACACGGACCTATGTGCACGGCCAGTCCTGGGGCGGCGACGTCGCCGCCAAGGTCGCGGAGACCTACGGCAGGCACTCCGGCGCCTACGACGGCGCACTGCTGACGAGCGGCGTCCTCGGCGGCGGTTCGCGCGGCTACGACTACCGAGTCGACCTACGGGTGGTCTACCAGTACTACTGCCACAACCACCCCCGCCCGACAGAGCCGCAGTACCCGCTGTGGCAGGGGCTGCGCGCGGACTCCACCATGACGAGCAGCGGGCTCCGAGCCCGTCTTCAGGAGTGCACCGGATACGCATCCGATCCCAAGGACCGGACCGCGCTGCAACAGCGCAACCTCGACGACATCCTCGCCGTCACCCGCATCCCGGAGCGCGCGCTCGCGTCCCATCTGCAGTTCGCGACCTTCACGTTCCGGGACATCGTGTCGAGCCGTCTCGGCGGCCGCAATCCCTTCAGCAACCGCGGTGTGTGGTACTCGGGTTCGCACGACGACAAGGCACTCAACGCGGGTGTCGAGCGCTTCTCGGCCGACCCCACCGCACGCCGAGACCTCTCCTACGACAGCGACCTGACGGGCAAGGTCTCCATCCCTGTCCTCACCCTGCACGCGATCGACGATCCGACGGCTTTCGTCGAGCACGAGGCGGCCTACCGCGCCACTCTCCAGGGCGCCGGCAGGGGCGGCAACCTCGTCCAGACATTCACGAAGGAGACCGAGCACAGCGCGCTGAGCGACTCCGAGTACGCCAACTCGCTTGCGGCGCTGGACGCCTGGGTGCGCCACGGACACAAGCCGACCCCACACTCGGTCGCGGCTTCCTGCGAAGCCTTCGACCGAAAGTACGGCAGCGGGTGCTTCTACGACCCGACCTTCCGTCCCGCGCCGTACGCCTCGCGGATTCGGCCCCGGCCGGGCGGACTCGCCTGGCCCGCCATGACCGCGGCACAGGAGCGGTCGTGGAGCCGGATCGACGGCGTAGGTATCGCTCCCTGACCCCCGGCCGAACGAGGCCCTCCTCGCCGAGCTCCGCGGCGTGAACACCCTGGACTTCTCGCGGACGGCCGTCGACGGTGTCCGCGTCCGCGCGTTAAGGGGGAGGGATCCAAGCCCGGACGAAGCGCTGTCCTCGCGGCTGCAGCTTGACTCCTTGACTCCTTGACTGCGTCGGATGTCCGATCCCCGATGTCATCGGCAGCCGCCGTGCGGCCATGCCGGCCGACGGCGACCGCAATTCGTCACCCGGCTGACGCCGCTGCTGGAACGGGTGGCGCCGGTGCCGGGCAGGCGCAGCGGGCCCTGGCGCCGCCACCCGGACCTCGTGCTTGCCGATCGTAGCTACGACCACGACAAGTACCGCCGCCTGGTCCGGGACCTTGGCGTAAATCCGCTGATCGCCCGGCGCGGCACGGAACGCGGCTCCGGCCCGGGCACTCAACTCCGGGGCGTGGAAGGTGCCTTGGCCCAGCTGCGCTGGTTCTGCGGCCTACGGATCCGCTGAGAGGTACGCGACGACATCCACAAAGGCGCTTTTCCTCTGCAGCTCTTCACGCTCGGCCGTCGTCACTTCTCCAGGCGTCCACGATCAACGGGAAGGTTCAAGGACCGGCCATGAAGGGGCCGCAACTTCCCCAAGTTCGCTGGTGGTTCGGCCCGGCGTTCGGCTGGTCTTGCGTGAGGCGTGAGTCTCGTACGGTCCAGGGCGGTTCCGCCTTGCGCACCTGCCCGTGAACTCCGCTTTCTAAAAGTCTCGTTGACCTCGTTGACACGCCATCAGCACACGCGTTTCACTCGACACTCGTGCATGGCAACGTTGTCAGCCCGGCCGTGGGAGCGACCGGAACCGTTGCCTGTCGCCGGCATTCCGGTGTTTTTCGGCGCGCCGACACCTGATCTGCGAAGCACGAACTGCTGCGGAGGCAACCGATGGTGAGACCCCGACGTTCAGCCGTACGACCCGACCGCGCAAGAATCCGCCAACGCCTCGCCGTGATCTGCGTCCTGGGCATGGCCGTCCTTCCGCTTCCGGCGATCGGAAGCGCCGCCGCGGCAAGCACCGCGAGGCCGGCCTTGGTGAAGGATCCCGCGGCCCTCGTCAACCCCCTCATCGGCACATCCGGTGCCGTGGACACCTTCCCCGGCCCCGACATGCCGGCCGGGATGGTCCAGTGGGGCCCGGACACGACGCCCGACCGCCCCGACGGCGGCGGCTACGAGTACAACGACAAGAAGATCTCCGGCTTCAGCCTCACCCACGTTTCGGGACCCGGCTGTCCCGTCGCGGGCGACCTGCCCATCCTGCCGGTGACCGGCGCACTGTCGGGCGACCTCGGCAACACGTCCGCCGGCTTCAGCCACGCCGACGAGCAGGCGGGGCTCGGCTACTACAAGGTCACCGACGCGAACGGCGTCCAGACCGAGTTGACCGACACCACCCGCGCCGGTCTTGGCCGCTTCACCTTCCCCGCAGGGCAGCAGGCGAACCTGCTGTTCAAGCTCAGCGGCGGTGCCACACAGATCGACGGGACCCGCGTCCAGGTCGTGAACGACCAGGAGATCAGCGGCGCGATCGACAGCGGTCACTTCTGCGGCGCCGCCAACAGGTACACGCTGCACTTCGACATCAAGTTCGACCGGCCGTTCACTGCGAGCGGCACCTGGGTCGGCGGCACCATCAACCCCGACGCGACCTCGCTGAAGGCCGGCAAGGTCCAACTGGCCCCGCAGACTTCGAAGTCGGCGCCGCTGAAGGAGAAGCACTTCACCGTCCCGGCGAAGCCCGCCCCGACGATCCACACGAGCGGCAACAAGCACGCCGGTACGCCGTCCCCGGCATCGAGCGCCACCGCCGCACCCAGCTCATCCGTCACGTCCAAGGCCGCCCAGCCGCCCACCACCGGCGCGAACGGCATGTACCTCACCTTCGACACCACCTCGAACCCCACGGTGAACGCGAAGGTCGGCATCTCCTACACGAGTGACGCGGGAGCGGCGAACAACCTCTCCACCGAGATCAAGAAGTGGGACGTCGCCGCCGTCGAACAGGCCAACCACGACGCCTGGAACACGGTGCTGACGAAGCTTCAGATCGGCGGCGGCACCGCGGACCGGCAGACGCAGTTCTACACCGCGCTCTACCACGCCCTGCTGCACCCGAACGTCTTCTCCGACGACAACGGCCAGTACATGGGCATGGACAACCAGGTCCACCAGCTGGCCAAGGGCCAGAAGGCCCAGTACGCCAACTACTCGGGCTGGGACACCTACCGTTCCCAGACCCAGTTGATGGCGATGGTCGAGCCCAAGGTCGCCGGCGACGTCGTCACCTCGATGCTCAACGGGTACGACCAGACGGGTCTGTTGCCCAAGTGGGCCTCGAACAACGGCGAGAGCTACGTGATGGTCGGTGACCCGGCCGCCGGCATCATCGCCGACGCGTACGCCTTCGGCGCGACCAACTTCGACACGGACAAGGCACTTGCAGCCCTCCAGCACGAGGCCACCGTCCCGAACAACGACCGCCCCGGCGAGTCCGTACGGGACGCGAAGGGCTACCTCCCGCTCGACGAGAACGACTACAACTGCTGCAACTTCTACGGCCCCGTCTCCACCCAACTGGAGTACGACTCCGCCGACTACGCCGTCGCCGCCTTCGCGAAGTCGCTCGGAAAGACCGCCGTCTACGAGAAGTTCGCCACCCGCGCCCAGGACTGGATGAACGTCTTCAACGCGCAGACCGGCTACATGCAGGCCAAGAACAAGGACGGCCAGTTCGCCGGCGGTTTCACCCCGGGCACCTCCAACGGTTTCGTGGAGGGCACCTCCGCCCAGTACACGCCGATGGTCCCCTTCAACCTGCGGCAGCTCATCCAGGCACGCGGCGGCGACACGGCGTACTCGTCCTACCTGGACAGCCTGCTCGACAACATCACGCAGCCGGGCAACACCGACGCCGACCTGAGCAACGAACCCAGTGTGGAGATCCCCTGGGAGTACGACTACACCGGCCAGCCGTGGAAGACGCAAGCGGCCGTCCGCAACGCCCAGCAGAACCTGTACTTCAACGCTCCGGTCGGCTCGTTCGGCAACGACGACCTCGGCGCGATGAGCTCCTGGTACGTCTGGTCCGAGCTCGGCATGTACCCGGAGACCCCGGGCACGGACACCCTGGCGCTCGGCAGCCCGGCGTTCCCGGAGGCCAAGGTGACCCTCGGCAACGGCAAGACCGTGGGGATCAACGCTCCGCAGGCCGCGCCCGACGCGCCGTACGTGCAGGCGCTCGCCGTCAAGGGCAAGGCGTGGAACAGCTCCTGGCTGAGCTATCAGCAGTTCCAGGGCGCGGGCACGCTCGACTACACGCTCGGCACCGCGCCGAACAAGTCCTGGGCGTCCGATCCCTCGGCGGCACCGCCGTCGGACACCACGGGCGGCGGCCGGGTGCTGGCCGCGACCGGCCCCTCCAGCGACGGCCTGGTGCTCCAGCCGGGCGCGTCCGGTGACGGCACGCTCGACCTGACCAACCTCGGCAGCACGGCCGTGACGGTGGACTGGAAGGCGACGGCGCCCTCCGGAGTGACGCTGGACTCGTCCTCCGGCTCGCTGACGGTACCCGCCACGGGCAGCGCCGAGGCGAAGGTCAAGGTGACGGCGGGCGCGAGCGAGGGAACCTACCCGGTCACCTTCGCGCTGACCGACCACGGCACCGGTGCGGCCCTGAGCGGGGCGACCCTCCGCGTGGCCGTGGCCAAGGCCGGTGCACTGTGGCCGTACGACACCAACGAGGGCATCTACCCCGACGGCACCACGTTCTCGGGCGGATTCGACAACGGTGGCTGGGCCTTCTCGCAGAACGCCCTGTCGGCGGCCGGCGTCACGAGCGGTTCCACCGTCACCGCCGACGGCATCTCCTACACCTGGCCGACGGTGACGTCCGGGCAGTTGGACAACCTGGAGATGGCCGGCCAGACCATCCCGATGCCGACCGGGACATCGGGCGCGTCACTGGGTCTGCTGGGCACGGCGACCAACGCGCCGACCGACGGCAGCGGGGTCTCGGGCACGGTGACCGTCACCTACACGGACGGCACCTCCGCGAAGGCGACGATCGGCTTCTCGGACTGGACGCTCAACGGCGGCGGCAGCCAGCCCCTCGCGGGGGACACGACCGCCGTCACCACGCCCTACCGGAACACCGGGAGCGGGGGCCGGGACACCGTCAAGGCCTACGTCTTCGCCACGAGGGTCCCGCTGGACGCGTCCAAGCAGGTCGCGTCGATCACGCTGCCGGTGACGGGCTCGTCGGGCGCCGACCACCTGTTCGCGTACGGCTTCGGCCAGTAAGGCAGTTGAAGCACCGGCGGTCCTGATGACGCCGGGTCGGTTCCCGGACGCGAGCCCGGGAACCGGCCCCTCAACTGTCTTATCCCGCCCCATTGTGGTGCGCCCTGCGCACCCTTACTGTTCGACTTTGCCTGAGTCTGTTTGATGCTGTTCGCCCAGTCGGTCTGGAGGCCGCCGTGCGGGATGGTCGGAACGGTTCGGAGAGTGCGAGACCCGGTCGACGTCGGTGGTGGAGGGCGGTCCTCGCGGCGACCGCGACCATCGCCCTGGCAGCGGGCGTGACCGCACCGGCCACGGCGGCGGCGCAGGACGTCGGCGAGCAGACGCCCGCCGTCAGTCCGCAGGCGCACACCGTGACTCTCGACGGCTACTCCTTCCTCGTCGACGGCAAACGCACCTACCTCTGGTCCGGCGAGTTCCACTACTTCCGGCTCCCGAGCCAGGACCTGTGGCGCGACATCTTCCAGAAGATGAAGGCCGCCGGCTTCAACTCGACCTCCCTGTACTTCGATTGGGGCTACCACTCACCGAAGCCGGGTGTGTACGACTTCACCGGAGTGCGGGACGTCGACAAGCTCCTCGACATGGCCCAGGAGGCCGGTCTCTACGTCATCGCCCGCCCGGCGCCATACATCAACGCGGAGGTCGACAGCGGCGGCCTCCCCGGCTGGCTGACCACCAAGGCAGGCAACAACCGCAGCGACGACCCGCAGTTCCTCAAGTACGCGGACGAGTGGCTGACACAGATCGACCGGATCATCGCCCGCCACCAACTGACCAACGGCACAGGCTCGGTGATCGCCTATCAGGTCGAGAACGAGTACTACAACGGCTCGGCCGCAGGCCGTTCCTACATGCAGCACCTGGAGGACAAGGCCCGCGCCGACGGCATCACGGTCCCGCTGACCGGCAACAACAACGGCACCTTCAACTCCGGCACCGGCGCCCTTGATGTCGACGGCCCGGACTCCTACCCCCAGGGCTTCGACTGCTCCAACCCCGCGAAGTGGAACGGCGTCCCCGACATCAGCTACGACCACCCGGCCGGAAAACCGCTGTACTCACCGGAGTTCCAGGGCGGCGCCTTCGACCCCTGGGGCGGACCGGGCTACGACAAGTGCGCCCAGCTCATCAACGACCAGTTCGCCAACGTCTTCTACAAGCAGAACATCGCCGTCGGCGCGACCGCGCAGAGCTTCTACATGACCTACGGCGGCACCAACTGGGGCTGGCTGGGCATGCCCGAGAACTACACGTCGTACGACTACGGGGCCGCGATCCGCGAGACCCGCCAGCTCGATCCGAAGTACGACGAGGACAAACTCATCGGCTACTTCACGCAGGCGGTCGCCCCGCTGACCAAGACCGAGGCGATCAGGGCCACACCGCCGGACGACTCCGCGGTCGTGGACACCGCACGGATGAACCCCGACACCAAGACGCAGTTCCACGTCCTGCGGCACGGCAGCTCCACGTCCACCGCGGTCGACAAGACCCACATCTCGCTGGACTTCAACGCCCAGCCGTCCGCGGACACCACCTACACCTGGGACGACCCCGACTCCGCACTGCAGTACGCCGGTTCGTGGTCGCACGTGGCCAACACGAGCTACACAGGCGGCGATTACAAGCACACGGAGTCGTTCTCGAAGAACGCCGGCGATTCGCTCACCGTCCCGTTCGACGGCACCGCGATCCGCTGGATCGGCTCGAAGACCAACAACCACGGCAACGCCGACGTCTACCTCGACGGCACGAAGGCGGCCACGGTCGACGACTCCGGCAGCGAGAGCCAGGCGGTGCTCTTCCAGAAGACCGGACTGGCACCCGGCGCGCACACCTTGAAGATCGTCGTCGCGGGGAACCACAGTTCGGGATCCACGGACAACTACGTGGCCGTCGACGCCATCGACGTACCGACGAGCGACTCCGCCACGGAGCCGACCTACCCGGTCGTGCCCCAGCAGCCCGGCACCGCGATCACGCTCGACGGACGCGACTCGCACGTGATCGTGGCCAACTACCGCCTCGGCGATGCGCAGTTGCAGTACTCCACCTCCGAGATCATGACCAACGCGACGATCGGGGACCGGGACGTCGCCGTGCTCTACGGCGACGAGGCCAGTGACGGCGAAACCGTCCTGCGCTACACCTCCGAGCCCACCGTGACCGCCACCGGCGGTACGGTCACGACCACCTGGGACCCGGCCACCGGCGACCTCCGCCTGAACTACACGCACAAGGGCCTGATCCGCATCAGCATCAGCGGCGACGGAAAGCGCCCGCTCCTGCTGCTCGTCGGAGACAAGGCCACCGCGAAGACCTTCTGGCGGCAGGACACGGCGAGCGGCCCGGTGCTCGTGCGCGGCACCCACCTGCTGCGAACGGCGACCAGCCTGCAGGGCGGCCACACTCTGGCGCTCACCGGCGACAACGCCGACGACAAGAACATCGAGGTGTTCACCTCCGCCGCCCAAGTCACCTGGAACGGCAGGACATTGGGCAGCCACGCCACCGACACGGGGAGCCGCACCGGGAAGATCCCGGTGGCCGCCCCGATACATCTGCCGACGCTGACCAACTGGAAGCACGCCGAGGAATCCCCGGAAGCGGCCCCCGGTTTCGACGACACGAGCTGGCAGGTGGCCGACAAGGCGAGCACCAACAGCGTCTCCGGCGTCAATTCACTGCCGGTGCTCTACGCGGACGACTACGGCTTCCACACCGGCAACACGTGGTACCGGGGCCGATTCCGTGCCACCGGCAAGGAGACCGGCATCCACCTGGTCTCGGACTCCGGCGGAGGTGCGCAGGCGTTCTCCGCCTGGCTGAACGGCACCTTCCTGGGCAGTTCCACCACGGGCAGCGGTGACTTCACCTTCCCGGCAGGTTCCGTGAAGTCCACGGGCGACAACATCATCTCCGTGCTCACCGTCAACATGGGCCACGAGGAGGACTACAACTCCACCAACGGCAACAAGACCGCACGCGGCCTGACCAGCGCCTCCCTCGTCGGCGCGCCACTGACCTCCGTCACCTGGCGCCTCCAGGGCGTACGGGGCGGCGAGGACCTCCAGGACACGGTCCGCGGCCCGCTGTCCACGGGCGGTCTCTACGGCGAGCGGGCCGGCTGGTCCCTGCCGGGCTACCCGGACACCAACTGGAACAGCGTGTCCCTCCCGACAACCGACACGACACCCGGGGTCTCCTGGTACCGCACCGACGCCAAGCTGGACCTGCCGCACGGCCAGGACACCTCGCTCGGGCTGACGTTCACCGACGACCCCTCACGCAAGTACCGCGCCACGATCTTCGTGAACGGCTGGCAGGTCGGCAACTACGTCAACTACCTCGGCCCGCAGCACACCTTCCCGGTCCCCAACGGCATCCTGAACCCGAACGGCCACAACAGCATCGCCATCGCCGTGTGGAACCTCGACGGCACCACCGGCGGCCTCGGCGAGGTCGAACTGACCAACTACGGCAGTTATGCCTCGTCCCTGCGCGTCGCACAGAACGACAGCCCGTCCTACGACCCCAGCAGCTACGCCATGCCGAAGCGTCCGGGAGTGGATGTCACCCTGGACGTGCCGGACACCGCCCAGCCGGGACAGGCCTTCACCGCCCGGGCGACGGTGCAAGTACCGAAGAACCGGCGATCCGCCTCCGGACTGACGGCGTCGCTCGCCGCCCCCGACGGCTGGAGCGTGAGTGCCCCGAGCCCCACGTCGGTCAAGCGGCTACGGCCCGGCACATCGGCCACCTTCACCTGGCAGGTCCAGCCGCCGACCGGAACACTGCCGTCCGCCTCGGCACTCACCACCACGGTGCACTACGAGCAGAACGGACGACAGGCCGTCGGCGCTGACGAACGCATCGTCCGCGGGATCCCGCCGGCGCCGTCGGCCGGAAAGAACGAGGTGAGCGACCTGCCGTTCCTGTCCTCCACCAACGGGTGGGGCCCGGTGGAACGGGACACCAGCGTCGGCGAACAGGCGGCCGGTGACGGCCGTCCGATCGCCGTCGCCGGCGTCGGCTACGCCAAGGGCCTGGGCACCAACTCCGTCAGCGACGTCGAGCTCTACCTCGCCGGACAGTGCTCGCGGTTGACGGCGGACGTCGGCGTCGACGACGAGACGGCCGGTGCGGGCACGGTGACGTTCTCCGTGATCGCCGACGGCAAGACCCTGGTCACCACGCCGACGATCCACGGAAAACAGGCCGCGGTGCCGATCGACGTCGACGTCAGCGGCGCCCAGGTGATCGACCTCAAGGTCGGTGACGCGGGCGACGGCAACGGCAACGACCACGGTGACTGGGGGGTGCCGACGCTGACGTGCGCCTGACGGAGTCCTACTGGCCCAGCGACTCGCGCACGGTGTTGGCGATCCGCCATGTGGACGGCATCGCGAGGTCCTCCAGGGTGTCGGCGGCGGGCAGTGGGATGTGCGGGGTGGTGATGCGGACGATCGGCCCGGTCAGTGCGTCGTATGCCTCCTCGGCGGCCAGCGACGCGACCTCGGCGCCCCAGCCGCACAGCCGGGGGTTCTCCTCGACGGTGAAGAGCCGGCCCGTGGCGGCCACCGCGTCCAGGACCGTCGTCACGTCGAGCGGTACCAGGGACCGCAGGTCGACGACCGTGCAGTCGATGCCGTCCGCCGCGAGCAGTTCGGCCGCCGCCAGGGCCCGCGGGACCATCGCGGCCAGGGCGACGAGCGTGGCGTCGGCCCCGGTGCGCAGGACCCGGGCAGTGCCGAGCGTGTCCAGCAGTTCCCCGTCCGGGACCTCGCCCCGGACCGGGTAGAGGGACTTCTGCTCGAAGAAGAGCACCGGGTCCGGATCCCGTACGGCAGCCGCGAACAGGCCGATCAGGTCGGCGGGGGAGGAGGGGGCCACGACCTTGAGGCCGGGCACCGCCATCGCCCAGTTCTCGACGCTCTGCGAGTGCTGGGCGCCGAAGCGCAGTCCGCCTCCGTTCGCGGCGCGGATCACCAGCGGCAGCGAGATCTGACCATCCGTCATGTAGCGGGTCTTGGCGATCTGGTTGGCGACGATGTCCCAGCACACGGCGAGGAAGTCGCTGAACATGATCTCGGCGACCGGCCGCAGCCCGGTCATCGCCGCGCCCATCGCCGCGCCCAGGATGGCCTGTTCGCTGATCGGGGTGTCCCGCACCCTGCGCGGCCCGAACTCCTCCAGCAGGCCCGGCGTCGCCTTGAAGACCCCGCCGGCCGCCGCCACGTCCTCGCCGAGGAAGACCACGCGCTCGTCCCGCCGCATCTCCTGGGCGAGCGCCCGCCGTACGGCCTCGCGGTAGGTCAACTGCGCCATGACGCACCTCCGTTGGCCCATACCTGGCTGAGCAGTCGCTCCGGTGACGGCGGGGGCGCTGCCTTGGCGGACTCGGTCGCCTCGTCGACCGCCCGCCGCGCCTCGGCGTCGAGGTCGTCCAGCACCTCGGGCGGTACGCCGTGCTTCAGCAGCCGCTCCCGGTAGGCGGGCACCGGGTCCCGGGCCAGCCAGGTGTCGACCTCCTGCGCGGGCCGGTACTTGGCCGGGTCGGCGCGGGAGTGGCCGCCGTGCCGGTAGGTCAGTGCCTCGATCAGGCTCGGACCGCCGCCGTCGCGGGCCCGGGCGAGCGACTCGGCGGCCGCCGCGTGCACGGCGTCCGCGTCGTTGCCGTCCACCACGACGGGGTCCAACCCGTACGCGGCGGCCCGGTCGGCGGCGGGGCGGGGCACGGCCGTGACGGAGGCGATCGGCGTGTACTCCATGTAGAGGTTGTTCTCGCAGACGAACACCACCGGCAGCTCCCACACCGCCGCCAGGTTGAGCGCCTCGTGGAAGGCGCCGATGTTGGTCGCGCCGTCGCCGAAGAAGCACACCGCCACCTGGCCGCTGCCCCGGTACTGGGCGCTCCACGCCGCACCCACGGCGATCGGCAGGTGGGCGCCCACGATCGCGTACGAGCCCATCGCGCCGTGCGGGACGCTGGTCAGGTGCATGGAACCGCCCTTGCCGGCCATCAACCCGGCGTCCCGGCCCAGGAGTTCGGCCATGACGGCGGCCATCGGCGCGCCACGGGCGAGGACGTGGGCGTGCCCGCGGTAGGTGGCGAAGGTGTAGTCGTCGGGCCGCATGGCGACGGCGAACCCGGCCGCGATGGCCTCCTGGCCGAGCGAGAGGTGGCTGGTGCCCTTGACCAGGTTCCGCAGGAAGAGGTCGTAGGCGCGCTTCTCGAAGAGCCGGATGCGGGTCTGGGCGCGGTACAGCGCGAGCTGTTCGTCCTCGGTGGGCATCTGGGCATCCTTAGTACGCGTTGGCGATGAACAGTTCCTGGGCCGGGAAGCGGGTGAGGATGCGCGGTCCGTCGGCGGTGACCAGCACCTCCTCCTCGATGCGGGCCGCCGAGTAGCCGTCGGCGGCCGGGCAGTAGGTCTCCAGGGCGAAGACCATGCCCTCGGTGATCTCCATCGGGTTCTCAAGGGAGTTGAGACGGCTGATGATGGGCCGCTCGTGCAGCCCGAGGCCGAGCCCGTGGCCGAACTGCAGGCCGAAGGCGGCCATTTCGTCGCGGAAGCCGAACGCGGTGGCGGCGGGCCAGACCCGGGCGATCCGGTCGGTGCTCACGCCGGGCTTCACCAGGTCGATCGCGGCGTCTATCCATTCGCGTGCCCTGGTGTACGCGTCCCGCTGGGCCGGGGTGGCGCTGCCCACGGCGAAGGTGCGGTAGTAGCAGGTGCGGTAGCCGTTGAAGGACTGGATGACGTCGAAGAACGCCTGGTCGCCGGGGCGGATCAGCCGGTCGGAGAAGTTGTGCGGGTGCGGGTTGCACCGCTCCCCGGACACCGCGTTGATGGCCTCGACGTCGTCCGAACCCATCTCGTACAGCCGCTTGTTGGCGAGGGCCACGATCTCGTTCTCGCGTACTCCGGGCTTCAACGCCTCCGCGATGTCCTGGTAGACGCCGTCGACCATCGCGGCGGCCATGGACAACAAGGTGATCTCGTCGGGGGACTTGAGCTGCCGGGCGTCCAGCATGACCTGCTGGCCGTCCGCGGCGAGCACGCCCTGCCGGGCGAGTTCGAAGAGCATCGGCGGTTCGGCGGCGTCCACCCCGACCGGCAGGTCCACGACGCCTTCCTCGGCGAGGATCGCCTTGATCTCCCGTACGGCGGCGGCGAACAGCCCGGCCTCGGGCGCGATCGCACCGCGCAGCCCGAGGAGCCCGGCCCGGCTGTGGCCGGGGGCCAGCCAGGGGGCGTGGAGCTCGTGGTGGCGGGCGGCGGAGCCGAAGTCCCAGACGTACGGGTCGCCGGTACGGGTCAGCAGGGCGTAGCGGGTGAACTTGTCGCGGGCCCACTCGCCGATCACCGTCGAGGTGAGGTAGCGGATGTTGTTGGTGTCGAAGACCAGCAGCGCGCCCAGCTCGCTGGCCTCAAGCGCCGCGCGGGCCCGGCCCAGCCGGTAGCCGCGCAGCCGGTCGAAGTCGACGCGCTGCTCGAAGTCGACCGCGGTGTGGCCCGGCGCGGGGGTGAGCCGCGGTGCCGTGGTCATCGCTGGCCCCCGGCCCCGGACAGCCCGTCGTCCACGTCGGCGTCCTCGGGGGCGAGTGTCAGCCCCGCCGCGCGGGCCTGCTCCAGCAGCAGCGCGGCGAAGTCCGACCCGCCGTGCCCGGCTCCGACCGCCGCCTGGACCAGCTGGTGGACGGCGGCTGTGAGCGGCATCGGTACCTCGGCGGTGCGGGCGGCGGCCAGCCCCAGGTCGAGGTCCTTGCGCAGCATCGCCGTGGTGAAGGTCGGGGTGAAGTCGAGTCCCACCAGCGCCGGCGACTTGTAGCGGCTGAACGCCGAGCCCAGCACCGAGGAGTTGAGGAACTCCAGGTACGCCGCCCGGGACACGCCGTGCCGTTCCGTGAGGACGACCGACTCGGCGAGTGCCTGCGCCACGACGGCCAGCACCATGTTGTGGGCCAGCTTGACCAGCCGGGCCGCCTCGCCGGTCCCGACATAGGTGACCGAGCCGCCCAGCGCCGCCAGCAGCGGCAGGACCCGGCGGAAGGCGTCCTCGGGACCGGACACCACCAGGCTCGCCCGGCCCACGGCGACCACCTTGGGGTTGCCGCTGATCGGTGCGGCCAGCAGCGCGGTGCCGGTCTTGGCCGCGGCGGCCCGCACGGCGGCGGACACCTCCGCGCCCACGGTCGAGCAGTCCACGATCACGCCCGGTGTCGCATCGGCGGTCAGCAGGCCACGTTCGCCCAGCGTGACCTCGGCGAAGTCGTCGGACCCGGCCACCATCGTGAACACCACGTCACACGGCCCGAGTTGCCGCACGTCGTCCACTACCACCGCCCCGGCGCCCCGCGCGGCCAGCGGCTCGGCCTTGGCCCGGGTCCGGTTGTACACCGCCAGCGGTGTCCCCGCGTCGAGCAGCCGCCCGGCGAGCGCGAACCCCATCCGGCCGGTGCCGGTCCAGCCGATCAGCGGAAAGTCGTCGGGCATCGGGCTTCCTCCCTCGCGCCGGGGTGCGGGCGAGCCGCCCGCGGGTCGGTGTGCGTGGCCGGGGCGGGACGGGGCCGGTCCGGCGGTCGCCGGACCCGTGCGGTCGCTCGGGCGGGCAGGAGGCGGTCGGCCATCAGACTTCCTCCTTGGCGCCCAGGTACAGCCGGCCTACCCGCAGGTCGGTGTGCGTGGCCGGGGCGGGGCAGGCCCGGGCCTGCGGTCGCCGGGCGCGTGCGCGGGCCGTCGCTCGGGCGAGCAGGACGCGGCCGGCCATCAGACCTCCTCCTTCGCGCCCAGATACAGCCGGGCCACCCGCCGGTCGGCGAGCAGCGCCCGGCCGGTGCCGGTCAGCCGGACGCGGCCGGATTCGAGGACGGCGGCGCGGTCGGCGACGGCCAGGCCGGAGCGGGCGTTCTGTTCGACGAGGAGGATCGAGCGGCCGGCGTCGGCCAGGGCGCGGACGGTGGCGAAGACCGCCTGGCGGGCCCGGGGTTCGAGGCCGATGGACGGCTCGTCGAGCAGCATGAGCGCCGGGTCGAGCATCAGGGCGCGAGCGAGTTCGACCTGTTTCTGCTCGCCGCCGGACAGCGATCCGGCGGCCTCGTGGCGGCGGGCGGCGATGATCGGGAACTGCTCGGCGACGGTGTCCGCCCGCTCGCGCACGGCCGCCCGCCCGGCCCGGCCGCGGTCGAGGATGTGGCCGCCCATCAGCAGGTTGTCCCAGACGCTCATCGCCGGGAAGAGGCTGCGCTCCTGCGGTACGTGGGCGATGCCGCACAGCAGTCGCTCGCGCGGCGACAGGTGGTCGACCGGCTCCCCGCGCAGCCGGACCCCTCCGCCGCCCGGCCGCAGCAGCCCGCTGACCGTGCGCAGGACCGTCGACTTCCCGGCGCCGTTGGGCCCGATGAGACAGACGACCTCGCCCTCGGCCACAGTGAGGTCGACGCCGTGCAGCACGTCGCCCAGCCCGTATCCCGCGGTGACATGATCGAGGACGAGCAGGTCCGGCACGCCGTTCACCCCCCGAGGTAGGCGTCGAGGACGCGCGGCAGGGACCGTACGTCGTCCGGCGGGCCCTCGGCGATCACCGTGCCGCCGTCCAGCACGATGACGGGGTCGCACAGCCGCATGACGAGGCCCATGTCGTGCTCCACGACCAGGAACGTGGTGCCGGACGCGTGCCGGGCGCGCACATGCCGTTCGATCGTGGCGACCATCGCCGGACTGACCCCGGCCGTCGGCTCGTCGAGCAGCACCAGCGCGGGCTCGCTCATCAGCAGGGCCGCGAACTCCAGCAACTTCCGCTGCCCGTACGACAGTTCGGCGGCGGGCGTGTCCCGGTGCCCGCTCAGTCCGAACTCCGCGAGCAGAGCGTCGCCGCGGGCCGTGTCCCGGGCGCCCAGCCGCCGTCCGGCCAGCGCCCGCCAGTCGTGCCCGGCTGCGGCGGACATGTTCTCCAGCACGGTCAACTCCCCGAAGATCCGGGGCTGCTGGAAGGTGCGGGACAGCCCGCGCCGGTACAGCCGCCCGGGGTCGGGCCGGGTCACCGGCCGTCCGTCGAAGACCAACTCCCCGGAGTCGGCGGGCAGATGGCCGGTGACGAGGTTGAACACGGTGGTCTTCCCCGACCCGTTGGGGCCGATCAGCCCGGTGATCGTGCCGCGCCGGACGGCGAACGAGCAGCCGTCCACCGCGGTCACCCCGCCGAACCGCTTGGTGAGAGCGCGGACTTCGAGCAGCGGCGGCCCGCTCATGCCCGTGCCTCGGCCCGTCGTATCCGGTCCCGCAGGGTGGGCAGCGCACCACGCGGCATGACCAGCATGACGACCACGAAGAGCGCCGCGTACGCCAGCAGGTACAACTGGCTGGCCCCGAACCGGTAGGCGAGGTACTGCTGCGCGGGCGCCACCACGAACGCCCCCAGCACCGGGCCCCACAGGGTGCCCCGCCCGCCGAGGAAGACCATCAGCACCATGCCGATGGACAGCAGCGGGTCGACCGCGAACTGCGGGTAGATGAAGGACAGGTAGTACGCCCACACGCCCCCGGCCATCGCGGTCACCACCACCGACAGCGCGAACGCCGTCAGCTTCGCCGCGCCGACCGGCACCCCCACGCTCCGCGCCTTGTCCTCGTCGCCGCGCACCGCTGTCAGCGCCAGCCCGAGCCTGCTGTGCAGCACCCCGTACGACATGGCCAGAGCGAGCACGAGCAGCGCCAGCATGGCGTAGTAGAAGGGGCGTTCGAAGGTCGCCGGAGTGAAGGGTGCGACCGGCATTGCCACGCCCTGGGCGCCGCCGGTCAGCCCGCGCAGATTGAAGGCGAGGGTCTGCACGACGAAGAGGAAGGTGATGGTGACGATCGCGAAGACATCCGTACGGGTACGCATCGCGACCCACGCCACCGGCACCGCGACGGCCGCCACCGCCAGCCCGATCGGCGGCAGTGTCCAGAACGGCCCGTAACCCGAGCCCGCTGTGCGGTGCGTCCACCAGATCGCCTCCGCGTAGGCGCCCATGCCGAAGAAGGCGGCGTGCCCGAGCGAGGGATACCCGGCGTAGCCGCCGACCAGGTTCCAGGCGCTGGCCAGCGCCGCGTACATCAGGGTGAACAGCCCGATGGTGACCAGCCAGGGCGCCGACACGGCCAGCGGGAACACGACCAGCACCGCGAGCGCGACCAGCGCCGCCGGCCCCGGCCCGTAACGCCCGTACCGCCCGAGCCGCCGCCTCACAGCGCACCCCGCAGCCGGGCGCCGAACAGCCCCTGGGGGCGCAGCAGGAGCACCGCCAGCAGCACCACGAAGAAGCTGAAGTCCGACCACACCGGCGACACCAGTGCCCCGACGAGTGACGACGCGATGCCCATGACCAGCGCGGCGACCACCGTGCCGCCCAGGCTGCCGAGCCCGCCGAGGATCACCACCGACAACAGCCGCGAGATCAGGTCGTAGTGGCTGTTGGGGTTGAACGAGTACACCATTCCGTACACCGCCCCGGCCGCCGCCGCGGTGGCAGACCCCAGCCCGAAGCCGAGCGCCGCCACCCGGGCCGTCTCCACGCCCAGCAGCCGGGCCGCGACCGGGTTCTGCACGGTCGCCCGCACCGACCGCCCGAACCGGGTCCGGGACAGCAGCAGCCACAGCCCGCCCAGCGTGACCAGCGAGAGGGCGAAGGCCGCCAGCCGCACCTCGCCGACCTGGTAACCGGCGATCCGCCACGACCGGTCGACGTATGCGGGCCGGGTGGTGCGGTAGTCGGTGTGGTACGCCAGCGTCAGCGCCCCCTCGATGCCCAGCGCGACGGCGAAGGTGACCAGCAGCGACAGCAGCGCCGCGTCGTCCTGGTGCAGCGGGCGCAGCAGCAGCCACTGCACCGCCGTGCCGAGCGCGAACATCAGAGGCGCGATGATCAGCACCGACAGGAAGGGGTCCACGCCCCACGCGGTGAACAGGCTGTGGCTGAGGAAGGCCGCCAGGATCACCAGCGCGCCCTGCGCGAGGTTGACCACCTTCATCACCCCGAAGATCAGCGTCTGCCCGCTGGCCATCAGCGCGTACACACCCCCGGTGAGGACCCCGAGGACGACCGCCTGGACCGCCTCGTGCATCGCTCAGCCACCCCACGGCAGAGCGGCGGTCACCGGCGCGTGCTGCGCCCGGCCGGCCGGGTAGACCGGCAGCATCTTCCCGCCGATCCACTGCACCAGTACGTACGAGGAGTTGGCGGCCCCGTCCGCGTTCCAGCTCAGATTCCCCTCCAGGGTCTGCCAACTGCCCTTGTGCAGTGCGGAGATGAGGGTCGCGTTGTCCACCTTGCCGGTCTTGGCGGCGACTTCCTCCAGCAGTTGGCCGCAGGAGTACGCCTCGGCGGACGTGCTGTCGATCGTGCCGGCGGTGCCGCCGTACTTCTTGGTGTACGCGCTGAGGAAGGCGGCGTTGCCATAGGTGTTGGAGCTCGGGAACCAGTCGCCGGAGGAGAAGATCCCGTCGACGTTCGAAGCGCCGACGTTGCCCGGGAAGTTGTGCGGGTCGTTCGCGCCGTTGGACAGATACAGCAGCTTCGGCGCCCATTTGAGCTGCACCATGGCCTTGACCATGCGGTAGGCGTCGTCCGCCTGGGTGCCGCCGACGACCAGGTCGGGCTTCTTCGCGGCCATCGCGGACACGACGGGGGTCAGGTCGGTGATCTCGGCGGGGTAGATCTGCTGGTAGACCGTCTTGATCCCGGCGGCTTCGAGCCGGGTGCGTACCTCGTCGGCGATCGGCGAGGCGAAGGGGTCGTCGAGCGCCGGATACGCGGCGGTCTTCGGACGCTGGGCCGTCGGGAGGGAGAGGATGTAGTCGGCGAACACGTCACCCTGCTTGACGACGGGCGCCGGCTGCACGAAGAAGAGGTTGTGCAGATGCTGGGCGAAGACCTTCGGTCCGCCGCCCGCCGGCTCCAGGAACGCGTAGCCGTAGCGCTTGGCCACCTGGGAGGCGGGGATCGTGAGCAGGCTGGAGAACGGGCCGAAGGTCAGGTCGACATGGTCCTTGGTGATCAGGTTCTGGTAGTTGCCGACCACCTGGGTGGGGCTGGAGGTGTCGTCGACGATGGTGAGCTGCACCTTGCGGCCGAGGATCCCGCCCTTGGCGTTCACCGTGTCGGCCCACAGCCGGTAGCCCCGCTCGGCGCTCTTGCCCGGGTCGGAGAAGTCGCCGGTCAGTGACAGGGATATGCCGATCTTCAGCGGCGCGTGGGACGACGCCGAGGAGCTGGGCTTCGCCGAGGAACTGCAGGCGACCAGTACGGCGGTGGCGGCGAGGGCCGCGAACAGCGCGCGGGAGAGGGAGGCGTGACGGTACGGATGACGCATGATCAGACACCCTTCGTGGAAGGGACTTTCTCACCCATGCGATCGATTGCGGGGGATTCTGCTGCTGCCGGGCCGAGGTGTCAACGGCCTCAGGAGCAAAGCGACCGCAATGGATTGCGGCCCCGCCCGGCGCGCCCTAGCCTCGCCGCATGACCAGCGGCCGACCGCCCACGCTCGACGACGTGGCCCGTGCGGCCGGCGTGCACAAGGCGACCGCGTCCCGGGCGCTCAACCCGGCCACCCGGCACCAGGTCAGCGCCCGGACCGCGTGCCGCGTCTCGCTGGAGGCCACCCGGCTCGGCTATGTGCCCAACACCCTGGCCCGGGGCCTGCGTACCAGCCGCACCGCCGCCGTCGGCGTGCTCATCCCCGACCTGACCAACCCACTGTTCCCGCCGATCGTGCGCGGCATCCAGGACCGCCTCGAACAGCACGGCTACACCGCCCTGTTGGTCAACACCGACGGCGACGAGGCCCGCGAGCGCGCCGAGTTCAACGCCCTGCGCAGCCGCCGGGTCGAGGGATTCATCGTCGCGACCGCCCGCCGCCACCACCCCCTGCTCGAACTCGCCGTACGGGAGCGGATCCCCTTCGTCACCGTCAACCGCAGCACCGAACTGCCCACCGTGCCCGCGGTGTTGGGTGACGACGCGGACGGTGTCGCACAAGCGGTGGCCCACCTGCGCGCCCTCGACCACACCCGGTTCGCCCACCTCGCCGGACCCCAGACCCTGTCCACCGGATACGTCCGGATGCGGGCTTTCCGCGCCGCCGCCCCTGGCGCCGCCGTCGTGGAGTGCGCGAGTTACACGGAGGCCGCCGGGTACGACGCCGCCCGGCTGCTCTTCGAACGGCACCCGCACACCACCGCGGTCCTCGCGGGCAACGACCTCATCGCCCTGGGCACCCTGCGCGCGATCGAGGACCGGGGCCGCTGCTGCCCGGCGGACGTGTCCGTCGTCGGCTTCAACGACATGCCGTTCGCGGACCGCTTCCGGCCGCCGCTGACCACGGTCCACGTTCCGCA
Source organism: Streptomyces sp. NPDC050508 (assembly GCF_040655155.1). Taxonomy (NCBI): domain Bacteria; kingdom Bacillati; phylum Actinomycetota; class Actinomycetes; order Kitasatosporales; family Streptomycetaceae; genus Streptomyces; species Streptomyces sp. NPDC050508. The sequence continues at coordinate 283,682 of NZ_JBFAJJ010000013.1, forward strand.
CCACCTGATGGGCGTCCAGGCCGCCCAACTCCTCCTGGACCACCTGCGCGCCGCCGCGCCGTCCTGGAGCATCCTGCTGCCCGCCCGGCTGGTAGTCCGCGGTTCGACCGCCCGCCGTCGGCCAGGTCCCACGTGATGTGCGGGTCGGGCCCAAAACACCTGGATCGGGATCAAGCCGGTGGATCCGGCTCAGGAGTCGTCCCGGTGTGCGGAGCGGAGACGGGTGGCTTCCTGGATCCGTTCTCGGACGAGGAAACGGCACCGGAACCGGAATCCGGCCCGGTGCCGACGTCGGGCGTGGCCCCGGAGCCCCGTTTGGTACCCGGGCCGGTCCTGCGGGACCAGCCCGGGAGGCTCACTGGGTGTAGGTGTAGTGCGGGCTGTCGTACTGAGGCCCGTTCTTCTCGTAGGTGAACCAGTAGGTCAGGGTGGATCCGGCGGCGAGCGTGACGTTCTGTGTCCAGGTGCCGCCGCTGTTGGTCATCCGGAAGTTCTGCTGGCCGGAGCCGTTGACGAGGTAGTGCACATCGACGTACGCCGCTGGTGTGGTCGGAACGAACGTGATCTGCGCCTGACTGGCGCTCACGTGGGTCACCCCGGCGGTGTAGTCCGGCGTCGTCGTGCTCCCGCCGGTGCTTCCGCCCGTCGTACTGCCACCTGTGGTACCGCCGGTCGTCGTACCGCCCGTGGTACTGCCGCCTGCGCTTTGCTGGTAGACCGCGAACCAGTCGACGCTCATGGCGGCACCCGATGTGATGCTGCCCGCCTGCGCGGCCGAACTGCAGCCGCAGACCTTGTCGGGGTAGGAACCGGCGATCGCCAGGTCGAAGATGGCCATGAATCCGTGATCGACGGCCGCCTGCCACGTCGCGACCGAAACCTGGTTCTCATTGACGGTGAAGGTCAGATTGCCGTCGAGATAGAAGCGGAGCTGCTCCGCGGCGGTGTTCGTGCGGTCGATGATCGCGGAGTACGTGTGGTAGCCGGTCTGGCAGCCCGCGCACGGCTGAAGATTGCTGGTGATGCCGTCGGGATCGTGGCACTCGCCCGCCCACACCCCGCAGTGGAAGGTGGTGGAGTGTTGGCTCAGCGCGTTGACGTCCTCCATGATGTCGAACTCGCCGATGCTCGGCCAGTTCGTCGCGCCGACCGGACGGGCCGCGCCGCCCATCGCCCAGAACGCGGGCCAATAACCCAGTCCACTCTGCGGGTTGGGCTGGAGGATGGACGCGCTCATCTCCAGCTGTCCGCCGGCCGGGGCGGCGAAGTCCGTGCGCTGGGTCTCGATGCGTCCCGAGGTCCAGTGGCCGGAGCCGTCGCGGAGAGCCTTGATGACCAGGTGTCCCTGTCCGTCCTGGTAGACGTTGCTGGTGGAGTCGGTGGCCGATTCGACTTCGCCCGTGCCCCAGTTGGCAGCACCTCCGGCGTAACTGGTGCCCAGGTCGTACAGCCAGTTGGTCCGGTTCAGCGCGCTGCCGGACGAACCGTTGAAGTCGTCCGAGAAGAGGGTGGTCCAGCCTGCGGGAGCGCCTGGTACAGCCGCCGAGGCGCTGCCGCCGGTTCCGATCAGGCCTACGAGCGTGCCGATGAGCAGCAGCAGAGCGCTGCCCAGAACGAGGGGGACGGTTCTCTGGCTGCCCGCGGGCGCACCGGCAGGTGGTGGGGAGGTTCTCATCGTTTTGGTTCTCCCTGTCAAGCTGGCGGGATGGGAGTGGTGCAGGGGGCCTGGCTCCTGGTGGGACTTGGGAGCAGGTCGTTTCCGCCGTCCGGTCGACTGCCCGGCACGTGTGGTTCAGCGGGTTGTCGGCACGGTCTGCTGACGATTCTGAGAGCGCTCTCAGCACGATCATGAGTCTGCGGTTTCTCGTTGTCCTCCTGATTCCGGACGATCCGTCATGTCGTGCGCCGTAGGCCTGAGTTGGGTGTGGGCCGGGCGGGGATCGCCGTTCCAATGCAGGAGTGTCCGGCGCGGCCCTCCATGCGTCAACTGCTTCAACGTGATCGGTTGAAAGGCAGGCCTCTTGGCGATGCTGTATGGAGTCTCGGTAAAGGTCCGAACCAAGCCCCGTCGAGCTGTTGACCGCCCTCCAGCGATCGGTCGCGCGCAGTCGTGCCGTGTTGAACTGCGGCTTTGCGAAGACGGCGGCAGGAAGGAGGTACTGCCGTCGAGCCGGCGCCCCTTGAAGCCGCTCGCGCGTCTCGCACGGCGGCTTCAGGAGTCGAAGGCAGCCGCCGCGAGGGGGCTGCCGACGAGGCACGCGGGCGACAGCTGAGGTCGTGCTGTCCGTCCATGCACTGAACGTGTTCTCAACGTGTGCGGGCCGAGCTGAGTCTCTGCCTCCACAAGCTGTTTTGCGGGGGCGCAGATGACCTCACGGGCTCAGCCCGCGTAGGCCGCGAACAACGTGGAGAACTGGTACGGGGTCTGCGGGATGTTCGTGCACTCGCTCAGGCCACCGGTGCAGGCGTTCCCGTCGCGGGTGACGTCCCAGAAGCCCAGCTCGCCCAGGTGGTTCTGGCGGGCGAAGGTGAGCACCTGCTGTGCGTCGGCGACCGTGAACACCTCGCTGGCGGTGTCGTTCTGGCCGAGCATCGGAGTGAGGCCGACCATGGCCCAGGTCTGGGCGGTGGTGAGGTTCGGCCACACCGAGGCGATCTGGGCGCGGGTCGAGGTCGCGGCCTGGATGGCGTACGTGCCCATCTTCCCGGACGGGTTGGGTGCGGCGCTGTCGCCGTAGTCCATGGCCATCAGGTTGACGGTGTCGATGTTCAGGTTGTGCGACTTGGCGGAGTCGAGGATGTAGAGGCCGTCCGCGGTCAGGCCGCTGGGCAGGACAGGGAGAGTGAGCGTGACCTTGAGGTCGCGGCCCTTGGCGCGCTGCGCGGCCTGGACGGCGGCGACGGCCGTCGAGCGCCGGTCGATCGAGGCGTGGTCGACCGTAGCGGCACCCTCGATGTCGAAGTCCACGCGGTCCAGGGCGTAGGCGTCCACGACCTTCTGGTACTGCGCCTGGAGCGCGGTCGTGCTGGTGCAGGCGAGGGCCAGTTCGGTGCCCGCCTCGCCACCGAAGGACGGCCGCACGTCACCGCCCATGGCGCGCAGCGAGTCGAAGTCCGCCCGGTCCCAGGCCGCGCCCGGGTCGAAGGAGTTGAACCAGCTCGCGTTGCAGCCGGTCGACCCGGCGGTGATGAAGCCGAGCGAGAACTGCCGCAGCCCGGTGTTCGTGGCGATCTGCGTGAGGTTCGGCGTCGGGTAGGCACCGAGGTCGATGAAGGGAGCCGCGACGCCGGGCGTCGTGCCGCTGCCCGCGGTCGCGGTGAGCGTCGCGGAGTGCGCCGACTGGTTGTTGGAGTCGTCGAGCGCGGTCACCGAGAAGCTGTGACTGCTGCCGGCGAGCAGGCCGATCACCGTGAAGGTGGTGCCGGTGCCGGAGGTGGTGGCGATGACGTTGCTGCCCTCGTAGACCCGGTAGCCGACCACGCCGACGTTGTCGGTCGAGGCGTTCCAGCCCAGCGTGACGCTGCCGGGGCCGGTGGCCCGGACCGCGAGGCCGGAGGGGGTCGAGGGTGCGACGGTGTCGGCGGGGACGCCGGCGCAGGGGCCGTTGTTGATCAGACAGGCGCTCGGCGGGATGACCGAGCCGCTGTAGCTGAAGTCCATGCCGACGACGGGCGCGGAGTCACCGGGGGCGAGCGGGGCCTCCCAGGTGGGGGAGGTGATGGTGTACTGCGTCCCGCTGTGGGTGAGCGTGCCGTTCCACGAGCTGGTGACGGCCTCGGTGGCGGGCAGGGTGAAGGTGATGGTCCATGAACTGACGGTGTGTGTGGACTTGTTGGTCACCGTGTAGCCGCCCTCGAAGCCGGCACCCCAGGTGGAGGTGATGCCGAAGGAGGCGATCAGACCGGTGTTGTCGGCCGCGTGGGCGGCCGGGGTGGCGATCGTGGCCATGCCGCCGACCATCAGGGCGGCGGTCAATGCGGCGCGCAGCGACGCACGTCTCATGCGGATGCTCCTCCGTGGGGCGAGGCCGCGCACGGCGTCGCGCCGGTACGCGGATTGCGGTGCCCTGTACGCCCGTCGCACGGTGGAGAGGTGCGGGTGGGGAGGAGCCGTGCGACGTGATCAGGGCGGGGTGAGGCAGGGGAAGACCGTCGAACGGCGAGTCGTGAAGTTAATGGGAAACTTTCCTTACATCTGCCTGCGTAGCGAAGCGTGGCTGGCCGTGTCGGCCGGCGTCAAGAGATCCGGGAAAGATTCGTCTAGACCAATTTCGGGCCTGGGGGCGCGAGTTGCCGCCGGAGCCGGTCGCGGACGATGTTCTCGGCGTCCGCCACGATCGTCGGGGCTCGACATCACAGCGCCGGCGTCGCGGGAGCGCGGGAGGGGGAAGTCCGTGCGCACACCGACTTCCCCCTCCCGCGGGTTGTCAGCGCAGTCCGCTGTAGGCGGCCATGATGATCTCCATGCCGCGGTTGTCCTCCTGCTGCTCCCGGTCGATCATCTGGTTCATCACGTAGGCCACCGTCATCCGTGAATCAGGGTCGCTCGCGACCAGCGAGCCGCCCCATCCGCCCCAACCGAAGGTATTGCCGAACTTGCCGAAGCCCACGGTCCAGGACATCGACGTCCGCAGCACCCGGTCCTCGCCGTGGAACACCTCCTGCCACGCGGGCTCACAGCCCTGGGGGGACAGCAGCCGCACGCCACCGGCGGAACCCCGGTTCGCCAGGACCGACTGGACGAGGGCGACGGACCGAGCGTTGCCGAAGCCGTTCACCGCGGGGATCTGCGCACGGCGCCAGGCCACGGAGTTGGCATCCCTGACCCGGACCGCGGCACCGGTGTGCTCCCGACGTGTGCCGTCCGGTCCGAGCGGTGCGCCGGCGGCGAACTCGTCGGTCAGCGACGGCGGCGGGATGAGCGGTGCGACGCGGTGGTCGTCGTCGGCGGAGAGCCCGATGTGGAAGTCCGCGCCCAGTGGCTCGGCCACTTCCTCGGCGAAGAAGTCGCCGAGGCTGCGGCCGGTGATGCGGCGGACGATCTCACCGATGAGGAACCCGAAGGTGAGCGCGTGGTACCCGGCGGCCGTGCCCGGTTCCCATTCGGGGACCTGCGCGGCCAGCCCTTCCGTCACGGTCTGCCAGTCGTAGAGGTCCTCGACCGTCGTCAGTCCGGACAGGTCCGGCAACCCTGCGGTATGGGACAGCACATGGCGTACGAGCAGACTCTCCTTGCCCGCCGCGGCGAACTCGGGCCAGTAGGCGGCGACCGGCGCGGACAGATCGAGCCGGCCCTGGTCGGCCAGGACGAGGGCGCACAAGGCGGTCATGTTCTTGGTCGTCGAGTTCACGCCCGTGAGGGTGTCGCGCTCCCAGTCGACCGTGCGGTCCGCGTCGGCGTACCCGCCCCATATGTCGACCACCGGCTCGCCGTCGAGGTGGACGGCGACCGACGCACCCACGTCGTCCTTGCCGAGCGAAGCCGCGAGGGCCTCCCCGACCGCGGCGAACCGCGGCTCGCACAGCCCCTTAATATCAGTCATGTGCGCAAGCCTCAGGCAACGCCGAGGCCACCCACCCGACAATTCCCGCACGGCTTCAGTCGGGCAGGGCGCGAGGGAATCACCTCCACAATCACCTCCACATCTGAAGACGGCCCGCCGACCGGCCGTAGGAACTGCCGCAGCCGAGGTGCGCATTCCCACACGGAAGACTCAAGGAAGAGGGACGGATACACGTGCTGGACCGGCTGAACCAGGCACTGGACCACCTGGAGGCCTGCCTCGACCGGGAAGTCGACGTGGCCGAGGCGGCCCGGATCGCCGCGGTCTCGGAGTACCACTTCCGGCGGCTGTTCTCCGCCCTCGCCGGGATACCGCTCCCGGTCTACGTGCGGCGCCGGAGGATGACACTCGCGGCGGCCGAGGTGCTGGCCGGGGAACGCACACTGCTCGATGTCGCGGTGCGCTACGGCTACGGCTCGGGCGAGGCCTTCGCCCGGGCGTTCCGGTCGGTGCACGGCATCGGCCCGGGCGAAGCCCGGCGCAGAGGCGCGCTGCTCACGGCACAGCCCCGCATGTCCTTCCGCGTCGTCGTCGAAGGCAGTACGACCATGCGGTACCGGATCGTGGAGAAGGAGGCGTTCCGGATCGTCGGCAGGAAGGCCCGGGTCCCGCTGGTGCACGAGGGGGTCAACCCGGCCGCCGCGGCGCACGTGGAAAACCTGGACGAGCGGGCGATCGTACGGATGAAGGAGCTGGCCGACCGGGAACCGGAGGGGATCCTGTCGGCAGCGGTGTACCTGACCGACAGCCGGGAGGAGGGCGCCGAGGCGGACTACTGGATCGGCGTGGCCACCGGCCCGGAGACGACCGTCGAGGAACTCGACGCCCTCGACGTACCGGCCGGGACCTGGGCGGTCTTCGACAACGACGGGCCCTATCCGAGCGCGCTCCAGGAACTGTGGCGGGACGTGTTCACCCAGTGGTTCCCCTCGAACCCGTACACGAGCCGGCCAGGTCCGGAACTCCTGCGTACGCACCTGGTGGAGATCGGCGAGGAGACCCACTCCCAGTTGTGGATCCCTGTCGAGCGGAGCAGCGGGAACGTCACCGCGTGAACACCGGTCCGCCGACCGGCCGACTGTGACGCAGGCCATGATTCTCGTCGCCCGATCTTGGAATGCGTGAGTGCGCGCCGCGGCTGTAGCGCTCGTAGACCTTCCCTGCCCTTAAGGGCGCATCGGGCAACGGCGGTCGGCGCGACAGGCTACAGAAACAGAGCGAACGTGACGCATCACGGTCCCGCCCTCTTCCCGCCCATCCGCACCCGAACCGCCGCCCGTGAAAGGTACTTGCGCTCCATGCCACTGGCCCTGCTGGCCCTTGCCCTCGTCGCCTTCGGAATCGGTACGACCGAGTTCGCCACGATGGGACTGCTGCCCCAGATCGCCCACGGCGTCGGCGTGTCCGTGCCGCACGCCGGCAACCTCGTCTCCGCCTACGCGCTCGGAGTCGTCGTCGGGGCGCCCGTCCTGACCGGCATCGGCGCGCGCATCGCCCACAAACGGCTCCTGCTCCTGCTGTCCGCGCTGTTCGTGGTCGGCAACGTCGCCTCCGCTCTCGCTCCGAACTTCGGCCTGCTGTTCGCCGCACGGTTCCTGGCGGGCCTGCCCCACGGAGCACTGTTCGGCGTGGGCGCAGTCGTGGCCTCCCGGCTGGTCGCCCCCGAACGGGCCGGGCGGGCCGTGTCGAGGATGTTCCTCGGACTCACCGTCGCCAACATCGTCGGCGTCCCGGCCGGCACCGCCCTCGGACAGCATCTCGGCTGGCGGTACGCCTACTGCGCCGTCGCCGTCATCGGCCTTGTCGCGCTGGCCGCGCTGGCCGCCTTCGTCCCCCACCAGCCCCGCAGCGACCAGGCCGGCATCCGGCACGAACTACGGGCGATGGGCAACCGGCAGGTCGCCCTCGGCCTGGCCACCGCCGTCGTGGGATTCGGCGGCTTCTTCGCCGTCTACAGCTACCTGGTGCCGATCCTGACCCACCTGACCGGCCTCTCCGACTCCTCCACGACCTGGGTCCTCGCGCTCTACGGCATCGGAATGACGCTGGGCACACTGATCGCGGGTCCGCTCACCGACCGGGCCCTGCGCCCGACGCTGTACGGCGGCCTCTTCCTGCTCGGTGCGACGCTCGTGGCGTTCTACTTCACCGTCCACAGCACCGTCCCCGCCCTGATGACCCTCGCCGTCATGGGCGCGATGGGAGCCCTGGTCACCACCCCCGTGCAGATGCTGCTCATGGCCAAGGCGAAGAACGCCCCGACGATGGCCGCGGCCTCCAACCACTCCGCCTTCAACCTGGCCAACGCCGGCGGCGCCTGGCTCGGCGGCCTCGCCATCTCCGCCGGCTGGGGCTGGGCCTCACCGGCCCTGGTCGGCGCGACCCTCGCCGCAGCCGGCCTCGGCCTCGCCCTCCTCGCGGGCCTCACGGACCGCGATACCGGCAGCTCCGCACTGATCACTTCCTCATCGGCCCAGACCCCGTCAGAACCTCTGTCGACGACGTCTCAAGCGCGGACCAGTGGCGACGCGTAAAGGGCCTCGAACACCGTTCCTGCCGGTTCATGGCGTCAGCACGATCCTGCCGAACACCGTGCCCGCGTCCATCGCGTGGTGGGCCAGGGCCGCCTGACGCAACGGCAGCACCTCGTGGACGACCGTGCGCAGGTCCCCCTGCACGGCGTCGTCGAACTGGGACGATCGCACGGCCCGCCGCTCGGCACCGGGCACGGAGTCGGAGCTGAAGGTGGCGAACGACAGCGACCGGCGGAAGGCGTCCATCAGCCGCATGCCGAAGTCCGCCGGTGGCTGTCCGCCGACCACGCCGACAGCCACGTACCGGTGAAGTCGGCCCGGGGCGCGGTTCCGGTCTTTCGACCGGCCCGTTTCCCCGGAGCCGCTTCCCGAACCGGGCATGCGACTTGGCACCGCACCCGGCTCTCCACAAGCCCAGAGGGCTACGTGGTGGTTGTCCTCATCCCGTGGTGTCCCAGGGAGTGGGAATCGCCGTGCCCCGGTAGCGGTAGCGAGTAGTGCCTACCGTGATCGGGTCGAGCAGTTCCCTGTTCTCACTGGTCCACCAAGATCTGCGGCCGCAGTACTGCCGGTAGATCTTCCTCAGGCCCGTCTTGGGGTGCTTGCGCTGCACCCACCGCCACACCGTGTGCCACAGATAGTGGCGCAGGTAGGAGAAGGTCGCGTAAGACACTCCGGGCCGGAAGTAGGCGCACCAGCCCCGTACTGCCGGATTGAGCCGGAGTAACAGGGCGTCAAGCGGCTGATTCGTGCCGACCTCCCGGCACAGCGTCTTGACCTTGGCCATGATGGCCCGCAGGGCCTTCTTGGCGGGGTAGGTGTAGACGTAGTACCGGTTGGTTCCTGGTTTCCGGTGGAGCTGGATGCGCCAGCCGAGGAAGTCCAGGCCCTGCTCAATGTGGGTGATCAGAGTCTTCTCCGGCGACAGGCGCAGGCCCATCGTGGAGAGAACTTCCGCGATCTCTTCGCGAAGCGTTTCGGCGTCTGCCTTGGTGCCATGCACCATCAGGCACCAGTCGTCCGCGTACCGGACCAGCCGATAGTTGGGCAGACTGCGGCGTCGACGCCTCCGGCGCTCGTTGGCATCAGGGCCAGGGCCTCCCGACGCCTGGGCGATGTGCTCGTCCAGGACCGAGAGAGCGACGTTGCTGAGCAACGGCGAAAGGATCGAACCCTGCGGGGTGCCAGTGTCGTTGTCCCGCAGCAGGCCATCCTCGCTGAGGATGCCCGCCTTGAGGAACGCCTTCACCAGGGCCAGGACGCGTTTGTCCCCGACGCGTACCCGCACGCGCTCCATGAGAGCGGGGTGCGAGATCTCGTCGAAGCAGGCTTTGATGTCGCCTTCCACGATCCACTCGTACTTCATGGACGTGAGCAGACGCACCTCAGCCACCGCGTCGTGAGCCCGGCGATTCGGGCGGAACCCGTAGGAACACGGGAGGAAATCCGCCTCAAAGATCGGCTCCAGCACCAGCTTCAAGGACGCCTGCACCACCCGGTCGGTGATCGTCGCAATCCCCAGACGGCGCAGCTTGCCACCCGACTTGGGGATCATCCGCTCCCGCACCGGCATGGGCTGGAAACTGCGGTCCTTGATCTGCGACCGCAGCACGTCGAGGAACTCCTCGACCCCAACCCACAGCGCGATGGACGACGCCGTGCGTCCGTCCACCCCGGCCGTGCGTGCACCCTTGTTACCCTGCACACGATCCCAGGCCACCAGCAGGAAGCCGGGATCGGCAACGAGATTGAACAGGTCGTCGAACCTGCGATGAGGATCATCACGAGCCCAACGGTGCAGCTTGGTCTGGATCTTCAGTACCCGGCGCTCCGCCTCATACAAGGCGCGCTCCAGCTCGTCGGTATTCACCGGCGACCCTCCCGACATTCCAGTACGCCAGCCACTGACTTGCTGGCCCCCTTGGCCCTGCGACCGGCTTTCCCGGTCTCCACGACGGGTCGTTACTCCCGCGACTACTACGGGGCCTCCGCCCCACCCACGGCCATCAGTCGGCAACGGACCTGCCCACCACCGAACTGGCTGTCCGGCAGCTCGGGCGACCGCGGATGGTTCCCACGTTCACCACACAATCGATCGGTCAGGGAGGCGCCCAGCTCTACTCCGGCAACATCGCCACGCCTACGCCGCAGGCTTTCAACGTGGCCTCCCCACCGGAAACGGAACCCGGCTTCGGAGTTGACCCGCCCATCCAAGGACGGCCGAGTCACGCGCTGCATACCGGCCCATATCCACCAGGTTTGAGCCGGCTGAATGCTTACGGAGCTTCAACCACTGGTTCGCTCTCGCTACACCTTCTGACCTCGCTAGACGGACCCGCGCCGTCCGGTAGTCCCGGCACGTCCCGCCGTTGTCGGGGCCGCTTGCCACCCTCCCCGGCGTTCCCCGGATCAGGCTGCCCCCAGCTTCACCAGGCCGCTGCGACGGCCCGGAGGTGTCGGCCTTTCACCTCCACTCGATTACGCGGTACTTCGTGGCGCACCCCGTTGTCGTTCAACCTGTCCAGAAAGACGGGGACTTGGGAACCGCCCACGACATCGATCACCACATCGAAGCCCGACGGCACATCCGTGTCGGCCCCTCCGGAGCGGTCCAGGACATGGGTCGCGCCCAGTGCCCGTAGGCGCGCGCCACGTTGCACGGACGAGGTGGTGACCGCCACCGCGCCCGCACCGTTCCTGGCCGCGAGCTGAACCGCCGTGATCCCGATGCTGCCCGCCGCCCCGCGCACGAGCACCGTCTCGCCGGGCGCGAAACGGGCGCGGTCCAAGGCGAAGTGGGCGACCACACCGGAGCCTCCGAGAGTCACCGCATCCGCGCCGGTCAGACCATCAGGCAGCGGAAGGACGTCGTCGACCGAGGCGACGGCCTGCTCCGCGTACCCGCCGGCCAGACCGGTGAACGCCCACACCCGGCGCCCCGTCCACGAGGCGTCCACGCCGTCTCCCACCGCGTTGACGCTGCCCGCCACCTCACTGCCCAGGAGATGGCCTTCCCTGAAGCCGTACGCGGCGAGCGTTCCCCTGCGGACGACGGCGTCCACCCCGCCGACCCCGATCGCCTCCGTGGTGATCCGTACCTGTCCTGGACCGGGTACGGGCACGGGCAGGTCGACGACCTCCAGACCGTCAGGGTTTCCGAACTCCCTGACCACAACGGCTTTCATCTCTGCTCCTCAAGTCCGGTCGACGTGCGGGTTGTCGCCGGTGCCACCGACATCGGGAAGGTAACGGACGCCCCCGTCCGCTTGGCTAAAGTGAGAGACCATGACCGACCGTTTGCCTCACCCCGTGCGCTCCGACGCCCGCGACAACCGGGCCCGCATCCTGGACGCCGCCCGCATGGTGTTCGCCGAGGAGGGCCTGGGCGCGCCCATGCGCGAAGTCGCCCGGCAGGCGGACGTCGGCCCCGCGACGCTGTACCGCCACTTCCCGACCAAGCGCGCACTGATAGTGGAGACCTTCGCCGAACAGCGGCGAGGCTGCCGGGCCGCCGTCCGCGACGCCCTCGCGGACCCGGATCCGGGGCACGGATTCCGTGGCCTGGTAGAACGCATCTGTGAACTCCACGCGCACAGCCGGGGATTCGCGGACGCCTTCATGACGGCGTTTCCCGAGGCCATGGACTTCGCCGCCGACCGAGAGCGGACCTTGCGCGCGGTCGCCGAACTGGCCCGCCGCGCGCAGGAGACCGGCCGACTCCGCTCCGACTTCGTCGTCGACGACCTGGTCCTCATGCTCATGGCCCACCAGGGGATCCAGCACACACCCCGTGCCGCCCGGCTCGCAGCCTCCCGCCGCTACGCCGCCTACGTGATGGAGGCGTTCCACGCCACGCCGGACAGGGGAGCACTCACGCCACTGCCACCGGCACCACGCCTCCAACTCGCGCACACGCCCGACACGCCCTGAACGCGTCACCCTTCCCACGGACACTCCGCCGCTGGAGGCGCCGGCTAAGCCTGTCGGGCGACGGCTTGAGAGGGTGCGCGAGATCGCGCGCGGCGATTGCTGACTTCCGCCGCTCACCGCGGCGGCAGGTTGCGCGGGTTGGGATGCTATGAGATCCAGAAGCGTCTCCGTGCCGCCTCCGTGCCGCCTTCGGCAACCGCGGCAAGTTGCCTTGCGGCTCCCATCCCTTGAACGAGCAGCCGTTGCACGCCGGAAGTCACCCGGTCGACGTCCCCGAGTTCCTTGAGCGCGGGTGTGAGGCGATCCAGCAGGGCGCCCACCGCCGCTGCCGGGGAGGACGTGGCGGGTACGGGGGTCGACCAGATCCGCGCTCAGGCCGCGGCGCGCCGCGTGCCATCCGGCGGCGTGCAGTATGTCGGCCGAGGAGTCCAGAGGGTGAATACCGCGACGGCCCCCGTGCGGCGCGGTCACCACAGCGCGCGGGTGAGCCCGGCGATGGTGACGGCACTTTCGACGTCCACTGGACATCGGGCGCGCGTACCTCCGGCGTCGGATAGTCGTCGGACAGCCGGGCATGCCCGTACAACTGGCCTCGGTCGGATACGACGCCGGTGGCCAGCAGAGCGCTACCTGCTCTTCGTAGTGCGCGGCGCCGGTGAAGAACGAAGGCGAGCCATTGATCGGCCAGCGGCCGAAGACCACGCCGCGCCAGCTCGCGAACCGGCGTCCCGCTCTTCCCGGAACAGGGGGTTGACGCTCAAGGCCACCAGCACCAGCACCAGCACCGCAGCCAGGGTCTCAGCCGGCCGAGCGCCGCGGCATGGGCCTGACAGTCGGGCACGGCGACATGAACGTGCATGCCGCAGATCAACTGCTCGTCGACCAGCCGCGCGGCCGCTGCCCGCATGTTCCGGTAGCGCTGCTCCGCGGTGACAGGCACCGTCGACGCACCGGCCGGCGCCACCCACCGCACGCCGGAACCGGTTGAGGTGCGCGGCGACCTCCTCAAGGTCGGAACACACCGGCGTGGCAACCTCCGCCTGTGCCTGCAGCAGTTCGGTGTCGATGTCCTCCCGCCGCACCCCGGGCTCGCGTCCCACTGCGGCACGAACCTGGGCAGGGGCTGCGCCCGGAGTGACATGGATTGATGTGGGGAAACGCGGACATTGACTGACCGTGTCCCGACCATCGGCTGAGACCCCCCGCGTATCAGGACGAGAGCGAACAGGCTACGCACCCGTGCGCGCGGGTTCCTACCGTTCGCCTCCCACGGTCAGTACGGCCTTGCCTCGTACCTCTCGCCTGGCCAGGGCGTCGAGTGCTTCCGGGGTCTTCTCCCAGTCGAGGGTGAGGCCGACGCGGGGGGTGAGACGGCCGTCGGCGACGAGGTCGGCGAGGATGGCCAGGTCCTCGCCCTTGGTCTCGTCCGGTACCGGGCTGATGAAGCCGACGACGTGGGCGTTCCAGCCCTGGGCGTAGAAGTCGCCCAGGCGCAGTTCGGCCGGGCCGCCGATGTTGCCGTACCAGGCGAGGTGGCCGCCGGGCGCGATCCGGCGTACGGCCTGCGCGGTCTGCGGGCCGCCGATGCCGTCCAGGACCAGGTGGTAGGGGCCGAGGGTGTCGTCTTCCAGGGAGGTGACGACCTGCCGGGCGCCCAACGCGCGGGCCTCCGCCTCCCGTTCGGGGCTGCTGACCTGGGCGGTGACGTGAGCCCCGGCCGCGACGGCGAGCTGCACAGCGAACTGTCCCACTCCGCCGGTGGCGCCGGTGACCAGTACCTGACGGCCGAGCACCGCGCCGCCGACACGCAGGGCGCGCAGTGCGGTCAGCCCGGCGATGGGCAGCGTCGCCGCCTGCTCGAAGGGGACGCGGTCGGCGAGGGTGGCCAGGCGATGCGTGGGCACCGCGATCCGCTCGGCCCAGCCCTCCCAGTCCAGATAGCAGACGACCCGTGTGCCCGGGGCCGGGCCGCTGCCGTCGGCGGCCGCTTGGACGACTACGCCCGCCACGTCCTGGCCCGGCCGCCAGCCGTCGGGGCGGCGGGCGATGAGGTTGAGCTCGTCGTGGTTGACGGCGTACGCCCGCACCTCGACGACGGCTTCGTGAGGTGCCGGCAACGGCTCGGGCAGATCGTCGGCCAGCCGCAGCCCGGCGTGTCCGGCCGGGGCGGTGATGAATCCACGCATGCGCATCCGTTCGTCGCGTCGTCAAGGCTCAACTCGTCATCGACGCAACCTGGTTGCCGATCCCGGCATTCCGTCACAGCCGTTTTGTCGATCTCCGGCCGGGTCACCTGCCGCACCCGCCTGACATTGACCGTCCAGTGATTCCTAATGCCGTCTGTCAAGCCGCGTGAGCGGTGGGCGGCACGGCCTCGTAGGTCCGTCCGTCGCGTAGGAGTGCCCACAGGACGTTGACGCGGCGGCGGGCCAGGGCGAGGGCGGCCGGCCTCTCACCACGGCTTTCACGCCTGTTCCAGAGCGAACAGCCTGAACAGGACATGGAAGCGATAGCAGCCCGGCGCCGGCGACTCCAGCAACTGGGCATCCACGAGCCGTTCCAGCACCGACTCCACTGCCGCCTGCGTACATCCCAGAGCGCGGGCCGCCCTTCGCAGGTTCAGACACGCGTCGTCATGCGTCGTGAGCAGCGGAAGCGCGGCCGCGGCGGCGCGGTCCTCGGAGCTGCTGCTGCGCAGGAGTGCCTCGTAGCTCTTGCGGAAGCTGACTCGAACCCGTAAATCGTCGTACTCCAGCTCGTCTAGCCGGTGCCGGGTATTGGCCAGCCGGTCGGCGAGTGCGCGCGCCGGCCAGTGCGGACGAGCAGCCAGCCGGGCACCTGCGATGCGCAACGCCAGCGGGAGATACCCGCAGCTCCGGACGATGAGCTCGGCCGCCGAACGGTCCGCGCGCAGGCGGCCCTCACCGGCGAACGCGCCGAGGAACGCCAGCGCCGCCTCCTCCGGGAGTACATCCACATGCAGCTGTACGACGCCGTTTACCGTGGCGAGGATGCGCTGACTGGTGACCAAAGCCGCGCAGCCCGGGGCAGTCGGCAGCAGGGGCCGCACTTGGGCGGCGTCCTGGACGTTGTCCAGTACGACCAGCAGCTGACGGTTCGCCGTCAGCGCGCGGTACATCGCAACAGCCTCCACCTCGTCGTCGGGCGGATCGACAGGACCGCCCAGAGCTCGTAGGAATCGGGCCAGCACCGCGGCCGGCCGGCCGTCGGTGGTCTCTTGCAGATCCGCGTAGAGCTGCCCGTCGGGGAAGCGGTGGGCCAGCAGATGGGCGGCATGCACGGCCAGCGCCGACTTGCCGACACCGGCCGGCCCGTCCAGTGCCACGATCATGGAGGGGCCGGGCGGCGACTGCGGCCGCAGCAGATCCAGGTGTGCCAACTCCTCTGCCCGGCCGGCCACATGGGGAATGTCCGGCGGCAGATCGTGCGGTACGGGCGTCCGAGGCGCTCGTTCCCCAGGGTCACGAGGCGTGGCGCTGCCGTGGCTCCGTCGTCGTTCCTCCACTCGGTCGCGGGCCGTGGCCAGTGCGCCCTGTTCGGAGGCGGTGGCCCCGAGCAGCCGCACCAGGACGTCGAACCGGTCGACCGGTGGCAGCGTCTTGCCGGTGAAGTAGTCCCCGATCACCCCATGCGCCCACCCTGTCCTGGCGGCCAACTCCCGGTAGGTGAGCTGCGAGTCGCCCTGTTGCCGGGCTGCCCGGCGTCGCAGCTGGCGCAGCACGGCGGCCATGTTCTCCGAGTTGTCGATCCCGTTCGCACCGTTTCGCACCTCACCGCCAAGGCCCTTCTCGGACAACCGATCCATGCCCCTCCCGTCCCCTGTCCAGAGGTCCCACCCGCATCGCCGAATGTTCTGATGGATACGCGGCCCGACGGCCTGGTGATGTTTCGGAGCCGAGGCTCGGGTCGATTCTGCGGCTTGCCGGATCGTTGTTTCCGCGGCCGTTGCCGCCGGAGTCCCTGTAGGCAGCGTGACGTGCGCGGAGTCGACTGTCGCGCCCTGTTCCGCTCAACGGACCGGATCGGCGGTGTTCTGGCATGGCCGCCGCCATCCGGTATGTGACGCTGAGTGATTGCCAGTACCGTCCGTCAAACCGTCGTACGTCCAGCTCAGTCGGAAATTCTGCCGGCACGGCCCCGGACCTGTCCGGGCGGATCCGGAGCTGTCCGGCTCCGGCCAGTATGTGAGGCACCACGAAAATTCTCCTGCAAGCATCGAACCTTGACAGCCTTATCCATCGGGTGGTCCTCCATCCCCTGCCCAATTCGGCATCCTCGATGCCGTCGGCTCAGGCATGGGTAAGGCAAACCGTCCAAGGAGAAATTCCACAATGAGCCTCATCTGCAACGTCAAGCCACCTTTCACTATGGCGCTGCCGGGCCAGGAGAATATCGACCTCTACGATCGGGTGGACACTCCGATCGCCACTGGTTCTGCCCACCTCATGAGGGCCGGCGCCGAACTCCACCTCGTTCTCTCCGACCTGGAGCTGGACGACCTGCGCCAGGCCGCAGTGCGTGTGTCCTGTGCCGCTGCCGCGATCAGGGCGGCCCTGGCGGAGTACGACAACTCTCACACCATCGCCCAGGAGCTGGGCTTCTACGCCGTCCACGACGACCGGCTCAGGTCGATCGGCGGCGGTACCTTCCGAGTGCGGGAGATCCTCGATGAGGCCTGCGGCCTGGGTCTTGTCACGCTCGATCGGGAATCTCTGAACGCCATCGACCGACGGTTCGAAGAGGGCGGGGACGAGCTGGCGTTCAGCCACTTCATCTCCGAACTGCGCGAGTTCTCCACGGAACTCGACAATTTCGACCGCGTGGCCGCAACGGCGGAGCCGCTCGCGTGGCAGCAATTCCCGTGGAAAGCGATCACGCGATTCGATCGCATCCGGATCTACGGGCAGGCACTCGCCATCATCAATGTCTTGGGCACGGTGGGCGAAACCGCCGCCGTCAACGTATAAGGAGGAAGGACGGATGAGCGTCAACTGCAATAAGGCCTTCAAGATGAGCGCTGAGTCGCTGCGCGACAAGAAGCGGCTCTCTGCAGGCGCCGGACTCGCACTGCTCGGCGCGGCCAGCGACGTCTACAAGGCCATGGAGCTTGCCGACCACCAGGATGGCGCCGCCTCTGCAGCGGTGTATGTCAGCTCGGCCGAGGCGAAGCTGCGGAACGCGAGCGCCCTGATGGGGGAGGTCGTGTCGCTGCTGGACTCCGGGACGTTCCGTACGGAGATGACCGCGTGGTACCAGAACCTCGACTTCGACCGGCTGTACCGCACGGGCGTAGCGGAGGGCGTATTCCCGCTCAGTGCGGACATCTGGGCGGAGTTTTCCACACTGCTGGTGCAGGAAGGGCCGTACGCTGTCACGGATTCTTTCCGTGCCCGGCTGGGGCAGACCGCTGACCTCATGACCGACTGGCTGGCAAGCGCGGGTGACGCCGGCTCCGAGACCAGGGTCGTTCGGTTGGCGATGGCCATCGCCGACATGTCGGCGTTCGCCAGGTTCGTCGGCCACGTCAGCGATCTTGAGCCGCTCGACGGAGAGTGGCTGCGCCCGGCGGCCGCCACCGGCGCCGCGTAAGCGCCCTGTCCGACCGGAACTGCCCAACAGCGAGAGCGCCGACAGGGTCGGCGCTCTCGTCATGCTGTACGCAGGCCTGTCCGGTTGGCGGGCCATTCGGAGGTCTGGCGCAACCAGGAGCGCCGGGTGCGGCTTTCATGCTGTTGCCGGGACGGCTCCGGTGGCTTGGCCGTACCGGCGGCGGCGCGACCTGCTTGGCCGACGGTTGTGGCAGTCCGGCGGCGGCATGAGGAAGCAGGGGAAGCCGGCGGCGCCAGTGGCGGTCACCCACCCCGGCGCCGCGGCAGTCATCGGTACGCGCGAGCCTGCATCCCGTACATCCCGGCGTAGAGCCCGCCGCGCGCCATCAGCTGCCGGTGGTCGCCCACCTCCGCCACCGCGCCGCCGTCGAGGACGACGATGAGGTCGGCGGCACGTACGGTCGAGAAGCGGTGTGACACCAGCAAGGTGATGGTCCCCGCGCCAGTGCCGTTCGCCTCCCGGGCCGCCTCCATGAGCTGCTCGAAGAGGGCATGCTCCGTCTCGGCGTCGAGGGAAGCCGTCGGCTCGTCCAGCACGAGCAGCAGCGGCCGGGTCCGCATCAGGGCCCGCCCCAGGGCCAGCTTCTGCCACTGGCCGCCGGACAGATCGACGCCCTCCGGCCACTGCCGGCCCAACCGGGTATCCAGGCCGTTCGGCAGTTCGGCGGGAATCCCGGCCGCTCCCGCGCGGCCCAGTGCGTCCACGACTGCTTCCCGGTCCTCGATTCGGGGCACGTCGCCCACCCCGACCGCCTGGCGTGCCAGGAGTTCGAACCGTACGAAATCCTGGAAGCCCGCGCTGAGGCGGTTCCGCCAGCGCTCCGGATCGAGCGCGGCCAGTTCCACTCCATCGGCCCGGATCCGCCCCTGCGTCGGCTCGTACATTCGGCACAGCAGCTTGACCAGTGTGGACTTGCCCGAGCCGTTCTCACCGACCAGCGCTACCACGCCCCCCGCGGGCAGCCGCAGGCTGACATCCCGCAGCACGCGGGTATGCGTGCCGGGATAGCGGAAGGTCAGCGCATCGACGCTGATGCCTTGCCACAGCGCGGCCGGGACCTCGGCCGTCGGGGCAGCCGGGCGCATGCGGTGGGCGTACGAGCGCAGCCAGCGGAAGCGCTCGGCACTTTGGAGCAGGTCGACGACGATGCCGGTCGTCGCCACAAGCCCCGCCACATGCCCGACGAACCGGCCCGCCAGCAGCACCGCGAGCAGCACGGCACCAAGACTGGCCGCTCCCCGGGCGGCGAGCGAGGTGACAAAGCCGACGGCGCCGAGCAGGCACAGCGTGTTCAGCAGCCCGGCGGCGGCCCCCATGGCAGCCACCTGCCACTGCGCCCGGCCCATGAGGGCGTCGGCCCGGCCTCGGGCTTCCCGCTGACGGCGGCGGATCTCGGGCCCGACGCCGCTGACGCGCAATTCCTTGCCTGCGGCGGGGGCGGCCGCCAGCAGGGTCAGCTGCGCCGCGAGCCGGTAGTCCGCCGCCGTCTTGTCCTGTGCGCGGGCGGAGATCTTCCGGGACGCCACCTGGAGCCGTAGCGCCAGCAGGCCGACCAGGGGCAGCGCGAGCAGCGCGGGGTGCACCAGCGCAAGCAGAACGGCCGTCACCAGGAACCCGCCCAGGTCTTCAAACAGGTTGAGCAGCCAGTTCAGCAAGCCGCCCATGGCCAGCACACGCTCCCGGAACAGATGCAGCCGGTCCTGGTAGGCGGGCGACTCATGGTGCTGGAGGCCCGGAATCCCGGCGGTGAGGCGGGCCAGCCTTCGGTCGAAGGCAAAGCCGACCCGTTCGCTGAGCCCGATCCGCGCGGTGACCCCGGCCAGTTCGACCGCCTGCCCCACACCGAGGGTCGCCACCAGCAGCAGCGCGGCAGTGAGCGTTGTGCCGAGAGCGTGCCGGGCGGCCCCGTCAGCCATGGACCGTATCCAGAGCGCCTGCACTGCGCCGAGACCGGCCGTGGCCGGAACCAGCAGCAGCCCCAGGACGGCCAGGCCCTTGGATTCGCGGAAGGATCCCGCAAGCACGATGCCGAGCGCGGCAAGCGAGTCGCCGGCCCTGCGACGCTCGGTCTGCGGCAACTCCTCGGCCGCCGAAGCCCGTTCAACGGGAGCGCCGCCTTCCTCGGGGCCCGGGAGCCCTTCTCCGCTCTCGTCCGGCTCTGTCTCCTCGTCCTCGTCCTGATGGAGGAAGCGCGCGGCCTGCAACCGGTACATCCGCGCGTACAGTCCGTCGTCAGCCATCAGCCGGTCGTGCGAACCCGCCTCGACGACGCGCCCCTTGTCGAGGACGTAGATGAGATCCGCTTTGCGGACGCCGGAGAACCGGTGCGAGACCAGCACGGTCGTGCTGCCCCGCGTCGCGCCGAGGAACCGCTCGAAGAACTCGGCTTCCGCGCCGGCGTCCAGGTGCGCGGTGGGCTCGTCCAGGATCAGCACCGCGCCGTCCCGGGCCGCCAGCAGCGCCCGGGCCAGCGCGATCTTCTGCCACTGCCCGCCGGACAGGTCGGCGCCGCCCTCGAACTGCCGGCTCAGCACCGTGTCCCATCCCGCTGCGAGTTCCCCCGGCAACGCGGCCCCGCCCGCCAGCGCCAGCGCCTGTTCCAGCGCCGACTGATCTCCCGCCATACGCAGGTCACCGAAGCCGACGTTGTCTCGCAACGTCAGCGGATACTTCACGAAGTCCTGGAAGACGACCGCGAGTTGGCCGCGCCAGGAGGACGGTTCGTACGATCGCACGTCGGTGCCGTCGACGGTGATCCGGCCGAGGTCGGGCTCGTGGAGCCGGGTGAGCAGCTTGATGAGCGTGGTCTTGCCCGCACCGTTGGAGCCGACAACGGCGACGGAGGACCCGGCCGGGATGCGCAGACTGAGCCCGTTCAGGACCTCGTGCCCGGAGCCCGGATAGGCGAAGGACACCGACTCGACCGCGATCTCCCGGCACACCGGACCGGCGCTACCCCCGTCCACCCCGCCGACACCGCCCTGATGACTGCGACCCTCCAGCGCGACGAGCGACCGCAGCCCCAGCAGCCCATTGCGCAGCAGATAGTCGGAGTCCCCGACCCAGCCCATCGCAGGGAGGCCGATCGATGCCTGGACGACGATCACCAGCCGCGTCAGCCCGAGATCCCCGCGCGACGCGGCCAGCGCGGCCCAGCCGAGCACCATCGCTTCGGCCAGTACTACGAAGAGCACCGTGCCGTACGCGCGTACCGTCGCCGACCGCCGGGTGGCCCACACTCCCGCCATGCCCGTACGCCAGGTGTCGGTCATCCGCCCGGTCACCCAGTCGCCGAGCCCGAAGAGCCGTACTTCCTTGGCGGGTTCCGGGTCGACCGCGAGGCTTCGGAAGTACGCCGCCTGCCTGATCACCCCGCTCGCCGCGACCATGCTTCCGTGCACGCTGCTGGCGACGCCGAGGTACGCGCGATGGGTGAGGACGGCGGCCACGCAGAGCACCAGGGGTGCCCACCATGCGAACGGCACCAGCAGGCAGATCAGTCCGACGGCTTGGAGCCGGGGACGGACCACGGCCGGCAGTAGCGATGCGAGCGCGTCGGGGCGCGTCTCGGGGTCGGTGACCAGCCGCAGCGTGTCGGCGTAGCCGGGATCCTCCAGATGCGCGATTCCGGTGGGCGCCAGCCCGGCGGCCATCACGCGGTCATCAACCAACTGGACGGCGCGCATCCGCAGCGCGGCTGTAAGCCCGGATTCGAGCGAGCCCAGTGCTGTCTGGGACAGCGCCGCGGCGCCGAAGACGGAAAGCGCCAGCAGCATGTGCCGCCCAGCGCCGGAGCCGGGACCCGAGTCCACCGCTGCCGGCAGGGAGCCGACAAGCAGGCCAGTGGCCACGACAAGCAGCGACGCGGCCAGGGCTCCGCCGAGGACGACAGCGGCGAGCGCGAGTGTGAGGCGCCGCGACGCCGTCCACATGAGCCGGAGCGCGGACCACGCGCCCGCAGGGCCCGTTCCCCGCCCCCCCTGTCCCCTCCTCATACCGCGGACCTCCGGAGCCGGGTGCTGGTAGCCGGGCAGAGCCGATGCTCACAGAAATCGCGTCCGGCCCGCCCCGTTTCCCGGCCGTCGCCGGGCAGGACCGGACAGCCGTCCCGGTACCGGCCGACACCCCGCCCGCGCCCCGACTCCGCCTGGAAGCGTTCGTAAAGCGTCACGCTTCCGTGGTGCCTTCTACGCATGCCTGACCGCCCGGCGCGACGCTTTGTTCAGGGTCGCCCGGCCGCTGGGGCCTTCCCGGAGCCGAAGCCGTTTTGCGACTCCGCGCCCTCGTCTCCAACGGCGACCTTGACACCAACTGGCGTTTCCACGCCGCCCGCGAAAACGCGCGCCCCCGCCCCCGACCAGCAGAACTACACCCTCACAGCTTGATCAGCGGCTTCATTCGAAACGAACCGCACCCACCTCAGGTTGACGTCGCCAGATGCAGGGCGAGGACGGCCTTGACCAGGTCGGTGATGCGGGTGGTGCTGCAGCGGAGCGTGCGCAGCGGGCGCCAGGACTTCAGGGGGGCCATCGTCTGCTCGCCGACCGCGCGGGTCCTGGCGTGGGAGACGTTGACGGCTTGCCGGCCTGTGGAGATGTTCTCCCAGCGGGCGCGGCAGGGGACGCGCACGATGCCGCCGGCACCCTGCTATCACTTATCGGCCCAGCAGCGCACGTCGGCCTCGGCCAGGGCGTCGATGATGCCGTGGGTGCGGTAACCGATATTCATCTTTTTCACCCCGCCTTCGGCTATCCTCCGAAGGATTCTCCAGGGCTGTGCAGGGCCCGCCGGAGCTGCCTTCGCCCCAGGGCCGGGCGACAACTCGCCGGGCGGAGTCCCGTGTTCTCCTCCCCGTTCCCCGTTCGTGCTTGACGGCCTTCCCGGGTTCTCGAAGGAGCATGAAGTGCGAGTGAATGTGCGTGTTCGACGACGCCCGCAACTGACGGGGTTTCGCGCAGTAGCAACAGTTGCGGTGTCCGCGGCCCTCGTCGTGCCCCTCGCTGCGACCCCGTCGAGTGCGAACACGGTCCGCGAGAGTGCGGCCGTCGGCCCTCGGACGCTCTCGGCGGTCCGACCGGACGGCACTGCGGAGACACGCGCTCACCTGCGGGAGTTAGCGCGGAAGTTGGTGGAAGAAGGAGTGCCTGGGGTGATCGTGCGGGTGGACGACGGTCACGGCAGGCCCATCGAGATCTCCGAGCAGGCCGCCTGGACGAAGAAGGACCATCGGCTCACGGCGGACGACGAGGTACGAGAAGCGTCCAACACCAAGACGGTGATGGCCACCCTCGTCCTGCAACTGGTCGCTGAGCACAGACTCGCCCTCACCGACCCGGTCGACAAGTGGCTGCCCGGCCAGGTGCGCAACGGCAGAGCGATCACCCTGCGCATGCTGCTCAATCACACCAGTGGGTTGTTCGACTACACCGATGACCCCGCCCTCGCACCGGCCCTCACCGGCCGGGACACCCACGTATGGACGTCGACGGAAATCCTGAGCCTGGTGAGCAGACACCCGGCACTGTTCGAGCCCGGCACCGAGTGGTCGTACAGCAACACCAACTACATCGCGATCGGCGCCGTCCTGGAGAAGGCCACCGGTAAGAACCTCGCGACGCTGGTGCGGGACCGGATCGCCGGACCCCTGGGGCTCCGGCACACCTTCTACGCCACCGGCTCCGCCTGGCACGACCGGCACGCGCACGGCTACGAACCTGACGCCGCCCACATGCCGCCGGACGTCCCCGACGAGTTCAGGAACTACGCCGGACCGCAGCACGACGACCACGTGGACGTCACCGGCGACTACGTCACGGCCGACGGAGCGGATGCCGCGATCGTGTCCACCGCCGGTGACTGGTCCCGTTTCTACGGCGCGCTGATGTCGGGCCGCCTGCTGCCCGCCGCCCAACTGGCCGAGATGCGCACCACCGTGCCGGAGGACGGGCCGGGGGACCCGGAGGAGCTCGGCTACGGGTTGGGCATCGAGACGGCGAAGACCGACTGCGGCACGGTCTGGGACCACGTCGGCATCGTCCCCGGCTATGCGACCTACAACGTCACCGATTCCACCGGCCATCGCACGGCCGCCTTCTTCTTTGCCACGTCCACTCTCACCAAGCAGGCACACCAGACCGGCGCGGCCCTGATGGACGCGGTCAACTGCGCCATCTTCGACTGACCAGCGCGTTTCCGTGGGAGCCGCCTCCGGCTCACGATGGGAAACGCTTGACTTAGCGGTTTCAACTCGGGTGATTGGGCGGCGAGTTGGCGTGGGGATGGTGTCCGGGAAGTAGGTGAAGCTCCTAGTGGATGGGTTGCCGACCAAGGTCGACCTGTCCGCCTGGAGCTTCACGTGCTCGTCCCCCCATCGGGGATCGATCTGTCCAGCTCGGCCCTGCCGGCCCTGGCCCACCTGCGGTGCGGCCACAACTATGCCCAGCTCGCAGCCGGGTTCGGCGTCGGAATCGCCACCGTCTACCACTACATCGCCGAGGCGGTCGACGCCCTGGCAGCCGTCGCCCCGGACCTCGCCGCGGCCACCCTCGCCACCGCACGCAAGGCCTTCGTCATCCTCGACGGCACCCTTCCTCCCATCGACCGGGTCGCCGTCGCTCGGGCCGGCGAAGGTGGGCGGCGGGCCGGGAGGGATCGTGACCAGCGTTCCGGCGGGCGCTGACGGGCGGTCATGTTTTGCCTATGAGGCTGTACCGGAGGATCGAATGTGAGAAAAATCTGGAGGAGTGGTGTGTGTTTTGAGGGGGTGTCATGGTTCAACTTCGATTACTTGGCCCCGTCGAGCTGGCCACGACGGGTGGAACGGCGGACGCCGGTCCACCGCAACGACGTACTGTGCTCGCCGCGTTGGCCGTGGACGCCGGTCGGCCGGTAGGGACCGATGTGCTGATCAGCCGCGTCTGGGGAGCCAACCCGCCGGAAGGAGCCCGGCGCTCGGTTCACGCGCACATCACCCGGATCCGTCATGTGTGTGACCGGTTCGGTGATGCTTCCGGGGAAGGGCTGCGACTGACGCGCCGGTCGGACGGCTACGTTCTGGAGGTCGACCGGCAACAGGTCGATGTGTATCGCTTCCAACACCTGATCGGCAGCGCCCGGGACGCCCGGGTACCGGACACCGAGCGGGCATCTCTCCTCGGTGAGGCGCTCGGTCTGTGGCGCGGCGAGCCGCTGAGCGGGCTGGACGGCTCGTGGGCCGAGCAGATGCGCCAGGCATGGCGGCGTGAGCGGGTGGACGCGACCGTCGAGTGGGCCCGTGTCCAGGCACGGCTCGGTGCTCCCGCTGCGACGATCGGCCCACTGTCCGCACTCCTCGACGATTTTCCGCTGGTCGAGCCACTGGCGGAGGCGCTGATGCGGGCGCTGCACGCCACGGGCCGAGATGCCGAGGCCCTGCTGTGCTACGCCTCCATGCAGCGGCGGCTGACGGAGGAACTGGGTACGGATCCCGGTGTGGCGCTGCGCGAGGTCCACCAGGCGATCCTCCGAGGGAACCTGCCCGGCCCCACCATGCCGCCGCGACCGGTGCCGCCTCCGCGTACCGGGCCGCAGCGGGGAGCCATGCCCGCACAACTGCCCGTCGCAGTACGCGGGTTCACCGGCCGACATGAGGAACTCGCGCGGTTGGACGCGCTCCTCGCGCCCGCACGGCCTCCGGCACCCGTGGTGATCTCCGCCGTGTCCGGCACCGGGGGAGTGGGCAAGACGACGCTGGCAGTGCACTGGGCGCACCGGGTGCGAGGGTACTTTCCCGACGGGCAGCTGTATGTCAACCTCCGGGGCTTCGATCCCGGCGGATCGGTCGGGGACCCGGCGGAGGCGGTGCGCGGATTCCTGGACGCCTTCGCCGTGCCCCCCGCCCGGATCCCTCCGGGGCTGGAGGCGCAGGCAGCCCTCTACCGGAGTCTGCTGGCCGACCGGCAGATGCTGATCGTGCTCGACAACGCACGGGATGCCGATCAGGTCCGGCCGCTGCTGCCCGGTTCGCCCGGCTGCCTGGTCCTGGTCACCAGCCGCAACCGGCTCACCAGCCTGGCCGCCGCCGAGGGCGCTCATCTGCTCGCGGTCGACGTGCTGTCCCCGGAAGAGTCCGAGTCCCTGCTGGCCGACCGTCTCGACTCCGACCGGGTCGCCGCCGAACCGGCTGCCGTCGCGGAGATCGTCTCCCGTTGCGCGGGCCTGCCGCTGGCCCTTGCCGTCCTCGCCGCCCGCGCCGCCGCGGATCCTCACATCCCGCTCGCCACACTCGCCGACGAACTGCGTGAAACCGGCAGCCGCCTCGACGCACTCGACGGAGGTGATCCCACCACACAGGTGCGAGCAGTGTTCTCCTGGTCCTACGACGCCCTCAACCCCGGTGCCGCACAGCTCTACCGACTGCTCGGGCTGCATCCCGGACCCGACATCTCCGCCCGGGCCGCCGCGAGTCTGGCCGGTGTGGCGCCCGCGCGGATTCGCGCCCTGCTCGCCGAACTGACACGTACGCATCTGCTCACCGAACACCTGCCGGGCCGATACTCCTTGCACGACCTGGTCCGCGCCTACGCCGGCGAACTCGCCCGCACCGAGGACAGCGACACCCACCGCCACCGGGCGACGCACCGCATGCTCGACCACTACCTGCACACCGCGCTCCATGCGCAATGCCTCCTCGGGCCGCCCGCAGACCGGATTCTCCCTTCTCCGGCCCTGCCTCAGGTGACCCCTGAGGAGCCAACGGACCGCGGAGAAGCCATGGCCTGGTTCACCGCGGAGCATCCGGTGCTGCTCGCAGCCCTCCACCAGGCAGCCCAGGACGGCTTCGACACCCACGTCTGGCAGCTCGCGGCGGCCCTGACGCCCTACCACCAGCGGCAAGTCCTGTGGTCCGACTGGATCGCGGCCCACACGACCGGACTGGCCGCTGCCCGTCGACTGGCCTCCCCCGCGGCGGAAGCCTGCGCTCACCGCAACATCGGCAACGCGGAGTCGACCCTGGGCCGTCCCGCAGAAGCCCGCGTCCACCTCGAACGCGCCGCGGACCTGTATGAGCAACTCGGTGACCAATCAGGCGCGGCGCACACCCACCTCGCACTCGGAATTGTCTCGACCCAGCAGAGCCGCCTCACCGAGGGACTGGAACACTCGCGGCAGGCCGTGAACGGCTTCCGCGCAGCCGGAGACCGGGCCTGGCAGGCACTGGCACTCAACAACGTCGGCTGGGACCATGCG
Source organism: Streptomyces sp. NPDC050508 (assembly GCF_040655155.1). NCBI lineage: Bacteria > Bacillati > Actinomycetota > Actinomycetes > Kitasatosporales > Streptomycetaceae > Streptomyces > Streptomyces sp. NPDC050508. The sequence continues at coordinate 310,569 of NZ_JBFAJJ010000013.1, forward strand.
GAGCTGGGTGAATACCGACATGCCATCGCCTGCTGCGAGCAGGCGCTGACCCTGATAGGGGACACCGGCCACGTCTCCGGTGAGGCCCACACCTGGGACACCCTCGGTTACGCCCATCACCACCTCGGCGAGCACAGTGAGGCCGCCGACTGCTACGAAAGAGCCGCGGCGCTCTTCCATGACATAGGAGACCGCTACTACGAGGCGGACATTTTCGCCCACCTCGGCGACACCCACCACGCGGCGCGAAATCCCGTTGCCGCCCGCGAAGCCTGGACCCTGTCCCTGGCGCTCTTCGAGGAACTCGACCACCCGGACGCCGCGGCACTGCGAGCCAGACTCCAACACCACCTCGGCCAGGACCCGCCCGGCACGGCGTTGCCCCCACGTGGTTGAGAATCTGTATCACATCCTCTTTTCGCAGGTCACGGGGATATGGAAGTCGGTAGTGATCCGGTTGGGCGTCGATGGTCGCTGTTCCGAACGGCAGCGGCAGCGTGCTGGTCTTCAGGCGGCTGCGAGGGCGGCCGGCAGCGCCTCGGCCTGGCGGCGAGGCCGAGCCGGACGGCGGGACATGAGGGTGATGAAGGCCCACTGGATATGGGCTTCGGCATGGGACATCAGCCGCTCATAGTCCCTCGCGTTTCGCCGGGCCCGCATCGTCCACGAGTTACTCCGCTCCACCACCCACCTCTTCGGCAGCAGAACGAAGCCCTTGGCGTCCTTGGGCCGGGGGACGACCTTGCTCGTGATGCCCAGGGTGTCCTGGGCCCAGGTGCTGAACTCCTCGCCTCCATGGCCGTTGTCCGCCCAGACCAGGACGACTTCGGGGTGTCCGGCGTGGAGGCGGGTCAGCAGGCCGCGGGCCGCATCGCGGTCCTGGACGTCGGCAGGCGTGACTAACAGGTCGACGAGCAGGCCGTCCTGGTCAACGAGGAGATGTCGCTTCCGCCCATTTATATGCTTGTTTGCGTCATATCCACGCGTCGCGCTCGACACCGTCTCCGCACCTTTGACGGACTGGGAGTCCACGATCACCCGGACCGGCCGGGCACAGCGCCGGCGGCGCAACCGCAGCCGTCGGCGGAGCTGGTCAAGGATCCGCTTGAGGACGCCGGCCTTCGCCCAGCGGGTGAAGTATCCGAACACGGTGCGCCACGGGATGCCGAAGTCGGCGGGCAGCGCGCTCCACTTCGCCGCGTTGTCGGTGATGTACCTGATGGCATCGACAACGCGGCGCCGGGGCCACTTCTCCGGGCCCCGCCCTCCGGGGTCTGGCAGGCGGGAGTCGGGCAGCAACCGTTCCAGGAGGGCCCATTCGAGGTCACTGGTGTCGGAGGGATAGCGGTAGCGGGTCAGCATGACGGCGCCGGGCCGCGACCGGTGGACGGGTCCAACTACGGGGCGGTCGCGGCCCGTTGCCTCTCGTCCTGCTCGGGGTCACTCCAGGCTGGCCAGGAGCTGAAGGGTGGATTCGATCGCACCCATCTACGCCATGACAGTGCGGACCTAGGGGTCGTCGGGGATCTTCTTCTGGTGCGGGAGGAGTATCCCGGCAATGAGGTTCTCCACCCGGTGGTGGACGGTCTCGAAGAACGCCCACATGTCGGCGGGAACCACTGCACCGCTTGTGTGCGCGCCGCATGCGCCCTCAGGCCCGCCAACTCGACCGTTCATCCGCCCGTCGAAGCGCTACGTCGTCTCAATGGCAGGGACGCCTCCCGACGCCCGGGACTCGCGGGTCCAGCATCAGCGCGATGAGTCGGGGAGCGCGACGAGCAACTGCTTGTCCGTCACCACGGCTAGCGACAGGGTGCGATAGCCGACCGACTCGAACAGGATGGTGATCTTGCCGTTGCCCTCGCTCATGACCTCGCCCTGGCCCCACTGGCCGTGGCTGACGCGGACGCCCGGCAGGTAGGCGTGGTCGTCCGTCGCTGGGCGTGCGACGGTCTCGGCCGCGCGGACGGCACCCGCAGTGGCGTCCGCGCGCGCACCGGCCTGGGGCCACCGGCGTTGACGTGCGGCCGTCTTGTTGTGCCGTCCGGCGTCCCCGGACCGCTTGCGCCTCAGCGCGCTCGCAGGCTCGGTCACCGGACCCGTGCAGTTGTCGCACGCTCCGCACGGGACGGGGACGGAGTCGCCGAAGTATCCAAGGAGGAACCGCCGCCGGCAGTCGGTTGTCTCGGAGTACCCGCGCATCATGTCGACCCGGGACTGTTCGAGCTTGAGGTGCGTGGCGTGGACGGCGAGGGCGCTCTGCACCACGGCGTCGACATCGTCGTCCGCGGAGGCGCCGACCGCGCCGAGCGCGCCGATGAAGCGGCTGCCGTCCCGTCCGGTACGGACGGCCCCGGTCTCCTCCAGCAGGTTCAGCACGGCGGACAGCGCCGTCGCGCCGAGTTCGCACTCGGCCCGGAGCCGGGTCGCGCTCACGGCGGCCGCCTCGCCGCGCAGGAGTTCGGCGACGCGGCGCAGTGCGTCGGCGTCGGGAGCGCCGGTGGCGAAGAAGCGTTGCAGGCCCAGATCCTGCGGGCGGTAGGCGAGGACAGCCCTGGCCGGTGCGCCGTCGCGGCCGGCCCGGCCGATCTCCTGGTAGTAGGCGTCGAGCGAGCCGGGGACGGACGCGTGCAGTACGAACCGTACGTTCGCCTTGTCGATGCCCATCCCGAACGCCGAAGTGGCCACGACCACGTCGAGTTGACCGGACCTGAACCGGTCCTGGGTCTGGCGGCGTTCGGCGGCGGAGAGGCCCGCGTGGTAGCTCGCGGCGGACAGTCCGAGGTCGCTCAACTGCTCGGCGTAGCTGTCCGCCGCCTTCCGCGTTCCCGCGTACAGGATTCCCGGCTTCTCCTCGACGGCCGTCCGCTCCACGACGAACCGCTCCTTGGCGGCTGCGTCCTGAAAGGTCGACACGTCCAGGTGGATGTTGGGACGGTCGAAGCCGGCCACTATCTCCACCGGGTCGTTCATGCCGAGACGTTCGGCGATGTCCCGCCGTACCGGGGCCGCCGCGTTCGCGGTCAGGGCGAGCACCGGCGGGTTGCCGAGTCGCTCGCGGGCGTGGCGCAGCCGCAGGTAGTCCGGCCGGAAGTCGTGCCCCCAGGACGACACGCAGTGTGCCTCGTCCACCACCAGCAGCCGGGGGCGGACGGCAGCGAGCCGGTCCGTGACGTCCGGCTTGGCGAGCTGCTCAGGAGCGAGGAAGACCACGTCGACCGAGGAGGCGATGATGTGGGCCCATGCCGTCTCGTTGTCGCTTCGGCGCTGCGCGGAGTTGATGGCGGCGGTGCGAAGCGCGCCGGATCCGAGCAGGCTCTGCATCTGGTCCCGCTGAAGCGCGATCAGCGGCGAGACGACCACGACCGGACCGCCGAGCAGGACCGCGGGCACCTGGTACACGGCGGACTTGCCAGCGCCGGTCGGCATGACGGCGAGTACGTCACGCCCCTTCATCACGGCCTTCATCGCGCTCAGTTGGGCCGGACGCAAGTGCTGCCAGCCGAAGACCCGACGGGCGGTGCCGCGCAGACGTCGGGACGTGAGTGCGAACATGCTTCTCCTTGAATGGTGGGCGTCCAGCCGCCGTGTGTCTGGCGGTTACCCCGGTTCGCCGCCCGCAAGAGCGCTCCGATCCGCCATTTCGAGGGTTGTGAACGCGCTTCCGTGAACCCTCGTACGCGCGAGCGGGAGATGCGGCCGACGCCTGGGTGGAGGAGCGACCCGCGGAGCAGAATCCGGACAGGCCGCGGCTTTGTGATCACCCAGTGGTACCCATTCGTCGACCAGCGATTCGGGGTGACGACTATGTAGCCGGCCGCCGGCCGCCTCAGAAAACATGCAGATCCGCGCCCGTACGAGCATGAGTGCCGGTCTGCTCGCTGCCGGGCGACGCGATCATCCGTGGACAGGCTGGTCGTTCTCCGCAGGGTGGGGCAGCCAGGAAAGGCGTGTCGTCACGCTGGTGGAACCCGAACTGGTGGTGGAAATCGGCGTCGACGTCGCCCGCGACACCTCAGGCCGGTGGCGCCACCCCGCACGCTGGCACCGTGCCCGCCCGCAGCAGCGCAGGGGCGGACACAGGGGCGGCGAGCATTGGTTGCGGCAGTGTCCATGCCACAGCCCATGCCTTCCACCCAGCCCGCCCGTCGGCAAACCGAGTGCGCGTACGCCCCCGACCACCGGCCCGACCACGGCAGGTCAGCGCACTGCAACATCTCGCCGGGGGCTGTGTGCTGAGCTCCTGGCGCACGTCCGCGGGTAGTAGCAGCGCAGTCGTACACAGGGATGCCCCGGATCCCGTGTCGTATGGTCTGCCGTCGCGGTCGCCCACCGTCCGCAACGGATCTCACCGAAACCTGCGGTGCCGCCGGTACGGCCGAAAGATCTGAACCGATACCGGGATCAGGCCGCGACGAGCTCCTGTTCGCGATCCGGTGTGTTGACCTTGGGCTTCTTGTTCGGCAGCGAGAGCCGGAAGACCTTGTGCCACGCGGAGAACACCTGCTGGGGCAGCGGGCCGGTGACGTACTCCAGCTCGTACTTCTCGAACAGTGCGCGCACCTTCACCGCGACCTCGGCGTACCGGTTGCTCGGCAGGTCCGGGAACAGGTGGTGTTCGATCTGGTGGGAGAGGTTGCCGGTCATGAAGTGCATGGCCTTGCTGCCGCTGATGTTCGCCGAGCCCATCATCTGGCGCAGGTACCACTGGCCGCGCGTCTCGCCCTTGATCGACCGGCGCTCGAAGACCTGCACGCCCTCGGGGAAGTGCCCGCACATGATCACCGAGTGGGTCCAGATGTTGCGGACCAGGTTCGCGGTGAACGTGGCGGCGAGCGTGGGGAGGAACGACGGGCCCGACAGCAGCGGGTGGATCACGTAGTCCTTGAGCACCTGCTTGCGGATCTTGCGGCCCACGGCCCTGGCCCGTGCGCGGAACTCCGGGTTCTTGCGGCGGCGCTTGTTGAGGTTCTTGCCGAGCTCCAGGTCGTACGCCGCGATGCCGTACTCGAAGAAGCAGGCGTTGATGAAGTTCCACAGCGGCTGGCCGAGGTGGAACGGGTGCCACCTCTGGTCCTCGTCGACGCGCATGATGCCGTAGCCGAGGTCGTTGTCCTTGCCGATCACGTTGGTGTACGTGTGGTGCAGCTCGTTGTGCGAGTGCTTCCACTGCTCGGACGGCGAGACGTGATCCCACTCCCAGGTGGTGGAGTGGATCTTCGGGTCCCGCATCCAGTCCCACTGTCCGTGCAGGATGTTGTGGCCGATCTCCATGTTGTCCATGATCTTCGCTACGGACAGACCGGCGGTGCCGATCAGCCACGCGGGCGGGAAGAGGGAGAACAACAGCACGCCCCTGCTGGCCAGTTCGAGCTTGCGCTGCGCTGAGATGACCTTGCGGATGTAGGCGGCGTCTTTCTCGCCGCGGCCGGCGATCACCTCGTCGCGGATCGCGTCCAGCTCGCGGCCGAGCTCATCGATCTGCTCCGCGGTCAGGTGGGCGGTGGGGTCGGTGGCGGTCAAGGTGCTCCTACCGTTCGATGTCGCAGGGGCCCGCCGCGGCGGACACGCAGGTCTGGATGAGGACGCCCGGTTCGGCCTCGGTGATCTCACCGGTACGCAGGTCGCGGACGGCGCCTGCCTTGAGCGGCGTGACGCAGCCGAAGCAGATGCCCATGCGGCACCCGGAGGGCATGAGCACGCCGGCCTCTTCGCCGATGTCCAGCAACGGCGTGGCGCCGTCCGCGTCGACGGTCTTGCCGGTGGCGCTGAACGTGACCTCGCCGCCGTCGCCGGCGACGACGATGCTGGGGCGGAAGCGTTCGGTGTGCAGGCGCTCCTGTACGCCGTGCTCGGTCCAGTGCTCCTCGGCGGCGTCGAGCAGGCCCGCGGGCCCGCAGGCCCAGGTCTCGCGCTCGGCCCAGTCGGGCACGAGCTCGTCGAGACGGGCGATGTCGAGCTGGCCGTCTGTGTCGGTGTGCACCTCGGTGAGCCGCAGCTTCTTGTCCGCGACCAGGTCGTGCAGTTCGTTGCGGAAGATCACGTCCTGCGGCCGTGGCGCGCAGTGGACCATGACGACGTCGTCGAACTCGGTGTCGCGCAGCATGCCCATCACGGGCGTGATGCCGCTGCCGGCCGTCAGGTAGAGCACCTTCGCGGCCTTGGCCTGCGGCAGCACGAAGTCACCGGTCGCCTGGTCGAGTTGGATCAGCGTGCCCGGTTTCGCTCTGCGGACCAGGTGGTTGCTGACCTTGCCGTCCTGGAGCGCCTTCACAGTGATCGTGACGCGGCCGTCCTGGCGGTTTGTCGGCGAGGTGAGGGAGTAGGCACGCCACAGGCGCACCCCGTCGACGTCGACCCCGATCCGCACGTACTGACCGGCTGTGTGGCCGCGCCAGCCCCGTCCCGGCCTGATCACGATGGTCGCGGCGTCACCCGTCTCAGGGTGCACGGCCTCGATGCGCCCCCGCAGGTCAGCTCCCGCACGCAGCGGGCTGACCAGGTCGAGGTAGTCCGACGGCAGCAGCGGCGTCGTGACCATCTCCAGCAGTTTCCACGCCCTGCTGCGGAGGGCTGTACTCGTCATGACTCCAGCTTGCTGCGCCTCAAGGCGTAAAGTCCTGACCGCAGGACGTGAATCTGGTCGGCTGAATTGTTCGCAGGGAATAGAAACATGAGCCAAGCAGTCCGGAGGGTCAGCGAACTGGCCCTGGATGAGACGACGGTCACCGCACTTCGGGCCGCGCTGAAGACCACCGCCGACGAGGTCGTCCAGGCGATCATCGACGAGGTCCCTCCCTACGCCAACGCCCTTTCGGGCCACATGGGTGCCACCATCCGCCGAGCCGTCCGCACCGCCCTGGGGCACTACCTGGACCTCGCGAGCGGGAACGCCACAGGCGGCGACGCCGGTGACGCGGCCTACGAGCTGGGCCGCGGCGAAGTGCGCGACGGCCGTTCGATGGACGCCCTGCTCAGCGCCTACCGCGTCGGCGCCCGTGTGGCCTGGCGATGCCTGGCAGCGGGTGCCGTACCCGCAGGTCTGCCCGCCGCCGAGGTCGCCAAGTTCGCCGAGCTGACCTTCGCCTACATCGACGAGCTCTCCGCCGCGAGCGCCGCGGGCCACGCCGACGAACTGGCCGCCCGGGGCAGGGACCGCGAGCGCCACCTGGAACACCTGGCCCGCGACCTCCTCGCCGGCGCGAGCCCGGACGTGCTGCTGGCCTCTGCTCAACGGGCCGGGTGGCAGCCTCCGGTTTCGCTGACCGCGGTCCTGCTGCCCGGCGCCCAGGCCAGGCCTGCGTACCGCGTGCTCGACCCGAGCACCCTCGTCCTCGACGATCTGCCGGACGCCACCGGTGTGCTGCTCGTCCCCGATGCCGACCGATCACATCTCCTGCGGCAGCTGACCGACCGCACCGCCGTGGTCGGCCCGGCCCGCCCATGGACTCGTGCGTCCGCCTCGTACGCACGAGCCGCACGTGCGCGCTCCCTCTCCTCTGCCATCCGCGACACCGAGGACCACCTGCCCGAGCTGGTGCTGAGCGCCGACGCGGACGCGTTCGCAGACCTGCGTGCCCGAGCCCTCGCACCGTTGCGGACCTTGCCTGTCGCGACCGCACGGCGGCTGGAGGAGACGCTGCGGGAGTGGCTGCTGCACCAGGGCAGGCGGGACGAGGTGGCGGCGGCGTTGTTCGTCCATCCCCAGACGGTCCGGTACCGGATGTCGCAGCTACGGGAGTTGTTTCCGGATCTCGCATCGCCAGACCGGGTCCTTGAACTGACGCTGGCGGTCGGTCTTCGGGTCAGGTGACGCGTACTTCGACCGTCCACGACCGCGTCTGCGAGCGGTCCGGGAATCGTGCCTCGTTCTTGTGCCGTCAGCTGGCTCTTGCGGCCCAGGGAAGAGCGGTATTGGCTGGCTGGACCGGGAGTTGATGTGAAGACCGGCCAAGGCCTCGGGAAGTCCGTCGGGGTGCTGTCTCTGAGAAGCGCGGTGGCAGATACGGTTCGGCTGGATCCGGTGGACGATGCGTACCGGCCCGCTCGTCGACGCGCCCGTCGAGCATCTGGTCAGCGATCTGGGCCGCTTTGCCCTGGAAAACAGCTTTCATGTCGTCGTGGAGGGCGCTGTCCTGGCGCGAGCTGACCCACGGGCGCGCGGCGGGCTGCAGCCGAGTGGCCGGCGGGGCGGCCAGGCCGGGTCACCAGGAACGGAGGGCCGGGCCGCTCGCGCCGGGGACCACCGTGGTTCTGCGACGGCCCCATGTCTCCCTTCCGACAGGTCAGCCGGACGACCGACTGGGCCGGCCTGGCACACCGCGCGAGGGATGATGGGGATGGAATGACGGACTGCGAGGTCAGGAGCTTGCATGGCGAAGCGGGTTCACCGACCCCGTGAGGACGCAGAGTTCAATTTCATCCTCGGGATGAGCGGAGTCCCGGTCCTCGCATACTTCACCGGGACATGGCCCAAGGCCATCGAACCCTGCCGCGTGATGGACCTCGTTGTGGGTGGCATCGCCGACGACTACACGGGCCGCCTGACGGCCGTCCGCGCCGACATCACCCGTTGTCCGGCCGCAACCGAGCGATACGGGATCAACGGAGCCCCGTCCTTCGTCCTGCTGAAGGAGGGAGAGGCGGTGGCGCACGGCACGGGGCCCATGACCATCACCGAGGTACGGAAGTTCCTGGACGGCCACCTCTGAGCGGAAGCAGGGCCACGTTCATGACCCGCGACTGTGCGCGATCAGGGCGGCCAGGTTCCGCAGCGACGATGCCCGAATCACCTCGGACAGGCCGAGACGGACCCCGTAGCGGCAGGCGATCTCCGCAGTGATGCGGGCGGTGGTGAGCGATCCGACGCCCAGATCCAGCAGCCCACCGTTGTCGGGGTCGGCCGGCCTCCCGAGCCAGCGCGCGACGGTGGCGAGCAGGTACGTCAAGGGGTCGTCCTCCGCGCCGCTGCCGATGTGGTCGCGCAGCAGCGCCTCGACCGCATGGCGGCCGGCCTTCCCGGCTGCGCTCAGTGGCAGGGCGTCGATTGCGACGAGCGCCGAGGGCATGATGTAGCGAGGCAGACGCTCGGCAGCCTCCGGCCGCGGCTGCCGCGGTCGAGGAGTGCAGTGGCCTCCTTGTACCAGGACTCGATGACGGCGTTGCCCCAGAAGTCGCGGCGGCCGTCGTGGACGTTCCAGCAGTACGTCTCGTGGTCCTGGCCGCCGGTGGAGTAACCGGCTTGTGCGCAGGGCGTGTTGGAGATGGGATCTGAGACGTCGAAGGCGCGCCCGTCGGTGGCCGGGACGGACTCGCTGTCGATCCCCGGCGTGGCGCCTGCCGCGCCATGAGTACCCCGGGGATGGCGTGGGTGAGCTTGCGCCGGGGTCGGCTGTGTTCGGCGCGGGTCGTCTGCCCGCAGTGCCGGGCATACGGGAGCGTTTCTCCTTGAGGGAGCGTCCGGAAGGTCACCTGTTCATGTGGTGGTGCCGGCCGCGCAGCCGTGATGCCCTCTCCTGGACACGGCCGCCCCCGTCTCTGCTGGGGGAGGACCACTCATACGCAGACGCGCTCCGTTGGCGGCGTTCCGGGGACGACGACTTCTAGTCGAAGCGGGTCACACCATGAACAGACTCGCCACCCTCTCAGCGAGCCGTAAGGGGAAGGTCTCGCGCGGGCTCGGTGCCGCCGCGGTCAGCCTGGCGATCTTCGGCGGCGCAGCCGCGGCGAACGCCGCGTCTGCTCCGGCACCCCAGTAGGCGGCCCGCACCACCGGCGGGGGCGTCACTCTCGGAGAGGTCGGTTGTGCTCCGGGCACGATCATGGTTAAGCCGTTCAATCCGGTTGAGGTGAAGCCGGTTCCGCGGAAGCCGGTCGGCGCCGGGGGCGAGGAGACCGTCGACAACCCCAACTGCAAAGACATCGCGCATGCGATTATCGGCACCTGGCGGAGCAAGGACTGCGAAACCGCGAGTCAAGATCTGACGCGGCGGCGCACCTACGTGTTCGGCAGGCATGACGTCGCCGCCATCACCTACGACCTCTAGGGTGGTGCCGGCTGCGACGAGAACGCAAAGCTCTTCACGATCACGACCCATGGGATCGTCGCATTCGTCGGTCCTTCGGCTACGGTCGCGGGGGCCTCGAACGTCCGCTTCACGTTCAACAGCCGCGCGGCCACGCCTACCACGGCCGGGCTGGGCGCGCTGCAAAAGACGTGCCCCCAATATCACTGGGCGCCGGGCGTCTCCGTGGATCTCAGCAAAGATGGTTGCGGCGCGCTCGTTCAGTCGAACACGGAGTGCCCCCGTTGAGTACGACCTCGCAGCGATCGTCGTCTCTGGCGTCGCCTACTTCGGCGATCGAAGCCACCCACTTTGCACGGAAGCCACACGACCGACGAAGCTCGCATCGTGGGGTGTCGTAAAGAAGCCATAGTCGGCCTGTCTGGGCTCGGCTTCTTGTACCGAGCTCGAGGGTATTCCGTGCGCGAGAACTCCTGGAGACCACCGACCTCCAGGTGGAGCAGATCGCCGTCCGGTGCAGCCTCAGCTGCGGCACCAACATGCGCGCCCGCTTCCGTGACACTGTCGGACACCCCACGGCATATCGCCGCGCCTCCAGCACCAAGCGGCCTGACGGCCTGGCCTTCCCCGCGACTGCCAAACCTCTCCCCGGTCCCGCATCGTCGAGACGGCAAGCACAGATCGATGCAGCCGTTGGCCGAGCGCCTGGGCGTGACAGTCAACAGCTCCAGCAGTACCCCCTCCTCCTTGGCTGAGGAGCACGCCGAGCTGCCGCGCGGAACGCTGAGATCAACTGCCGGTGTTCACGCGGCTCCTGGCCCATGATCTCGGCTCAACGCCTCTGGAAGCCCTGCGCGATGCCGACAAAGGTTGGCAACGGGGCCGCGAGAGCGGATCTACGGGCGGCGGCGGGCTGCGCTGAGTTCAGACACGCGCTCGGTCGCGGTGCGGTCGTTCCAGACGTTGGCCAGTTGCACGCGCGAGTGCACGTCGAGCTTCGCGAAGATCGAACGCAGGTGTGTTCCCACGGTGTTGGGCGACAGTCCCAGCGTGCGGGCGGCGGCCTGATTGGTCTGCCCTGCGCTGATCAGTTGCGCGACTTTCCTTTCTGCTTCGCTCAGCGCGGCCCACCCGGTACGAGGCCGCTCTAGATCGTTGATCCATTTGGAGCGGCGGATCCCGGCGCGGCGCATTACGTGCTGCAGGGCGAGTACGGATCCGCGCGCGCCCATTTGGTGGTTGATGTCCCAGGCGAGGTCGAGGTTGGCCACGCCTTCCTTTCGCTGCCCAGCGGTCAGCAGCGCCCGGCCGTAATCCTCGTAGCCGCCGGCCCTCAGCGCGGGCCGCGGGCTGCGTGCGAGTACCTCCGTGGCCCGCCGCAGGAGAGTGAGGTCCTGGCGAAGAGTGCCGCGCAGTTGCAGCGCTATTCCCTCGAAACTGGCCACACCGGGGTTGCGGGCAGCTCCCTCCTCGGCAAGGGCCACCGCGTGCTCGGCGAAGCCCAGATCGCCGGCGGCCAGGCCGAACCGGGTGAATCCCCTCAACCAGCCGGGCCACCAGGGCCAGTACGTCGGCGTCTCCTTGGCCCGGTACAACGCGGGGGACAGGACCGACATGGCCTGGTCCAGGTGGCCTTCCGCCGCGCTGATCCACCCCTGCAGAAGGTGCAGGCCCGGCAGACGGACCTCGTCGTCGGCGTCCGCATGCGTCAGGGCCGGGGCCAGACGGTTGCGGGCTCCGGCGATGTCGCCGCGCAGCAGCGCGACGGAACTTGTGATCATGACGGCCTGCAGACCGTGCGTGTGGTTGCCGAGCTCCTCGCTCAGCGCGATCAGGGTTCGGGCGGTGGAGTCGGCGTCATCGAGGCGGCCGAGGCTGAACTCCTGCCACAGCTGTGCGTACAGCACGGAGGGCAGGATCGCCTCGACCTGGTTGCGCGCATCGGCGTGGGCGGCGCTGAGTATCGTCTCGGCCTCGGCGAAGCGGTCGAGCAGTTGCAGGGCCAGTATTTCCTGAGCCAAATGCGTGTGGCCTGCGGTCGCGCGCAGTGCGCGGAAGTGGGCCAGGGCCTCGGCGTGGTGCCCGGAGTTCTTGGCTGCCTCGCCGAGAGCCTGGAGCGCCACGGTGATCGCCTCACGGTCGCCTGTGAGCCGGGCTTCGGCCAGGGCTGGTTCCGCCGCCTGCCTGGCGATGTCGGCGGGTTCCGTCCGGGTGAGGGCCAAGGCGCGCGAGGAGGCGAGCCAGGACCGCAGCGCGGGCGGCAGACCGGGCTGGGACAGTGCCGCGTCGATCCGGGTCAGGGAGTCCGCGAGCCGGCCCATCAGCCACAGGGCGCGGACGGCCAGGACCTGAATGCGTGCGGTGGCTGCGGGATCGTCGGACCAGGCCAGCAGTGTGTCGGCAACCGTGACCGCCTCGGCGCAGCGCTGGACCCGGGAGAGGATGTCGACGCAGTGTTCCCCGACGGTCAGCCAGGCGGGCTGGGCGGGACGCAGGAGCTGGAAGGCCTGGAGGGCGAGATCGCCTGCGGTGTGGGGCATGGCCGTTACGGCGGCGTCGGCGGCCTGGGTGAGGATCCTCGCGCTGGCCAGGTCCCCGGGTGTCGCGCTCGCCCGCGCGTGCGGGGCGGTGCTCAGCGGGCCGTGCCCGGTCGCCATCAGGTGTTCGGCGCAGCGCTTGTGCAGGGCGCGTCGGGCGTTGTCGGTGAGGTCGGCGTAGACCGTCTCGCGAACCAGGTCGTGCCGGAAGCTGAGGCGGTGGTCGCGGGCGGCGAGCAGACCGGACTCGACGGCCAGCTCCGCCCATGCCCACACGTGAGCGGCCGGATGCTCGGCCAGCAGTGCAGTGGCGTCATCGACCGCGAACGGCTGGCCGAACACCGCCGCGGTCTGCACCAGTTGGCGTTCGCCCGCGCCCAGGCCCAGCAGTTTTCGGCGTGTCGCGAAGACGAACTCGGCCGGGACCTGGTCCTCCGGCTCGCCCCGCGTGCGGGCCTGCGCCAGGCCGTCCAGGATCTGCGTGACCAGAAAGGGGTTGCCGCCAACTCCGTTGAGCATGCCGCGGACCTTCTCGGAGGGGGCGCTGCCGAGAAGGTCCTGCGCGAGGGCGCCGACATCGTGGGCGTCCAGCGGACCCAGGTGGATGAACTCCAGGGGGACCGAGGGGATCTCGGTTCGCGAGAGATCCGAGACCAGGCCACCAGCGGCGTCGCGCCCGGCGACGACCCACACGATGGGTGACCCGGCCAGACGCGCGGGCAGGGCCCGCACCACGAACCTGGTCAACCGGTCCGCCCACTGGGCGTCGTCGATGGCGAAGATCACAGGGGAGACGCAGGCGAGCTTCTCAAGGTGAGTGCTGACCTGCTCAAGCAGCTGAAGAGGCTGGTCGACGCTGCGCTGGAGCTCGGCCAGTGCGTCGGAGGCGATCAGAGGAGACGCACCGGAGCGCAGCGCCACCAGAAGCGGTGCGCCGGGGGAGATCTGCCCGGACTCATCGGCCTTGCCGGCCCCCGAGGCGAATCCTCGCGTCCGGGCCTGAGCGATCAGCTCCTCAAGCACCGCGGTTTTGCCGATGCCGGCTTCGCCGGTGAGGACGACAATGCCACTGCGTCCGTCCTGCTCCGTGCGCCGGACCACCGAGAGGGCCGACGACATCGCCGTCGCACGTCCCCGCAATACGGTCCTGGCCACTTCAGGCCCCTCCAGCGCCTGCGCGCCGATACCGGCGGCAGTGGCCGTAGCTCATGATCGGGGCGGGGGCCGGGTCGGACCAACGGCACGCCTTGTACATGCCTCCACCATAGTCAGTGCACACCTCCCAGGCGTGCATGCCCCGTTCCGCATCCCCGCCCTGAAGCTCCACCGACCGGCACAGCCCGACGTGCGGGGTCCCTCACCTGAACACGTGGGGGACCGCACCTCGCGGGTCGGCAAGGCTCTTGTCCTGCTGACCTGTTGAGAGCTCCCCTTCGGCTTCGGCCGTCTGCGCGTTGGGCGGTCAGAAGACGAGGTCCTCGATGCGCTCGGACCCGGAAGTGACCTCGAACTGGTGCCGAATACCGACGCCTTCGATCAGCAACCGGGCGATCAGTACCGCTACGTCGGCACGAGGAATGCTTCCGCCGCCGATCCCCTCTCCCAGCCGGACCCGCCCGGACCCCGGTCGATCATCGAGTCCGGAGGGACGCACAATGGTCCAGTCCAGCGAGCGCGCACGAAGGTTCGCATCCGCGTCGCTCTTGAGACGCAGATAGATCTGGAACGGATCGGCCGAGCCCCTGTCGAAGTAGTCGGCACCCATCGAGGAGATGAGCACGTAGCGGTTGACCGCAGCCTTTTCGGCTGCGTCGGCCAGCAGGATCGGACCGTCGCGGTCGATGGCCTCCTTCTGCCGGGTGGTGCTGCCACAGCCGGCACCCGCCGCGAACACCACCGCGTCGGCACCGGACAAGGACTCGGCAAGCGCCTGCACACTGATGGTCTCGATATCGAGCACCAGTGGCGTGCCCCCGGCCGCAATCACATTGTGCCCCTGCCGTTCGGAGCGCACCGTGCCCACCACTGTGTGGCCCTGCCGGCTCAGAAGCGCTGTCAGCAGCAGTGCAATCCGGCTGTGCCCACCGACGATGACGACCTTCATGTCTTCAACCCATTCATTACCTGTGGCGATGGATCAGGAACGGCCATGTCCGCTCCTGATCGAGGGCTCTGGCGGGCCGAGGCGACCGGCTGGACTGCCTGTACAGGGAGCCGACCGGCCGCCGATGTTCAGCGACGCACACTTCGGCAAGCACTCCTCGGGCTTGTCCGCGGCGTGCGGTCACCGGCACGTCTACTGCGCTGCTTCCGCGTCCGGGACCGCGCCCATGTGATGGCCCATCCGGATGTCGAAGTCTGCTCCGGTGGCCCGGGCGTAGGCGCGGACCCGCTGGAACCGGTCCAGGAACGCGGGGTTCTGGACCAGTGCCACCGTGGTCCTCTGGGATTCCAGCAGATCTTCGGAAGCCGGCAGAGTATGACGGTTGATCATGTTCTTTGCCGTGCCGAGCGCCATGGAGTCGAAGGTGGCGATCCGTCGTGCCAGTGCGTCCACGTAGCCAGTTAGGTCCGCGCCCGGGAGAGCCCTGTTGATCCACCCGTATTGCTCAGCAGTCACCGCGTCGAAGTCGTCCGCGCTGAGAACGATCTCCAATGCCCGTCCCCGACCCACGAAGGCCGCGAGCCGTTCGATACCCCCGCCGCCGGGGATCAGACTGCTGCCGATCTCAGGCTGCCCGAACAGAGCTGTCTCTACGGCGGCGAAGCGCATGTCGCAGGCGAGCGCGAACTCGTTTCCGCCGCCCCGGGCCCTGCCGCGGATCTCCGCGATGGAGATCACCGGTACCCGGGAGAGCCGGACCGTCATGTCCAGGAACGGCGGCAGCCCCGTCGGGCCCGGTGTGGTCGGCAGGCCGCCGCCGGAGAAGTCGTAGCGGGCGAAGAAGAAGTCCGGGTTGGCGCTGTCGAACACGACTACCCGCAAGTCGTCCGCGTCCTCCATCGCAGTGACGATGTCCTGCAACTCCGCGGCCGTCGTAGCGTTCATCAGGTTGATTGGCGGGTTGTCGAAGGTGACCCTCCAGTATCCCGGGAAGGGGACCGTGATCGTGAACTGCGTCAGGTGGGGCGTCGTGGCAGTCATAGCGGCCTTCCAGGTCAGACCGTCTGCCGGGTGGGCAGGACCGTGATCTCGGGCAGGTTCACACGGGCGGGCAGCCCCACCGCATAGGCGACCACGTCGGCGACGTCCTGAGGAGTGAGCCACTCGATCGTGTCCCGGGTGGCGGCCAGCCGTGTGCGTACGTTCTCGTCAGCGATATGGCTCTGCAACTCCGTGCCGACGATGCCCGGTTGGATCGTGGTGACCCGCACGTTCTTCGGTCCCAGTTCCGCACGCAGGTTGTTGCCCAGGTGGATCACGTAAGCCTTCGACGCCGCGTAGACCGAGAACGTCGGAAACACACCCCGGCCGGCAAACGAAGCTGTGTTCACAAGATCCGCTACACCGGTGGCCGCCGCGGAGCGCAGGAGCTGCTCGGTGAACGCGATCAGCGTGTTGTTCACCGCACTGATGTTCAGCTCGACCTGGCGGCTCCAGTCCGGTGGATTGAGGTCACCGAGCGGCGTCGGCAGCATGATGCCCGCATTGCTCACTACGATCCCGGCATCGCCGAGCTCACGGGCAATCTCGCCTGCCACCGCCGTCGTGGCCGCCGCGTCGGTGAGGTCGACCGGATAGGACGCCGCCCTGCCTCCCGACGCCGTGATGTCCTTGACGATCGCCTCAAGCCTGCCCTCACGGCGGGCAAGCAGGGCGACCGATGCACCGCGTGCAGCGAACGTCCGCGCGATCTGCTCGCCGATGCCGCTGGATGCTCCGGTCACCACAGCGACACGGCCGCTCAGTTGTGCCGAAGAGGACATGACGCACCTTTCAGGGAATGCGGGTGGAAAATTGACTCCGGACCCGGCCGCAGAACGCGAGACGGCGGCCGGATCCGGGGAGTACATGTGGGGCTGGCTGAGGCGCGGCACGATCCCGCAGACTCACCAGGCCCGTTGAATCGCGTTCCCTGCAGGCACGGACGGTGCTGCCTTGGGCCCTGCAGGGTGCAAGCGAGCGACCGGGCGGCAGACGCCTACGCCTTGCCGAGCAGTTCGCGCACGTGCTGGACGATCTCCTCGTTGGTGTAGGAGTGGCCGGCGATGCCCCAGCCTCCGGGGACCGCCTCGGTGAGGGCGACCCAGGTGCGCTCCTCCAACGTCGGGTCACCCGCGGCCTTGGCGACCAGAGCGGTGAATTCCTTGACCAGCCCGAGCTGCTGCTCGCGGTCCAGCGCGCCGGCATTGGTGGTCACGTTCACGCGCACACCGGCGCTGCCGCCGGCGGTCGAAAGGGAGTCCGGGTCCAGCTCGTGGATGAACGCGGCGGTGTTGTCGAGGAAGAAGGGGATCGCCGGCACCTTCTCCCATCGCATGATCGCCTGAGCGAGTTCCTGGGCGAGCGCATGCTTGTCGTCGAACGTCCCGGTCGGGGCGTACACGTCGATCATCGGCATGGCGATGTCCTCTCGTGAGTGGGGATTCGTGATGAAGAGACATCCTCGGGACAGGGCTTGCTCCACCCGGTTCCGGTCGGTCCGCTGGCCACAGAGCCAGGAGAGCACGATCTTCCAGCCGGACAGCCGTCCATTCAGTGCGCTGTCCATAGTGTGGGTCCACTGCCATTCCCGCTCACTCACCCAAACACGTGATAGCCCCCCCTCATGCGCCCCGTGCGGGGCCAGCCGGGCGCCGGTGATGCGTTGGCTTGCAGGCTGATGCCCTCCTCCCGTCGTGTGTACCGGCGGCCTGCCTCCGGCTCTCGTCAGCCTCCGGCTTGCCTGAGCAGTTCAGCTGCGATCGAGAAGGGCGGCGCCGCATTCGGAGACTTTCGGGCGTGCTTGACGATGGCCACCTGGAGCGAGCGGTCATCAGGCGACCGGGGGTAGGCGATACGCACGGGCTCCTGCAGTTCGGGGGAAAGCTCGGTGAAGCGACCGCCGTCGGTGAAGACGCCCTTGTGGGTCAGGTAGGTCAGCAGGCCCATGCGGTCGGCGAGGCCGAGCGAGCTGTGTAGGGCGATGGCTTCCCAGACCCGGCTGATGTCGCCGTCAGGGACCCCGTGCTCAGCCAGCAGCTTTGCGGCGAGGTCCGCGCCTTCGACCTCGAATCGGGCATTGCCCTCGGCAAGCATCCCCAGCCCGAGGTCGTGCATGACCGTGGCTGCGAACAGCAGACCCTCGTCGTATGCCGCATCGTCCAGCAGGTCTTCTTGCTGAGCAGTCAGTCGTGCGAAGTAGAAACTGCGCAGGCTGTGTTCGGCAATCTGCCTATCCACCGTCTCGTGCAGGATCGCGAGGGCTGCGTCGGGGATGTCGCCAGTCGGTACAACCAGAGGATCGTTCATGGCCCGAACCTAAGCTGCCGTCGCCGTCCGCAAAAAGTGGCCCGAGGGCCTATCTCCGCTACCATTGGGCCATGATCTCCAGTGATGGCGTGCTACCGCTTGAGCTGGGCATCGCGGCGCAGATCTTCTCGATGGACCCGGACTACGAGCTGACGGTTGCGACGTATGGGCAGGTCGTACCCGTGGCCCGCTCAGGGTTCTCCGCCACCGGTGCAGCCGGCCTTGACGCGCTCGAAAAAGCAGACACTGTCATCGTCCCGGAATACGCCGAGGTCCCGAGCGTGGCCCCTGGCCGCGCGGCGCACGGATAGTGTCCATCCGCTCCGGAGCATTCGCCCTGGCGGAGGCAGGTCTCCTCGACGGAAGGCCCGCCACGACCCATTGGCAGGTGTCCGACCAGCTGCAAAGGCGCTGTCCAAGCTTCGAGGTCCAACCGAACCGCATGTTCGTCGACGACGGCGACATCCTCACGTCGGCATGAGGGGCCGCCGGAACGCAAGGGCGCGGCTCCTGGTGGCGCCGCCCCAACGCCCCAGCGGCCAGGCGCAATACATGGGCCAGCTCCGCAGCCGGCCGAGCAGCCAGGAGCTCGCCACCGTCCGGGCCTGGATGCTCGACGGCGTGGCAGCGATGATCACCGTCGACGATCTCGTCGCACGTGCCCACATGGCTCGGCGCACCTTGGCCCGCCGCTTTCGCAATTAGACCGGGACCTCACCCATGGCGTGGCTGACCGACGCATGCATCGACCGCGCGCGAACTGCTGGAAGCCACCGCGGAGCCCATCGGGCGGATCGAGCGGATCGCGCGACTGACCGGACTCAGGAACCCGGCGTCCGTGCGCGCCGCTTTCCACAGACGTGTCGGGGTCGATGATGTCCCCCAGGACCCGGTGCTGCCCGGCGAGCGTGAACTGGCCGTCGATCAGGAGTGCTTCGCGCTCGCTCGTGATCAGGACGGACGCATTGTCCAGACCGGTGTCACCGGCGGCGCGGACGTTCTGGATCAGGGCGGACACGGGTGCGCTTTCGTTCAGCGAGTGCTGAGGGGTGGCTCCAGGCGGCGGCGGTGGTGGCCGCGTGCTGGTCCAGGGCGTGGGTGAGGTCGTCGGCCGAGGTGATCGGGCCGCCCAGGCGGTCGGTGCCGTGGGCGGTGTGTGGCAGCAGTGCCGGGTGGGCGTGGATGCCCAGACTGCGCGCTTCGAGGAGGTCGGCCTCGGCCTCGGCAAGGGTTGCGGGCGAGGCGAGCGTGGCCGCCACGCCGCCCACGGTGGCCGACATCGCGGCAGCGGCCGAGGTCGCACCGTGGAGCCAGGCACGCGCGGCTCCGCGTCTTCTTCGTCGCAGCTGCCCGCCGCAAACGGTCACGGCACCGGACCGCAGCCACCGCGAGACGTCGCTACTCCGGACGCACCAGGGCGGCGACCAGTTCGTCCAGTCCGGGGAACGGATTGTCCGGCCGGTGCTTGCGGTACACGATGTCGACGAACGACAGCGGCGCCCACTTCGAGGGCTGTTCGTCGATCTGATGGACCAACTGCGCGTGGATGTTGTTCCGCAGGTCGAGATAGGGAAACGCCTCGTGCGCCGCGTCCACTACCGCCCGGTCCACCTCCTCGATACCGAAGGCGAACATGTCGGCGCCGATACCGAAATGCGCGAGAGCGCCGACCGTGTGCTTGTGGTGCGCGATGCCCGGGGAGGTGTGCAGCGCCACCGCGTCCCAGATCTGGTCGGCGGCGGCATCGGACAGGCCGTGTTCCCGCGCGAATCGAGCGGCCCGGAACGCACCGTCCACCTCGAACCGGTTCGGCCCCTGCCCCTCGTCGGTCAGACCGATGTCGTGCAGCACCGTGGCGAGGAAGAGCGTCTCGTCGTCGTAGTCCGCGCCAGCAACGAGGTTCCTGGCGGCGGAGATACTCCGGGCATAGAAGTAGCTGCGGAAAGTGTGGTTGAGCAGCCATTCCGGGGAGTGCTCGGCAGTGAAGGCGACAGTGGCCTCCGTAGCGGCCGTGCGCGGCCATCCTCCGATCTTTTCCGGCAGATTGTCGAGCGCGCTCACTTGGCCTCAGCCCCCAGCGTCAGGTGCTCGGCGATGACCGTCTCGGCCGGCCGCAGCTCGCCCACAAGGTTGGTCTGCTCGAAGTAGGTGTACCAGCCGGAGCTCTCGACACCGCTCAGGAACACGTCGGCCACTTCCCTCGAAGGGGCCTGCCAGACCGCGAACCACTCGTAGGACGCGGAATGCGAGGCCGGTTCCACCCTGCCCCAGCCGAGCGTCACGAATCCGATCTCCGCGAGCTGCTTCATGGCTTCCTGGATCCCTGTGAACAGGTCGTTCCGCGCCTCCTCGGTGGCGGCGAAGAACGCGGGCTTCGGTGTCCAGGTCTCGACGACTACATGCATATTGCGCATCTCCTCACTAGTCATGATCGGTGTGGCATGACCAGCCTAGGAAGGCCGCTGGCCGTCGTACGATGGCCAGATGGACAAGAATCCCAAGGATCCGGCCAAGGTCGTGGTGGTGGTGCAGCCGGGCTATGTCCTGTTGGACGTGGCCGTTCCCCAGCAGGTGTTCGGCCACTGGCCGGACTACGTGACCGCCTGCTGGCCCGGCGACGCCCCCTACGCGCTGACCTTGGTGAGTGCGGTTCCCGCGGAAAACCCGCTGGTGCCCCGCGAGGTCCAGCCGCTCGACCGGCTGGAAACGGCGGACACCGTGATCGTCGCCGGAGTGCAGGACCCCACCGAGCCTCCGGACGCCGAGCTGGTCGAACGGCTGCGTGACGCGTACAACCGGGGTAGCCGTATGGTGTCGATCTGCACGGGCGCCTTCGCCCTGGCGGCGGCCGGGATCCTGGACGGCCGCAGCGCCACCACCCACTGGCACTGGGCCAGGTTGCTGCGAGACCGCCACCCGTCGGTCACGGTCCGCGAAGCGGAGCTCTACGTCGAGGACAAGGGCGTCTTCACCTCCGCGGGTGTCCTCGCCGGAACCGACCTGTGCCTGCATCTCCTGCGGCTCGACCACGGTCAGGCCGCCGCGAACACGATGGCCCGCTTCCTGGTCAGCCCGCCCCACCGCGAAGGGGGACAGGCCCAGTTCATCGAGCCCATCCCGCCCGGCGGCGACTCCGAGATCACCGAGGTGATCACCTGGATCCTGGAACACCTCGACGAGCCGCTCACTCTGGAGTCGGTCAGCCAGTACAGCCACATGAGCACACGAACCCTGCGGCGCAGATTCCGGGCCGTGACCGGAACGAGCGTCATGAACTGGGTGGCCATGCAACGCGTAGCCTGCGCGCGCGAACTCCTCGAGACCACCCGCCTCGGCATCGACGACATCGCCCACCGATGCGGCTTCGGCTCCGCGGAGTCATTGCGCATCCACTTCACCGCGATGACCAGGACCAGCCCGTCGAGATATCGCCGCACCTTCGCCGCCTGACTGCTGGCTTCCGTCTCCAACCAGAGACCCGACACAGCCGCTCACTGCCCGCCGGCGGGGAGGCATACGGCTGGCGCCCGAGAGGTTAGCTGCGGCGGCATTGGGCCGCCCCCGGGCTGTATACCTGATCATGAGCTGGTCGCCGCAACTCCGGCCGGCCAGTACGCCTATTACGGGCGGGTCGGCGGCTGTCTGATCACCGGCAACGAGGACGGCGTGAAGCACTGCGCGATGAACATCCTCTACAGCCT
>NZ_JBFAJJ010000014.1:0-273855 GCF_040655155.1 Streptomyces sp. NPDC050508
TCGGTCCGCTGCTCGACACGCGTCGCCTCGACCTTGTACGTGACCTTCAGCACCGGCGAGTAGATCGAGTCGACCGGGATACGACCGATCTCCTGACCCACCTGCTTGTTCTGCACGGCGGAGACGTAACCGCGACCGCGCTCGACGGTCAGCTCCATCTCCAGCTTGCCCTTGCCGTTCAGCGTGGCGAGGACGAGGTCGGGGTTGTGCACCTCGACACCGGCCGGAGGCGCGATGTCAGCGGCGGTGACCAGACCCGGACCCTGCTTGCGCAGGTACATCACGACCGGCTCGTCGTGCTCCGAGGAGACGACCAGCTGCTTGATGTTGAGGATCAGGTCGGTGACGTCCTCCTTGACGCCCGGCACGGTGGTGAACTCGTGCAGAACGCCGTCGATCCGGATGCTGGTCACAGCCGCACCGGGGATCGACGAGAGGAGCGTACGACGCAGGGAATTGCCGAGGGTGTAGCCGAAACCCGGCTCCAGCGGCTCGATCACGAACCGGGAACGGAATTCGTCGACGACCTCTTCGGTCAACGAGGGGCGCTGAGCGATCAGCATGAAGTGAGTCCTTCAGTCATGGACACCCACTATTTGATGTCCTTGAGTGCTACAAGGGTACGGGCGGTACGTCACCGAAGTGCCATACCGCCCGAAACCTGAGACAACCGTGCGTCAGACGCGGCGGCGCTTGGGCGGACGGCAGCCGTTGTGCGGCGTGGGGGTGACGTCCTGGATGGAGCCGACCTCAAGACCGGTCGCCTGAAGCGAACGGATGGCCGTCTCGCGACCCGAACCCGGGCCCTTCACGAAGACGTCGACCTTGCGCATGCCGTGCTCCTGCGCGCGACGGGCGGCCGACTCGGCGGCCATCTGCGCGGCGAAGGGGGTGGACTTGCGCGAGCCCTTGAAGCCGACGTGGCCGGCGGAGGCCCAGGAGATCACGTTGCCCGAGGGGTCCGTGATCGAGACGATCGTGTTGTTGAACGTGCTCTTGATGTGCGCGTGGCCGTGAGCGACGTTCTTCTTTTCCTTGCGGCGCACCTTCTTGGCAGCGCCCTGACGACCCTTGGGGGGCATCTATTACTCCTACGGGGAGGTGGTCGGTCCTACAGCGAAGACCGCTGGTGAAGCGTTGTCCGCTGCGGACTACTTCTTGCCCGGCTTCTTCTTGCCGGCGATGGCGCGACGCGGACCCTTGCGGGTACGAGCGTTCGTGCTGGTGCGCTGACCGCGAACGGGCAGACCACGACGGTGACGGAGACCCTGGTAGCAACCGATCTCCACCTTGCGGCGGATGTCGGCCTGGATCTCGCGACGGAGGTCACCCTCGGTCTTGATGTTGGCGTCGACGTACTCACGAATCGCGACGAGCTGCTCTTCCGAGAGGTCGCGAACGCGGGTGTTGGGGTCGATGCCGGTCTCGGCCAGCGTCAGCTGGGAAAGGGTCCGACCAATGCCGAACACGTAGGTGAGGGCGACCTCCACGCGCTTTTCGCGCGGGATGTCGACACCGGAAACGCGTGCCATTCAATGGCTCCAGTTGATCTTCGGAGGTCTTCCACAGAACCGGATCCCAGCCGCCGGCCTCTTCGTTCGAAGATTTGGTACGGCGTGGGTCCCCGGCCTCCGAGCCGGGGGTGTCGGGCGCCTACTACGCCCGGGTCCTGCGTATGAACATGTATTGCTCGCGTCGCGCGAAACTCTGCGAATCGATGCAGAGGGAAGGTCGTGCGTCAGCCCTGGCGCTGCTTGTGGCGCGGGTTCTCGCAGATGACCATGACCCGACCGTGACGGCGGATCACCCTGCACTTGTCGCAGATCTTCTTGACGCTCGGCTTGACCTTCATTGGTGAGGTTCTCCGGGTCAGTTGCCTTCGGCGCCGCTTGCGCGGAACCTGGGCAAGATCTACTTGTAGCGGTAGACGATCCGGCCACGCGTGAGGTCGTACGGAGACAGCTCCACCACGACCCGGTCGTCAGGGAGGATACGGATGTAGTGCATACGCATCTTGCCGCTGATGTGTGCCAGGACCTGGTGGCCGTTCTGGAGCTCGACCTTGAACATGGCGTTCGGAAGAGACTCGACGACAGTGCCCTCGATCTCGATGGCACCTTGCTTCTTGGCCACGCTTCGCCCTTCGAATCGACTACCTTGATCGACTCGGTGCGTTCCCCTTGCGGGGTGCATGCGGACATGCGGGTGCACGAGAGCCGACGAGTCAGTCTACGTCAGGCCACTCGGAAAGACGAATCGAGGAAGGATGCCCCAAGGCGTAGATCATTAAGCGCGGGGGCCATAAACGCCCTTGCGGGAGGCGCCCCAAAGGGGCGCGGGGAACTGCGCGACCAGCCCCCACCGGCGCGCAGCCGAAGAACTACGCGAGCGGATCCGGCGCAGCCGTGATCCCATACTCGGCCAGCTTCGCCTTACCACCATCAGGAGCCGTCAGCACAAGCGGCCCCTCTTCGGTCAAGGCAACCGAGTGCTCCCAGTGCGACGACCACGTCCCGTCGGTCGTAATGACCGTCCAGTCATCGGAAAGCACCTCGGTCTTCGGGGTACCCAAAGACACCATCGGCTCGATGGCGAGGCAGAACCCCGGCACCAGCTTCGGCCCCTTGCCGCGCCGCTTCTCGACGTAGTTCAACAGGTGCGGGTCCATGTGCATCTCGGTGCCGATACCGTGGCCGCCGTAGTCCTCGACGATTCCGTACTTGCCGCCACCCGGCTTCGGCTGCCGGCGGATGTACGTCTCGATCGCGCGGGAGATGTCGACGAGCCGGTTGCCCAGCTTCATCGCGGCGATGCCGGCCCACATCGACCCCTCGGTCACCCGCGACAGCTCAAGGAGCTCCGGGGCGTGGCCCGACCCCACGAACGCCGTGTACGCCGCGTCGCCGTGCCAGCCGTCGATGATCGCACCGCAGTCGATGGAGATGATGTCGCCGTCCTTCAGCACCACCTCCTCGGAGGGGATGCCGTGGACCACGACCTCGTTCACCGAGGTGCAGATCGTCGCCGGGAAGCCGCCGTAGCCGAGGAAGTTGGGCTTCGCGTTGTGGTCCGCGAGGACCTTGCGGGCGACCTCGTCCAGGTCCTTCGTGCTGGCTCCGGGGACTGCCGCCTCACGCGTGGCCGCGTGGATCGCGGCGACGACCAGCCCCGCCTCGCGCATCTTGGCGATCTGCTCAGGGGTCTTGATCTGCACCATGGGGGCCTGCGCTCTCCGTCTTCCGCGTCACAACAGAATGGCCGTACACAAAATGGCTGTACACAACAGTACGACCGCGGCGCCCCTGCGGGCACCGCGGCCGGATCTGCTCGATGACTACTTGTCGCCCTCGTCCTCGCGCTTCAGCGCGTCCAGCGCCCGCTGCGTGATCTCCTCAACGGGACCGAGCGAAGAGATCGTGACCACCAGGCCCTGGAGCTTGTAGTAGTCGATGATCGGCTCGGTCTGCGTGTGGTAGACCTCCAGGCGGGTGCGGACCGTGTCCTCGGAGTCGTCGTCGCGCTGGTACAGCTCGCCGCCGCAGACGTCGCAGACACCGTCCTGCTTGGGCGGGCTGTACGTCACGTGGAAGACGTGGCTGGAGTCCTTCCGGCAGATGCGGCGGCCGGCGATGCGCTTGACCACCTCGTCCTCGGAGACCTCCAGGTCCAGGACCGCGTCCAGCTTGATGCCCTCGGTCTTCAGCAGCTCGTCCAGCGCCTCGGCCTGCGACACGTTGCGCGGAAAACCGTCCAGGAGGAAGCCGTTGACAGCGTCCGGCTGCTCCATGCGGTCCTTGGCCATCGCGATGGTGACCTCGTCCGGGACCAGGTTGCCCGCGTCCATGTAGGACTTCGCCAGTTTGCCGAGTTCCGTGGCCTGACTGATGTTGGCACGGAAGAGGTCGCCCGTGGAGATGTGCGGGATGTGCAGCGTCTTGGCAAGCCGCACAGCCTGCGTTCCCTTACCGGCACCCGGCGGCCCGACGAGGACGATTCGCATCAGCGGAGGAACCCTTCGTAATTGCGCTGCTGGAGCTGGCTCTCGATCTGCTTCACCGTCTCAAGACCGACACCCACGATGATCAGGATGCTGGTCCCGCCGAACGGGAAGTTGCCGCTTGCGTTGAAACCGACCAACGCCATCGTCGGTACGAGAGCGATCAGACCCAGATACAGCGAACCCGGCCAGGTGATCCGGTTGAGTACGTAGCTCAGGTACTCAGCGGTCGGCCTGCCAGCCCGGATGCCCGGGATGAAGCCACCATACTTCTTCATGTTGTCGGCGACTTCCTCGGGGTTGAACGAGATCGCCACGTAGAAGAACGCGAAGAAAACGATCAGCAGGAAGTAGCTGACCAGGTAAATCGGGTGGTCACCCTTGGTCAGGTTCTGCGTCACCCAGGTCTTCCAGCCGGAGTCGCCACTGGAGAACTGCGCGACCAGAGCCGGGATGTAGAGCAGCGACGACGCGAAGATGACCGGAATCACACCGGCCTGATTGACCTTCAGCGGGATGTAGGTCGACGTACCGCCGTAGGAACGGCGGCCGATCATCCGCTTCGCGTACTGGACCGGGATACGGCGCTGCGCCTGTTCGACGAAGACCACCAGGCCGACCATCACCAGGCCGACGAGGATGACGGTGCCGAACTCGATCCAGCCACCGGCCAGCGTGCCCTGCTTCTTGATGGCCCACAGCGCGGACGGGAAGGTGGCCGCGATCGAGATGAACATCAGGATCGACATGCCGTTGCCGATGCCGCGGTCGGTGATGAGCTCACCGAGCCACATCACGACGCCCGTACCGGCGGTCATCGTGACGACCATCGTGATGGTCGTGAAGATGGCGCGGTCCGGGACGATCGAGCTGGCGACCTGGCAGCCGCTGAACAGCGCACCGCTGCGGGCGGTGGCGACCAGACCGGTGCCCTGGAGGATGGCGAGCGCGACCGTCAGGTAACGCGTGTACTGCGTGATCTTCGCCGTACCGGCCTGGCCCTCCTTCTTGAGGGCTTCCAGTCGCGGGATCACCACGGTGAGGAGCTGCAGAATGATGCTCGCGGTGATGTAGGGCATGATGCCCAGCGCGAAGATGGTGATCTGCAGCAGCGCGCCACCGCTGAACATGTTGACCAGGCCGAAGAGGCCCTGGTTGCCCGAGGCTTCGGACACACACTCCTGTACTGCTGAGTAGTTGACGCCCGGGATCGGAACGTGGGTACCTACGCGGTAGACCACGATGATGCCGAGCGTGAAGAGCAGTTTCTTGCGCAGGTCGGGCGTCCTGAACGCCCGGGCGAACGCGGTGAGCACGGTTCCTCCTGCGACCCCCGCGACGCGCGCGGCAGGGACTAGTCGTATGAACAGGGCCCAGCGGGGCCGAACGATGTTTTCTACCACCCCGACACCGAACGGCATTCCGCGCGCGCGTACAGGTGGACCTACGGACTCTAACAGTGCGCGTGCAGCCAGGTGAAGTTCCCTGTGAGACGGCCGGTCCCATGCTGCCCCGCAACGGCTCAAACCGTCACCCGCGGCGAGTCAAATCACGTTGACGGTCCGCTTCGTAGGCCGATAACTTCCTCAAGATCCATTCGGTCGAACTCCGTCACGGGAACCGATTCCGGGCGGATACAACGGGGAACACGGGGAGATTTCAGCATGCGCAATCTGTCACGCAAGGCACTCTGTCTGGCCGCCGTCGCCGCGAGCGCGACGCTCGCGGTCGCGGCCACCGGCACGCCCGCCTTCGCCGCGGCGCAGAACGCCTCGGTCTACACCACCGAGGGCCACAAGGGCGGCATGGGCAATTTCGCGGGTGACGCCAGCCGCAGCAGCTCGAAGGAGCGGTGGAACGCGTGCGACCACCGCAAGGACGGCTACTGGACCGTCACCACGCTCAAGTGGGGCACCAACCACAAGTACTCGGTGACCGACAAGGGTGAGAACGACGGCGTGTGCAAGCTCCGGGACGATGTGAACGTCCCGGAGGAGACGAAGGTGACCATCACCGTTTGTCTCCAGAAGGGCACGCACGGGGCTCTCAAGTACTGCAAGTCGGCCACCGGCCGCGCCTGATCAGTAACAAGTAGGGCCTAGCACAACGGCAAGGGCCGGGCGGCTCCCCCTGAGGGGAACCGCCCGGCCCTTGTACGTGTGCGGTGGGACCGCCCGGGCTCAGATGAGCTCGGTGACGGTACCGCCGGCAGCCGTGATCTTCTCCTTGGCGGAGCCGGAGACGGCGTCCACCGTCACCTGCAGCGCCACGGAGATCTCGCCCTGGCCGAGGACCTTGACGAGGCTGTTCTTGCGCACCGCACCGTTGGCGACGAGACCCTCTACGGTGACCTCGCCACCCTCCGGGTACAGGGACGCCAGCTTGTCGAGGTTCACGACCTGGTACTCGGTCTTGAACGGGTTGCGGAAGCCCTTGAGCTTCGGAAGACGCATGTGGAGGGGCATCTGGCCACCCTCGAAGCGCTCCGGCACCTGGTAACGGGCCTTCGTACCCTTGGTTCCACGACCGGCCGTCTTACCCTTCGACGCCTCACCACGACCCACACGGGTCTTGGCGGTCTTGGCGCCCGGGGCGGGACGGAGGTTGTGGATCTTGAGCGGGTTGTTCTCCGCCATGATCAGTCGACCTCCTCAACCGTCACGAGGTGGCGGACGGTGTGCACCATTCCGCGGAACTCGGGGCGGTCCTCCTTGACGACCACGGTGTTGATCCCCTTGAGACCAAGGGACCGCAGTGTGTCACGGTGGTTCTGCTTGCTGCCGATGTACGACTTCGTCTGCGTGACCTTGAGGCGAGCCATTACGCACCCGCCCCGGCACGTGCACGAAGGAGAGCCGCGGGGGCGACGTCCTCAAGGGGCAGACCGCGGCGGGCCGCGATCTCCTCGGGACGCTGCAGGCCCTTGAGGGCCGCCACGGTCGCGTGCACGATGTTGATCGCGTTGGACGAGCCGAGCGACTTCGACAGGATGTCGTGCACGCCGGCGCACTCCAGGACGGCTCGCACCGGGCCACCGGCGATAACGCCGGTACCGGGGGAAGCAGGCTTGAGCAGGACGACGCCCGCGGCCTTCTCGCCCGTGATCGGGTGCGGGATGGTGCCCTGGATACGGGGGACCTTGAAGAAGTGCTTCTTGGCCTCTTCAACACCCTTGGCGATCGCGGCCGGCACCTCCTTGGCCTTGCCGTAACCGACACCCACGGTGCCGTCACCGTCGCCCACCACGACCAGCGCGGTGAAGCTGAAGCGACGACCACCCTTGACAACCTTGGCGACGCGGTTGATCGCGACTACGCGCTCAACGTACGCGGTCTTCTCGGCGGCAGCAGCGCCGCCGTCACGGCCCTTCCGGTCCCGCCGCTCGCCGCCACCGGCACCGCTTCCACGGCGCTGGGGTCCAGCCATTGGATTACCTCTCTCTTTCCGCTAGCTACGGAAGCGACTAGAACTTCAGTCCGGCTTCGCGGGCGGCGTCCGCCAGGGCGGCGATGCGCCCCGCGTACTGATTGCCGCCACGGTCGAATACGACAGCCTCGACACCGGCGGCCTTGGCGCGCTCGGCGACCAGGGCGCCGACCGACTTGGCCTGCGCGGACTTGTCGCTCTCGCCGCCGCGGATCGAGGTGTCCAGGGTCGACGCCGACGCCAGGGTGTGACCCTTGATGTCGTCGATGACCTGGGCCACGATGTGGCGGTTGGAGCGGGTCACGACCAGGCGCGGACGCTCAGCCGTACCGGAAATGTGCTTCCGGATGCGGATGTGACGACGCTTGATGGCAGCACGCTTGTAAGCGTCGCCCTTAGCGATCTTCGTACCGTATGCCATGGCTTACTTACCCGCCTTTCCGACCTTGCGCCGGATGACTTCGCCCTCGTACTTGACGCCCTTGGCCTTGTACGGGTCGGGCTTGCGCAGCTTGCGGATGTTGGCCGCAACCTCGCCGACCTTCTGCTTGTCGATGCCCTCGACCGAGAAGTGCGTCGGGTTCTCGACCTTGAACGAGATGCCCTCGGGCGCCTCGACCGTGATCGAGTGGCTGTAGCCGAGCGCGAACTCAAGGTTCGAGCCCTTGGCCGCCACGCGGTAACCGACACCACTGATTTCGAGCTTCTTCACGTAACCCTCGGTCACGCCGGTGATCATGTTCGCCACCAGCGTGCGGGACAGGCCGTGCAGGGCCTTGTTCTGACGCTCGTCGTTGGGGCGGGTGACGCTGAGCACGCCGTCCTCACCCTTGGCGATGTCGATCGGCGCTGCGACGGTGTGGGTCAGCGAGCCCTTGGGGCCCTTGACCGAGACCGTACGGCCGTCGATGGTGACGTCCACGCCGGCGGGAACCGTGATGGGGAGCTTGCCAATACGCGACATAGCTTCTTCCGATTCCTTTCCGCTACCAGACGTAGGCGAGGACTTCTCCGCCTACGCCCTTCTTGCCGGCCTGCTTGTCGGTGAGGAGACCGTGCGACGTGGAGATGATCGCCACGCCGAGGCCACCGAGCACCTTGGGCAGGGAGGTGGACTTCGCGTACACCCGGAGACCGGGCTTGGAGATCCGCTTGATGCCCGCGATGGAGCGCTCACGGTTCGGGCCGAACTTCAGCTCAAGGACGAGGTTCTTGCCGACCTCGGCGTCCTCGACCTTCCAGCCCGTGATGAAGCCCTCCTGCTGGAGGATCTCCGCGATGTGCGACTTGATCTTCGATGCCGGCATCGTCACGGAGTCGTGGTATGCCGAGTTCGCGTTCCGCAGACGCGTAAGCATGTCTGCGATCGGATCAGTCATGGTCATGAATTGGCCTTCGGCCTCTCTCGCCGGGGTTTCCAGGTGCCCATCCCTCTCCTCGATCCGAGACGAGGCGGGTGCGGTGCGGTGGACCTACGGCGTAGTAAGTCGTATGGGCGGCAATCAGGCGCCCAACCCCCCTAGCCTAAGCCATGGAGGGGTGGGCACCTGACCGTGCCCTCTGCTTACCGAGAGCTTCGGGAGTCCGGAAGTACCGGACTACCAGGAGCTCTTGGTCACGCCCGGCAGCTCGCCACGGTGAGCCATCTCACGAAGGCACACGCGGCAGAGGCCGAACTTGCGGTACACGGAGTGCGGGCGGCCGCAGCGCTGGCAGCGGGTGTAGCCACGCACACCGAACTTGGGCTTACGAGCAGCCTTGGCAATCAGAGCCTTCTTCGCCATCTCGCTTACGCCTCCTTGAAGGGGAAGCCGAGGTGACGGAGAAGGGCACGGCCTTCGGCGTCGTTGGTCGCCGTGGTCACCACGGTGATGTCCATACCCCGGACGCGGTCGATCTTGTCCTGGTCGATCTCGTGGAACATGACCTGCTCGGTGAGACCGAAGGTGTAGTTGCCACGACCGTCGAACTGCTTGGGAGACAGACCACGGAAGTCGCGGATGCGCGGAAGCGCGAGCGACAGGGTGCGGTCCAGGAACTCCCACATGCGGTCGCCACGGAGCGTGACGTGGGCACCGATCGGCTGACCCTCGCGCAGCTTGAACTGCGCGATGGACTTGCGGGCCTTGGTGATGGCCGGCTTCTGACCGGTGATCGTGGTCAGGTCACGGACGGCACCGTCCATGAGCTTGGAGTCACGGGCGGCGTCGCCGACACCCATGTTCACCACGATCTTGACGAGGCCGGGGATCTGCATGACGTTCTCGTAGGAGAACTCCTCACGCAGCTTGCCCGCGATCTCCTCGCGGTACTTCGTCTTGAGACGCGGAGTGGTGGTGGTAGCCATCAGATGTCCTCACCCGTCCGCTTGGCAACGCGAACCTTGTTGCCCTCGTCGTCGAAGCGGTAACCGACACGCGTGACAACCTTGTTGCCGTCCTTCTCAACGACCAGCTGGACGTTGGAGACGTGGACGGGCGCCTCGGTCGTGACGATGCCGCCGGCCTGCGAACCCTTGGCGGTGGGGCCGGCCTTGGTGTGCTTCTTGACCCGGTTGACACCCTCGACCAGGACGCGGTCCTCGCGGGGGTAGGCCGCAATGACCTTGCCCTGCTTGCCCTTGTCCTTGCCGGTGATGACCTGAACCGTGTCACCCTTCTTGATCTTCATGCTTACAGCACCTCCGGAGCCAGCGAGATGATCTTCATGAACTTCTTCTCGCGCAGCTCGCGCCCGACCGGGCCGAAGATGCGGGTGCCGCGAGGGTCGCCGTCGTTCTTCAGAATGACGGCGGCGTTCTCGTCGAAGCGGATGTACGAGCCGTCCGGACGGCGGCGCTCCTTCACGGTGCGAACGATGACGGCCTTGACGACGTCACCCTTCTTCACGTTGCCACCGGGGATCGCGTCCTTGACGGTGGCGACGATGACGTCACCGATGCCCGCGTAGCGGCGACCGGAGCCACCGAGCACACGGATGCAAAGGATTTCCTTCGCACCAGTGTTGTCGGCGACGCGCAGTCGCGACTCCTGCTGGATCACGTCTATCTCCTGATCGTCTGCCGGTTCCCCAAGGGCCGTTCAGTGAACGGCCCTTGGAGCCTGGCGGAACTGTCCTGCGGGGCCCCTACATTTTTTTAGGGCCGCAGGAATTACTTGGCCTTTTCGAGGATCTCGACGATGCGCCAGCGCTTCGTCGCAGACAGCGGACGCGTCTCCATGAGGAGGACACGGTCGCCGACGCCGGCAGCGTTCTGCTCGTCGTGGGCCTTGAGCTTGTTCGTACGGCGGATGACCTTGCCGTACAGCGCGTGCTTCACGCGGTCCTCGACAGCGACGACGACGGTCTTGTCCATCTTGTCGCTGACGACGAGACCCTCACGGGTCTTGCGGAAGCCGCGAGCTTCAGCGGTCTCGGTCACGTTGTTCTCACTCATCAGGCGCTCTCCACCGTCTCGATGCCCAGCTCGCGCTCACGCATCAGGGTGTAGATCCGCGCGATGTCCTTCCGGACGGCCTTGAGCCGACCGTGGTTTTCGAGCTGACCGGTCGCCGCCTGGAAGCGGAGGTTGAACAGCTCTTCCTTGGCTTCGCGGAGCTTGTTGAGAAGCTCCTCGTCACCCAGTTCGCGCAGCTCGGACGCCTTGGTACCGGCCGACATCACGCTTCACCTGCCTCGCGCTTGACGATCCGGCACTTCATCGGCAGCTTGTGGGCTGCGCGAGTGAGGGCCTCACGGGCGATCTTCTCGTTGGGGTAGGACAGCTCGAACATGACCCGGCCCGGGTGCACGTTCGCGATCCACCACTCGGGAGAACCCTTACCGGAACCCATGCGGGTCTCGGCAGGCTTCTTCGTGAGCGGGCGGTCCGGGTAGATGTTGATCCAGACCTTGCCGCCACGCTTGATGTGGCGGGTCATCGCGATACGGGCGGCCTCGATCTGGCGGTTCGTCACGTACGCCGGCGTGAGGGCCTGAATGCCGTACTCGCCGAACGAAACCTGCGTACCGCCCTTGGCCTGACCACGACGCTTGGGGTGGTGCTGCTTGCGGTGCTTGACCCTACGGGGGATCAGCATGTCGGTCAGGCCTCCGTTCCGGTGCTCTCAGCCGGAGCGGCAGCGGCGGCGGGAGCCTCGGCCTTGGGGGCCTCGGCAGCCGGCGCGGACTGCTGCTGCGGCTTGCGGCCGCGGCCGCCACGCTCGCCACCGCGGCCACCGCCACGGGCCGGGCGGTCGCCGCCCGGGCCGCCACCGCGAGCCGGGCGGTTACCCGCACGGGCAGCGGCGTTCTCGGCGCGGACCTCGGCGATGTTCTTGACGTCGCCCTTGTAGATCCAGACCTTCACACCGATACGGCCGAAGGTCGTCTTGGCCTCGAAGAAGCCGTAGTCGACGTTCGCGCGGAGCGTGTGCAGGGGCACGCGGCCCTCGCGGTAGAACTCCGAGCGGGACATCTCGGCGCCGCCGAGGCGGCCACCGCACTGGATCTTGATGCCCTTGGCGCCGGCCTTCATCGCCGACTGCATGCTCTTACGCATGGCGCGGCGGAAGGAGACGCGGGAGGACAGCTGCTCGGCGACGGCCTGGGCCACCAGCTGAGCGTCCGTCTCCGGGTTCTTGACCTCAAGGATGTTGAGCTGGACCTGCTTGCCGGTCAGCTTCTCCAGGTCGCCGCGGATGCGGTCGGCCTCGGCGCCGCGGCGGCCGATGACGATGCCCGGACGAGCGGTGTGGATGTCCACACGCACGCGGTCACGGGTGCGCTCGATCTCCACCTTCGAGATGCCGGCGCGCTCCATGCCGGACGTCATCATCCGACGGATGGCGACGTCTTCCTTGACGTAGTCCTTGTACAGCTTGTCGGCGTACCACCGGGACTTGAAGTCCGTGGTGATGCCGAGCCGGAACCCGTGCGGGTTAACCTTCTGGCCCATTACCGGGTTCCTTCCTTGCTGCTGACGACCACGGTGATGTGGCTGGTCCGCTTGCGGATCCGGTAGGCGCGGCCCTGGGCACGCGGACGGAACCGCTTCAGGGTCGGGCCCTCGTCGACGTAGGCCTCGGAGATGACGAGGCTGCCGGCGTCGGTGTGGTCGTAGTTGTGCGCGGCGTTGGCAATGGCGCTGTCAAGCACCTTGCCGACCGGCACGCTCGCGGCCTGCGGGGCGAAACGCAGGACCGCCTGAGCCTCCGTGGCGTCCATGCCACGGATGAGGTCCACCACGCGGCGGGCCTTCATGGGCGTGACGCGGATGTACCGCGCCTGGGCCCTGGCTTCCATGGTTGTCCCTTCAGTGTTTGTCATGGTCAGTCACCCCGCGCTAGCGGCGCTTCGACTTCCGGTCGTCCTTGACGTGACCCCGGAAGGTGCGCGTCGGCGAGAACTCGCCGAGCTTGTGGCCGACCATCGACTCGGTGACAAACACCGGGATGTGGATCTTGCCATTGTGCACCGCGATCGTGTGGCCGAGCATGGCCGGGACGATCATCGAGCGGCGGGACCAGGTCTTGATGACGTTCTTGGAGCCGGCCTCGTTCTGTACGTCCACCTTCTTGATGAGGTGGCCGTCGACGAAGGGCCCCTTCTTGAGACTGCGCGGCATCTAAACCCGCTCCTAGCGCTTCTTGTTCGTCTTGCGGCGGCGGACGATGTACTTGTTCGAAGCCTTCTTCGGCGAACGAGTACGACCCTCCTTCTGACCCCACGGGCTGACCGGGTGGCGACCACCGGAGGTCTTGCCCTCACCACCACCGTGCGGGTGGTCGACCGGGTTCATCGCCACACCGCGAACGGACGGACGAACGCCCAGCCAGCGCTTGCGGCCGGCCTTGCCCCAGTTGATGTTGCTCTGCTCGGCGTTGCCGACCTCGCCGACCGTGGCGCGGCAGCGCTGGTCGACCAGGCGGATCTCACCGGAGGGCATACGAAGGTGGGCCATGGTGCCCTCCTTCGCCAGCAGCTGCACGGAGGCACCGGCGGAGCGGGCGAACTTGGCGCCGCCACCGGGACGGAGCTCGATCGCGTGGATCGTGGTACCGACCGGGATGTTGCGGAGCGCCAGGTTGTTGCCCGGCTTGATGTCGGCCCCGGGACCGTTCTCCACGCGGTCGCCCTGCTGCAGGTTGCGCGGGGCGAGGATGTAGCGCTTCTCGCCGTCCGCGTAGTGCAGCAGCGCGATGCGCGCGGTGCGGTTGGGGTCGTACTCGATGTGCGCGACCTTCGCCGGCACGCCGTCCTTGTCATGGCGACGGAAGTCGATGACGCGGTAGGCGCGCTTGTGTCCGCCACCCTGGTGGCGAACGGTCACACGACCGGAATTGTTACGGCCGCCCTTGCTGTGCAGGGGGCGAACCAGCGACTTCTCCGGCGTGGACCGCGTGACCTCGACGAAGTCGGCGACGCTGGAGCCACGGCGGCCCGGCGTAGTCGGCTTGTACTTGCGGATTCCCATTTCTCAGTCCTCGTCCGATATCGGACGATCCGACCCGCTTACGCGGCCGGACCGCCGAAGATGTCGATACGGTCGCCCTCAGCGAGGGTCACGATCGCGCGCTTGGAGCCCGCGCGCTGACCGAAACCGGTCTTGGTGCGCTTGCGCTTGCCCTGGCGGTTGATCGTGTTGACCCCGGTGACCTTGACCGAGAAGACCGCCTGGACGGCCTGCTTGATCTGGGTCTTGTTGGCGCCCGGGGCCACGATGAAGGTGTACTTGCCCTCGTCGAGGAGCGCGTAGCTCTTCTCCGAGACGACCGGCTTCAGCAGCACGTCACGGGGGTCCGTGAACGACTTGCTGATCGGCGTCTCGACGGTGTTCTTGCCCTCGGTCTCGTGACGCTTCGCCTTGGCGATGCGCGCGACCTTCTTGGCCTTGGCGGCCTTGGAGGCGATGCTCGGGTGACGCGTAGCCATCAGGCTTCGCTCCCTTCGGTGTCAGCGGCCTGGGGGCCAGACACGAAGGACTCGAAAGCGGCCTGGGTGAAGACCACGTCGTCCGAGACGAGAACGTCGTACGTGTTCAGCTGGCCCGGCTCCAGGATGTGGACCTGGGGCAGGTTGCGCGCGGAAAGCAGCGCGGCCTCGTCGGAGCGCTCGATGACCAGGAGCACGTTCTTGCGCTCGCTGACCTTGCCGAGGAAGCTCTTGGCGGCCTTGGTGGAGGGGGTCTCGCCCTCGATCACGCCGGTGATGACGTGGATGCGAGCGTTGCGGGCCCGGTCGGTGAGGGCGTGGCGCAGGGCCGCGGCCTTCATCTTCTTCGGGGTCCGCTGCGAGTAGTCGCGCGGCGTCGGGCCGTGCACGACGCCACCGCCGGCGAACTGCGGGGCGCGGGTCGAACCCTGACGGGCGCGGCCGGTGCCCTTCTGGCGGTACGGCTTGCGGCCACCACCACGGACCTCGCCACGACGCTTGACCTTGTGCGTGCCCTGACGGGCGGCGGCCAGCTGCGCGACGACGACCTGGTGAAG
This sequence comes from Streptomyces sp. NPDC050508, assembly GCF_040655155.1. Lineage (NCBI taxonomy): Bacteria > Bacillati > Actinomycetota > Actinomycetes > Kitasatosporales > Streptomycetaceae > Streptomyces > Streptomyces sp. NPDC050508. The sequence continues at coordinate 14,893 of NZ_JBFAJJ010000014.1, forward strand.
CAGCGGGATGCTGATCTTCTCTACGTCGAAGATCTCGGCCGGGAGCTCAATGGTCCCGGCGGTGTCGCCGGAGGGCGACTGAATGTCAATGGTGCTCATAGTCCTCAGGCCCCCTTGGCCGCGGTACGGACCAGGACGAGGCCGCCGTTCGGACCCGGGATGGCTCCCTTGATGAGGAGCAGTCCCTTCTCCGCGTCAACAGCGTGAACGGTCAGGTTCTGGGTGGTGACCCGCTCGTTGCCCATGCGGCCCGCCATGCGGACGCCCTTGAACACACGGCCCGGGGTGGCACAGCCACCGATGGAGCCGGGAGAGCGGTGCTTGCGCTGGACACCGTGACCGGCGCCGAGGCCACGGAAGTTGTGGCGCTTCATGACACCGGCGAAGCCCTTGCCCTTGCTCTTGCCGGTCACGTCCACCTTGACGCCGGCCTCGAAGGTCGCGGCGGTGATCTCCTGGCCGAGGGTGTACTCGCTGGCGTCAGCGGTACGGATCTCGACGAGGTGGCGGCGGGGCGTGACGTCGGCCTTGGCGAAGTGGCCCTTGAGGGGCTTGTTCACCTTGCGCGGGTCGATCTCGCCGAAGGCGATCTGGACCGACTCGTAGCCGTCACTGTCGTTCGTACGGACCTGGGTCACGACGTTGGGGCCGGCCTTGACGACGGTGACCGGAACAACACGGTTGTTCTCGTCCCACACCTGCGTCATGCCGAGCTTCTCGCCCAGGATGCCCTTGATCTGCTTTGCCATCTTCAGCTCACCGACCCCTAGAGCTTGATCTCGATGTCGACACCGGCCGGGAGGTCGAGTCGCATCAGAGAGTCAACGGTCTTGGGGGTGGGGTCGAGGATGTCGATCAGGCGCTTGTGCGTGCGCATCTCGAAGTGCTCGCGAGAGTCCTTGTACTTGTGCGGCGACTTGATGACGCAGTACACGTTCTTCTCAGTGGGCAGCGGCACCGGGCCCGCGACCGACGCACCAGTTCGCGTCACCGTCTCGACGATCTTCTTCGCCGAGCTGTCGATGACCTCGTGGTCGTAGGCCTTGAGCCGGATGCGGATCTTCTGTCCCGCCATGGCTACTCAGTAGTCCTGTCTCTAGTAACGCTCTGCACCCCGGTAAGCCCTTCTACTGTCTTCGATTCCTCCGACCCACGCGGTCGGGTGTGTCGCGCTCTCACCGACACAGAAGTCCCATATACGGAACTTCCCTGCTGGGAAAGCACGGCCCTTCCGGAACCGCAAGCCGAGGGCGAAGAAGCCCACCGGGTGCCTGGCCGGCGCTGCACTGACACTTCCCGAAAGATTCCCGTACGTCCGCCTCAGCGCTGCCGTAAGGCAGTTGGGGCGACGAGTACTGTGGGACTCGCTTCCGGTCCTCCCGACGGGAGGCGCGCAGCATCAACACTCGACCGAGCAACTCCGACAGTCTGCCATATGGGGCAGGGGGCTGGCCAATCGGGGCGTAGAGATTACCCCTGGAGTGACGCAGGTCAAACACATGCCCCCAGCGCGCGTCTCGCCCAGCCCCCCTCGGTGTTCACCCCTGTGAATAAGAATCAAGCACACGTCCATTGACGCGTCCACAGCAAGCGCTTACGGTCCCTCACGAGAAGACGGGAAAGCGCTTTCTCCCGCATGGGCACCTGCACGGAACCCTGGATTCCCCGGTCATGGGACGACCCTGGAGGCAGAACGATGCAAGTGAGACCAGTCATGGCATGTGTCGGCCTGGTGGCCGGCACCCTCGTAGCACTCTCCGGCACCCCGGCGCAGGCCGCGAGCGCCACCCAGTACGTGTCACCGACCGGCACCGCGAGCGCGGCCGGCACCCTCTCCGCCCCCACCACCCTCGCCACGGCGATCAGCCGCATCGCGTCCGGCGGCACGATCTATCTGCGCGGCGGGACGTACACCTACTCGTCGACCGTCACCGTCCCCGCGGGCAGCGACGGCACGTCGAGCGCGCGGACCACCCTGACCGCCTACTCCGGCGAGACCCCGGTCCTCAACTTCGCTTCGCAGAGCGAGAGTTCATCGAACCGAGGGCTCCAGCTGAACGCAAACTACTGGCATGTCTACGGCCTCACGGTGTCGCATGCGGGGGACAACGGAATCTACGTCGGAGGCAGCAACAACGTCATCGAGCGCACGGTGACGTCGTACAACCGCGACACGGGTCTGCAACTGGGCCGCATCTCCTCCAGCACGCCGAGTTCGTCCTGGCCCTCGAACAACCTGATCGTGAGCTCGGAGTCGCACGACAACGAGGACTCCGGCGGCGAGAACGCCGACGGCTTCGCGGCGAAGCTCACCACCGGCACCGGGAACGTCTTCCGCTACGACGTCTCCCACAACAACATCGACGACGGCTGGGACCTGTACACCAAGACCGACACCGGCGCCATCGGCCCGGTGACCATCGAGTACTCCCTCTCCTACGGCAACGGCACCCTCACCGACGGCACCCAGAACGCGAACGGCGACCGCAACGGCTACAAGCTCGGCGGCGACGACATCGCCGTCAACCACGTAGTCCGGCACGACATCGCCTACGGCAACGGCCATCACGGGTTCACCTACAACAGCAACCCGGGCACGATGACGATCTCGAACAACGTCGGCATCGACAACGCGGAGCGCAACTTCTCGTTCGACACGGGGACTTCGGTGTTCCGTACGAACACGTCGTGCCGGTTCGCGGTCAGCGGCTCTAACGACAAGACGGTGGGCGACGCGGACAGTTCGAACCAGTTCTGGACGGGGGCGAACGGGGCGCGGTGCGCGTCGTACTCCGGGAGCCTGGGCTGGTCCTTCACCTCGGGCGGCCAACTCGCCGTGACGTTCGGCGGCAAGGTGGTGAGCCCGTAAGGGACGGCCCTTCGACTGACTGCCTGCCTGGACCGGCCGACTTGGTGCTACTCGGCGGCGTACGCCACGAAGTCGGTCCAGGTGGTGGGGGCGAGGGTGAGGCGGGGGCCCTGGGTGTTCTTGGAGTCCCGGATGTGGATGGTGTGGGGGGTGGTGGCTATCTCGACGCAGTCGTTGATATCGCTGCTGTCGCTGTAGCTGCTCTTGAACCAGTGGAGTTCGGGGGTGCTCATAGTGCTCCCAGCGCTCGCTCGATGAAGACCCGTGACTCCCTCGGCGGGAGAGCCTGCGCCCGGATCATGCCATACCGCAGTTCAAGGGTACGGAGCTCCCTGAGGTCAGAGACCGGGCGCCCGTTGAACGCACCAGGGCAACGCCCGATCGCCGTGCCGTCCGCGAACTTCAGCACCTGGACCGGGCCGTGATGCACTCCGGCATGTTCCTCCAAGTCGGTTGGCATGACCTGAAGAGTGACGTTCCGCAACTGCGACACCTCCAGCAGATGTTCGAGCTGCCTGCACAGCACCATCTTCCCACCGAGGGGACGCTCAAGGGTCACCTGCTCCTGGATGAAACTGAGCGTCGGGGCAGGCTCCCGCTCGAAGATCGACTTCCGTGCCATACGTGCGGCGATCCCCCGCTCCACCTCGTCCGGCGAGTACGCGGGCTGCGCCATCTCGAAGAGTGCCCGTGCGTACTCCGGCGTCTGAAGCAACCCCTGGATGTTGTGGTTGCTGTACAGCAGGACCTCAACCGCCCGGTCCTCCAACTCCTTCAGCTCACGCACCTTCTTCGGGTACCGGGCCTTCTCCACGTCCTCCTGGAACGCCCGGAGATGCCCACCCGCGTTCAGGACGTCGTCGGCCCGGTCCAGGAACTCCACCCGAGGGATCCGCACTCCGCGCTCGATCTTGCGGATCATGTCCTCGCCGTACCCCATGACTTGGGCGAAGTCGGCCACCCGCATCCCGGCCTGCTCCCGGCAGAACCTGACGAGTCGCCCCACGGCCTCCACCAACGGCGCGCTCTCGTCGCCGGGTTCGAGGTCCCAGCCGGCCTCGTCCACACCCTCGTTCTCGTTGCTCACGCTTTCGTCATTCATGGCCACCCACCTTCAACGCGCACCCGTACCCGTACGTCGTCGAGACAGCCGAGACAACGCGAGACAACGACGGGACAGGGCGGATACGTACAGGCGTCATCGCACGTCAAGGCAAACACGGTCGGCCACGCTGAGTGACATGAACCAAGAAACCACCGAGCCCGAGGCCCAACTCCCCAGCCCCGCCCGCAACTTCAGCGCACTCCTGCCACCCACACCCCGCGGAGCCCACCAGGCCCGCCTGCTGGCAGTACGACAACTCCGCGACTGGGAACTCCCGTTGGACCCGGCGGAGCACGTCGTGGCCGAGCTGGCGGCCAACGCGGCCACGCACGGCCGCGTACCAGGCCGGGACTTCAGACTCACGCTCTACGTCGTCGGCAGCACCCTGCGCATCGAGGTCACCGACACCTGCGGCGACCGCCTGCCCCGCCCCCAACACCCGGCTGCGGAAGCCGAATCCGGCCGGGGACTCCTCCTCGTCGAGGCGCTCACCGACCGCTGGGGCGTCGCCCGGGGACCGCACCCACGCAAGACGATCTGGGCGGAACTGGACCTCGTACCGGAACCGGAGCACGGATCCTCGTGCTCCGGTGCGAGGGGCGCTCTTTTCCAAGAACCACGACGGTGAAAGAACCCCCACCAAGCCCCACCCCACCCTCCCGGCAGCCAGGCCCGCCGTTCGCCCATCTGGGTGAACATCGTCAACTGGGCTGGATTCCGGGCAGGTTGCGTGATCTACGCTCAGCGCAACACAACCGCAGACCGCAGACATACGACGGCCCTCGCCGGGACGGCAATCCCATGGCGAGGGCCTGACCACCAAGGAAGAATCGAGCTTCCCGATGGATAGGCACGACATTAGCGCGCCCCCGCGCGCCCAGTCCCGGCACACCGCCGACAAACACCCGAACCAGCGGCGCGACGCGCACGGCAGGCCCGGCGGGCTGACTCACGACAACGCCCGCCACACCACCCGCTTCACGGTGATCGGCAACCACCTCGCCCAGCACCCGGAGCTGTCGGCCCTCGCGATCGGCCTCGGCGTCCACATCCAGTCCCTCCCCGCAGGCGCCCGCGTCGACATCAAGACGCTTGCGGCCCGTTTCCCGGAGGGCACGACCCGAATCGCCGCCGCGCTACGGGAGTTGGAGACCCACGGCTACCTGCGTCGCGAACGCCACCGCATCCCCGACGGCCGCATCATCACCCGCACGATCTCCTGCAACCAGCCCGGCGGCAGCCGTAGAGATCACACGGAACCCCACGCGCGGCCCAAAACGGCCAAAGCACCCCGCAAGGCGCTCCCACCCGTGCCGCGCCCGTCCCACCCCTCCCCCGCCCTCCTCCAGACCGCCACCGACCTGCTCGCAGACCTCCGCCGCCACAGCCCCGACCTGCTCCTGTCGGCCTGCGACACGGCCCACCTCGCCCCAGGAGTCGCGGCCTGGCTGGAGCGAGACGTCAGCCCCACCGCCGTACGCCACGCACTGACCACAGACCTGCCACCCGAAGGACTACGACGGCCCGCAGCCCTCCTGGCCCACCGCCTGACAGCCCAACTACCGCCCCCACCACCGTTCCGGGCCCCGGCACCACCACCGCCGGTCCGCCACCCGCTCCAGAACTGCGACGCCTGCGACCGAGCCTTCCGCTCGCCCACCCCAGGACGCTGCCATGACTGCCGAACCGAGCTCCCGGAGGCCGCCTAGCATGAAGGGGACGGTCCAGTACCGAGCCATGAGGGACTTTCTACAGTCCATGGACGACACCCTTCCCGGCAGGTTCGAGATCACCAAAGAAGGGATCGTCCACGACATGGCGGCGGGCATCGGTCCGCACGAGCTGACCACGCTGCGCCTTCGCAAGCGCCTGGAGAAGGTCATGCCGGAGGAGTTGGTCGCTCACACGGGTGCGCCGGATGTGGACGTCGAAGGCGATGTGATGGTGATCGCGTGGGCGGACATGGACGTGCCGGGTTCGTTCGACCCTCGCACTTTGATCGCCGCCATCGAAGTCGTCTCCCGCTCCAACCCGGACAACGACTGGGTCGGCAAGATGCGCGACTATCCCCTGATCGGGATCCCCACCTACGCCGTCTTCGACCCTCGCACCGGCACCAGAGCCGTCCTCACCGACATCCACACCACCCCCGAAGGCCCCCGCTACGCCACCCGCAAGGACTTCGTCTACGGGGAGGACGTCACCATCGCCGAGTGGACCATCTCGACGGAGGGCTTGCCGCGGTATGCGGGGTCTGGCAGCCCAGATTCCTGAGAGGGACAGGAAACCCCCTGGCTAGATCCGCCCCACGAGGGCCATGACGGCCATCCAGCCGACACAGCCCCCGCATGCGATCAGCAGCGGCAGCCACCTCTGGGCGCGCCGGGCCCGGACGACCAACCACACCGCGACCGCAACCACCGCGAGCCCCATGACCGCCGCGATCACCTGAAGACCGCCGGGCGCCTCTCCCTGGCCCTGGCCTGTCGCGGCCCGGCGGAGGACCGCCAGCAGGCCTACGGCGAGCAGCGTCACGAAGATGCAGGTGAGCCCGGTGAACAGGCTCCGAACTCGGTCGTCGACCGCGGCCAGCGCATCTGTGCCGTCGCCGAGGTGGACTCCTTCGTCAGGGTTTGCCCCGTTCCCGCGGTTCATCACGGCGTGCACCCTACCGGGATGGACAGCCCTGCTTCCGTCCCCGATCCGCTGTCGCTCGGCAGCACAACGTCCTCCCCCGTACCCAACCCGTAGCGCCAAGCGATCAGAATCGGCCGCCATCAGCTGGGCGAGGGGACCATCCCGGCGAAGAGGAGCGCCGAGAACACGACGATGCTGGGCGCGAGGACGGAGAACACGCGACGCCGGGCGACGTTCTGCTCGGTCTGCGGCAGGCCCCAGCTGACGAGCAGCAGCGCCAAGGAGGCCAGAAGCCCTACCTGAAGGAGTGTGAAGGCGGTGTCGAAACGCCGGGTGAAGTGCTCTGCCTCCGCGCCGTTGCAGGCGTCGCAGGCCATGGGTGTGAGGCCGCCGATGACGTACGCGAGGAGGGCGGCGGGAAGAGTGACGACCGTTGCGATCAGCGGTCCTACCCATGTACTGCGTACCGAAGTGCCCTGTGTGCTCGACATACGCCCAGCCAACCGGAGGGCGCGGGGCTGCACATGAGCGTTCGTACTCATTCGGGTACCCGCTGCGCTACATCACCTGCACCCCAAGGTCTTGATGGTCGCGGGGAAGTAGGCGCGCATGAACTTCTCGATGTCCTTGCGGTGGGTGTGGTCCATCAGGCCGATTTGGGGGACTTGGACGGTGAGGGTGAAGTAGTCGCCGCCGTCCGTCTTACAGGGAGTGGTCGAGATCGCGCCATCAGTACCGACGATCGTTTTGTAGGCAAAGTCGATACTGCGCGGTTCCGTGACACGCGAAATGGTTCCGGTGTCCAACGCCAGGTACATGAGATCCGTTTTGGTGTCGTCCCATGAGAAGCGAAATTCGAGGACAGGGTCACGCCCCTCCAAAAGCGCACAGGGTGCTGTAATCGCTTTGGAGCGTTCGACTCGGGTGAACTCGTGGAAATCATCCGCGGCATTTACGAGCGGACGGGTGAGGGCTGGATCGACAGGGGTTCCACAAATCGCCTTCGGAATCTCATGCCCTGTGGAACTAGTGCAGGAAAACGCAAGGATGGACAGCAACAACACGACCAGGATCCGGCGAGCGTTCACGTGGCTTTTTCTCCGGACATTCCCGTGGCATGCGCAATCCCGTCACGAGAGGATCTGCTGATCTGGTCTTCGGGGTTGAAGTACGGGCCGCCACCCATCGGATGGGTCTTCTTCCACTCATCCGCAAGGGCCATCAATTGACCGTTCCTCTTGGAGTAGGACCTGACGTTGTCGTCCGCCTGTTTGTCATCCAGTCGCTTCTGCTCATCCTCCAACCACTTGTCCGTCACGTAATCGAACCCCATCTGCACATCATCGCTCCCCACCGGGATGAAACTGATCGCCTTGTCGAAGAGCGGCTTGGTTTCGAATTCTGCGACCTTTGGGTCGCCCGCAGCCTGCACCCGGGCCTCCTCAAGGAAACCGACGGTGCGGCCGGCGCGGGTCAGGGAATCGGGGGAGTTTGCGTGGTCGTTGTGGATGGCTGAGACCATGGACTGGTTCATGCCGCCGTTCAACGTGCCGTACGCGCCCTCGTCCTTGGACACCTGTTTCACGACCTCGAACAGTTGATGCTGGTCCAAGGGCGACTTGGCGATATCCACCTCGCTCATGGCCGCATGCACCGCATCGCCGTGATTGATAAGCACGTTGGCCATCGGCTTCCGCAAGGACGGTGGGAAATCGTCGCCGCTTTCCGACACATACTTCAACGCCGACTTGAACACCGCGTCGTTCAGCGCCCGGTCCCCCACATGGTGCCCGTGCCGATCCGCAGGATCGATCCCCGTGGCCCCTGCCTGCAACGCCGCCGCGAACCCCGCCCGATCGTCCCCGTCCAACCCGGACACATAGCGGCCGCCCTTCGAAACGCCCTCCTCGTTGAGGGTGACGTTCCAGTCGCGGTCCTTCAGGAGGTACTTCATGTGGGCCTCGGAATGGAGATAGCGCGCGGACTCGGCCGGGTCCCGGCTCATGATGCCGAGCATTCCGTCGACGGGGTCGTTGGCGAACCATCCCCCGCTCGCCCCGCTGTACCGACGCTTCACCTGCCAGATACCCGGGTCCCTCTTCTCCGCCGCGATCATGTCGTCCGTGAGGTTCTCGACCATGCCGGGCGCGTATCCGTGGCCCTTCTGCATCAGCGTGACCAGTGACTGATAGCCGACGGCCTTGTCGAGGTGAAGGCCCTGGGCGTCGGTGGCGTAGCGCTCGACGCCCGCGTGGCGCATGTCGGCTCGCCAGCGCCGGTACCACGGCGACTTCGTGTCCCTGGTCGCCGTAGCGAGTGTGTTCGCCAGGCCCGTCTCGATCGTCGAGTAGGTGCCCGCCCCGGCGCCGCCCTGGACGTGGATGCGGTCGTTCAGTTCGTTCGTGAGCTTGATCGTGCCGGTGGGGCCCAGGTCGTCCAGCAGGGTCCGCGAGAACGCCCCGTCCCCGCTGTTGTCGCGGAAGGACCGTTCCAGTTCGGCGAGTTGAGCGTCCGTCAGATCGCCGCCCTTGCTCAGTTTCTCCAGGTACTCCTCCGTCTCCTCGGCCTCGTACCGTTCGATGTCGCCCATCGCCCTGCCGTTGAAGCCCCGGCCGCCGGCCAGCAGTTCCGAGTCGATCACGACCCCCGCCAAGGCGATCCGGACTCCCGTGTCCGCGTCCGTCACATCACGTACCGCCTTGGTGATGCGGTCCTGCCACGACCGCACGGCCTGGGGATCGCCGGGGGTGTCCGGCTGGTCCGCGGCCGGACTCACCACCCCCTGCTCCGAAACCTTCATGCCCGCCCCGATCGCGTCCCACCGCGCCGCCTCCACCAGGCCCCGCAGTTCCACGAACCGGGCGTGCGCGTCCCGCAACAGCGACGCGATGCCCTTGGCCTCCGTCTGCGCGTACCGGAACTCCTTGAGCGTGACGTCGAATCGGGCGTTCGCCGCGTCGGCGCTGAGCCCGGTCCACGTCGTGCCCAGGGAGATGCCGTGTACGTCCCGCCGGTACGCCGTCTCCTGCTTCTCGAACTCGCCCGCCATGCCGTCCCAGCGCTCGGCCGCAGTGGTCAGCGCGGCGAGGTCGGTGGTCATGATCTCGTGATACGTCGGCATGCGCCCAGTTGCCCCAATAGCTCCGCTGACCCGATAACTCCGCTGACCCGATAACTCCGCTGCCCCGACCGCCCGTTGGGCTCAGAACGTGTCCAGCGAGGACTGCTCCCGCAACGTCGACCCCACCGCCAGGTCCGTACTCGTCAGCACCGCGTTCCCACTCCGCAGCGCGTCCTTCTCCGCGCCGAGCCGGTCCATCAGGTTCTTCACCTGGTCCGCCCACGTACCGTGCGCCTTCTTCAGCGCGGCCGACGTGACCCAGCCGTCCCCGTCCCGCGCGGCGAACTCCCGTACAGCGGCGGCGTTCTCCTCGTCCGCCCAGCGCCCGGCCGTACGTGTGTCGGGCTCGATGCGCTCCTCGATCGCCTTCGCCGCCGCCCGTTTCTCACCCGGCGAGGACGCCAGCTTCCTAGGTGCCGAAACACCCAACTCGCTCGGCACACCAGATACATCCGACACACCCAGCACACTCGGCCCGCCCACTGAGACCCCTTCGCTACACCCGCCGACTCTCCAACGGCCCCAGGTACAGCACCGGCAGACCCCCCGTGTCGATCACGAGCCGCTGCAGCACCACCGTCGGGTCCACCATCCAGAACTTCAACCGGTGAACCCCTGCCTTCGTCACGGAGTGTTTCGTCGCCGTCGCGTTGACGTTGTCGGAGGTGTTCCGGGCCCACACCGCGTTCAACAGCCCGTCATCCGCACCGGCGTTGATGTCGACGGTCTCGATCGGCCCGTCGTCGAGCGAGACGCCGTAGCGCAGACCGCCCGTCGGCAACGCAGGGTTACGAGGGGACAGGTACGCCCACACCGTCACCTCACCCCCGGATGCCCCGGAAGGCGCCGACACCAGACTCACCTCGTACTCCAGCCGCGGCGAATCCACCCCACCCGGCGTCTGCCTGGGCAGCGTCACCGGCCACGGCGTCATCCCCGCCCCGTTCCGCCCCGTACGCCCGATGCCGTCGATACGACGCCACCCGCCGACCGCCCGGTCGTAGTGCTCCCCGTCGATCGCCACGTAACCGCCCGCCTCCACGAACCCCCGCAGCCCCCGCCCCGACGGCTTCTCGGCAACACACCCGACCGTCACCGATCCCCCCGCCCCGGTCACCGTCAACTCCCCCTCGACCCGCCCGACCGGCACCTTCGCCCAGTCCACCCCCACCTCCACCCGCACCTGCCGCTCGACCCGCCCCCGCGGCCGGTCCACCACCAGCCACGGCACCGACACCTCGATGCGGTAATCGAAGGCGGTACGACCCCGGTTGAACACCTCGACGAACTGCTGCGGCCGCGTCTGATACGGACTGAACGCGGGAAGTACGGCCGCCGCCCCCGCTACCCCCACCGCACTCCCCGACGCACCTCCCGGCCACCACGCCCCCGACTCCGACTCCTCAGCACCGTCCACCGCGACCCCGAGCCCCGCCGCCCCCGGCACCCCGATCCGCCGCACCGCCGGAAACAACACATCCGGCAACGCCACGTTGTCCCTCTCCGGCTGCTGCCACCCGGCGTTGGGCCCGTACCGCTCCACATCCCCGTAGTCGATGTGCGGTTGCGTCTGGAAGCCACGCCATTTCCCGCCCGCCACCGCCGAGTTGAAGTGGTCGGCCAATGCGAAGTCCGCAGCCAGGCCCGCCTCCGCGGCATCCGCGAGGTCGTTCGTCGCGGCCCGGCCCTGTGCCGCGTAGAGCAGGTTCGTGAACTCGGCCGACCGCAACCCGTACAGATTGGCGGTGGCCTGCACCTCGTAGCCGACGAGTTCGAACCACGCGTCCCGCACCCCGGCCGGCAACCGCCGTCCGATCCGCTCGGCCCGCCGCCCCAGCTCCCGCCACTCCTCCGTGACCCGCTCCAACTCCCGGTGCCCGAAAGCGAACGGCGTCTGCTGATCGTCGTAGACCACCTGTCCGTCGACGAGAGTGATCCGCCGGTTCAGCAACTCCGGTTTGCGGCGGGCCTGCAACTGCCCGTACTCCGCCAGGACTTCAGAAATGGACCGGGCCTCCGCCGCCCCGAAGTTCTGCCGCGCGTACCGCAGTTCCCACTCACCGATCCGTGCCAGATCCCAATCCTCCGGGTTCCAGGCGTAGTTGAGGAAGAACTCGGTCGGCAGCTCGTTCCCCTTCAGGTCGCCCACGTTCGCGACCCACAGCCCGCGGTTCCCGTACGCGTACGCCGCGTGCAGCTGCTCCCACACGTTCCGCAGGTTCGCCGTGTCCACCCACTTGTAGTTACGCCCGGCGCCCACGTAGTCGAAGTGGTAGTACAGCCCGTAGCCGCCGGCCCGCTCGCCGTCCCCTACATCCGGATGCTTACGGACGTTCCCCCAGTTGTCATCCGTCAGTACGACCGTCACGTCGTCCGGCGCCCTCAACCCCCGGTCCCAGTACCGCTGCACCTCCTTGTACAGCGTCCACACCTGCGGGGTCTCCGCCGCCGGCCGGCCCGTCACCTCCTCGATGATCTGCCGCTGGGCCGCGATGATCTCCTGCATCAGCTCGATACCGTCGCCGTCCGGGAGGCTCGTGTCGCCGTTGCCGCGCATGCCGAGCGTGACGACGCCCTCGAAGCCCTGGTCGACCATGCGCTGCACGCCTGCCCGCCAATAGGCGCGTATCGCCGGGGAGTTGAGCCGGTACGACCACTCCCCCGTCCCGCCGTACGGATCATGCCCCGGCGTCACCATCACGCCCGAAGAGTCCCGGACGGCGGCCACGGCATGCCGGTTCCACTCCTCGATGCCCCGCATCATCGGCGCCTCATGCGACGTGCCCATGACAATTCCGTACTCCGCGGCCCGCCGGTGGTTCTCCGGGTCGTCCTCCGCGAAGGCCCGCCCCCACACCGCCGGCCAGAGGTAGTTCCCCTTCAGCCGCAGCAGCACCTCGAAGACCTTGCCGTAGAAGTCCGCGTTGAAGCCGCCCGGATACCCGGCCGCCTTGCCCGGCCCGAAGAACGCCGGCGCCCATGTCCCCAGCGCCGGATTCTCGTCGTTGATGAAGAAGCCGCGGTACTTCACCACCGGCGTCCCCTGCGAGTACCGCCCCGGCAGCACCCACACCTCGTCACAATGCGTCGGCGGTACGTCGTCCCACCAGTGCCAGGGCGAGACCCCGATGCCGTACGACACGTCGTACGCACCGAAGATCGCGCCGCGCGGGTCGCTCCCCGCGACGACGAACGCCCGGTCCACGCCCGGCATCGGGCGCTCGACCACCGTCTGCAGCGAGGTCTCCCACCGGCCCCGCACCCCGGACACGTCCAGTCTCCCGGCGGCCACCAAGCCGTCGATCAGCGCGCTGCGCCCGATCGTGCCGACGAGCACCACCTCACGCGCACGTGCACGCGCGAGCGCGCTCCCGGGGCGTACGCCGGTGACGCGTTCGATGTCGCCCCTCAGGTCCCCTGCCACCCGTACGACTCCGGGGTGATCGTCAGGGTCCACCACGACCGGGGCACCGACGAGAGGGAAGGCCCTCGGCGTACGCGAGAAGGAGATGTACCCACCAGCACCCGCGTCCGCAGACCGCGGGACCCCCGACGACAGCACCGGGACCGCAGCAAGTCCCGTACCCAGAACGGCTCTTCGGCTCACGCGCTCGCCCATGACTCATCCCTCCGAAGCGAATTTGCTCAGCGGCATGACAAATGGTGGGACGAGGTGAAGGAGGGGACAACGGGTCGTACGCGCCGAATAGTTTCGTAACAGCAGCCAGGGAACAGCAAAGGGGCCCGTACGACCGAAGTCGTACGGGCCCCTCTGGAAACTGCTACCAGATCAGATCAGAACTACTTGTTGATCTTGATGACCTGGCCGGCGCCCACCGTGCGGCCACCCTCACGGATGGCGAACTTCAGGCCCTCTTCCATGGCGACGGGCTGGATGAGCGTGACCGTCATCTCAGTGTTGTCGCCCGGCATGACCATCTCGGTGCCCTCGGGGAGGGTCACGACGCCGGTCACGTCCGTGGTGCGGAAGTAGAACTGGGGACGGTAGTTGTTGAAGAACGGCGTGTGACGGCCACCCTCGTCCTTGGACAGGATGTACGCCTGGGCCTCGAACTCCGTGTGCGGGGTGACCGAGCCGGGCTTGATGATGACCTGGCCGCGCTCGACGTCCTCGCGCTTGATGCCACGGAGGAGCAGGCCGACGTTCTCGCCCGCCTGGCCCTCGTCGAGCAGCTTGCGGAACATCTCGATGCCGGTGACCGTGGTGGTGGTCTTCTCCTGCTTGATGCCGATGATGTCAACGGTCTCGTTGACCTTCAGGACACCACGCTCGATACGGCCGGTGACGACCGTACCGCGACCGGTGATCGTGAAGACGTCCTCGACGGGCATGAGGAACGGCTTGTCGACGTCACGCTCGGGGGTCGGGATCGACTCGTCGACGGCGGCCATCAGGTCGAGGACCGTCTGGCCCCACTCCTTGTCGCCCTCAAGAGCCTTGAGCGCCGAGACCTTGACGACCGGCAGGTCGTCGCCCGGGAACTCGTACTCGGAGAGGAGCTCACGGACCTCGAGCTCGACGAGCTCCAGGATCTCCTCGTCGTCCACCATGTCGGCCTTGTTCAGGGCGACGACGATGTACGGAACGCCGACCTGGCGGGCCAGGAGCACGTGCTCCTTGGTCTGCGGCATCGGGCCGTCGGTGGCGGCGACCACGAGGATCGCGCCGTCCATCTGCGCGGCACCCGTGATCATGTTCTTGATGTAGTCCGCGTGACCGGGGCAGTCGACGTGGGCGTAGTGACGCGTCTCGGTCTGGTACTCGACGTGCGCGATCGAGATCGTGATACCGCGCTGGCGCTCCTCAGGAGCCTTGTCGATCTGGTCGAAGGCCGAGGCCTCGTTCAGGTCCGGGTACGCGTCGTGCAGCACCTTGGTAATGGCGGCCGTGAGGGTCGTCTTACCGTGGTCGATGTGACCGATGGTGCCGATGTTGACGTGCGGCTTAGTCCGCTCGAACTTCGCCTTCGCCACTGGGTCCTCCTGTGGAGTGGTTCTGGTACGCCTTACTCATCGGCGCCAGGTGATCTTTGCTGGGATGCCGCCCGCCGGGGTTCTGATCCCGGTTTCCGGGGACGATCTCTCGTCCCGCTGCCGGTCTTCGGACCCCGGCGGTCGGTGTCAAGCCTAAAGCGTGCAAACGGTGTGTGTTACTCGCCCTTGGCCTTCGCGATGATCTCCTCGGCGACGTTCCGGGGAACCTCGGCGTAGGAGTCGAACTGCATCGAGTAGCTTGCGCGACCCGAGGTCTTGCTGCGGAGGTCGCCGACGTAGCCGAACATCTCCGAGAGGGGCACGAGGCCCTTCACGACGCGGGCACCGGCACGCTCCTCCATGGCCTGGATCTGGCCACGGCGGGAGTTGATGTCGCCGATGACCTCACCCATGTAGTCCTCGGGCGTGGTGACCTCGACGGCCATCATCGGCTCAAGGAGCACGGGGGACGCCTTGCGCGCGGCCTCCTTGAAGGCCTGCGATCCGGCGATCTTGAAGGCGAGCTCGGAGGAGTCGACCTCGTGGTAGGCACCGTCGAGAAGCGTGACGCGGACGCCCGTCATCTCGTAGCCGGCCAGGATGCCGAACTGCATGGCCTCCTGCGCACCGGCGTCCACCGACGGGATGTACTCCCGCGGGATACGGCCACCGGTGACCTTGTTCACGAACTCGTACGCCGGGCCGTCCGACTCGGTGATCGGCTCGATCGCGATCTGCACCTTGGCGAACTGACCGGTACCACCGGTCTGCTTCTTGTGGGTGTAGTCCACGCGCTCGACGGCCTTACGGATCGTCTCACGGTACGCGACCTGCGGCTTGCCGACGTTGGCCTCGACCTTGAACTCGCGCTTCATACGGTCGACCAGCACCTCAAGGTGCAGCTCGCCCATACCGCCGAGGATGGTCTGGCCCGTCTCCTCGTCCGAGTGAACGTGGAAGGAGGGGTCCTCCTCCGCGAGACGCTGGATGGCAATACCCAGCTTCTCCTGGTCACCCTTGGACTTGGGCTCGATGGCGACCTGGATGACCGGCGCCGGGAAGTCCATGGACTCCAGGATGACCGGGTTCTTGTCGTCGCACAGCGTCTCACCGGTGGTGGTCTGCTTCAGGCCCATGACGGCGACGATGTCGCCGGCGCCCACCGCCTCGATCTCCTCACGCTTGTTCGCGTGCATGCGGTAGATCTTGCCGATGCGCTCCTTCTTGCCCTTGACGGAGTTCAGCACCGCGGTGCCAGTCTCCAGGCGGCCCGAGTAGACCCGGACGAAGGTGAGCTTGCCCAGGTGCGGGTCGCTCATGATCTTGAACGCGAGCGCGGACAGCGGCTCGTCCACGGACGGCTTGCGCTTGACGACGACCTCGGGGTCCTTGACGTCGTGGCCTTCGATGGCCTCGACGTCCAGGGGGGTCGGCAGGTAGCGCACGACCGCGTCGAGCAGGGGCTGGACGCCCTTGTTCTTGAACGCGGTGCCACAGAACACCGGGGTGACCGTGATGCCGTTGGACTTGCCGGACGCGATGGTGACGCGACGGATCGCGGCGTACAGCTGCTCCTCGGTGGGCTCCTGGCCCTCCAGGAACAGCTCCATGATCTCGTCGTCGTTCTCCGCGACGGCCTCGACGAGCTTGCCGCGGTACTCCTCGGCGGCCTCGGCGTGCGTGGCCGGGATGTCGACGACGTCGTACATCTCGCCCTTGGCGGCCTCGGCGGACCACACGAGCGCCTTCATGCGGACCAGGTCCACAACGCCCTTGAAGTCCATCTCGGCACCGATCGGAAGCTGCATGATCAGCGGTACCGCACCGAGGCGGTCCTTGATCATGTCGACGCAGCGGTGGAACTCCGCGCCGGTCCGGTCGAGCTTGTTGACGAAGCAGATGCGGGGCACGCCGTAACGGTCGGCCTGACGCCACACCGTCTCGGACTGCGGCTCGACACCGGCGACACCGTCGAACACCGTGACGGCGCCGTCGAGGACGCGGAGCGAACGCTCCACCTCGACGGTGAAGTCGACGTGCCCGGGGGTGTCGATGATGTTGATGGTGTAGTCGTCGTCCTCAAGCGGCCAGTGACAGGTGGTGGCAGCAGAGGTGATCGTGATGCCACGCTCCTGCTCCTGCTCCATCCAGTCCATGGTGGCGGCGCCGTCGTGGACTTCACCGATCTTGTAGCTGACGCCGGTGTAGAAGAGGATCCGCTCAGTGGTGGTCGTCTTGCCCGCGTCGATGTGAGCCATGATCCCGATGTTGCGGACCCTGGCCAGGTCAAGTGAAGTGGTAGCCATAAGGCTTCGGTCTTCTCTCGGTCTCGTCGTGGGTAGCGACTACCAGCGGTAGTGCGCGAAGGCCTTGTTGGACTCGGCCATCTTGTGGGTGTCCTCGCGCTTCTTGACGGCCGCACCGAGGCCGTTCGAAGCGTCCAGAAGCTCGTTGAGCAGACGCTCGGTCATGGTCTTCTCGCGACGGGCGCGGGAGTAACCGACCAGCCAGCGCAGCGCGAGCGTGTTGGCGCGACCGGGCTTGACCTCGATCGGAACCTGGTACGTCGCACCGCCGACGCGGCGGGACTTGACCTCAAGCGTGGGCTTGATGTTCTCCAGCGCGCGCTTCAGCGTGATGACCGGGTCGTTGCTGGTCTTCTCGCGCAGGCCCTCCATGGCGCCGTACACGATGCGCTCGGCGGTGGAGCGCTTGCCGTTCAGCAGCACCTTGTTGATCAGGGAGGTGACAAGAGGAGAACCGTAGACCGGGTCGATGATGACCGGGCGCTTCGGGGCGGGGCCCTTACGAGGCATTTTCTACTTCTCCTTCTTGGCGCCGTAGCGGCTGCGGGCCTGCTTGCGGTTCTTGACACCCTGGGTGTCAAGCGAACCGCGGATGATCTTGTAGCGAACACCGGGCAGGTCCTTCACACGACCGCCACGCACGAGCACGATGGAGTGCTCCTGCAGGTTGTGTCCCTCACCCGGAATGTAAGCGGTGACCTCGATCCCGCTGGTCAGACGCACACGCGCGACCTTACGCAGGGCCGAGTTCGGCTTCTTCGGGGTGGTCGTGAACACACGCGTGCAGACGCCGCGACGCTGGGGCGAACCCTCAAGTGCGGGCGTCTTGTTCTTCTCGACCTTGTCCTGCCGGCCCTTCCGGACCAGCTGCTGGATCGTAGGCACTACTTCTCCGGTTTCTGTGTGCCGATGGTGAAGCTAACCTGGAACGTCGCCGACCCACGCGGTCGGGTGTGTCGAATCCCGCAGACTTTCGCCGGTGAGCAAAAGGGGCGCAGATTGCGGTGGCCAGTGTCGGCTCCCCTAGTGCGGTTCAAGGCACGCACGAGAGCCAGGGCACACCCCAGGCACAAGGTATGAGCGTACCTACCTCATTCGCTGCGGTCAAAACAAATGGGTGGCACCCACCGCTCGGCACGGAACATGCCGAAGCCGCACACCCTCCGCGATCTTCGAATCTACGGCTCGGAGTCCTCAGGTGGACGACGCGGCGGCCGTGATCAGCAACAGCAGAAGCAGAGTCCAGCCCGTGATCGCCAGCCACCCGAAGACCAGTCCGGTCAGCGCGAACCCGTCACCGCCCTCGTCGGTCTGCCGTATCTCCGCGCGGGCGGTGTGGCCGAGGATCACCGCGGGGATTCCGGTGAGGCCCAGCGTCGGCACGATCAGCAGACCGCAGACCAGCGAACCGACCGCCTTGCCGTTGGTCGGCGGCAGCGGCGCCGGCAGGAACGTCGGCGGCACCGGCCGGTAGCCCGCCGGCGGCCCCTGGACGACCGTCGACTGCGGACCCTGGGGCAGATCGGCGACCAGCGCCATCAACTCACCCACCGTACGGGCGTCGTAGACCCGCGCGGCCCGCTTCTCCAACTCACCCTCCCGCAGCCGCCCCTCGGCGAAGCCCGCCCGGAGCACGTCGACGGCCCGCTCGCGGTCGGCGGTGGCGGCCAGCATCGACGGACTGCTCTGTCCCTGCCACGGCTGCTGCGATCCCTGCCCCTGCCACGGTGTCGGGTACGACACGGAACACCTCCCCCGGCGCCGGAGACCGAATGCCTCCATCATGCTCCAACGCACCGAAAACGGCACCGGTTCCCCCACAACACCGAAGGACGGCCATTCGGCCACGACGGCCAGTTGTCGCCCGTTTCTCGCCCGCCTCCTTCAAGTACGTTGACTGGTTGCGAAGCCAATGACATCGGCGCAGGTGAACACGGGGGCAGCGGGATGGTCGGGGGCCAGACGCACGCGTGGGACGACGACGGTTTCGACGATCGGGTGCCGTTCCTCGCCCGACTGGAGAAAGAGGACCGGATCGGCCTGCTGGCCATCGGCCGGCCGCTGCGCTATCGGGCGAGGAACGTCATCCTGCGCCAGGACGAACCGTCCGCCCACGTCCTGCTGATCCTGCACGGCTGGACCAAGGTCACAGCGATCGCCGCCAACGGCTACGAGGCCCTCCTCGCCCTGCGCGGGCCGGGTGACATCGTCGGCGAGGGCGCGGCCCTCAGCAGACGCCAGCGCTCGGCGACCGTCACCGCTCTGGAGCCGATCGAGGCCGTGATCATCGAGCAGAGTCGTTTCACCGCCTTCCTCGCCGACCACCCCCGGGTGGCGCTGCATCTGCTCGGCCTCGCCACCGACCGGCAGCGGTCGACCGATCGCCGCAGACTCGAATGGGCGGCTCTCACCGTGCGTGAACGGCTGGCCGTCCTGCTGCTCGAACTCGTCCGTACCCACGGCCACCGCACCGACGAGGGCATAGAGCTCACCATCGGGCTCAGCCAGCAGGAGTTCGCCGGCTCGGTCGGCTCGTCCCGTGAGGCCGTGGCCCGGCTGCTCAGGGAGTTACGCACCCGCAAGGTCGTCACCACCGAGCGCCGTCGCATCGTCGTCCTCCGTCCCGACGTGCTGCGCCGTATCGTCGGTGGGCACCCCACCTGACCGTACGACCGCACAACGTCGGGTGGCTGTCTGTGCACACGGTCACAGTTCCTCCGTGTCATCGGTCCTCTGCCGCGCGTCCCGGACCCGCCATCGTGCTGGGCAACCGTCCGACTCGCGAGAGGCGACCATGACCGACCCCGTGTACCGAACGATCCTTCTCTTCGACATCGAACAGTTCGGCAAACGCGACAACGTGGAGCAGGCATACCTGCGCCGAGTCCTCTACGACGTGGTCGACGCCACACTCCTCGCGGCCGACGTCGACGAGACGTCCCGGCTGCGCGCGGACCGCGGCGACTCCGTGATGGAACTCATCGACACCCGGGTCTCCGTGCCGACACTCACGAAGACCCTCCTGACGGAGACCCCCGCACTCCTGCACAGCAAGAACCGTCTGATCGCCGACAGCACACGGATGCGGCTGCGCATCGTGCTCTCCGCCGGCTACGTCGCCGTCGACGAGCTCGGCGGCTGGGTCGGCCGGGATCTCAACCACGCGGTGCGGCTGCTGAACTCGGATCCGCTGCGCGACGCGCTGACGGACCGCGGCGAGGACTGCGTCCTGTGCACGTCCGACGGCGTCTACGACGGGGTCGTACGCAACGGCCCGCTGGGCGTGCGCCCGGAGGACTTCCACCGGATCACGGTGGAGACGAAGGAAGGTCCGACTGTGGCGTGGGTGCACGGCGCTCCCCGCGCACCGGGCTCCTCCACAGGCGCCTCCACGCTCCCGGACGCGCCCGGCGGACTCCCGCCCGCCCAGCACAACGAGGTCCACGTCGGACGCGACCACTACGGCCCCAGCGGCGGCACGACCCAAGGCGACCTCAACTTCACGTTCGGCCGGCCCGAAGGCGGCGAGCGCACATGAGCCAGGACGAGGCGTCGGCGGGCACCTCGGCACCTGCCGGCGGGACACCCGCGGACGGCGAGCAGAAGAAGCAGGACGAGACGGCCGATGCTCAAGAACAGCAGCGGCAGGAAGCCTGGGCGGCCCGCCGGGCCCTGATCGCGCACGGCCCGGAGTTCGTCACCCCGCTGGCCCGGACCGCCACGGACATCGGCCGCGATCAGTACGGCCCCACTGGTGGCCTGGTCAAGGGGGACGTGAACTACAACTTCAGCCTCCCGTACATACGTTCCGAGCACCTCTCAGGAGAGGTGCTCCCGGACGACGTCGAGGAGCTGGCACAGGTCTTCCACGGCTGTCCGAGCTTCGACGAGGCGCTGACCCGGCTGAAGCGCGGTGAACGGATCGTCGTCCTGTCCGGCGGTCGGGACACCGGTCGACGCTCGGCCGCGCTGATGCTGCTGCGCTGTCTGAAGGCCACGCCCATGCGCATCCTGGATCCGCCCGACTCCCTCTCGGCCCTGCCCGAGCAACTGGACGGAGCAGCCGGCTACGTCCTGCTCAATCTACCCACCAGCCGAAGCCATCCCCTGCGCGAGCCCCATCTGCTGGGGCTGCGCGAACGCCTGGAGCGCACCAAGGGACACCTGGTGATAACGGTCGAGCCGTCGGCGGCCCTGGAGGACGTACCGTACGTCCGCTGGGAGCCGCCGGGGGCCGAGGACATGCTGCGCTCCCATGTGACCCCGCGTACCGGTGCGGAGGTGTGGGCCGGACTGTGTGGGCTGACCCCGGTGAAGGAGTTCCTCGCCCGGCACCAACAGCCGGGCGAGATCGCCAAGTTCGCGGACCAGCTCGTCGCCCTTCACCGCGGGGAGACCGATGAGGAGACGCTCGCCGCCTATGGGAAGGCGGCCGTGGCGGCCCAGGTCTCCGGCTGGCTCACCGACCACGGGCGGCATCTGCGCGAGAAGGCCTTCCTCATCTCGCTCGCCGTCTTCGACAAGGCCCCGTACGCGGTCACCGCCGAATGCGCGGACAGGCTCTACGTGGAGCTCCAGCGCACGGCCAACCCCCGCGAGCCGGCCGCCATCCCGGTCTTCGGCAGCTCACGCGAGGACCGGCTCAGTCTGGCCCGGGCCCGTGGGTACGTCGGCACGGAGGTCACCGAGTGGGGTCCTCTCATCGGCAGGTACTTCGCCGAATTCCGGGAGGCGGACACAGCCCGGGTCCTGCTGGAACAGGTGTGGAACCGCCATCCGTCGGCCCGCCCCGCCCTTGTCGAGTGGATCCAGGACCTCGCCGACGACGGCCGTCCGCTGGTACGGACCCGGGCGGCCTCGGCCACCGCCCTGCTCGCGCAGGCCGACCTCTCCTCGGCCATGGCGCTCCTCATCGAACCGTGGGCGGACGACGACCACTTCGGCTCCTGGCTGACGGCGGCCAACGCGCTGACCATGGCCCAGCTGCTGTCGGTACCCACCGTCCTCAAGATCCTGCACGACTGGTGCACCGAGGACTACGGCGACCTCGAAGGCCGCCGCTGGACCGCCATTCGCGCGTACGGCCTGCTGGGCCCGGTGCACTACGAACGCGCTCTGGAGGCCCTGCTCGATGCCATACACCGGCCGCATCCCCATGACGATCCGGAGGCCGACGAGGACGAGGCCGAGGAGTATGCGAAGGAGGAGGCCCAGCAGTTCGCCGACGCACTCGAACTCCTGCTCCTCGCGGTACGCGATCGCGTGCTGAGCACTCTCGCCGAGCGCCTCGCCGGGGACCGCGCGCTACGAACGCACGCACTACTCGCCTTCCTTCAGGCCTGCAAGCAGTCCGACGAGCGCACCGGCCGCCCGATCGTCCTCGACTGGTACGCGGAGGCCACCGCGGCCGTCGACAACACCGCCGCCCGGCATCTGGTCCTGTTCTGGGAAGCGGCACTGACCGATCGCGCGCGCACGTCCGAGGCCCTGCGCATCCTGCGCGGCTGGGTACTCACGGCCGGCGGCGACCCGAGGTCCGAGGCGGCCCTCGCCTCCCTGCTGCCCGCCCTCGGCGCCCAGCCCACCAACCATCAGCGCATCAGCCATCTGCTGCGCGCGGTCCGCGACGCCACAAAGCCCCCCTCGCCGGTGGCGAAGCGGCTGCTCGCACAGATCCCCGCCCGCTGATTCCCACCCCGGAGAGCCGAAGGACACCGAGGAGGTCGACCATGGAACACTCCGGCCCACAACCCGAGAACCCCGAGCACACCCAGCGTCCCGAGGACGCGAAGCCACTCGAGAACACCGCGCAGGACGAACGGCTCGACTGGTTCCGCCAGCGGCCCGAGCCCCCGGTGCCGGGCCACGACGACGCGGATCCCGTCCTCTTCGTCTGGCAGTTGTCCCGCTTCCGCCTCCGCAGCCACCGCTACACCGGAACCATCCATCACGCGCTGGTCCTCGCCACCCGGAAGGGGTCGTACCGAGCGTTCCTACCTCCTGAACGGCCCACCTCTCTACGGGGCTGCGCCGCCCTGTACGAGGTGGACACGGACACCCACGCCTTCCGGCTGGACGTGCCCCTGCCCAGCCGGGAGGACGCCTTCGAGTTCGAGGCCACCGCCGACATCACCTGGCGCGTCGTGCAGCCCGACCTGTTCGTCGCGAGCCAGGAGCGTGACGTACCCGGCCTGGTCACCCGCCGCCTCCTGCCCGTCCTCCGGGCGGCGAGCCGAAGCCACCCCATCGAGGAGAGCGCCGCCGCCGAGGAGGCCGCGCGCCGCGCGGTGGAGGCCGCCTCGCCCGTCGCCGCGGCCGCGGGCCTGAAGGTCACCTGTTTCGTACGACTGCGGCGCGACGCCTCCGAACGGTCGCATCAGGCCCGCCTGCGGACCGCCCGACACGAGCGGGAGGCCGCTGAGCCCGAACACCAGGCCGCCACGCTCCGCGACCGCTACGAGACGGCACGACTGGCCGAAAGGATCGAGTTCTACGACGCCCAACTGGCCAAGGGAGGAACGGTCGCCCTCGCCCTGCACCTGACCGCACACCCCGAGGACACCCAGGCGGTCCTGGAACACCTCCGCTCCGAGGAGGCGGAACTGGTCAAGAACCAGCTGCACTTGATCGACCAGGTACTGGAGGGCAAAGGGCTGGAGGACTACCAACTCGAAAGGCCCCATCAGCTCATCGCCGAACGCATGGCTGCCATCCTGCACGCGAAGGAGACTCCCCCGGCAGCCGAACCTCCGCCGTCCTACGGCGAGTTGCCGCGCGAGGACAGCCCGGAGTCCGGCACATGACCACGGGGCCGGACGACCGTTGGCCGGTGGCCGGCCCGCAACTGCTCGCCGACCTCCGCAGCGAGATCGCCCGCGCCGACGCCAAGGCTTCGATCCTGGTGGCCATGCTCGGCATCACGACGGGCGTGCTGAGCGCGGTGCTGATCGACCGCCGCTGGAGCCCCGCCCTGCTTCCGGCTCCGGCCGCCCTCCTGTGGTGGGCCGGAGCGGCGCTGCTGGTCACCTCGCTGCTCGCCCTGCTGCTCGCGGTGCTGCCCCGCTACCGCCGGAGCCGCTGGGTTCCAGGCCTGCCGCTCACGTACTTCGGCGACATACGGCGCGCCGTACGCACCGACCGACTCGTCATGGCCCTCGCGGACACGGAACGCGCCCCCGCCCAGGCGTTGTGCACCGCCCTAGCCGAGAACAGCCGCATCACCGTCCGCAAGCACTTCTGGATCCGCACCGGCCTGATCGCCTTCGGCGGCGCGGCACTACTGCTCCCCGGGGCACTGCTCGTGGCCTGAACCGCTCCACCCGTCGCACGCCGTCCCCACCCGGAAGGAACGCCATGTCTCTGCCGTACGAAGCCGAGGAACCGGAGAAACAGCGGAAATCCAAGGAACCCGAGGAACCGTGGCGGCCGGCGGACTCCGGCTCCTCCCCACCCGCTCCGGACGAGGATTTACCGCTCCGGCGCGGCCGCGTCCACATCGCCGCCCGGCAACGGGGCGTGGATGCCACCGCCCTCGGCCATCTCGCACTGCACCTCCCCCATCTGGTGGGCAGCCTGGGCGTGGTCTTCGTGCTGTCGTACCTCGTCGATGTCCTGAGCGGCCTGCCCTGGTGGCTGCCGTTCGGCTGCTGGGTGCTCAGCGGCATCCTGGTCTTCCATCGGCCAAGCGAGCGCCTCCTGGCCCGTCTGCTGCTCCGGCTGCGCTACCCCTCCCCGGAGGAGGCCAAAAAGCTTGAGCCCGTCTGGCGGGAGGTGGCAGGCCGTGCCGGCGTCGACGCGACCGCGTATCAGCTGTGGATAGAGAACAGCGACGAGATCAACGCCCTGGCAGCGGCCGGCCACATCGTCGGTGTCACCAGCCACTCGATGAGTGCCCTCACCCCGGCCCAGCTCGGCGGCGTACTCGCCCACGAGCTCGCCCATCACACCCGAGGCCATGCCTGGACCTCTCTGCTCGCCTTCTGGTACGCGCTGCCCGCGCGGCAGGCCTGGCGCCTGCTGCTCAGGCTGGCCTCCCGCGTCGAACACCTCTCGGCAGGTGCCACGACCCTGACGGTCGTCGTGACAGTGGCGGTCGTGATCGCGCTGGCGACCGCCACCTACGGCTTGATCCTCCTGCCACTTGCCACGCCGTACCTGGTGGCCGCGGTCTCCCGCCGATCGGAACTGCGCGCCGACGAGCACGCAGCGCGGCTCGGCTTCGCGGCCCAGCTCCTGGCCGTCCTGCGTAAGGAGAACGACAGGGAGGAGACCGCACGGGCCGCCGCCGCAGCAGCCGGCGTCCCGATCGCCGAGGAAGGAGCGATCCTACGACTGCTGGACTCGCACCCGGACGTCCACACCCGCATGCATCACCTCCAGGAGTATCTGGAGCACAGGCGCTGACACGCCGAAGGGCGGTCACCCCGTACGAACCGGGGTGACCGCCCTTCAGAACCAACTACTACTGGTTGTACGGACCGTAGTCGTAGTCCTCCAGCGGGACGGCCTGGCCGGAGCCCGTGCCGAACGGCGAGTAGTCGATGTCGTCGTAGCCGACGGCCGAGTACATCGCGGCCTTGGCTTCCTCGGTCGGCTCGACCCGGATGTTGCGGTAGCGGGACAGGCCCGTACCGGCCGGGATGAGCTTACCGATGATGACGTTCTCCTTGAGGCCGATCAGGGAGTCGGACTTGGCGTTGATCGCCGCGTCCGTCAGGACCCTGGTCGTCTCCTGGAAGGACGCCGCCGACAGCCAGGACTCCGTGGCCAGCGAGGCCTTGGTGATACCCATGAGCTGCGGACGACCGGAGGCCGGGTGACCGCCCTCCTGGACCACACGACGGTTCTCCTGCTCGAAGCGCGAGCGCTCGACCAGCTCGCCGGGCAGCAGCTCGGCGTCGCCGGACTCGATGATCGTCACACGGCGCAGCATCTGCCGGATGATGATCTCGATGTGCTTGTCGTGGATCGACACACCCTGCGAGTTGTAGACCTTCTGGACCTCGCCGACCAGGTGGACCTGGACGGCACGCTGACCCAGAATGCGCAGCACGTCGTGCGGGTTGGTGGCACCCACGGTGAGCTTCTGGCCCACCTCGACGTGCTCGCCCTCGCTGACCAGGAGTCGGGCACGCTTCGAGATCGGGAACGCCGTCTCGTCGCTGCCGTCGTCCGGGGTGACGACGAGCTTCTTGGTCTTCTCGGTCTCCTCGATCCGCACGCGGCCCTGGGCCTCGGAGATCGGGGCGACACCCTTCGGCGTACGAGCCTCGAAGAGCTCGACGACACGGGGCAGACCCTGGGTGATGTCGTCACCGGCCACACCACCGGTGTGGAAGGTACGCATCGTCAGCTGGGTACCGGGCTCACCGATGGACTGGGCGGCGATGATGCCGACCGCCTCACCGATGTCGACCAGCTTGCCGGTGGCCAGCGAGCGGCCGTAGCACATGGCGCAGGTGCCGACGGCGGACTCGCAGGTCAGGACCGAGCGGGTCTTGACCGTCTCGATGCCGTGCTTGACCAGCTCGTCGATGAGGACGTCGCCGAGGTCGGTGTTGGCCGGGGCCAGCACCTTGCCGTCGACGGTGATGTCCTCGGCCAGCGCACGGGCGTACACGCTGGTCTCGACGTTGTCGGCCTTGCGCAGGACACCGTCCGCGCCGCGCTCCGCGATGTGCAGCTTGAGGCCGCGGTCGGTGCCGCAGTCCTCCTCGCGGATGATGACGTCCTGGGAGACGTCGACCAGACGACGGGTGAGGTAACCCGAGTCGGCGGTACGGAGGGCGGTGTCGGCCAGACCCTTACGGGCACCGTGGGTGGAGATGAAGTACTCCAGCACGGACAGGCCTTCACGGAAGGACGCCTTGATGGGACGGGGAATCGTCTCGTTCTTGGCGTTCGACACCAGACCACGCATACCGGCGATCTGACGCATCTGCATCATGTTTCCTCGGGCACCCGAGTCAACCATCATGAAGATGGGGTTGGTCTTCGGGAAGTTCGCGTTCATCGCCTCGGCAACCTCGTTGGTCGCCTTGGTCCAGATCGCGATGAGCTCCTGAGTGCGCTCTTCCTTGGTGATCAGACCGCGCTCGTACTGCTTCTGGACCTTCTCGTCCTGCGCCTCGTAGCCCTTGACGATCTCCTTCTTCGCCTCGGGAACGACGACGTCGGAGATGGCCACGGTGACACCGGAACGGGTCGCCCAGAAGAAGCCGGCCGCCTTCAGGTTGTCGAGCGTCGCCGCCACGATGACCTTGGGGTAGCGCTCGGCCAGGTCGTTGACGATCTCGGAGAGCTGCTTCTTGCCCACCGAGTAGTCGACGAACGGGTAGTCCTCGGGCAGCAGCTCGTTGAAGAGCGCGCGGCCCAGGGTCGTCTTCAGGCGGAAGGTGTCACCCTGCTGCCACTCGGGCTCGCCCTCCTCGCGGACCGGCGGCACCCAGCCACGCGGCGGGATGGTGCCCACCGGGAAGCGGATGTCGACGGCCGACTGGAGCGCCAGCTCGCCGCCGTCGAACGCCATCGTCGCCTCGGCCGTGGAACCGAACGCACGGCCCTCGCCCTTGACGTCGCGGAGTTCACCGTCGGTGGTGAGGAAGAACAGACCCAGCACCATGTCCTGGGTCGGCATGGTGACGGGACGACCGTCGGCCGGCTTCAGGATGTTGTTCGAGGACAGCATCAGGATGCGGGCCTCGGCCTGCGCCTCCGCGGAGAGCGGCAGGTGTACGGCCATCTGGTCGCCGTCGAAGTCCGCGTTGAACGCGGTGCAGACGAGCGGGTGGATCTGGATGGCCTTGCCCTCGACCAGCTGCGGCTCGAAGGCCTGGATGCCGAGGCGGTGCAGCGTGGGCGCACGGTTCAGCAGAACCGGGTGCTCAGCGATGACCTCTTCCAGGACGTCGTAGACGACCGTGCGGCCGCGCTCGACCATCCGCTTGGCGCTCTTGATGTTCTGCGCGTGGTTCAGGTCCACCAGGCGCTTCATCACGAACGGCTTGAAGAGCTCCAGCGCCATGGCCTTCGGCAGACCGCACTGGTGCAGCTTCAGCTGCGGACCGACGACGATCACGGAACGCGCGGAGTAGTCCACACGCTTGCCGAGCAGGTTCTGACGGAAGCGACCCTGCTTGCCCTTGAGCATGTCGGACAGCGACTTCAGCGGACGGTTGCCGGGGCCCGTCACCGGGCGGCCACGACGGCCGTTGTCGAAGAGCGCGTCGACGGCCTCCTGAAGCATGCGCTTCTCGTTGTTCACGATGATCTCGGGGGCACCGAGGTCGAGGAGTCGCTTCAGGCGGTTGTTGCGGTTGATCACACGGCGGTACAGGTCGTTCAGGTCGGAGGTCGCGAAGCGGCCACCGTCCAGCTGCACCATCGGGCGAAGGTCCGGCGGGATGACCGGGACGCAGTCGAGGACCATGCCCTTGGGGCTGTTGGAGGTCTGCAGGAACGCAGACACGACCTTCAGCCGCTTCAGCGCACGGGTCTTCTTCTGGCCCTTGCCGGTACGGATGATCTCGCGAAGCCGCTCGGCCTCTTCGTCGAGGTCGAAGGACTCCAGGCGCTTCTGCAGCGCCGCGGCACCCATCGAACCGTCGAAGTACGTGCCGAAGCGGTCACGCAGCTCGCGGTAGAGGAGCTCGTCGCCCTCCAGGTCCTGGACCTTGAGGTTCTTGAACCGGGTCCACACCTCGTCCAGGCGGTCGATCTCGCGCTGCGCACGGTCGCGCAGCTGCTTCATCTCGCGCTCGGCACCTTCGCGCACCTTGCGGCGCACGTCGGCCTTGGCACCCTCGGCCTCCAGCTCGGCCAGGTCGGCCTCAAGCTTCTTGGCGCGGGCTTCGAGGTCGGAGTCCCGACGGTTCTCGACCTGCTGACGCTCCACGGAGACGTGCGCCTCAAGCGAGGGCAGGTCACGCGTACGGCGCTCTTCGTCGACGAACGTGATCATGTACGCCGCGAAGTAGATGACCTTTTCGAGGTCCTTCGGGGCGAGGTCGAGCAGGTATCCCAGCCGGGACGGGACACCCTTGAAGTACCAGATGTGGGTGACGGGCGCGGCCAGTTCGATGTGGCCCATCCGCTCACGGCGCACCTTGGCGCGGGTCACCTCGACGCCGCAGCGCTCACAGATGATGCCCTTGAAGCGAACGCGCTTGTACTTGCCGCAGTAGCACTCCCAGTCCCGGGTCGGACCGAAGATCTTCTCGCAGAAGAGTCCGTCCTTTTCGGGCTTGAGCGTGCGGTAGTTGATGGTCTCAGGCTTCTTGACCTCGCCGTGGCTCCACTGACGGATGTCGTCAGCGGTGGCCAGACCGATCCGGAGCTCATCGAAGAAGTTGACGTCGAGCACTATGCGTCAATCCCTCTCAGGGTTGTAAGTCTTGGGGTCTGATACGGGGGTCCTGGGGCCGGAGACCTGCGTGGCGCAGGTCTCCGGACTCCCGTCAGACCTCTTCGACGCTGCTCGGCTCACGCCGGGACAGGTCGATGCCGAGCTCCTCCGCTGCGCGGAAGACATCCTCGTCGGTGTCACGCATCTCGATGGACATACCGTCACTGGACAGCACCTCCACGTTCAGGCAGAGCGACTGCATCTCCTTGATGAGCACCTTGAAGGACTCGGGGATGCCGGGCTCGGGGATGTTCTCGCCCTTGACGATGGCCTCGTAGACCTTCACGCGGCCGGTGACGTCGTCGGACTTGATGGTGAGCAGCTCCTGGAGGGCGTAAGCGGCGCCATAAGCCTCAAGCGCCCACACCTCCATCTCGCCGAATCGCTGACCACCGAACTGCGCCTTACCACCCAGCGGCTGCTGGGTGATCATCGAGTACGGACCGGTCGAACGGGCGTGCAGCTTGTCGTCGACCAGGTGGTGCAGCTTCAGGATGTACATGTAGCCGATCGAGACCGGCTCCGGGAACGGCTCGCCGGAGCGGCCGTCGAACAGGTTGGCCTTGCCGGAGGGCTGGACCAGCCGGTCGCCGTCGCGGTTCGGGATCGTGGCCTGGAAGAGACCGGAGATCTCGTCCTCGCGGGCACCGTCGAAGACCGGGGTCGCGACGTTGGTACCCGGAGCGACCTGGTCGGCGCCGATGACCTGGAGGCGCTTCGCCCAGTCGTCCGCCAGGCCGGAGACGTCCCAGCCGCGGCTGGCGAGCCAGCCGAGGTGGATCTCCAGGACCTGTCCCGGGTTCATTCGGGACGGGACACCCAGCGGGTTCAGGATGATGTCGACCGGGGTGCCGTCCTCAAGGAACGGCATGTCCTCGATCGGCAGGATCTTGGAAATAACACCCTTGTTGCCGTGACGGCCGGCCAGCTTGTCACCGTCGGTGATCTTGCGCTTCTGCGCAACATACACACGGACCAACTGGTTGACGCCGGGCGGCAGTTCGTCGCCCTCCTCGCGGTCGAAGACGCGGACGCCGATGACCTTGCCGATCTCGCCGTGCGGCACCTTCAGCGAGGTGTCGCGCACCTCGCGCGCCTTCTCACCGAAGATCGCGCGGAGCAGGCGCTCCTCGGGGGTCAGCTCGGTCTCACCCTTGGGCGTGACCTTGCCGACGAGGATGTCACCGGCGACGACCTCGGCACCGATACGGATGATGCCGCGCTCGTCGAGGTCGGCGAGGACCTCCTCGGAGACGTTCGGGATGTCCCGGGTGATCTCCTCGGGGCCGAGCTTGGTGTCACGGGCGTCGACCTCGTGCTCCTCGATGTGGATCGAGGAGAGGACGTCGTCCTGTACGAGGCGCTGCGACAGGATGATCGCGTCCTCGTAGTTGTGACCCTCCCACGGCATGAACGCCACGAGCAGGTTCTTGCCGAGCGCCATCTCGCCGTTCTCGGTCGCCGGACCGTCGGCCAGCACCTGGTTGGCGACGATCCGGGAACCCTCGTCCACGACAACCTTCTGGTTGACGGACGTGCCCTGGTTGGAGCGGGAGAACTTCGCGAGGCGGTACGTGGTGTACGTGCCGTCGTCGTTGGCGGTGGTGATGTAGTCCGCGGAGACCTCCTGGACCACACCGTCCTTCTCCGACTTCAGGACGTCACCGGCGTCGACCGCACAGCGGTACTCCATGCCGGTGCCGACCAGCGGCGCCTCGGACTTGATCAGCGGAACAGCCTGACGCATCATGTTCGCGCCCATGAGGGCACGGTTGGCGTCGTCGTGCTCCAGGAAGGGGATCATCGCGGTCGCGACGGACACCATCTGGCGCGGGGAGACGTCCATGTAGTCGACGTCGTCACCGGGGACGTAGTCGACCTCTCCGCCACGACGGCGGACCAGGACGCGGGACTCCTCGAAGCGGAACTCGTCCGTCAGCGGCGCGTTGGCCTGCGCGATGACGAATCGGTCCTCTTCGTCGGCCGTCAGGTAGTCGACCTCGTCGGTGACCACACCACCGGTGACCCGGCGGTACGGCGTCTCGACGAAACCGAACGCGTTGACCCGGCCGTAGGAGGCGAGCGAGCCGATCAGGCCGATGTTCGGGCCTTCAGGGGTCTCGATCGGGCACATGCGGCCGTAGTGCGAGGGGTGCACGTCACGGACCTCGAAGCCGGCCCGCTCACGGGAGAGACCACCCGGGCCAAGAGCCGACAGGCGGCGCTTGTGGGTGAGACCCGACAGCGGGTTGTTCTGGTCCATGAACTGCGACAGCTGGCTGGTGCCGAAGAACTCCTTGATGGAGGCGACGACCGGCCGGATGTTGATCAGGGTCTGCGGCGTGATCGCCTCGACGTCCTGGGTCGTCATCCGCTCGCGGACGACTCGCTCCATACGCGCCAGGCCCGTACGGACCTGGTTCTGGATGAGCTCGCCGACGTTGCGCAGACGACGGTTGCCGAAGTGGTCGATGTCGTCGGTCTCGACGACGATCGTCGTGCCGTTGTCACCGACGGTCTCGGTCTCGCCGGCGTGCAGCTTCACCAGGTACTTGATCGACGAGATGATGTCCTCGACGGTCAGGACGCCGGCGTCCAGCGGGGCTTCGCCGCCCAGCTTCTTGTTGACCTTGTAGCGGCCGACCTTGGCGAGGTCGTAGCGCTTCGGGTTGAAGTAGAGGTTCTCAAGAAGCGTCTGCGCGGCCTCGCGGGTCGGGGGCTCGCCCGGACGCAGCTTGCGGTAGATGTCGAGGAGCGCGTCGTCCTGGCCCTGGGTGTGGTCCTTCTCCAGGGTGGCGCGCATGGACTCGTACTCGCCGAACTCCTCCAGGATCTGCTCGGTCGTCCAACCGAGAGCCTTGAGCAGGACGGTGACGGACTGCTTGCGCTTGCGGTCGATGCGGACACCGACCATGTCGCGCTTGTCGATCTCCATCTCCAGCCAGGCACCCCGGGACGGGATCACCTTGGCGGAGAAGATGTCCTTGTCTGACGTCTTGTCGATCGAGGAGTCGAAGTAGACGCCCGGCGAACGGACCAGCTGCGACACGACGACACGCTCGGTGCCGTTGATGACGAAGGTGCCCTTGTTGGTCATGAGCGGGAAGTCGCCCATGAAGACCGTCTGGGACTTGATCTCGCCGGTCTCGTTGTTGGTGAACTCAGCGGTTACGAAGAGCGGGGCGGCGTACGTGAAGTCGCGCTCCTTGCACTCGTCGATGCTGTTCTTGGGAGGTTCGAAACGGTGGTCGCGGAAGGTCAGCGACATCGACCCGGAGAAGTCCTCGATCGGAGAGATCTCCTCGAAGATCTCCTCCAGACCGGACTTCGTGGGGACGTCCTGACCCGACTCCAGAGCCGCCTCGACCCGACTCTGCCAGGCGGAGTTGCCGAGCAGCCAGTCGAAGCTCTCGGTCTGCAACGCGAGCAGGTTGGGAACCTCGAGGGGCTCCTTGATCTTTGCAAAGGAGATGCGCAGCGGGGCGGTGCTGGCGCCGTTGTTCATATTCGCGGTCGAGGCAGTGCGCGAGGCGGCCAAGAGGGGGTCCTTCCGAGGGCTCGGACTCACTACGCGCGTACCGGCCCCCCACTCGCGCACAGAGAAACAGAAGTCCCAGGTCAGGGACAGTCCGATCGTCGATGCTCAAGCGAGGGCATGCCCCTGGTGACGGGCAGGGAGCAGCTAACAGGCAGCGCAAAGGGTCAGTGTAGCCACTTGGCGCACTGATGTCCAGCCCCGCTTTTTTGAGACCCTCGTCGTGCTCAACACCCTCGGCAAGCTCACGTCCTCAACGCGTTGATACTGCCCACTTCGCCGCCGATCCATGCCTCGGATTCGGATCGTTGTGACGACGCGTCCTGAGAATTGCGCGCTGCGTGCGGTTCGTCAAGGGCTCCATGGCCCACACCACATACCACCAGGGATGCCCGGAGGCACGAAGAAGATCACCATACTCCGCGAACCCCTGATCGCAAGGCTGCCGCTCACCCGACCCAGGAACGCCGAAGAGCGACCACCCAGATGGATGATCGCTCTTCAGTGCTCAGGCGTTACAAGGTCCTTGGGACCTCGTCCACGACCTGGACGGTGTTACTTGACCTCGACCGAGGCGCCGGCGCCCTTGAGGGACTCGGCGGCCTTCTCGGCGGCGTCCTTGGCGACCTTCTCGAGGACCGGCTTCGGAGCGCCGTCCACGAGGTCCTTGGCCTCCTTGAGACCCAGCGAGGTCAGCTCACGCACGACCTTGATGACCTGGATCTTCTTCTCGCCGGCGCCGGTGAGGATGACGTCGAACTCGTCCTGCTCCTCAGCGACCTCGGCGGCGGCGGCCGGGCCGGCCGGCGCAGCGGCGACCGCGGCGGCGGCGGTGACGTCGAACTTCTCCTCGAACGCCTTCACGAACTCGGAAAGCTGGATGAGGGTCATGGTCTCGAACTCGGCGAGCAGTTCGTCCTGGGTGAGAGCCACGATGGCTTCCTTCCACTAATTTCGGCTGGTGCCGGGGTGTACATGTCTGGCGGGCGTACGTTCGGCCCGCTACGACCGTTGCCTTGGGCGCGAGGCCTCAGGCGGCGGTCATTTCGCGAGCCGAATTACTCGGCACCGCCCTGCTCTTCTTGCTTGGCGCGAAGGGCGTCCACAGTGCGGACGAGCTTCGACGGGAGCGCCTGGAAGAGCTGCGCAGCCTGAGTCTGCTTGCCCTTGAAGGCACCCGCCAGCTTGGAGAGCAGAACCTCGCGGGACTCAAGGTCCGCGAGCTTCTTGATCTCGTCGGCGGACAGCGCCTTGCCGTCAAGGACACCGCCCTTGATGACGAGGTTCGGGTTGTCCTTGGCGAAGTCACGAAGACCCTTCGCCGACTCCACCGGGTCACCGGTGATGAAGGCGACCGCCGTCGGACCGTTGAACAGGTCGTCGAGCGTAGAGATCCCGGCCTCGTTGGCCGCAATCTTGGTCAGCGTGTTCTTCACCACGGCGTACTGGGCGTTCTCACCGAGCGAACGACGCAGCGTCTTGAGCTGCGCCACGGTGAGACCCCGGTACTCGGTCAGCACGGCGGCGTTCGAGTCGCGGAACTGGTCCGCGAGCTCGGCTACCGCGGCAGCCTTGTCGGGCCTTGCCATAGAGCGTCGGCCTCCTTCCGGGTGATGAGGACCGCTCAGAAGGGGCTGGGACAGAGAAAACGCCCCGGCGCAGGCGCACGGGGCGTAGCTCGACCGGAAACAACATCCCGGGAGCACATCCAGTTCACCTGCGCGGGTCGTCCACTGTTCAGCGGATCCTTCGGTCACCGCGCCCTTTCACAAGCACACGGCAACGACCAGCGGTCTTTGGCTTCTGGAGCAGAGTACGTGAACGCCACACCACCAAGCAAATCCGCCCGTACGGCCCAGCCCTGGGCGCCCTTCACCAGCTCGGCGAGGTCGGTGGTGTCCTTCGCCGGCGCGGCGGTCACCGGCTCGTTGACGCCGAGGAAGGTGACCGTCATATCGAGCGGTCCCTTGTCGCCCTTGCCGCGCATCCGAAACTGCTTGGCGTGGTCGTCGGCGTCGACTCACATGTCCATGGTGAGCGCGTCTACACCCATCTTCTGTACTGCTCGACACTCTTCTCGCGCCGCTCCCTGGCGGCCTTGTCCTCGCCCTTGGCCGCAGCCTTGACGTCGTCGAGGGTGACCTTGCCGACGCAGTGGGTGGTCCGCACTCCGTCGACGGTCTCGGTGCCGACCTTCTTCACGTCCTTGACGCCGGCGAGGAGGGCTGGCTCGGCGGCCGGGTTCTTGTCGGCCTCGGCCGCGCTCGTCGAGTTGGCGGTCAGGTCGTTCGCCGTCTCGCCGCCTCGGCCCTGACGCTGCCCTGGCCCGGCATCTCACCGGCCATCCGGTAGCGGAGCGAGGTGATGTCCTCCGTCTTCTTCGCGGCCTTGGCGACGGCCGCCGCGGGCGCCATGTCCGGCGACCGGTCCGCGGCGAACTTCGAGCAGCCGACCGCTCCCCCCGGCGAGGAGCAGTGCGGCGCGGCGGGAACGGGGGTCCTCCGAATTCCCGTGGGCCTCAGGGGGGTTGGGGGCGAGCTCAGGAGCTCGTGCCGGACCCGGCGGTTGCCGTGCCGCTGCCGCTGCTGCTGTTCGAGCCCGCGCCCTGATTCTTCAGCAGGGCCGTGAAGTCCTCGGTGTCGCTCGCCGGGGGCACGGTCGCGTTCACCTTCACGCCGTAGTCGCTGTAGTACGCGGTCTGGGTGTACTGGCCCGACGACATCTGGCCCTTCTCGACCTTCTTGACCAGCAGGTCCTGGGCGTTGATCCAGATGTCGACCTGCTCCGTGGAGACGCCGGCCGCGGTGAGCTGCTTCTTCAGGCTGTCGAGCTGGCTCGCGGTGAGGTTGGAGTTCTTGGAGGCGAGGTCCGCGACGTTCACCGTGCCCGAGTAGTGCGTGGTCTGCTGGCCGCGGACCGACTCCGCGCCGACCTTCTTGACGTCCCCGGAGGCGAGCAGGAGCTTCACCGACTGGTTCGGCGTGGAGTTCTGCATCTGGTCCTTGAGGTACGCGCCGGAGCTGCCGCCGAGCTTGGCCAGGTCGTCGTACACGTACTTGATCCAGTGCTTGCCGCCGGCCTGCGCGGCGAACTTCTCGCCCATCTTGGCGTAGTAGGCGTCCGGCAGATAGCGGGCCTCCATCGACGTGCTGCCGGCCGCGCGCATCGTGTCGGCCATCGTGCCGCCGGTGTACGTCATCGTGAGGGTGCCGCTGATGCCGTCGCTCCAGCCGAGGTTGCCCTTGGCGTCCATGGACATCAGGGAGCCCATGACGGTGGAGGACTCGACCTTGGCGGAGTCGGCCTTGTCGGTGGACTGCTCGGCGCTCCGCAGGGCCGCTATGGGGCTCACGCGGGTCGTGCCCTTGCCGACCGCCTTGTCGTCCTTGCCGGACCCCCCGGAGGAACCCGAGGAACCACAGGCGGCCACCGAGGCCAGCGCGGTCGCCACCGCGATCGAGAGACCCACCCGGCGCACGGTCGTGCTCTTCATTCGTCCCCACCCCTATGCGATTGCTGTGCCTGCCAAGAACGCTAGCGCAGCGCACTGACACCCCGTACGAAAAGAGGACGAGCCCCGCACCTCGAAGGTTGCGGGGCTCGCCCAATTGTGACGCGTACCTGACGCGGCTACCGGAGTGAGCGCGGGGCTCAGACGGCGGCCGGGTCCTCCTCTACGAGGAGGTTACGGGTGCGGTTCGGGTCGAGCGGAACGCCGGGGCCGATCGTGGTGCTGATCGCGGCCTTCTTGATGTAGCGACCCTTGGCGGCGGACGGCTTCAGACGGAGGATCTCGTCCAGAGCCGCGCCGTAGTTCTCCACCAGCTGGGTGTCGTCGAAGGACGCCTTGCCGATGATGAAGTGCAGGTTCGAGTGCTTGTCGACGCGGAACTCGATCTTGCCGCCCTTGATCTCGTTGACGGCCTTGACCACGTCCGGCGTCACGGTGCCGGTCTTGGGGTTCGGCATCAGACCACGGGGACCGAGCACGCGGCCGAGGCGGCCGACCTTGCCCATGAGGTCCGGGGTGGCGACGACGGCGTCGAAGTCCAGCCGGCCCTTCGCCACCTCGTCGATGAGTTCGTCGGAGCCGACGATGTCGGCGCCCGCGGCGAGCGCGGCCTCGGCACGGTCACCGGTCGCGAAGACCAGGACCCGGGCGGTCTTACCGGTGCCGTGCGGGAGGTTCACGGTGCCACGGACCATCTGGTCCGCCTTGCGCGGGTCGACACCCAGACGGAAGGCGACCTCGACGGTGCCGTCGAACTTGGAGGTGGAGGTCTCCTTGGCGAGACGGACGGCCTCGAGCGGGGCGTAGAGCTTGTCCCGGTCGATCTTCTCGTCCGCAGCGCGGAGAGACTTGCTGCGCTTGCTCACTACTGCTCCTGTGTGTGTTCTGAGGAGTCGTGGTGTGGGCCGAGCAGGCCCTGCCACGGTCTTTCCTACGAGGTGAAGGTCAGCCCTCGACCGTGATGCCCATGGAACGGGCGGTGCCGGCGATGATCTTCGACGCGGCGTCCAGGTCGTTGGCGTTCAGGTCGGGAAGCTTGGTCGTGGCGATCTCACGGACCTGCGCCTGGGTGATCTTGGCGACCTTGGTCTTGTGCGGCTCGCCGGAGCCCTTCTCGACACCAGCGGCCTTGAGGATCATCTTCGCGGCCGGCGGAGTCTTGGTGACGAAGGTGAAGGAGCGGTCTTCGTAGACCGTGATCTCCACCGGGATCACCCAGCCACGCTGCGACTCGGTCGCCGCGTTGTAGGCCTTGCAGAACTCCATGATGTTGACGCCGTGCTGGCCGAGCGCGGGGCCGACCGGCGGGGCCGGGTTCGCCGCACCGGCGTTGATCTGGAGCTTGATGAGCCCCGTGACCTTCTTCTTCTTGGGAGGCATTGCTCTCTCCGGGTCCTAGTGAGAGTGTTCGGCCGCCGTCCGGTTAATCCGGATGGAGGCATACCGCACCACGATAACGGGTATCTATGTGCGGCTAAAAACCGCGCAGGTCAGAGAGGCTTTTGACAGCCCGTCTGACCTGCGCGGAAGACGTAACTCCAGGAAGAACTAGTTCTTCTGGATCTGGTCGAAGGAGAGCTCCACCGGCGTCTCGCGGCCGAAGATCTCGACGAGACCCTTGACCTTCTTCGAGTCGGCGTTGATCTCGTTGATGGTCGCCTGCAGCGTCGCGAACGGGCCGTCGGTGACGGTGACCGAGTCGCCGACCTCGAAGTCCAGCACCTGGACCTCGACCTTGCGCTGCGGCATCGGCTTGCCCTCGGCCTCCGCGGCCTCGCGGGCGGCCTTCTCCTCGGCCTCCGGGGCGAGCATCTTGACGATCTCGTCCAGGGTCAGCGGGTACGGGTCGTAGGCGTTGCCCACGAAGCCGGTGACGCCGGGGGTGTTGCGGACGACGCCCCAGGACTCGTTCGTCAGGTCCATGCGGACCAGGACGTAGCCCGGGAGCTTGTTCTGCTTGATGGTCTTGCGGTCGCCGTTCTTGATCTGGACGACCTCTTCTTGCGGCACCTCGGCCGCGAAGATGTAGTCCTCGACGTTCAGCGAGACGGCGCGCTGCTCCAGGTTGGTCTTCACGCGGTTCTCGTAACCGGCGTACGTGTGGATGACGTACCACTCGCCGGGAAGGAGACGGAGTTCCTCGCGCAGGGCGACCACCGGGTCGACGGGCTCGGCCGGCTCGGCCTCTTCCTCGTCCTCCTCGACGGCGGCCTCGTCGTCGAGGTCCTCGGTCGCGTCGCCTTCTTCGTCCTCGTCCTCGACGTGTACGGCGGCTTCCTCGGCGGGCTCGCCCGCGTCGGCGTCTGCAGCCTCGACCTCGTCCAGCTCCTCGTCCGCGCCCTCGACGATGTCGAGTTCGTCTTCCACGGACTCGTCCGGCTCGACGGCCTCGTTCAGGTTCGGGTCAGACACGTGGCTGCTTCTTCCTGGATACATGGGGGTGGAACACGCGAAAGGGGCGCCGGTCAGGGCGCCCTTCGCTTCCGGCCTCAGCCGAAGACGTACTTCGCGGCGTGATTGAGTCCATAGTCAATCACGGTCACCAGACCGATCATGATGACGACGAAGACGATGACTACCGTCGTGTACGTCGTCAGCTGGTTGCGCGTGGGCCAGACGACCTTGCGGAGTTCCGCGACGATCTGGCGGTAGAAGATGCCGAGTCGCTTCAGCGGGCCCTTCTTGGCGCGCTTACCGCCCTTGCGGGCCTTCTTCTTGGACTCCGACACCTCGTCCTGGGCATCAGGCATGTCGATGGAGCCCACGGCGTCCGCCATTCATCCTCACCTGTTCCCGGGTCGTGGCCGTGCCGCGCCCGGTCTGAGCCGCACGGCGGTGCATTGCTGTACGTACATGCGCTGCGCACACATCCTGCGCGAAGGTGTGTGTAGCAGGGCCGGAGGGACTTGAACCCCCAACCGCCGGTTTTGGAGACCGGTGCTCTACCAATTGAGCTACGACCCTTTGTGACATCCCCAACGTACCGCATCCACCCGGGTGCTCGGTGTGCACCAAGTAGGGCGCGGCTGCTGAAGGCCAACGAGGTAGGAGTGTACGTGCTCCCGAGCCGGTCGTCGAACAGAAAGTGCCTGTACGGGGATTGGCGAAGGAAGATCGCCCAGGCCGGGGCGGGAATCCGGACGGTTGTTCCAGGCTTTCCCCATCCTGTTCAGTCTGTGAAACCGGTGTGCCGGGCGGGTTTCCGGTCTGAAACGATGGGCCCCATGAGCGCCTCAACCCCTCCCACCGAGCGCCGGGTCTCCGCCCGAGTCGGCGCGATCTCCGAGTCCGCCACCCTCGCCGTGGACGCCAAGGCCAAGGCCCTGAAGGCCGCCGGGCGTCCGGTGATCGGCTTCGGCGCGGGTGAACCGGACTTCCCGACTCCGGACTACATCGTGCAGGCCGCGATCGAGGCCTGCTCGAACCCGAAGTACCACCGCTACACCCCGGCCGGCGGTCTGCCGGAGCTGAAGGGCGCGATCGCCGCGAAGACGCTGCGCGACTCGGGCTACGAGGTGGACGCCTCGCAGATCCTGGTCACCAACGGCGGCAAGCAGGCCATCTACGAGGCCTTCGCCGCGATCCTCGACCCGGGCGACGAGGTCATCGTCCCGGCGCCGTACTGGACGACGTACCCGGAGTCGATCCGTCTCGCGGGCGGTGTCCCGGTGGACGTCGTCGCCGACGAGACGACCGGTTACCGCGTCACGGTCGAGCAGTTGGAGGCCGCGCGCACCGAGAACACCAAGGTCGTCCTCTTCGTCTCGCCGTCCAACCCGACCGGCGCCGTCTACAGCGAGGCGGAGGCCGAGGCGATCGGCCGCTGGGCCGTCGAGCACGGCCTGTGGGTCATGACGGACGAGATCTACGAACACCTGGTGTACGGCGACGCGAAGTTCACCTCGCTGCCCGCGATCCTGCCCGAGCTGCGCGACAAGTGCATCGTGGTCAACGGTGTCGCCAAGACGTACGCCATGACCGGCTGGCGGGTGGGCTGGATCATCGGCCCGAAGGACGTCGTCAAGGCCGCGACCAACCTCCAGTCGCACGCCACGTCGAACGTCTCGAACGTGGCGCAGGTCGCCGCGCTGGCCGCCGTGTCCGGCAACCTGGACGCCGTCGCGAAGATGGGCGAGGCCTTCGACCGCCGCCGCAAGACCATCGTGCGGATGCTCAACGAGATCGACGGCGTGCTCTGCCCGGAGCCCGAGGGCGCGTTCTACGTCTACCCGACGGTCAAGGCGCTGCTCGGCAAGGAGATCCGCGGCAAGCGTCCGCAGGACTCGGTCGAGCTGGCCGCGCTGATCCTGGAGGAGGCCGAGGTCGCGGTCGTCCCGGGCGAGGCCTTCGGGACCCCCGGTTACCTGCGGCTGTCGTACGCCCTGGGTGACGAGGACCTCGTCGAGGGCGTCAGCCGCATCCAGAAGCTGCTCTCCGAGGCCACGGACTGAGTTTTCGTATCTCCACGCGTGCGTGCGGGCCGTTTCCCTCCTGGGAGACGGCCCGCTGCTTTGTGCGAGCAAGACCACTTCTGAGGAAAGTGGTATCGGTGCGCCGGAAACGTACGGCAGGATTCCCAGATGGAGCGTGTACGTGATGTCTCTGAACTGCCGAAAGCCCATCTGCACCTGCACTTCACCGGGTCGATGCGGCCCACCACCGTGCTGGAGCTCGCCGACAAGTACGGCGTGCGGTTGCCCGATGCCCTGACCGAGGCGCTGACCAGCGGGGAGCCGCCGAAGCTGCGGGCGACGGACGAGCGGGGCTGGTTCCGTTTCCAGCGGCTGTACGACGCGGCGCGGTCGTGTCTGCGGGAGCCGGAGGACATCCAGCGGCTGGTCCGCGAGGCCGCCGAGGAGGACGTCAGGGACGGCTCGGGCTGGCTGGAGATCCAGGTGGACCCGACGTCGTACGCGCCACGCCTGGGCGGGCTGATCCCGGCGCTGGAGGTCATCCTGGACGCGGTGGAGACGACCTCCCGCGAGACCGGGCTCGGGATGCGGGTGCTGGTGGCCGCGAACCGGATGAAGCACCCGCTGGACGCGCGGACGCTGGCCCGGCTGGCCGTGCGGTACGCGGACAAGGGTGTGGTCGGTTTCGGCCTCTCGAACGACGAACGCCGGGGTATGGCACGGGACTTCGACCGTGCCTTCGCGATCGCCCAGGAGGGCGGCCTGCTGTCGGCTCCGCACGGCGGCGAGCTGGCGGGCCCGTCCTCGGTGCGGGACTGCCTGGACGACCTGCACGCGACCCGGGTCGGCCACGGGGTGC
Organism: Streptomyces sp. NPDC050508; assembly: GCF_040655155.1. Taxonomy (NCBI): domain Bacteria; kingdom Bacillati; phylum Actinomycetota; class Actinomycetes; order Kitasatosporales; family Streptomycetaceae; genus Streptomyces; species Streptomyces sp. NPDC050508. Next base: position 56,646 of record NZ_JBFAJJ010000014.1, read on the forward strand.
GCGCGGCGGAGGACCCTCGGCTGATGAAACGGCTCGCCGACCGTGGCATCACCTGCGAGGTCTGCCCGGCGTCGAACGTGGCGCTGGGCGTCTACGAGAAGGCCGAGGACGTGCCTCTGCGGACCCTCTTCGAGGCGGGTGTCCCGCTGGCGCTCGGCGCCGACGACCCGCTCCTCTTCGGCTCCCGGCTGGCGGCCCAGTACGAGATCGCCCGCCGCCACCACGCCTTCTCGGACCGCGAACTGGCCGAACTGGCCCGGCAGTCGGTCCGGGGTTCGGCGGCCCCGGAGGACATGAAGACGAAGCTGCTGTCGGGCATCGACGACTGGCTCAGTGCCCCGGTCGCTTGAAGTGGGCGTAGGGCGGATACGGCTTGAAACAGATCGCGACCTCGGGGTGGCGCGAGCCGTCCCGGTAGGGGACCAGTTCGCCACCCAGGGAGGTCATGAACGCCGACCGCCCCTTGACGACCCCTTTCTGTCGCGGCCCCCAGTCGGCCGCGTAGGCGAACGAGGTGGCGACGTTGGCGAGGACGTCACGGTCGCCGATGAGGAAGTACGTACGCGCGTGCGTGGTGTGCCGCAACTGCCCACGGTCGTACGGCCGCTCCTCCCACGCGCGCGCGTGCCGCTCGGTACGGGCCTCGTCGGTGCGCACGGTGAGCGGCGTACCGCGCCCCAGCGACCGCCGCAGCCCGGGCCACTTGGAGGGCCGCAGCCCCGCCGCCGAGTGCGCCACCACCAGATCGACCAGCTCCCCGCGAGCCGGCTCAGCCCGTCGTGATCCCCCATGACCATCCCGTACGGCGCCGGGTCGCGCAGTGAGGTGTGGCGCAGGGGTTGCCCGGGCTGGACGACACGGTGTTCGTGGGGCCGGTCCTGGGCCTGAACTGGGTGAGTCTCAGCTCCATTCGGGGTGCCTCATAGGGCAAGGGTCCCGGTCAGGAGGGGGCATCGGCAACGGAGATTCCGCCCAGCAGCGTCCGGGCGAGGCGTGGCGCGAAGTCGTCCACGGGCGGTCGTAGGCCGGTCCCCGCCGCCTCGTAGGCGAACGCGCGCTGTGCGCAGGCGCCGAGGAGGAGGGACGCGGCGGCGAAGGTGTCCGCGTCGGGGCGGACGCGGCCGGCGGCCTGTTCCGCGCGCAGATAGGCGTCCAGGGCCTCGATCGGCTTGTGGGGGCCCGAGCCGAGCTGCCGCAGCGCCTCGTCGTGGCGCCGCTTGAGCTGGGTCTCGGCGTACAGCGAGGCCGCGATCGGGAAGCTCTGTTCGTAGAAGAGGGCCGCCTGGCGGGCGATCTCGGTGAGGTTGTCCGCGAGGGAGTGCCGGCCGGGCTCGGCGGCGAGGCTGCGGAGCAGTGGGGTCAGCTGGGGCAGGCGTTCCGCGAGGACCCGGATGAACAACTCCTCCTTGCTCGCGAAGTACTTGTAGAGCGCGGCTTCGGAGCAGCCGGCGGCCTTGGCGATCTCCTTGGTGGTCGCCTTGGCCAGGCCGACGGTGAGCATCAGCTCGTGGGCCGCGTCGAGGATGCGGACCCGGGCGGGTTTCTGCGCGGCGGGCTCGGCGGCCTGTTTCTGCTGCATGGGGCCCAAGGATTCCATGACCGGCCCCTTCGGGCTTGACGGGTGGGTGAGTACTTACCCACTCTAGAGGGAGGCAGGGGTGAGTAAACACTCACCCACCCCCTGAGAGATGTGGGAGCAGGCCATGAAACTCACTGTCTTCGGTGCCACGGGAGGCATCGGTCAGGAGATCGTCCACCAGGCGCTGGCCTCGGGCCACGCGGTCACGGCGGTCGTACGGGACCCGGGGCGGCTGTCCGTGGGCGGCGCGGGCCTGGAGGTGTTCCGCGCGGACCTCACCGACCCCGAAGCGGTACGCGCCGCGGTCACGGGCCGGGACGCGGTCCTGTCCGGGCTCGGCGCCCGCAGCCGCAAGGACGCGGGGGTCGCGACCCGGCTCACGCGTACGGTCCTGGGGGCCATGGAGGCGGAGGGAGTGCGCCGCCTGCTGGTGGTGAGCGCCGGTCCCGTCGGCCCCGACCCGGAGAGCGCGGGACTGCTCGACCGCACCGCGCGCGGGCTGATCTCGGCGCTCCTGAAGGACGTCTACGCCGACCTGCGGGAGATGGAGGCGGAACTCGCCCGCAGCACCACCGACTGGACATCGGTCCGGCCACCGCGCCTGCAGAACAAGCCGGTCACCGGCTCGTACCGGACGACCGTCGGGGGTTTCCCGGCCAAGGGCCGCTTCATCGCGCGGGCCGATGTGGCGCACGCGATGCTGGCGATGATCGACGACCCGGGGACGGTCAAGCAGGGGGTGGGGGTGGCCTATTAGCCGGAACCGTCAGCCGTCCAGGCTGACGCCCACCGTCACCGGTTCGTTGACCAGCGTGATCCCGAAGGCGTCGCGGACGCCGGCCACGACTTCGCGCGCCAGGGCGAGCAGGTCCTCGGTGGTCGCCTCGCCCCGGTTGGTGAGGGCGAGGGTGTGCTTGGTGGAGATACGGGCAGGACCACTGCCGTACCCCTTGCTGAAGCCCGCCTTGTCGATCAGCCAGGCCGCGGAGGTCTTGGCGTGCCCCTCCCCCGCAGGGTACGAGGGCGGCTCCGCACCCTCCCCGAGACGCTCCTGCACGCGCGCGTGGAACGCGGTGAACTGCTCGTCGGTGAGGATCGGGTTGGTGAAGAAGGAACCGGCCGACCAGGTGTCGTGGTCCTCGGGATCCAGGACCATGCCCTTGCCGGCACGCAGCGCGAGGACGGTCTCGCGGGCCCGCGCGAGCGGCACCCGATCACCGGGCTCGACACCGAGGACACGAGCCGTCTCGGCGTACTTCACCGGCGCCGACAGCCCTCCCGCGTCCTCCAGTTCGAAACGGACCCGCAGCACGACATAGCGCTCGGGGTCGGCCTTGAAGCGACTGTGACGGTACGAGAAGGCGCACTCCTCGGTGGTGAGGGTGACCGTTTCGCGGGTGGTCCGGTCGTAGGCGACCACCTCGGCGATGGTCGCGGAGACCTCCTGCCCGTACGCCCCCACGTTCTGGATCGGGGTCGCACCGGCCGACCCGGGAATCCCGGCGAGACACTCGACCCCGGCGAGCCCGGCCTCGACGGTGCGGGCAACGGCATCGGTCCACACCTCACCGGCCGCCAACTCCAGCCGCGTGCCGTCGAGTTCGAAGCCACGGGTGGCGATACGCAGGGCGGTGCCCTCGAACCCCTTGTCCCCGATGACGAGGTTGGACCCGCCCCCGATGACCAGCAACGGCGTCCCGGCGTCATCAGCCTCACGCACGACATCGATCACCTCGGCATCGGTGCTCGCGGTGATCAACCGGGCCGCGGGACCACCCAACCGGAAGGTGGTGAGGGGGGCGAGGGGAGCGTCGTGGAGTTCCTGCACGGGCCCAAGAGTACGAGACGGGACTGACAATGCGGGCGGCGCGGGGGCGGGAGACGGGGGACGGGGGTCACGCAGGGATACGGCTTCCCGGGGGCTTCTGTTCTGGCATGGGGTTCGTCTCGGGCGGGGCGCGTCGGGCGTTTCGGGTGGGGGGTGCCCTGCGCGAGGGTCCTCGGGCGGAGGGATGTCCTGCGCGGGGGCGAAGGGGGATGTCCGGTGTGTGTGGGCGGATGTCCGGTGTGGAGGGGGCGAAGGCGGATGTCCGAGACCTGCTGAGCGTCTGGTGCCGGGGGCGCGTCCGGCGATGGTGACACGCGGGTGGGCGTCTGACGCGGGGTGGGCGTCCGAGAGCGGCCACGCCTCAGGCGCCAGGCCCGCACCCAGCAACGGCCACGCGCGGCGGGCCCGGGCCATGCGCCCGGAGGGGGCGACACGAGGCTGGGTGTCTGACGCAGGGCGGGTGTCCGAGGCCGGCGACAAGTGCGACGCGGGGAGGGGGCCCGACGCGGGAGCACATGTCCGAGGGCGGCCACGCGTCCGGCGCCGGGCCCGCATCCAACACCAGGCACGCGCGCGGACCCGAGCCACGCACCCAACGCAAGGCCAGGTGTCCGACGCGGAGCACATGTCCAAGACCAGCCACGCACCCGCCACGAGGAAGGGGTGTCCGGCACGGGGTGGATGTCCGAGACCAGCCACGCATCCCGTGCCCTCACCCGCTTCCCACACCGGCCACGCGCGCACAGACCCGAGCCGCGCACCCGGCACCAACAGCACGCCCACCTCAGAGCTCACCTCCATCGCCAACCCCAGGCCCGAGCACACCGGGCACGCACGCGTGGGGCTCCGCCATCACCGGCGGAGCCCCACGCGTGCGTGCCCGGTGTTCGGCTCAGTGCCCGGCGCTCTCCAGGACCGGGCCGGACCCGGTCGCGTCCGCCGACTCGACGGACTCTGCCGGCTCGGTGGACTCCGCGGACTCGGACGCCGCCGCAAGCTCCGCCGCCCGGCGCCGCGTCGGGATCAGCAGGGTCGCGATCCCGGCGAGGGCGACCACCGCAGCCCCGGTGACCAGCGCGGGCTTCAGGCCGTCGACGAAGGTCTGCCCGGTCTGGTAGCCGCCCTGGGCCGAGAAGATCGACGCCATGACGGCGACACCGAGCGCGCCGCCCACCTCGCGGAGCGCGTTGTTGGCGCCGGAGGCTATGCCCTGTTCCGCCGGGCGGACGCTGGACATGACCAGGTTGGCGGCCGGTGCGAAGAACAGGGCCATGCCGATACCGCTGAGGATCAGTCCGGGCAGCTGAGCGCCGTAGGAGACGTCGGTGGTGACGACGTAGGACATGTAGCCGAGGCCGGCGGCCTGCAGGAAGAGGCCGGTGGCGACGACCGGGCGGCCGCCGACGCGGTCGGAGAGGATGCCGGCGATGGGCGCGACCAGCATCGGCATACCGGTCCAGGGCAGCATCCTCAGGCCCGCCTCGGTGGGCGAGTAGCCGAGAACGCCCTGCATGTACTGGCTGAGCAGGAAGATCGACCCGAACATCCCGAGGAACATCAGCAGGCTCGCGGCGTTGATCCCGGCGAAGGCGCGGGAGCGGAACAGGCGCATCGGGAGCATGGGGTTCTTGGCGTTGACGCTGTAGAGGACGAAGCCGACGAGCAGCGCGCTCCCCGCGAACAGCCCGGTGAGGACGAGCGGGCTGGCCCATCCGTCGGCGGGGCCGCGGACCAGGCCGTAGACGATCCCGAAGAGGCCGCCGCTGGCGAGGAGGGTGCCGGGGAAGTCGAGCGGGGCGCCGGTGCCGTAGGACTCGGAGAGGCGCAGGCGGGCGAGCGGCAGCAGGGCCAGGCCGAGCGGGACGTTCAGCCAGAAGATCCAGTGCCAGGACACGTGCTCGGTGAGGCTGCCGCCGATGAGCGGTCCGGAGGCGACGGCGAGTCCGTTCACGGCGCCCCAGATGCCGTAGGCCATGCCGCGTTTGGCGGCGGGTACGGCCGCCGTCAGCAGGGTCAGTGTCAGCGGCATCATGATCGCCGCGCCGACGCCCTGGACCGCGCGAGCCGCGATCAGGGACTCGATGCCGGTCGCCATGGCCGCGGCGGCGGAGGCGCCGGTGAAGATGGTGATGCCGACGAGGAAGAGCCGACGGCGCCCGAACCGGTCGCCGAGGGCCGCGCCGAACATCAGCAGGACGGCGAACGTGAGCGTGTAGGCGCTCACGGTCCATTCCAGGTCGCCCAGTGCTCCGCCGAGGTCCTTGCGGATGGAGGGCAGCGCGGTGGTGACGACGAGGTTGTCCAGGGCCGCCATGAAGCCGGCGACGCTGGTGATGACGAGGGCCCAGACGGTTCCCCCGCGACGTGCGGTTGGCTGTGACATCGCTCCCCCAGAGGGTGCTCGCTACCGAAGATTAGTTATTGCTGACTAACTTTGATGCTCATGGAAAGGCGAAGAACCCGCCTCTCCCCAATGGTTATTACTTCTCCAGTCGGCCGGTGACCCGCGCCGACGGATACAACCCTTCCCAGACCCGGTGCTCGGGCGGAAAACCCATGGCCGCAAGGGTGTTGATCAGCATTCCGTACGCCATGAAGGTCGTGGTCTCGTCGACGTCCGCCCCGAGCGGCAGGTGCACGATCTCCCAGAGCTTCATCCAGCCGTTCCGCACGACCTCGCCGAACTCGTGATCACCCTCCGCCTCGGCGGCGGCCACGGTGATGTACGTCTGCATCTGCATCTGCAGCTTCTCGGGGTACTCCGTGATGAGCCGCACATAGGCGTTGGCCATGGCATGCAGGGCCTCCTCGCCCTCCAGCCCCTTCGCCGCCTCCTCCAGGGCCCCGCAGACGTCCTCCACGCAGCGCAACGAGGCCGCTGCGAAGATCGCCTTCTTGCCCGGGAAGAGCCGGAAGAGATACGGCTGCGAGACCCCGACCCGCTTGGCGATCGCCTCGGTGGAGGTGCCGTAGTACCCCCGCTGCGCGAACTCGGCGATCGCCGCGCGGATGACGCTCTCGCGCCTCTCTTCTGCGCTCATCCTGACCATGCGAGAAAGTTAGTACTCAATCACTAACCAAGTCAAGAGGTGTGGGCCACGGCACACGGGCGGGCCGGGCGATGTCACTGCAAGTCACCAAGTCGGGCCGGGCCGACCTGCGCGTAAGGGGCGCCCGCAATGGCGGACGCCCCTTACCTCAGCTCAAGTTCACGGCAGTCGTACGACGGCCCGTGACATTCCGAGCACCTTCTGCCCGGCGCTCATCGCCACCAGGTCCACGCGGACCGTGCTGTCGTCGAGCTTGGCCGCGACCTTGGCGCTGACCTCGACGGTCGCGCCCTGGTCGTCGTTCGGGACGACGACGGGCCTGGTGAAGCGGACGCCGTACTCGACGACCGCGCCCGGGTCGCCGACCCAGTCGGTGACCACACGGATCGCCTCGGCCATGGTGAACATGCCGTGCGCGATGACGTCCGGCAGTCCGACCTCCTTGGCGAACTTCTCGTTCCAGTGGATCGGGTTGAAGTCCCCGGAGGCGCCCGCGTACTGGACGAGGGCGGCGCGGGTCACGGGGAAGGCCTGGGCCGGCAGTTCGGTGCCGACCTCGACGTCGTCGTACGCGATCTTCGCCGTCATGTCAGCTCTCCTCCGCCGCACGGGCCACGAGCTTGGTCCAGGCGGTCACGACGTGCTCGCCCGCCTCGTCGTGGACCTCGCCGCGGATGTCCAGGATGTCGTTGCCCGCCAGGGACTTGATCGCCTCGATCGTGGAGGTGACCGTGAGGCGGTCGCCGGCGCGCACGGGGCGGACGTAGGCGAACTTCTGGTCGCCGTGCACCACCCGGCTGTAGTCGAGGCCGAGTTGCGGGTCCTGGACGACCTGTCCCGCGGCCTTGAACGTGATGGAGAAGACGAAGGTCGGCGGGGCGATCACATCGGGGTGACCGAGCGCCTTGGCGGCCTCCGGGTCCGTGTATGCCGGGTTGGCGTCCCCCACCGCCTCCGCGAACTCACGGATCTTCTCCCGGCCCACCTCGTAGGGGGCGGTGGGCGGGTAGGACCGCCCCACGAAGGACTGGTCGAGCGCCATGACTCGGCACCTCCTCATGTGTCGCTGCTGAGCTGCTGATAGCTGATAAACGACGCGAGGCCGCCCCCCAACGTGCGGGGGCGGCCTCGTGTACGAGCCTGTATTTATCGCGTTTCGCGGTGCGCGGTGTGCGCATTGCAACGCGGGCAGTGCTTCTTCATCTCCAGTCGGTCCGGGTTGTTACGCCGGTTCTTCTTGGTGATGTAGTTCCGCTCCTTGCACTCCACGCAGGCCAGCGTGATCTTCGGGCGGACGTCGGTGGCAGCCACAGGAGTGCTCCTTGACGAACGGATGGGACTATGAACGCATAACAGAGTAGCCGATCGAAGGACCGACCCCGCAATCGGCTACTGTCAGTAGCGGTGACCGGACTTGAACCGGTGACACAGCGATTATGAGCCGCTTGCTCTACCGACTGAGCTACACCGCTGTGATGCGATCAGTTCCCGTCTTGCGACGGGAACCTTTCACACCAGAGCCCCAATACGGAATCGAACCGTAGACCTTCTCCTTACCATGGAGACGCTCTACCGACTGAGCTATTGGGGCGAGCGATGAAGACATTACACGCTCGGCGACCGTTCGCCCAAATCCGTTTCGCGGCACCGCTCCAGCCCCTTCCGCGGCTCTCCCAGGGGCCTCAGGAGCCCCTCCCGTACGGGGGACCACACCGGTACGACTATTGCGCTCCTCCCGGCCGCGAGCGGATCACCGCCCTAGGCTCGACTCACTCTGCGTGATCTTGCGCCCCTTTGCGCAGTCCCCAGCCCTGAGCCCCGAAGCCCCGAGCCCGCGAAGCCCTGAGCCCCTGGAGCGCGATGCCCGACAGTCAGCCCCAGCCGTCCCACTCCTCGTCCGGCCCGTCGGGTTCCTCAGGCTCGTCGGGACCGGCCGACCCGGCCGCGCTCCTGTTGTGCGGGGCCCGGCTGACCGACGGCCGGACCGTGGACGTACGGCTGGGCGGCGGGCGCATCGAGGCGGTCGGTACGGCCGGCAGCCTGGCCACGGACGCCACGCGCGCGTGCGGCGCGCGCGTGGACCTCAGCGGCTATCTCCTCCTCCCGGCCCCGGCCGAGCCGCACGCGCACAGTGACACCGCGCTGTCGGCCGAGAACGGCGGACCTGTCTCCTACGACCCCGAGGACGTCCAGCGCCGGGCCACGGAGGCCGCACTGCTGCAACTCGGCCACGGCGCCACGGCACAGCGGGCACACGTGCGCGTGGGGGACGTTCAGGGGCTGGGCGCGCTGGCCGCCGTACTGCAGGCGCGGCGGGCGTTGCGCGGGCTGGCGGAGTTGACGGCGGTGGCGACGCCCCGGCTGCTGACCGGGGCGGCGGGGGCGGACGGGCTCGCGATGCTGCGGGACGCGCTGAAAATGGGGGCCTCCGTAGTGGGCGGTTGTCCAGATCTGGACCCCGATCCGACGGGATACGTGGAGGCGGTCCTGGAGGTCGCGTCCGAGCACGGCTGCCCGGTCGACCTGCACACGGACGCCGCCGACCCGGCCCGTCTGGCCCGGCTGGCGGCGGTCGCGGGCGGGATGCGGCCCGGGGTGACGCTCGGCCCGTGCGGTGGCCTGGGACGGCTGCCTGCGGACACGGTCACGCGGATCGCGGACCAACTGGCCGCGGCCGGCGTGACGGTGGTCTGCCTGCCGCAGGGCGGCTGCGGCGGCGTCGACCGGCGGGGCACGGCTCCGGTACGGCTGTTGCGCGCGGCCGGCGTCCGGGTGGCCGCGGGCAGCGGCGCCCTGCGCGACGTGTCCAACCCGGTGGGTCGCGGGGACCCCTTGGAGGCGGCCTACCTGCTGGCCTCGCGGCACGGGATGCGGCCCGAGGACGCCTACGACACGGTGAGTTCGTCGGCACGCTCGGCTCTGGGCCTGCCCGAGGTACGGGTCGAGGCGGGATTTCCGGCCGAACTGCTCGCGGTGCGCGGCGACCGGCTCGCGGGCGCGCTGTCGCTGGCGTACAGCCGGATCGTGGTGCACCGGGGGCGCGTGGTGGCACGGACGAGCGCGGTGCGGGAGTACTGCAACACGGCGGCGGGCTCGGAGTTGGGGCTGCCCCGGCAGGGACGGGGCGAGTTGTCGTGAGCCGCCACCGCCGCGCCGGGGCGTACGCCTGAGGCGCCAGGGCTCAGGTCCGCGCGCCGGGCGCGTCCATCGCCGGTGTGCGCTGCTGGGACGCGGCTGAAGTCATGCGGCGCATGCGGCCGTCCGGGCGTACGGTCGAAGGCATGCGCATTGTCATCGCTGGAGGTCATGGTCAGATCGCGCTGCGGCTGGAGCGCCTGCTCGCCGCGCGCGGTGACGAGGTCGCGGGCATCATCCGCAACGCCGAACAGAGCGCCGATCTACGGGCGGCCGGTGCCGAACCGGTCGTGCTCGACCTGGAGTCGGCCTCGGTCGAGGAGGCCGCGGCCCAGCTGCGGGGCGCGGACGCGGCGGTCTTCGCCGCGGGCGCGGGCCCGAACAGCGGCACGGCCCGCAAGGACACGGTGGACCGGGGTTCGGCGGTGCTGTTCGCGGACGCGGCGGTCCTGGCGGGCGTACGGCGCCATGTCGTCGTGTCCTCGATGGGCGCTGATCCGGCGCACCCCGGGGACGGCGTGTTCGACGTGTACCTGCGGGCCAAGGGCGAGGCCGACGCGTACGTACGCGGCCTGGACGCCCTGGACTGGACGATCCTGCGCCCCGGTTCGCTCACGAACGACGCCGGCACCGGCCTGGTCCGCCTGGAGGCCCACACCGGCCGCGGCGCGATCCCGCGCGACGATGTGGCCGCCGTACTCGCGGAGTTGGTGGAGACCCCGGCGACGGCCGGCCTGACGCTGGAACTGATCGGTGGATCCGCGCCGGTGTCGGTGGCGGTGAAGTCGGTGGCGGGGAACTGAGGCTCTGAGCAACTGGGGTTCCCCGGCGGCAGGGTGGGCCGCTGTTCAGAAGAGCGGCATCTGTCCGGGGAACTCGGGGACCACGTACCCGTCCAACGCGGGCTGGGCCGCCCCGAGTTCCGCCTGGCGGCGGGACCCGGGGCACGACACGAGGTCCCCGCTCTCCCGGGCGCCTGGCGGGTCGTGCCGCGCGAATCGGCCGGCCACGACGGCGATTTCACGACGGCACTCGGGGCAGCTTCTGCGGCGTGACGACATGGGATCAGTCTGCCCCGCCGCAGGCCGCGTCGGCTGTCGAGGCTCGCTCAGGCGCGTTCAGCTGTGGGCGACGGTGAGGCCGTAGAAGGCGACCCGGGCGCCCTTGGTGGTGCTGTCGGAGGACGACTGGTTGTACGAACCGGCCTTGAAGTACTGCTTGTAGGCGTTGAAGGACGACGGGATGGCGTAGTGCGTGGTGCTCCCGTTGACCGTCAGGTTGATGGTGTTTCCGCCCGAGACGCCGATCGTGTAGCTCCACGTCTTGCCGACCGACACGTTGCCGACGGTGTGCAGGGTCTGGCCGCCGGAGGGCGAGTTCTCCGTGCCGAGGACGATGTCGCCGCTCGACCGGTAGTACAGCTCCAGCAGCGGCTTGGTGGACGTGCCTCCGCTGCCGAGGTGGATCTGGCCGACGCAGACGTTCGAGGTGACGGAGACGACCCGTAGCGTCGCCTTCATCGTGTGGGTGCCGCTGAGCGACCAGTCGGCGGCGCTGCCGCTGCGGTTCATCTCCCGCAGTTCGGAGCGGGCGTAGTTCGAGTTGGGGGTGGTGACGCCCTTCTCCGGTGCCCAGAAGGTCATCGCTCCGTCGCGGGTGTCCGTGTAGAAGTACGAGTCCTGGAACCCGTTGGCCCCCTGGAGCCGGGACGACGAGATCGTCGTGGGCGAGCCGGGGGAACCGATGGGCTCCTGGAGCTGCCACACCCCCAGGTCGAAATTCCCGCCGGGTGCGACGGAGGGGTCGGCCAGGGGTGCGGCGACGACGTGGGCGGCGCCCGTACTGCCCGACGCGGCGGGGGCCGTGAGGGCGAGGCCGCCGGTGACGGCGACGACGGTGGCCAGAGAGGTGAGCAGCGTACGCATGCGCATGGGGGGTGCCTTCCTGTCTGCTCGGTGGACTGGAGTGGCAGCGCATTCACGTATGTGAACTTTGTGTTTCAACGTGAACTGCGACGTCGCGACAGTAGGACCGTGGCAAGGTCACGTCAAGACTGACGACGGAGCTGTGCGACTGGAGCGACGACCGCAGGAACGACGAAAGGGCCCGTTATCAGCATTGCTGCTGATAACGGGCCCTTTCGATCATGTGGCGGCGCCAGGGTTCGAACCTGGGTAGGCTAAGCCGGCAGATTTACAGTCTGCTCCCTTTGGCCACTCGGGCACACCGCCGGGGATGCTGCCTCTCGAACCGCTTTTCGGCGGTGCTCCGTGGCAACGACGTAAACGATACCCGATGCCCAGGGGTGCTTCGCCACCCGATTGACCGGCGCTCGGAGGGGAGGGGGTGGCTACGCTTATGCGGATGCGGCCCGGGGCCTACACCGGGCTCGGCGGCTGCCCCCACGCACGCCGATACGCAGTGACACGCATCGATACGCACCCCGATACAAGGAGCCACAGGACATGGCCGACTCCAGTTTCGACATCGTCTCGAAGGTCGAGCGGCAGGAGGTCGACAACGCCCTCAACCAGGCCGCCAAGGAGATCTCCCAGCGCTACGACTTCAAGGGCGTGGGTGCCTCGATCTCATGGTCCGCCGAGAAGATCGTCATGGAGGCGAACTCCGAGGAGCGGGTCAAGGCGATCCTCGACGTCTTCCAGTCCAAGCTGATCAAGCGCGGCATCTCGCTGAAGGCGCTGGACGCCGGTGAGCCTCAGCTCTCCGGCAAGGAGTACAAGATCTTCGCGTCGATCGAGGAGGGCATCTCCCAGGACAACGCGAAGAAGGTGGCGAAGATCATTCGTGACGAGGGTCCCAAGGGCGTGAAGGCCCAGGTGCAGGGCGACGAACTGCGGGTCAGCTCGAAGAGCCGCGACGACCTGCAGGCCGTACAGGCCCTGCTCAAGGGCAAGGACTTCGACTTCGCGCTGCAGTTCGTGAACTACCGGTAGAACCGCGCTTCGTGCGCCCGCCGCGCGCGGTGACGAGGAAGGGTGGGTACCCGTCGGTACCCACCCTTCTCGCCTGCTGGCTGCGGCACGGGGGCGCGCTAGTTGCGCGAGTTGCCGAACAGGATGCGGTAGGCGATCAGGAGGACGAGTGCGCCACCTATCGCCGAGGCCCAGGTGGCGCCGTCGTAGAAGTTCTTGGCGACCGGGTGGTCCAGCCAACGGGCTGAGATCCAGCCGCCAATGAACGCGCCTGCGACGCCGATGATGGTCGTACCGATGAAGCCGCCCGGGTCGCGGCCCGGCAGCAGGAATTTGGCGATGGCTCCGGCCAACAGTCCCAGGATGATCCAGCTGATGATGCCCATGCCGTGAACCTGCCCTCTCGCGCTGTGCTTGCACTGATCCGGAGCTGTGAATTCCGCCCGGACAGGCTGTGTTCGTAGGTCCTTGCGCACGGCCTGTCGCTGCATGTTCTGCCGTGTCGATGAACAGGACGTCACGGATGCGTGTGGTGGTTGCAGGCATCCGTGGGGTGGCGCGGCTGCGGTGACCGATGCCGGAGTCGCTCAGGATGCCTGTGTCGTCGTGCGTATACGGAAGTCGGTCCAAGGCGTCGGTTCGGTGCCGCCTTCGTGGTCCTCGTACCAGCCCGTGCCGTCGAGCCACGAGCGCAGCCAGTCGGCGAGGCTGGGCGCGTCCACGTACCACGCGTGATCCGGTTCGTCCGCGTTCGGTTCGAAGAGCAGCACGGTGGCCTGTGGGGTTCGGCAGTCCACGCACGCGTACATCGCGCAGCCCCAGTGGGATATCGGCAGGACGCCCTCGGGCCAGGGCCAGTCGGGGTCCTTGTGTCCGCTCGCGCGGTGGGCGAGGTACTGCGTGACGGCGGCGGGTTCGCCTGCGGGCGGGTTGTCGAGCAGGGGCAACAGGCCGTACTCCGGGCCGAATCCGCCGTCGCTTATGCGCGAGTAGAGCGCGGCGAGCAGCGGGGGCAGGCCGAAGCCCAGGGCGGTCTCGGCCCGGGTCACCGTGGCCTCGTCCACGGGGGCGGGCAGGGAAGTCCAGCCCCACGGGCGGGTGTTGCGGGCCTCGACGGCCCCCCGTGTCAGCAGTTGCTGCTCGTTCTCGGTCATGGCTTCATAGTGCGACCCGCCACTGACAATCGGGCCGGCCTGTGGACAACCAGGCGGTTGTGGAAAACCTGCTGGTCGTATGCCCCGGCGGCGGGCGTGGTGCAGTGACGGACAGTCAGGCCAGACGGACGTCTACGTTCCGTTCGGCGAGGAAGGCGAGCAGTTCGTCGAACGTCGGCGGGCGTGGGCCTGTGTGTGGAGTGACGCCGAGGCAGGTGCGGGCGACGGCGGCGTCGTGCCAGACGAGGGTGAGGGGTGTGGCGGCTCCCCAGCAGCCAGGCAAGCAGTCGTCGAGGGCGTCCAGGCCCCAACCGAAGTATCCGGCGGGGCCGTTCACTGCCTCGCCCAGAGCGCAGAAGAAACCGGGCGGGTCGGTGATGTGCCTGCCGTCCAGGTGGTAGGTGGTGCCTGGCGGCCGGTCCGTGATGTCGTGGGTGTGGTTCGCCAGGGCCATGTGCAACCAGAACTGGCGGCCTTCGGCGTCGCAACCGGCCCAGCGGCCGGACTCGGAGGGACGGCCCTCGCCCCACAGGTCCCACACCTCCCGGGCCGCGAGCGGCGGCCGTTCCGACCACGGGTCGAGGGTGAGGTCGACCAGGCCCGGGCCGCGCGCGGACGGGATCCAGGCCCGTAACTCGCCCTCGGCGGCGGGCTGCAGGACCCGGCCGGACGAGTCGACACGCAGGACCTTGGCGTGGCCGAGGTCCTCCTCGCCGCCGTCCAGGGCAGTCCGCAGCGCGCCGCGCGGGGAGCAGCCCAACAGCCGCACGGGAGGCTCCAGCGGTTCAGGGCGGCCTTCCTGCATGTGGGCCAAGTCCCGGCAACTGCCCCATGGTTCGCCGTCCGCGCTCAGCACCCGGTAGCCCGGGGACAGGGGCGGGCACTGCGGATAGTCGTAGGGGTTGTCGTCGGACTGTCTCCCCTCGACGGTGACGTCCCTCAGCGACAGGTCACGCGCGCAAGGACGATCGCCGACGACGCGTACGTCCTCCAGCCACCACTCGCCCTCTCCCCTGCCGGACTTGTCGAGGGTCTCCAGGGTGAGGAGGCCGAGGGGCGCCGAACCGTCGGCACGCGCGCGTGCGAGGGCGGCGCGGAGTTCTCCCTCGGGGGCACAACCGAGGAGTTCGTACCTCTCCCGTGCGGGAGGCGGTGGGTCGGCGAAGAGGTCGTCGACGTCCTCGCACAGGGCCCAGGTCTGCTCATGGCCGTGCTCGCCTGTGGACTCGGCTCCTTCGTCGTACGACAGCAGGACGTACTTCGGCGCCCCCACCTGTGCCCGGCCGTCAGCGGGTGGCGAACGGCTGGTCCGTGGGCACGATTTCGCGGCCCAGGGGGAACAGCGAGACGGGGATCAGCTTGAAGTTGGCGATACCGAACGGGATACCGATGATCGTGATGCACATGGCGATGCCGGTGACGATGTGCGCGAGGGCCAGCCACCAGCCCGCGAGGATCAGCCACAGGACGTTGCCGATGCAGGAGGGGGCGCCCGCGTCCCGGCGCTCGACCGTCGTGTACCCGAAGGGCCACAGGGCGTAGACGCCGATGCGGAAGGCGGCGATGCCGAACGGGATACCGATGATGGTGATGCACAGCAGCGCGCCCGCGAAGAGGTACCCGAGGAACAGCCAGAAGCCGCTCAGGACGAGCCAAATGACGTTCAGGATGGTTTTCACTGAGGGCGACCTGCCATCTTCTCTAGCCGGGCGATGCGCTCCGCCATCGGCGGGTGTGTCGAGAACATCTTGGAGAGTCCCTGGCCCGGACGGAAGGGGTTAGCGATCATCATGTGGCTCGCGGTCTCGATGCGGGGCTCCGGGGGCAGCGGAAGCTGCTTGGTGCCGGCGTCGAGCTTGCGCAGCGCGCTCGCGAGGGCGAGCGGGTCCCCGGTGAGCTGGGCGCCGGACGCGTCGGCCTCGTACTCCCTGGAGCGGCTGATCGCCAACTGGATGAGGCTGGCCGCGAGGGGACCCAGGATCATGATCATCAGCATGCCCAGGATGCCGGGTCCGTCGTCGTCGTTCGAGCGGCCGATCGGGATCAGCCAGGCGAAGTTGACGAGGAACATGATCACCGAGGCGAGGGCGCCGGCGACCGACGAGATCAGGATGTCGCGGTTGTAGACATGGCTGAGTTCGTGGCCGATGACTCCGCGCAGCTCGCGCTCGTCCAGGATGCGCAGGATGCCTTCGGTGCAGCACACGGCGGCGTTGCGCGGGTTGCGGCCCGTGGCGAAGGCGTTGGGGGCCTCCGTGGGCGAGATGTACAGGCGCGGCATGGGCTGACGGGCCTGGGTGGAGAGGTCGCGGACCATCCGGTACAGGGCCGGGGCCTCGAACTCGCTCACCGGGCGGGCACGCATCGCGCGTAGCGCCAGTTTGTCGCTGTTCCAGTACGCGTACGCGTTCGTGCCCAGCGCGATCACGACCGCTACGACGAGCCCCATGCGGCCGAAGAAGCTGCCGATGACGATGATGAGTGCGGACAGTCCCCCGAGGAGAACTGCGGTCCTGAGCCCGTTGTGCCGGCGGTGCACGGTACGCCCTCCAAATCGTGCAGCAGGGGAACCCTTTGCTTGCTGATCTCTGATGCCACCGGTGTCGTGGTGTCACGTCCAGTGGACCCTCCCGTACTGGTCAACGCCAGGCGGGAGGCACTAGTTCCCTTGTGCGTGCGGCGCCGGGCGTGGGCCGTCCGGGTGAGGACGGTGGTATGTGCCGGTGGCTCAGAAGAGTCCGGTGTCGGCGAAGCGCAGGACCAGTTGGGGTGCTCCGGAGAGGGCGATTCCGAGTGCGCCGGTGAGGGCGAGCGCGGCGGTGAGGGGGGCGGGGACCCGGTGCCTGTCGTGCTCGCCCTCGGGGGCGCGGAACAGCAGGGCCGTCCACTGGAGGTAGTAGAAGAGCGCGATCACCACGTTGACGGCCATGACGACCGCGAGCCAGCCCAGGCCCGCGTCGACGGCCGCCGAGAAGACGGTCACCTTGGCGAAGAGACCGATGACGCCCGGCGGCAGTCCGGCGAGGCACAGCAGGAAGAAGGCCAGGAGCAGGGCTGCGAGCGGGTTCGACGCGTACAGGCCGCGGTAGTCGCTGATGCGGTTGAGGGCCCTGCTACGGCCCACCAGTGCGGCCACCGCGAAGGCGCCGAGGTTCACGGCCGCGTACATGAGGGCGTACGCGACCGTGGAGCCGATCGACTTCTGGGGGTCCTTGGAGTACGCGGCGGCGGCGATCGGTACGAGGAGGTAGCCGGCCTGGCCGACGGAGGACCAGGCGAGCAGCCGTACCGCGCTGTACGCGCGCGTGGCCTGTTGGCGCAGGGCGCCCAGGTTGCCGACCGTCATGGTGAGGGCGGCCAGTACGGCGAGCGCCGGGCCCCACACGTCGGCGTACGACGGGAAGGCGACGACGGTGACGAGGATCAGGCCGGAGAAGCCGACCGCCTTGCCGACGACCGACAAGTAGGCGGCGATCGGGAGAGGCGCTCCTACGTAGGTGTCCGGTACCCAGAAGTGGAAGGGGACGGCGGCCGTCTTGAAGGCGAAGCCGACGAGGGTGAGGACGACGCCGGTCTGGGCGAGGGTGTGGAACTGGCCGTCCACGTGCTGGATGCGGTCGGCGATCTCGGTGAGGTACAGGGTGCCCGTGGTGGCGTACACGAAGCTGACGCCCATCAGGCTGACCGCGGTCGCGGTGACCGAGGACAGGAAGAACTTGAGGGCCGCTTCGGCGGACTTCTTGTCGCCGTGCCGGATGCCGACAAGGGCGAAGGCGGGCAGGGAGGCGACCTCCAGGGCGACGATCAGGGTCGCGAGGTCGCGGGAGGCGGGCAGGAGGGCGGCGCCCGCGGCGGAGGACAGCAGCAGGAACCAGTACTCCCCTTCGGGGAGTCCCTTGTCGGCGTCCTTCAGGGTGGTGATCGACAGGAGGGCAGCCAACAGGGCGCCGCCGAGGGCCAGGAACTGGACGACCAGGGTGAAGCGGTCTGCCGTATAGCTACAGGCAGTTGCGTCGCCGGTCAGGCAGAAGGTGGCGTGGTCGCCGTCCAGGAGGGGCAGCAGCATCAGGGCCGAGGCGGCCAGGCCCGCGACCGACACCCAGCCCAGGAGTGCTTTTCGGGCCTCCTGGAGGAACAGGTCGGCGACGAGGACCACCAGTCCGACGACCGCCGTGATGATGGGCGGTGCGATCGCGAGCCAGTCGACGGACTGGACCATCGACTCCGCGAGAGGCTGGGCCAGGGCGCTCATCGGTTGCCTCCTGCGAGGAGCTGCTGCACGGCCGGGTCGGTCAGGCCGAGAAGTGCCTTCGGCCACAGGCCGGCGGCGACGGTGAGGGCGACGAGCGGGGTCCACGCGGCGAACTCGTACGTCTGGACGTCGGCGAGCTTCGGCGCTTCCTGCGCCACGGCGCCCATGCAGACGCGGCGGACCACGGCGAGCATGTACGCGGCGGTCAGCAGGGTGCCGAAGGCCGCGATCGCCATGAAGGTGAGGAACGCGGGGCGGCTGAGGCCGGCGGCGGGCTTGAACGCGCCGAACAGCGCCAGCATCTCGCCCCAGAATCCGGCGAGTCCGGGCAGTCCGAGCGAGGCGACTGCGGCGAACGCGAGCAGGCCGCCGAGGCGGGGTGCCTTGCCGTAGAGGGCGGCGCCGGTCTCCTCGGCGAGGGTATCGAGGTCGGTGGTGCCCGTGCGGTCCTTGAGGGCGCCGACGAGGAAGAAGAGCAGGCCGGTGATGAGGCCGTGGGCGATGTTGGCGAACAGCGCGCCGTTCACGCCGGTCGGCGTCATCGTCGAGATGCCGAGCAGGACGAAGCCCATGTGGCCGACGGAGGAGTACGCGATGAGGCGCTTGAGGTCGCCCTTCGCGCCCTGTTTCGCGAGGGCGAGGCAGGCCAGGGAGCCGTAGATGATCCCGACGACGGCGAACGCGGCGAGGTAGGGCGCGAAGGTGTGCATGCCGTCGGGTGCGATCGGCAGCAGGATGCGGACGAACCCGTACGTGCCCATCTTGAGCATCACGCCGGCCAGCAGGACCGAGCCGACGGTCGGTGCGGCGGTGTGGGCGTCGGGCAGCCAGCTGTGCAGCGGCCACATCGGCGTCTTGACCGCGAGCCCGATACCGATCGCCAGAACGGCGATGACCTGCACGGATGTGGTCAGTGACCGGCCGTTGTCAGTGGCGAGTGCCACCATGTCGAATGTGCCCGCCTTGATTCCGATCAGGAGCAGGCCGAGCAGCATGACGACGGAGCCGAGCAGTGTGAAGAGGATGAACTTCCAGGCGGCTTGGGTCCGTTGGGCACCGCCCCAGCGGGCGATGAGGAAGTACATCGGGATGAGGACGGTCTCGAAGGCGAAGAAGAAGAGGATCAGGTCGAGAACGGCGAAGGTGGCGAGGGTGCCGGACTCCAGGACGAGGATCAGGGCGACGAACGCCTTCGGGGACGGGCCCGCGGGCATCTTGAAATAGGAGTAGAGCGCGCAGAGGAAGGTCAGCAGCGCGGTCAGGACCAGGAGGGGGAGGGAGATGCCGTCGATGCCGAGGTGGATGCGCACGTCGAGTGCGGGGATCCAGCTGATGTCGGTCGTGGCCTGCATCTTCGACGGGTGGTCGTGGTCGAAGCCGAGCGCGAGGACGACCGCGGCGATGAGGATCACGCCGGTCACGGTGACGCCGTGCCGTAGTACGGCCTGCTCGGGCGACTTCCCCTTCAGTCCCGGCGGGGCGGGCAGGAGAGCGGCGACGGCGCCGAGGAGCGGGCCGACGACGATGAACGCCAGAAGGACCTGCATCACGGACTCGTTGATATCGATCACGCCTGCTCACGCTCCCGTGGCGACGAGGAGGACGGCGACCGTCAGGACGACGGTGCCGGCGAGCAGCGCGCTCACATAGGTCTGCAGATTGCCGGTCTGAGCGCGCCGTACGGCGGCTCCGAGCAGGCGGGGCAGGGTGCCCGCGCCGCGTACGTAGGTGTCGACGACCTCGCGATCGAGGAACCGGACGAGACTCGCCGCGGCCAGCACCGGGCGGACGAACAGGGCCGCGTACACGGCGTCCAGGTGGAAGCCGACCGCCGCGTGGCGGTGCAGCGGGCCGAGCAGGAGGCGGCCCGGGTCCGCCGGGTCGGGTGCCGATGCCACGTCTCCGTAGGCGGCGGTGTGGCTCGCGATGGCCTCGGCCTCGACGAGTCCGGCGTCGCCCTCCGGGTGGGCCGCGACCGCGCCCAGCGGTGAGCGGGCCGCGAGCGCGGTCGTCTGTCGCCAGGTGCCGTAGGTGAGGATGCCGCCGACCAGGGCGACTCCGGTGCCCAGCACCGAGGTGGTGAGCGTCGGGGTCAGGTCGCGGCCGTCGAACCAGTTGGGCAGCACGCGGTAGGCGAGTCCGCCGAGGGCGAGGGACGGGACGGCGAGCACCCACAGCACGGCGTTCATCGCCACGGGTTGCCTGCCGTGGTCGGGGGCCTCGACGCCACGACCGCGGAAGGCGAGCAGCCAAAGGCGCATCGCGTACGCGGCGGTGAGCAGGGCCGTGAGCAGACCGGCGACGAGGACGATCCAGCCCGCGACGCCGGGGATGTGTCCGCTGTGCTCGGTGGCGACGTGTTCGGCGGCGCCGAGGACGGACTCCTTGGAGAAGAAGCCGCTGAACGGCGGGATCGCGGCGAGCGCGAGGAGCGCCACGGTCATCGTCCAGTAGGCGTCGGGGACGCGGGCGCGCAGGTTGCCCATGCGGGACATGGCGGCCAACGAGTTGGTGCCGGAGGCGTGGATGACCACACCGGCCGCGAGGAACAACAGCGCCTTGAACGCGCCGTGGGACAGGAGGTGGAAGACGGCGGCACCGCGGTCGCCGACGGCGAGGGCCCCGGTCATGTAGCCGAGTTGACCGATCGTCGAGTAGGCGAGGACGCGTTTGATGTCGTCCTGGGCCAGCGCGGCGAGACCCGAGCCGGCCATGGTCACGGCGGCCATGACGGCGAGGACGACCATCGCGGCCGAGGAGGCCTCGAAGACCGGGAGGAGACGGGCGACGAAGTAGACACCGGCAGCGACCATCGTCGCGGCGTGGATCAGCGCGGAGACGGGGGTCGGGCCCGCCATCGCGTCGGGGAGCCAGGTGTGCAGCGGGAACTGCGCCGACTTGCCCGCCACACCGGCCAGGAGCAGCAGGGCGATCAGTGTCGGGTGGTGCAGCCCGCCGTTCGTGACGGTGCTCAGGATCTTGGTGATGCGGAAGGACCCGGCGTCGGTGGCGAGCGCGAACAGGCCGATCAGGAAGGGGACATCGCCGAGTTTGGTGACGAGGAAGGCCTTCATGGAGGCGGCGCGGGCCTCCGGGGTCTCCCAGTAGTGGCCGACGAGGAAGTAGGAGCAGATGCCCATGACCTCCCAGCCGACCAGCAGCACGATCAGGTCGCCGGAGTAGACGACGAGGAGCATCGCGGAGGTGAAGAGGGAGACGAGCGCGGCGTACGAGGGGTAGCGCGGGTCGTCGCGCAGGTAGCCCGTCGAGTAGATCTGCACGCAGGTGGCGACGAACCCGACGAGTACGGCGACGAGGGCGGCGAAGCCGTCGATGTGCAGGGCGAGTTCGACGGGGACCGAGCCGGTGGGCGTGAGTTCGGTCGCGGAGTCGATGGCCGCGCCGCCGCCCTGGCGTACGGCGACGACCGCGGCCAGTGCGAGTGCGGCGAGCGTCGGCAGGACGGCGAGCGGGCGGACGAAGCCGGGGGCGCTGCGGCCCAGCAGCAGGCCGGCCGCGGCGCCCAGGAACGGAAGGAGGGGGACGAGGACGGCGAGGGTGGTCGTGGTCACGCGGTGGCCTCAGCCTTCTCGGCCGCGGGGGGCTCGGTGCCGTTGCCGTCCGGACCGCCGGGATTGTCAGAACCGTGGGTTCCGTCGGGGCCGTCGGTCTCGTGGCCCTCGGCGGTGTCGCGGAGCTTGTCGATGTCCGAGGTGCCGCGGCCCCGGTAGACGGCGAGGACGATCGCCAGGCCGATGCCGATCTCGGCGGCGGCGATGGCGATGGTGAACAGGGTCAGGGCCTGGCCGGAGTGCAGCTTCTCCTCGGCGGTCCTGCTGAGCCAGACGTCGAAGGCGACCAGGTTCAGGTTGACGGCGTTGAGCATCAGCTCGACCGACATCAGGACGAGGATCGCGTTGCGGCGGGCGAGGACGCCGTAGATGCCGGTGCAGAAGAGGAGGGTGGCGAGCACGGCGGGATAGACGAGGTGCATCAGCGGGTTCCCTTCTGCTCGGTGGGGTTGTTCTGCTCTGACGGGGTGTTCCGCTCGGCCGGATCGTTGCCTTGAGACCGGCTATTTCGCCTGAACGTGTGATTACGGGAATCCGGGACGGATGGGGAACTACCGGTCGCGTCCCGGGAGTTCACAGGGGGAGAGTTCAGCTCCGACTTCGTCTTGCGGGACAGGACGATCGCGCCGACCAGGGCCGCGAGAAGAAGGACGGAGAGGGCCTCGAAGGGAAGGACCCAGTTCTGGAACAGGCTCGCGCCGGTCACCGCGGTGGAGCCGGCGGCCGGACCGTCCAGGTCCATCCAGGTCGCGCGGAAGGCGTCGACGACGACCCAGACCAGAGCCGCCGCGGCGACGACGGCCACGGCGAGGGCAATCCACCGGTTGCCCGAGTCCGCGTCCGGGGAGCGGCCGATGGGGGCCTTGGTGAGCATCAGACCGAAGAGGAGGAGGACGACGACGGAACCGACATAGATGAGGACCTGCACCCAGGCGATGAACTCGGCGGTGAGCAGGAGGTATTCGACGGCGATGCCCCCGAGGGCCACCACGAGCCACAGGGCGGCGTGCACCAGCTGCTTGGTGGTGACGGTGACGAGGGCGGCGCCGAAGGTGACCAGGCCGACGAGGAGGAAGGCGATCTCGACGCCGGTCGGGGAGAGGAAGCCGTGCGGGTGGGTGGCGGCGAGGGTTGCCGTGGCGGTGGTGGCTGTTGCGGCGAGGGTCACGACTGTCCCTCCGGCGGCTCGGTGGGGTCGACGGGCTCGGCCTGCGTGACCTCTGCGGGCTTGGCCTGCGTGGCCTCGGTGACCTCTGTGGCTGGGGCGGCTTCTCCGGCCTCTCCGGCCTCCACGACCTCCGCGGGCTGGGCGGGCTGGGCGGGCTGGGCGGGCTGGGCGGGCTCAGCAGCCTGGGCGACCTGCGCGGCTTCCGCGGCCTGGGCCGCCGACAGCTTCTCGGCGGTCTTGCGGGCGGCGGCGATCTCCTTGGGCTCCTCCGCGCCGGGGTCGAGGGCGGGTGGGGCCGGGACGGTCCACATCCACTCGCGGAGCTTGTCGCGTTCGTGGGTGAGTTCGTGGATGTCGGTCTCGGCGTACTCGAACTCCGGGGACCAGAACAGGGCGTCGAAAGGACAGACCTCGATGCAGATACCGCAGTACATGCACAGGGAGAAGTCGATGGCGAAGCGGTCGAGGACGTTGCGGCTGCGCTCGCGGCCACCGGGGGCCGCTGCCGGGACCGTCTCCTTGTGGGAGTCGATGTAGATGCACCAGTCGGGGCACTCACGGGCGCAGAGCATGCAGACCGTGCAGTTCTCCTCGAACAGGCCGATCACCCCGCGGGTGCGGGGCGGGAGGTCGGGCTGGGTGTCCGGGTACTGCTCGGTGACGGTCTTCTTCGTCATCGTGCGGAGGGTGACGGCCAGGCCCTTGGCCAGGCCGGAGCCGGGGATCGGGACCATCAGAGGAACACCACCTTCACGATGCCGGTGAGGGCGATCTGAGCGAGGGAGAGGGGGACGAGGAGGGTCCAGGAGAGCTTCTGGAGCTGGTCCTCGCGCAGACGGGGGTAGGTGACGCGGAGCCAGATGACGACGAAGGCGAGGATCGCGCTCTTCAGCAGGGTCCACACCCAGCCGAGGCCGTCCGCGCCCCACGGGCCGTGCCAGCCGCCCAGGAAGAGGACGGTGGTCAGGCCGCACAGGACGACGATTCCGGCGTACTCGGCGAGGAGGAAGAGCGCGAAACGAAGACCGGTGTACTCGGTGTAGGCCCCGAAGATGATCTCGGAGTCGGCGACGGGCATGTCGAAGGGAGGCCGCTGGAGCTCGGCCAGGCCCGCCACGAAGAACACGATCGCGCCGACGATCTGCCAGGGCAGCCACCACCAGTGGAAGGCGTCGACGATGCCGGGGAGGGAGACCGTGCCGGCTGCCATCGCCACGGAGGCGGCGGTGAGCAGCATGGGGAGTTCGTAGGCGAGGAGCTGTGCGGCGGTGCGGAGGCCGCCGAGGAGGGAGAACTTGTTGGCGGAGGCCCAGCCGGCCATGAGGGAGCCGAGCACGCTCACGCCCATCACCGCGAGGACGAAGAAGATGCCGGCGTCCAGGACCTGGCCGACGGCGCCCTCGCTCGGGCCGATCGGGATGGCGAGGAGGACGAGCAGGTACGGGAGGAGGGCGACAGCGGGGGCGAGTTGGAAGATACGGCGGTCCGCGCCCGTCGGGACGATGTCTTCCTTCTGCGCGAACTTGACGCCGTCCGCGACGAGTTGGGCCCAGCCGTGGAAGCCGCCGGCGTACATGGGGCCGAGGCGGCCCTGCATGTGGGCCATCACCTTGTGCTCGGTCTGGCCGACGATGAGGGGGAAGGTGAGGAAGACGACGAAGACGATCAGGAGTCGCAGGGCGACGTCGAGCGCGTCGTTCACTGCGAGCCTCCTGCGGGGGTGTCGGGAGTTGGGTTCTCGGGAGCGGGGCCTTCGGGGGTGGGGGGTGAATCGGGCCCTTCAACTGCGTCCGCGTCAGCTGCGGTTGTGTCCGCGTCGGGCTCGGGCTGCTCGAAGGCTGGGCGGGCGTTGTGCCACGGGGCGTCCGTGCTGCGGGGAGCGGTGGGGGGCTGGGTGGTGCTGCCCTCTCGTGTTGATGCCGGTCCCTGTGACGGTTCTGCCGTGGGTGTCGATTCCGGTTCCACCGCCGGTGCCGGCATCGGCGCCTGTTGCGATGCCGAGCCGTCGCTCGCGCTGCGCGACCGGCGAGGGGGTGTCGCGCCCGTGCCCTGTTGACTCGCCGAGCCCTCCGAGGCGCTGCGTGCGCGACGCGGCGCGGCCGGGGTTCCCGAACCCTGCTCACCGGCACCGATACCGGTCCCGTCACCGGCATCCCGGCCCTGGCCCTGGCCCTGGCTCACCGAACCCTCGGTCGCAGGCACCGCGCCCTCAGCCGACGCCGCCTGACTCACCGACCCCTCCGAAACCGAACGGGCCCGCCGCACAGGGCGATCGCCGGCCGCGCGGGCCGGACCGTCACCCGCCACACGGGCCGGAGCCTCGCCCGCCGCACGTACAGGACGGTCACCCCCGGCACGTACCGGACGCTCACCCGCAGCACGCCCCGCCCCCCGTGCAGGCCGCGCCGGAGCCGCCGGAAGCCGGCCCTTCAACGGGCCCCACTCGTTCGGGTCGGGGACGCCGGGCGGGAGCATCTGGCGGCGCTTGGGGCCGCCGTGGTCGGACTCGCCCGGTTCCTTGGCCCCGGGCCAGGCCTTGGCGACGCGGGCCGCCAGGACGAAGTCCTTGCGGAGGGGGTGGCCTTCGAAGGTTTCCGGGAGGAGGAGGTGGTCCAGTGCCGGGTGGCCCTCGAAGTCGACGCCGAACATTTCGTGGGTCTCGCGTTCGTGCCAGGCGGCGCCCGCGTAGATGTCCACGGCGGTGGGCAGTACCGGCGTCTCGTGCGGGACTGTCGTACGGACGAGGAGACGGCGTACCGGTGCCAGTGCCACGACGTGGGCGGAGACGCGGAAGCCGGTGCCGGGTTCGTCGACCGCGCTGAGCCAGTCGAAGTAGGTACAGCCCAGCTTGTCGCGAGCGGTGCGCAGGGCGGAGAGCCAGGCGGTGGGCGGTACGTCGACCGTGAGGAGTTCGTACGCCTCCTCGGCCGTGGCCTCCGTACCGAAGAGTTCTTCGGTGGGGGCGGGCAGCCAGCCGACGGTGGTCATCGTTCGTCCCCCGAGCCCGAGTCGGAGTCGGAGCCCGAGGACGAGCCCGCACCCGCCGAACCCCCAGCCGTACCCGAACCAGAGCCGGAACCCTCAGCCGTACCCGAACCCGAACCGGGACCCCCAACCACCGGCGCCATCACCAGCCCACTCTGCAGCGCAGCCGTCGAAGGCCGGGCGGCAGCCACCCCGTACCGCTCCCCCAGCGACTCCCGGGCGATCTTCTCCTGGAGTTTGAGGATGCCCTGGAGCAGGGCTTCGGGGCGGGGCGGGCAGCCGGGGACGTAGACGTCGACCGGGATGATCTGGTCGACGCCCTTGGTGACCGAGTAGGAGTCCCAGTAGGGGCCGCCGCAGTTGCTGCACGCGCCGAAGGAGATGACGTACTTGGGCTCGGGCATCTGCTCGTAGAGGCGTTTCACGGCCGGGGCCATTTTGTCCGTGACCGTGCCCGACACCACCATCAGGTCGGCCTGGCGCGGGC
The DNA here is from genome assembly GCF_040655155.1 of Streptomyces sp. NPDC050508. Taxonomy (NCBI): domain Bacteria; kingdom Bacillati; phylum Actinomycetota; class Actinomycetes; order Kitasatosporales; family Streptomycetaceae; genus Streptomyces; species Streptomyces sp. NPDC050508. Next base: position 82,789 of record NZ_JBFAJJ010000014.1, read on the forward strand.
CCGGCGCGAAGGGGATGACGCCGAGGCGGATGAAGTCGTGGCGGGCCATGGACGCGGCGATGAACTCGATGGCGCAGCAGGCGAGGCCGAAGTTGAAGACCCAGAGGGAGTAGCGGCGGCCCCAGTTGAGGACCACCTTCATCGGTTCGGGGGCGAGGCGGGAGAGGGCGCCCAGGCGTTTCGGCTCGGGGAGGTACACCGGCTCCGGCGAGGAGGAGGAAGCGGAAGAGGAAGCGGCCGAAGTCATGTCTGGCGTCACGTCCATGCCAGGACGCCCTTCTTGTATGCGTACAGCAGGCCCACGGTCAGGAAGCCGAGGAAGATGAACATCTCGACGAGGGTGGTCGCCCCGTAGCCGGGCGCGGCGAAGACCGTGGCCCAGGGGAAGAGGAAGATCGAGTCGACGGCGAAGATGACGTACAGGAACGCGTAGACGTAGTAGCGGACTTGGGTGTGTGCCCAGCCCTCGCCGACGGGGTCGACGCCGCACTCGTAGGTCAGGAGTTTCTCGGGGGTGGGGACGACCGGGCGCAGCAGGCGGCCCGCGCCGAAGGCCACGGCGACGAAGAGCACGCCGACGACGGCGAGCAGTCCCACGACGGAGTAGGACCGGAAGTAGTCCGCCGCGACGACCACGGTCGGTTCCCGCAAGGTCCGCAAGGTCTCCGGCAACGTCTCCCGCAAGTCCGCCCCTCCTCTTCCCCGGCGACCGGCAGTTCGGCCGCTACCCCGGTGACCCAAGTGAACTCTGTGTTCGACGATCTGTACGCACGGGAGTCTAGGCCCTGTTAAAGGCACGGTAAGCAGCCCGTCACGGCTTGAGATCCGCCCGAGACGCCATGGTGGGGTTTCCCCCAGCAGACGAGGGCGGCGGACCTCATGGCGCTGAGGCGCGTCGCGCGGCACGCTGGCCCATATGACCGTACGCATCCCCTACGCCGACCCGGTGGCACCCGGCGGCGAGTTCGACGAGCCGCTGCCGCCTGCCCGTTTCGCCTACGACAGACACACCTGGAAGGAGATCGCGCATCTCCTGGCGAATCTGCCGATGGCGGTGTTCGGCTTCGTCTATGTGGCGACGATGCTGTTCTTCAGCGCCGGGCTGACCGTCACCGTGGTCGGGTTTCCGCTGCTCGCGCTGGGGTTGCTGGGCTCGCGGCTGATCGGGAAGTTCGAGCGGGGCCGGGCCAGGCGGCTGCTCGGGGTGCGGATCGACGAGCCGAGCCCGTTGCCGTTGCGCAAGGGGGGCGGGCTCGTGCAGCGGGTGTGGATGGCGCTGAAGGACCCGGTGGCCTGGCGGACGGTGCTGTACGACGGGATGCGGTTGCCGTGGGGCATCGTCACCTTCACGATCACGCTGACCTCGCTGTTCGTGGCGTGGCCGGTGCTGCCGTACATCGCGCGCGGGCTGGCGAACGCGGACCGGGCGATGGTGCGGGGCCTCCTCTCCCCCTCCGACGAACTGGAGCGCCGTATCGCCGAGTTGGAGTCGGACCGGGGTGTCGTGGTCGACACGGCGGCGGCGGATCTGCGGCGCATCGAGCGTGATCTGCACGACGGGGCGCAGGCCCGGCTGGTCAATCTGGCCATGGGTCTTGGGCTGGCCAAGGAGAAGTTGCTGGAGGGCCAGGCCGACGAGCATGTCGCCGCGATGGTCGACGAGGCGCACGGTGAGGTGAAGCTGGCGTTGCAGGAGCTGCGCGATCTGGCGCGCGGTATCCATCCCGCCGTCCTCACCGACCGCGGACTCGACGCGGCGCTGTCCTCCGTCGCCTCGCGCTGCACGGTGCCGGTGAAGGTGACGGCCGATCTGGGCGCGCGACCGGCGGCCGCCATCGAGGGGATCGCGTACTTCACCGTCTCCGAGCTGCTGCAGAACATCAGCAAGCACAGCGGTGCCCGTACGGCGTCGGTGGACGTGTGGCGGTCGGCGGACCGGCTGCTGATCCAGGTGTGGGACGACGGCCGCGGCGGCGCGAACCTCGACGGCGGCACCGGCATGCGCGGCCTCGCCGACCGGCTCGGCGCGGTCGACGGCCTGTTCGTCCTGGACTCCCCGCCCGGCGGCCCCACGACGGTCACCGCGGAGCTGCCCTGGCGCGAGCGGACCGCCGAACCGGGCGGCAAGCAGGGCCCGAGGTAGGGAAAACCCCCCTCCCTAGAGGCCGACGGACTCCATGGTCCACGGACCTGCGGCGGAGCAGTCTGGAGTTACGACAGCACGGCTGCGGAAACGACTAGAACAGGACGACGTCAATGGCCACGGAGTACGGGCAGGGGTACGGATCGCACGGCACGTTCGACCTCGACGAGCGGCGCCGAGGCCTTCGTCGGCTGCCGACCGCGCTGCGCGCCCCCCTGGAGGCGCGCCACTGGCGCGAGTTCGGCTACGTCCTGCTGAGCCTGCCGATCAGCATCCTGCTCTTCACCTACGCGATCACGATGGTGTCGCTGGGTGCGGGCCTGCTGATCACCTTCCTCGGCGTTCCGGTCCTGGCGGGCGCGCTGGCCGGCTGCCGCGGCTTCGGCGCGCTGGAGCGGGCGCGGGCGCGCCGGCTGCTCGACCTGGACGTCGCCGACCCCGAGCCGCTGCGCATGAAGAAGAACGGCCCGATGGCCTGGATCGGCGCCGTCCTCAAGAGCGGCACGTCCTGGCGCCATCTGCTGTACGCGGTGCTGCACTTCCCGTGGGCGGTCTTCTCCTTCGTGGTCGCCCTCAACTTCTGGGCGTACGGCTGGGCCCTCCTGACGTACCCGCTGTGGTTCTGGCTCTTCCCGATGTACGGCGGTGGGGGCGGCCTTCAGCTCTACGGCGACGAGCACCACCGGATCTATCTGGACAACCCCTTCGAGATCACCGTGACCGCGCTGGTGGGACTGCTGTTCACGCTGGCCACGCCGTGGATCGTGCGGGCGCTGACGATGGTCGACCGGCTGATGGTGCACGGGCTCCTCGGACCGTCGACGCTGGCGACACGGGTCGTGGAGCTGGAGTCGGACCGGGGTGTCGTGGTCGACACGGCGGCAGCGGATCTACGGCGGATCGAGCGTGATCTGCACGACGGGGCGCAGGCCCGGCTGGTGGCACTGGCCATGGATCTGGGGCTGGCGAAGGAGAAGCTGACGGAGGACCCGGAGGCCGCGGCGCGGATGGTGGGCGAGGCGCACGGCGAGGTGAAGACCGCCCTTCAGGAGCTGCGGGATCTGGCGCGCGGGATCCATCCGGCGGTGCTGACCGACCGGGGGCTGGATGCCGCCCTGTCCTCCGTGGCCTCGCGCTGCACGGTGCCGGTGCAGGTGGAGGTGGACCTGCCGGCGCGGCCCGCGGCGGCGATCGAGGGGATCGCGTACTTCACGGTGTCGGAGCTGCTGCAGAACATCAGCAAGCACGCGAAGGCCACGTGGGCGGCGGTCGACGTGTGGCGGGTGGAGAACCGGCTGATGCTGCAGGTCGTGGACAACGGGGTGGGCGGCGCGGATGCCTCCGGCGGTTCGGGGTTGGCCGGTCTTGCCGGGCGGCTCGACGCGGTGGACGGAATTCTGGTGGTCGACTCACCGGCGGGTGGGCCTACTCGGATCACGGCGGAGCTGCCCTGGCGGGGTTGAGCGGACGGAGTCGACGCGGACGCGGGCGGCCGGGGTTTTCACCCCGGCCGCCCCCTCTTGCCGCCCGATTGCCGTCCTGCCCCCTGCTGTCCCCCCTGCCGCCCGATTGCCGCCCCCTATTCCAGTCGCCCGGACGCACAGCGGTCCGAATACTGGAATGCTGGACCTGCCGTGCGGACGGACGCGAACAGGGCGCGACCGGCGCGGACCGGCAGGGCAGGCTATGGGGGGCCGAACATCGTGGAGGACAGGGTGCGGGTGGTCATCGCCGAGGATTCAGTGCTGCTCAGGGAGGGCCTGACCCGGTTGCTGACCGACCGCGGGCACGACGTGGTGGCCGGGGTGGGCGACGGGGACGCACTGGTCAAGACCATCACCGAGCTGGCCGACCAGGGCGCGTTGCCGGATGTCGTGGTGGCCGACGTGCGGATGCCGCCGACGCACACCGACGAGGGCGTACGGGCGGCGGTGGAGCTGCGCAAGGCGCATCCCGGTCTCGGCGTGCTGGTGTTGTCGCAGTACGTGGAGGAGCGCTACGCCACCGAACTGCTGGCCGGTTCCACCCATGGCGTCGGCTATCTGCTCAAGGACCGGGTGGCCGAAGTGCGTGAGTTCGTCGACGCGGTGGTGCGCGTGGCCTCGGGGGGTACGGCGCTCGACCCGGAGGTGGTCGCGCAGCTGCTCGGGCGCAGCCGTAAGCAGGACGTGCTCGCGCGACTCACCCCGCGGGAGCGCGAGGTGCTGGGGCTGATGGCCGAGGGGCGGACGAACTCCGCGATAGCCCGGCAGCTGGTGGTGAGCGACGGCGCGGTCGAGAAGCACGTCAGCAACATCTTCCTGAAGCTGGCGCTGTCGCCGAGTGACGGGGATCACCGGCGTGTTCTGGCCGTCCTCACCTACCTCAACTCCTGACAAACTGACACCGCGTCAGCTGTCCGGTCGCCGACCGGCGGTTGTTCGCCGCCGTCAGTTCACTGTCAGCCAGGTCCGAGAACCGGACAAGGCACAGGGAGCGTCTTCAAGGGAAGCGCCGAGGGGCAAGAAATCATGACAAGTCAGGGCGCCCGGTCGTCTCAAAACAGCGTCCATCATACGAACGTCCGAAGGAAGGCGACCCTTACAGACGTAAGGTTGATGACGGGAGGGTCGGCAGTACGACCAAGCCCGGACAGCGTCCTCGAAGAGGAGGTCCAGTTCAGTGACCAGCCAGGTCAGTAGCCCAGCGGAGCAGGCCGACGGAGCCGTCGTGGGGGAACAACGCAAACCGGCGGGGGTGAAGGACGTCCAACGCCTGGACCGGGTGATCATCCGGTTCGCCGGTGACTCGGGTGACGGTATGCAGCTCACCGGTGACCGTTTCACCTCGGAGACGGCGTCCTTCGGGAACGACCTGTCGACCCTGCCGAACTTCCCGGCCGAAATCCGCGCCCCCGCAGGCACCCTGCCGGGGGTTTCGTCGTTCCAGCTGCATTTCGCCGACCACGACATCCTGACCCCGGGCGACGCGCCCAACGTGCTGGTCGCGATGAATCCGGCCGCCCTGAAGGCGAACATCGCCGATGTGCCACGCGGCGCGGAGATCATCGTCAACACGGACGAGTTCACCAAACGCGCGCTGCAGAAGGTGGGTTACGCCGCCTCGCCCCTCGACGACGGGTCGTTGGACGGCTACAGCCTGCACCGCGTGCCGCTCACGACCCTCACGGTCGAGGCGCTCAAGGACTTCGGCCTGACCCGCAAGGAGGCCGAGCGCAGCAAGAACATGTTCGCGCTGGGCCTGCTGTCGTGGATGTACCACCGGCCGACCGAGGGCACCGAGAAGTTCCTGAAGTCCAAGTTCGCCAAGAAACCCGAGATCGCGGCGGCCAACATCGCCGCTTTCAGGGCGGGTTGGAACTTCGGCGAGACGACGGAGGACTTCGCGGTCTCCTACGAGGTCGCTCCCGCCGCCACCGCCTTCCCGACCGGCACCTACCGGAACATCTCCGGGAACCTGGCCCTGTCCTACGGCTTGGTCGCCGCGTCCCGACAGGCGGACCTGCCCCTCTTCCTGGGCTCGTACCCGATCACGCCGGCCTCCGACATCCTGCACGAGCTGAGCAGGCACAAGAACTTCGGCGTGCGGACCTTCCAGGCCGAGGACGAGATCGCGGGCATCGGAGCGGCGCTGGGGGCGGCCTTCGGCGGCTCCCTCGCGGTGACGACGACCTCCGGCCCGGGTGTGGCGCTGAAGAGCGAGACGATCGGTCTCGCCGTGTCGATGGAACTCCCGCTCCTCATCCTGGACATCCAGCGCGGCGGCCCGTCCACCGGCCTCCCGACCAAGACCGAACAGGCCGACCTGCTCCAGGCGATGTTCGGGCGCAACGGCGAGGCGCCGGTCCCGATCGTCGCTCCGTGCACCCCGGCCGACTGCTTCGACGCGGCGATCGAGGCGGCGCGGATCGCCCTCGTCTACCGCACCCCGGTGATGCTCCTCTCGGACGGCTACCTGGCCAACGGCTCCGAGCCCTGGCGCATCCCCGACATCGACGAACTCCCGGACCTCACCGTCCAGTTCGCCCAGGGCCCGAACCACACCCTGGACGACGGCACCGAGGTCTTCTGGCCCTACAAACGCGACCCGCAGACCCTGGCCCGCCCGTGGGCCGTCCCCGGCACCCCCGGCCTGGAACACCGCATCGGCGGCATCGAGAAGCAGGACGGCACGGGCAACATCTCCTACGACCCCGCCAACCACGACTTCATGGTCCGCACCCGCCAGGCCAAGATCGACGGCATCGACGTACCGGATCTGGAGGTCGACGACCCGCACGGCGCGCGGACGTTGGTCCTCGGCTGGGGCTCGACGTACGGCCCGATCACGGCGGCGGTACGACGCCTGCGCGGGTCCGGCGAGTCCATCGCCCAGGCCCATCTCCGCCACCTGAACCCCTTCCCCCGCAACCTCGGCGCGGTCCTGAAGCGCTACGACCGGGTGGTGATCCCCGAGATGAACCTCGGTCAGCTCGCCACGCTGGTGCGGGCGAAGTACCTGGTGGACGCGCACTCGTACAACCAGGTGAACGGCATGCCGTTCAAGGCTGAGCAGCTCGCCACGGCTCTCAAGGAGGCCATCGATGGCTGAGACGTCCACGGAAGGCACGGGCACGATCGAAGCACTTTCGCTCGTCCCCAAGGCCGAGGCAGTGCAGTCCATGAAGGACTTCAAGTCCGATCAGGAAGTGCGCTGGTGCCCCGGCTGCGGTGACTACGCGATCCTCGCGGCGGTGCAGGGTTTCATGCCGGAACTGGGCCTCGCCAAGGAGAACATCGTCTTCGTCTCCGGCATCGGCTGCTCCTCCCGCTTCCCGTACTACATGAACACGTACGGCATGCACTCGATCCACGGCCGCGCCCCGGCGATCGCGACCGGACTGGCGTCCTCCCGGCGGGACTTGAGTGTATGGGTGGTCACGGGCGACGGCGACGCGCTCTCCATCGGCGGCAACCACCTGATCCACGCCCTGCGCCGCAACGTCAACCTGAAGATCCTCCTCTTCAACAACCGGATCTACGGCCTGACGAAGGGCCAGTACTCGCCGACCTCGGAGGTCGGCAAGATCACGAAGTCGACACCGATGGGCTCACTGGACGCCCCCTTCAACCCGGTGTCCCTCGCGATCGGCGCGGAGGCGTCCTTCGTCGCGAGGACGATCGACTCGGACCGCAAGCACCTCACCCAGGTCCTGCGGGAGGCGGCCGCCCACCCCGGCACGGCCCTGGTCGAGATCTACCAGAACTGCAACATCTTCAACGACGGCGCCTTCGACGCGCTGAAGGACCGCCAGCAGGCCGAGGAGGCGGTGATCCGCCTCGAACACGGGCAGCCGATCCGCTTCGGGGCGGAGGGCGCGCGAGGCGTGGTCCGCGATCCGGCCACGGGCGACCTGAAGGTGGTCGACGTGACCCCGGACAACGAGTCCCGGATCCTGGTCCACGACGCCCGCGCGACGTCCCCGACGACAGCCTTCGCCCTGTCCCGCCTGGCCGACCCGGACACCCTGCACCACACGCCGATCGGGGTGCTGCGGTCGGTGGAACGGCCGGTCTACGACACACAGATGGCCGACCAGCTGGACACGGCGATCGTGCAGAACGGGAAGGGTGACCTGGCTGCGTTGTTGGCGGGCGGGGACACCTGGACTGTCGTGGGCTGACGGTTCGTCCCGCTGACGAGGGAGGGCCTGGGCGTGCTGCCCGGGCCCTCTTGCCTGTTCACGTCACGCGCGTGGGTGCTGCTGCTCAGCGCCTCGTCTCGTACCTGGTCAGGACCACGCCGCCGGGAATCGTCCGCGTCTCCACCAGGTTCAGGTTCACCCAGCTGTCCACCGCGGTGAAGAACGGCGTGCCGCTGCCCACCAGGACCGGATGGGCGGCGATGACGTACTCGTCGATCAGCCCGGCGCGCATGGCCGCCCCGGCGAGCGTCGCGCCGCCGATGTTCATCGGGGCGCCGTCCTCGGCCTTGAGCCGGGTGATCTCGGTGATCGCGTCGCAGGTGACCAGGCGGGTGTTCCAGTCGACCTTGTCGATCGTCGAGGAGAACACCACCTTCGGCGTGTCCCGCCAGTTCCGCGCGAACTCGATCTCCGCCGGGCCGGCGCCCGACTGCTGGTCACCGGTCGGCCAGTAGGAGCTCATCGTCTCCCACAGCTTGCGCCCGTACAGCGACAGGCCACTCGCCTGCTCGTGGTCGAGCCACCACTGGAACAGCTCGGGGCTCGGCGCTCCGCTCCAGCCGATGTCGTCGCCGGCCGCGGCGATGTAGCCGTCCAGGGTCAGGTTCATGCCGTAGATCAGTTTCCGCATGGCTCAGCCTTCCGTCCGCGGGCGTCCGGTGCAGAGACCGGCGCGGCGCGGGAAACTCATCGGTTGTCGGCCCGCCCCTTCGCCGTGTCGTACGCCTCCCGCGCCTCCAGTACCTGCCCCATCCGCTCCTGGGTCCACCGGGCCAGCCCCCGCACCTGCTCGGCAGCCTCGCGGCCCAGGTCGGTCAGGGAGTAGTCCACGCGTGGTGGGATCACCGGCTTGGCGTCGCGATGCACCAGGCCGTCCCGCTCAAGTGTCTGCAACGTCTGCGCCAGCATCTTCTCGCTCACCTGCCGCACCTGCCCGATCGCCCGGCGGAGCTCGCTGAAGCGGTGGGGGCGGTCGAGGAGTTCGATCAGGACCAGGACGCCCCAGCGGGACGTGACGTGTTCCATGACCAGGCGGTGGGGGCACATCGCCTCGCCCGTCAGCTGCTTGTCCACCATCTCGCTGCTTACTGCCATGGCAGTACCTTACTTCAAAGTGGGTACTTTCGCAGAGTTAGCGCACCTCCTATGGTTAGTGGCATCGGGCACCGCACCCCATAAGGAGTCGTCACCATGAGCATCGTCGTCACCGGAGCCACCGGACATCTCGGCCGCCACGTAGTGGAGCAGCTGCTGGAGAAGGTTCCGGCCGACCAGATCACCGCCGTCGTCCGCGCCCCGGAGAAGGCCGCCGCCTTCGCCGACCGCGGCGTGAAGATCGCGGTCGCGGACTACAACACCCCCGAGACCTTCGACACCGTCTTCGCGGCCGGCGACAAGGTGCTGCTGATCTCCGGCAACGAGTTCGACAAGGGCCGCGTCGAGCAGCACAAGGTCGTCATCGAGGCCGCCAAGGCCGCCGGTGTGGCGCTCCTCGCCTACACCAGCGCCCCCGGCAGCCTCACCGCCGCCCTGGCCGACGACCACCGCGGCACCGAGGAGGCGCTGCTGGCCTCCGGTCTGCCGTACACCCTGCTCCGTAACGGCTGGTACAACGAGAACTACACCGAGAACCTCGCCCCCGCCCTGGAGCACGGCGCCGTCGTCCAGGCCGCCGGTGACGGCAGGATCTCCGCCGCCTCCCGCGCCGACTACGCGGCCGCCGCCGTCACGGTGCTGACCGGCGAGGGCCACGAGAACCAGACGTACGAACTGGGCGGCGACACCACCTTCGGCTTCGCCGAGTACGCCGCCGCGCTGAGCGAGCAGACCGGCAAGGAGATCGCCTACGCCCCGGTCTCCGTCGAGGCCTACTCCGACATCCTGAGCGGCGCCGGTCTGCCCGCGCCGTTCGTGGCGATCCTCGCCGGCGTCGAGGTGTCCATCGAGCGGGGCGAACTGGTCGTGTCCACCGGTGACCTGTCCCGTCTGGCGGGCCGCCCGACCACGCCGATCAGCGAGTCGATCGCGGTCGCGCTCAAGGGCTGACCCTTCCCTCGCAGCACCCCTCCCCCGGCTGTCATGACCGTATGCCGATACGGGCATGACAGCCGGGGTCGCTCGGCGTTACCTTCGTGCTGGTTGCGCGGACGCAGCCGGGCATGGCGCGCGAAGGAGGGGCCCGTGAGCGGGAAGCCGAAGGGCGAACAGCACCACATAGGACTGCTGAACGGCTTCGCGGCATACGGCATGTGGGGCCTCGTCCCGCTGTTCTGGCCCCTGCTGAAGCCCGCCGGGGCCGCCGAGATCCTCGCCCACCGGATGGTGTGGTCGCTCGCCTTCGTCGCCGTGGCGCTGCTCGTGATCCGGCGCTGGGCCTGGGCCGGTGAACTCCTGCGCCAGCCGCGCAAGTTGGGGCTCGTCACGATCGCCGCGGGCTTCATCACCGTCAACTGGGGCGTCTACATCTGGGCCGTGAACAGCGGCCACGTCGTCGAGGCCTCGCTCGGCTACTTCATCAACCCCCTCGTCACCATCGCGATGGGCGTCCTGCTCCTGAAGGAACGCCTGCGCCCGGCACAGTGGGCCGCGGTCGGCGTGGGCCTGGCCGCCGTCCTCGTCCTGGCCGTCGGCTACGGCCGGCCGCCATGGATCTCCCTCACGCTCGCCTTCTCCTTCGCGACGTACGGCCTGGTGAAGAAGAAGGTCAACCTCGGCGGCATCGAGTCGCTGGCCGCGGAGACCGCGATCCAGTTCCTCCCCGCGCTCGGCTATCTGCTGTGGCTGGGCGCGCACGGCGAAGCGACGTTCACGCAGGAGGGCGCCGGCCACGCCACGCTCCTCGCCTCGACCGGCATCGTCACCGCGCTCCCCCTGGTCTGCTTCGGCGCGGCGGCGATCCGGGTGCCGTTGTCGACGCTGGGCCTGCTCCAGTACCTGGCACCGGTGTTCCAATTCCTCCTGGGCATCCTGTACTTCCACGAGTCGATGCCGCTCGAACGGTGGGCGGGCTTCGCGCTGGTGTGGCTGGCGCTCGCCCTGCTGACCACGGACGCGTGGCGCACCGCGCGGCGGAACAGGGCAGCGGCGGCGGCGCTTCTTCCGGAGCGGGCCGGAGCGCCGAGCACCGACCCGGTGGAGGCGTAGCCCCGCGGGCACATCGAGCAGGTGCCAGAGTGAGGGCCATGACACAGACGCCCGATCCCGCACTCCCCGCGCCGGTCCACTGGAAGGTCGTCATCGACGCCGCCGACCCGCACGCCCAGGCCGACTTCTGGGCCGCCGCGCTGCGCTACGAGGTCGAGGACAACAGCGCGCTCGTCCAACAGCTCCTGGAACTGGGCGCGTTGCCCGCCGCCGCGACCGTCGACTTCCACGGCCGCCCGGCCTTCCGCGACCTGATCGCCGTACGGCATCCCGACGACCCGTACGACAAGGAGCGCGGCACCGGCCTCGGCCGCCGTCTCCTCTTCCAGCGGGTGCCGGAGGCGAAGACCGTCAAGAACCGGCTGCATCTCGATCTGCACCCGGGCGAGGGACTGCGGGAGGCCGAGGTGGAACGGCTGACCGCGCTGGGGGCGAGCGTGCTGCGGCGGGTGGCGGAGCCCGCCGGCACGTGGGTCGTGATGACGGACCCCGAGGGGAACGAGTTCTGCGTGGCGTAGGTGGCCGGGCTCAGTCGGTGGCCCTGCGGGCGCGTTCGGTGAGGCGGCCCATGCGGGCGCGGGCGGACTCCAGTTGCTCGATGTCGTCGACGGCGGGGCCGTCCTCGGTGGCGAGTTCGGTCCACAGGTCGATCAGGTCCCGGCCGAGCGCCAGCCCCTGCTCCGGGTCGCGTACGGCGCGCCAGGCGGTGGCCGCGCTCTGGACGTTGCCGTAGGCGGCCTCCACGTCGTGGGCGCGGTGGCGGATGCGGGCGAGGTCGAGGGAGAGATGGAAGGAGCGGAGCGGGTCACCGGCCAAGTAGGCGATGTAGGCGGCGAGTTCACGCAGGCGCAGGACTTCGGGGTGCTCGGGGCCGAGACCGGCCGCCGCGTCCGCGACGGTCCGTTCCGCCAGCTCTGCCGCCTCGTCGATCCGCCCCGCCTTGACGGCCTCGTTGATCCGCACCATCGGCTCGACGAGAAACGCGGTTCCCGCTCCGTCGGTCGTCACCGGTTCGTCCCCCAGCACGGCTTCGGCCACGGCGTCGAACCCGCGGGCGGGTGTCGGCTTGGGGTCGGGCTCGGGGGCGGTGAGGGCGAGGTCGGGGATGGGGATGGGTGCGGGGCGGGGGGCGCGCTCGGGGGTGAGGGGTGGTGCGGAGTACGGGCTGGGGGTGACACCGGGCGCGTGCGCGGTCTCCGGTACGTCCGTCACCGCCGGCCTCGCATCCATGGCCGGCGGGGGCCCGAACTCGCCCGTCGGGGGCTGGACCGAGCCGAGCGGTGTGCCGCCCTGTGCCGACTCCGGCACGGCGTGCAGGGGGAACGTCGGCGCCGACTCCCCGGCGGACTCGGGCACCGCCCGCAAGGGGAACGTCGGGACGACCTCGCCCGACGTCTGCGGCTCCGCCACCGCCCGCAGAAGGTGCGTAGCCGCGTCACGATCGGGGCGACGGTCCTCCGGTTCCGGCTGCGGTTCAACGACCGCGGGCGGCGACGGCGGAAAAGGCACCGAGGCAGGGACACCCGTCGCGCGCGGCTCCCCCGTGAAGTGGCTGGAGCCGTCCGTGTCGATCTGGAGGGGGACCACATAGCCGATGCGGTCGTCGTGGATCGTGGCCTGGACGGGGTGGCCGGTGGCCGTGGCGATGCGGTGGAGGTGGGTCAGGACCACCTGCTGGATCTCCTCGCCGGGGGGCACGGTGACCGGCACGCCGCCGATCGACGCGCCGCCGGCGCCCGGGCCGTCCACGGGTACCCGTACCTCGAAGGGGGACGCCGCGGGTGCCGAGCGTGCGGCTCGCTTCTGTTCCCGCTTCTTCTCGCGGCTGAGTCGAGACATCGTTCCCTCACTCGCATGCGGCCGGGGAGTCGGCCGACGGCCTGTGGTCCCCAGCGTCAAGATCCGTTCGTACGCGTACTGTTGAGTCTCTCCGCTCCCTTCCGGTTCCCAGGTCACCGCGACGTCACAGCCTCGTCCCAGGAGTTCCCGTCGCGCGCCGTTCGGATGCCGTGAGGACCGGCGGGCCACGAGGGAGGAGCTCGGTGATGCAGACAGGCGGACGGCAGGGGCCGGAGATCTGGCTCCGCGGACCGGTGGACGACGGTCCGCACGGCCGGACCCCACAAGCACCCGAGCGCCCCTCCAGTATCCCCGCCGCACCGCGCCGCTTCTCCTGGGTCGCCACCCACGGCGGCGCCGGCGTCACCACCCTCACATCCGTCTACGGCGGCCAGGACTGCGGACGCGGCTGGCCCGCCCCGGAGGACCCGCCGTCGGTGCTGCTCGTCGCCCGCACGCACGCGGCCGGGCTGGCCTCCGTCTCCCGCGCCCTGGAGGTCTTCCGGCGCGGCGAGGCCCCGGCCGGGCTCGACCTGGACGCCGTAGTCCTCGTCGCGGACGCGCCCGGGCGCCTGCCCCGCCAGCTCGCCCAGTACGTCAAGGCCATCGAGTCGGTGATCGACGTGTACCGGGTGCCCTGGGTACCGGCCTGGCGCATCGGCGACCTGAGCGGCGAACCACCCCGCGAGACAGAAGCACTGGCCCGCCTCACAGGCACGACCCGGCACCCCCACTGACCCGCAGCCGCCACACCACGGGAGCGGGTCGTGGCGGTACGGCGCAGCCCGCCGCGTAGCTGGTCCCCACCCGTCCGGCTGTGGCAACACCGGAGGGGCGCAACCAGCGGCGGGCTCGCCGTACCGCCACGACCCCGACCCCACCCACCAGCCCCTGCGGGCACCCCATGGACAGATGATTGCGCGCGCATATAATGCATACGGCTATAGTCGCCGCACGCCGATTACCCCTGGGGGACCCATGACCCGCCGTTTCCTCTTCGTGCTGGGCAGCGCCCGCCTCGACGGCAACACCGAACTGCTCGCCCGCAGGGCCGCCGAACAGTTGCCCCCGGACGTCGAGCAGCAGTGGATACGCCTCGCCGACCACCCGCTCCCCGACTTCCTGGACATCCGGCACGACGGGATCGTCCGGCCAGTCCAGCCCACCGAGAACGACACCGTCCGACAGCTCCTCGACGCCACCCTCGCCGCGACGGACATCGTGATCGCCTCGCCGGTCTACTGGTACTCCCTGTCCGGCCTCACCAAGCGCTACCTGGACTACTGGTCCGACTGGCTGCGCGTCCCCGGCGCCGACTTCAGGGCGACGATGGCCGACCGCACCCTCTGGGGCGTCTCCGTCCTCGCCGAGGAGGAAGAGGCGGTCGCCGACCCGCTGATCGGCACGCTCAACAACTCGGCCGCCTACATGAAGATGCGCTTCGGCGGGGTCCTCCTCGGCAACGGCAGCGCACGCGGCGACGTACTGAAGGACTCGCGGGCCCTGTCACGGGCGAAGACGTTCTTCGCACAGGACGCGGCCCTCGCCCGCTTCCCGCACGAGACCGGAGACTGACCGGTTCCTACGCTCACCGGGCCCTACGCCGTGATGTCCTTCGCCGTGAACCTCGCCCACGCCGCCGAGCCGAACACCGCCACGTACAGGGCCTGCAGGCCGAGGTTCTTCACCAGGTCGTCCCAGTAGACCGGTTCGCGCATGAGGTCGGCGAAGGACAGCCAGTAGTGGGAGAAGAAGTACGGCTGGAGCGCGTGCAGTTGGGGGATCTGGTCAAGAATCTGGACGGTGATCAGCAGCCCCACGGTCGTCGCCATCGCCGCGATACCACTGCTCGTCATGGTCGAGATGAACAGCCCCAGCGCAGCGATACCGGTAAGAGACGCGGCGACCGCCAACGCGATCAACAGCGCCCGCCCCAGCCCCTCCGCGAAACTGATCTGCGTACCGGAGATAGTCGTCAGGTCCCCCAGCGGGAACAGCAACGCGCCCACCGTCAGCGCCGACAGCGCCACGACCAGCGTCGCCACCACGCAGAACGTCATCACCGTCGCGTACTTGGTGAGCAGCAGACGGGTACGGCCCGCCGGGGCCACCAGGAGATAACGCAGGGTGCCCCCGCTCGCCTCACCCGCGATGGCATCGCCCGCGACGACCCCGATGGCCATGGGAAGGAAGAACGGCAGCGTGGCGGCCAGCGCCGTGAACACCAGGAACAGACCGTTGTTGGTGATCTGCGCGATGAACGCCGGCCCCCCGCCGCCGTCCCCGCGCCCCGGCCCGGACCCGTCCTGCGTCTCCAGCTTGACCGCGATGCCGACCAGGATCGGCACGGCGGCCAGCACCCCGAGCAGCGCGAGCGTGCGCCAGCGCCGGAACGTCGTCACCAGCTCGCTGCGCAACAGCCCGAAGGTCCACAACGGGCTGACTCTGCGGAGTACTTCAGCCTGCGACATCGAAGCCCTCCCCCGTGAGCGCCACGAACGCGTCCTCCAGGGAGGCCCGTTCGACCCCGAACCCACGCACCCGCACCCCAGCCGTCACCAACGCCTTGTTCACCTCGGCGAGTTCACGATCGGGCGGCTCGGCAGTCACCCGCTCCTCCGCTACGGCCACGTCGGCCAGCCCCTGTTCCTTCAGCACCCGTGCCGCGTCCCCGGTGTCGGGCGTGGTCACGAACAGCCGCCCCCTCGCCCCCGCCGCCAGCTCGGTCACCGAACCCTGCGTGATCAGCCGGCCCTGTGCCATCACCGCCGCGTGGGTGCAGACCTGCTCGATCTCGTCGAGGAGGTGGGAGGAGAGAAAGACAGTCGTACCGTCGGACGCCAACTCCCGGATCAGGGAACGGATTTCCCGCATGCCCTGCGGATCGAGCCCGTTCGTCGGCTCGTCCAGAACGAGCAGCTTGCGGGGCTGGAGCAGTGCGGACGCGAGGCCCAACCGCTGCTTCATACCGAGCGAGTACGCCTTCGCCTTCTTGCCGGAGGCCGCCGTAAGACCCACCCGGTCAAGGGCGGCGGCGACCCGGTCCCGCCGCGTGCGCGGGTCGGCGGTCGGGTCGGCGGCGTCGTAACGAAGCAGGTTGTCGCGGCCGGAGAGAAAGCCGTACAGCGCGGGCCCCTCGATCAGGGCGCCGACGTGCGGCAGGACCGTACGCACGGATCTCGGCATGGGCCGGCCCAGGACGCGGGCCGTGCCTGAGGTCGGTTCGATCAGGCCCATCAGCATGCGGATGGTGGTGGTCTTGCCCGAGCCGTTCGGGCCGAGGAAGCCGAAGACGCTGCCCGTCGGGACGGTCAGGTCGAGACCGTCCACGGCGAGCTGTCCGCCGCGGAAGCGCTTGGTGAGGCCGCGGGTGGCGATGACGCCGTCACCCGCGTCCACCTGTCCCTCAGCGGACGGTTCGCCCATCGGCTCCCTCAATTCGTCGTGCCCGTAGGGTACTTACTTCGCCGCGTCGGCCGCCTTCACCAGGGCGCTCTTGGTGACCGCGCCGACGTACACCTTGCCGTTGTCCGTGACCAGGGCGTTGATCAGACGGGTCGAGTAGACCGTGCCCGAACCGAACGAGCCCTTCACCTGGTCGCCGAGCGAGCTGAGGAAGCCGCCGAGGTCGCCGCCGCCGGCCTTGGAGCCGGACGGGATGCCCTGGCCGCCGGTGTCGAAGACGGCGATGGAGTTCCAGCCCTTGCCGATGACCGTGGAGTCGTCGGCCTTGCCGAGGCCCTTGCCCGCCTTACCGGTCTTGTCGGACTTGCCGAACGGGGCGGAGTGGTCCGGGGTCGCCTTCGTCGGGCTGTCCTCCGTGGTGACCTTCGCGCCCTTGGGGGTCTTGAAGTCGAAGGTCGAGGCGGCCGGCTTGGAGAGGCTGAGCTGAGTGAAGCCGACGTCGACGACGGCCGCGCCGCCGCTCGCCGGAGTGAGCGTGAACTTGAGCGGCATGCCGGTCTTCGCGTCCACCGCGATGCTGATCGCGCCGACCGTCGTACCGGACTGCTTGGGCTTGATCAGCAGCTTGTAGGCGTCGCGGCCCGCGACGTGCTCGGTGCCGTCGACGGTGACGGAGGTGGTGGAGTCGACCGACTTCAGCGCCTCGTCGGTGAGGCCCTTGGGCGTGGCCCGGGTCTCGTCGCTCTTCGAGCTGTCGGCGGCGGTCGTGCCGTGGAAGACCTCGTTCGACTGGCTGTCGTAGCCCCACACGTCCTTGCCGTTGTGGATGAGGCTGTACTCCGCCGCGTTCTCCAGGAGCGACACCTTCTGCTTGTCGGGGCCGTCGGCCGCGACGCGCAGGGTGTGGGTGCCGGTGGCCAGCTCGGTGAGCTTGGCCTTCGGGTCGGCGGAGGAGCCGTCGCCGGACTTCGTGGCGCCGGACAGCATGCTGCTCTCCAGGCCGCCGAGGTCCGGCAGGCCCAGGTCCGTGCTGATCTTCACCGTGCCGGACAGCTGCTGCACGTCCGACTTGGCGACCTTGTCGATGAGCTGCTGTGCGGTGATCTTCGGGAGATTCGGGTCGCCGGAGTCGGCGAGCGCCGGGACCAGTCCGATGGTCGCCGCCGCCACCCCCACCACGGTGACCGGGACGATGTACCGCGCCGCCCTGCGCCGCCCGGCCCGGAGCTCGTCGCGCTCTCCGGCGTCCGTGCTGTCGTCGGTTTCGTACGGTGCCATGTCTGCCTTACCTCCGTCGTCGGCGGCGGCCTGTCGCGTCCTGTACTCGTCCCACCCTGTGCCGCCATTCTCACCCGAATCGGTGAGGAGTGGTGATTTCCGTGTTCTCCATCTGACCAAATCCGCGAGGGATAAGCGTCAGACCCGGGAGCCAACTCCACGTACACCTGGGGTATGACACACGGACGCGGCACCTCTCCGAAACCCCTAGGGGAAGGCGCCCCCCGCACAGGGCAGTTGACCGGCATCGAGTAAAAAACGCCCTGAATCCGTACTTATGGGTGGCAGCACACCGCATCGACCAAAGGGGTCGCCATGCACGCCACCAAGCACCTCACCGGATACGCGGCCACGGGCGCCGCGATCCTGACACTCACGCTCGCCGGATGCGGAAGCAGCGGCAACGGCAACAGTGGAAGCGGCGGCTCGGCCGGCACCCCGGCCGCGGTCACCACCGGGACGACCCTGATGACCGCCAAGGTCGCCAAGGTCGGCACCGTCGTGACCGACAGCAAGGGGTACGTCCTCTACCGCTTCGACGCCGACTCCGCCCACCCGACGAGGGTCAGCTGCTACGGCACCTGCGCGGTGGTCTGGCCCGCCGCGACCGCCAAGGGCTCCGTCACCGTCAAGGGCATCGACAAGAGCCTCGTCTCGACGGTGAAGCGCTCCGGCGGGACCTCGCAACTCACGCTGGCCGGCTGGCCCCTCTACCGCTACGCCAAGGACGACCAGCCCAAGGAGGCCTACGGCCAGGGCGTGGGCGGCACCTGGTGGGCGGTGACACCCACCGGAGCGAAGGCCACGACCGCCACCGCCTCCAGCACGGGAGGCGGCTACTGAACGGGACTGCCGAGCGGGACTCCTGACGGGACGACTCAGCCCGCCCGGTGCACCACCGCGTCGCACATCTCCAGGAGGGCGACCTTCGCGTCGCACTCGGGGAGCGGGGCGAGGGCCGCACGGGCGTCCTCCGCGTAGCGCACAGTGTCCCGGCGGGCCTGTTCCAGGGCCGGGTGGGCGCGGAGGCGGGCAAGGGCCTCGGCGAGGCGGGCGTCGTCCGTGAGGTCGGAGTCGAGGAGTTCGCACAGGGCGATGTCCTCGGCGAGCCCGAGGCGGTCCGCCCGCTCCCGGAGCCGCAGCACCGGCAGCGTGGGGATGCCCTCACGGAGGTCCGTGCCGGGGGTCTTGCCGGACTCGTGGCCGTCGGAGGCGATGTCCAGGACGTCGTCCGCGAGCTGGAAGGCGACGCCGAGCCGCTCGCCGTACTGGGTGAGGACGTCCACGACCGTGTCGTCGCAGCCGGCCATCATCGAGCCGAAGCGGCACGCGACCGCGACCAGGGAGCCGGTCTTGCCGCCGAGCACGTCGAGGTAGTGCTCGACCGGGTCGCGCCCGTCGGACGGTCCCGCCGTCTCCAGGATCTGACCGGTGACCAGGCGTTCGAACGCCTCGGCCTGCACCCGCACCGCCTCGGGGCCGAGGTCGGCCAGGGTGTGCGACGCGCGCGCGAAGAGGAAGTCGCCGGTGAGGACCGCGACCGAGTTGCCCCAGCGGGTGTTGGCGCTGTCCACGCCGCGCCGCACGGCCGCCTCGTCCATGACGTCGTCGTGGTACAGCGTGGCGAGGTGGGTCAGCTCGACGACGACCGCCGAGGGCACGACACCCGGCGCGTAGGGGTCGCCGAACTGCGCGGCGAGCATCACGAGGAGCGGCCTGAACCGCTTCCCGCCCGCGCGCACGAGGTGCTGGGCGGCCTCCGTGATGAAGGGCACCTCGCTCTTGGTGGCTTCGAGCAGACCCTCCTCGACTGCCGCCATTCCGGCCTGGACATCGGCTTCCAGAGCCTGGTCCCGCACGCTCAGCCCGAACGGCCCGACGACGGTCACGAGGGGTCTCCTGTCTGCTGGTGTCCCTGGGCGGTCACACGGTTTGTCGATAGGTCGCTGCCATCACTCAAGTCAGCGTATCCGGTCGGCTTTCGATCACCCATGCCGCCCACCCCGTCCAGCGGGGGCGGTATCGGATCATGACCGGTATGTTTTTGATCACCTGATAAGAACGGATATTTATCGACTTACGCGGAAGTAGTGGATGGTGTCTCGAACCGCACTTGAAGCCGAGCCCGACAGCGAACCGCCGCCCGAGGACGACCACGCCTTCTTCGGCCAGCCCAGGGGGCTGCTCACGCTCTCCGGTCTGGAGGTCTGGGAGCGTTTCTCGTTCCTCGGCATGCAGGCCATCCTCGTCCTCTACTTCGCGGATTCGGTCGCGCACGGCGGCATGGGCATGTCGTCCGGAACGGCCGCGTCCGTATCGGCAGCCTACGGAACGCTGGTCTATCTCGTCTCGGTCGCGGGCGGCTGGCTCGCCGACCGCATCCTCGGCTCGTTCCGCGCGGTGCTGTGGGGCGGCATCCTCATCGCCTGCGGGCACTACGCGATGGCGGTCCCCACAGGCACGATGACCTGGGTGGGCCTCGGCCTCATCAGCGCCGGCACCGGCCTGCTCAAGCCCAACGTGGCCACCATGGTCGGCAAGCTCTACCGCACCGACGACGAGCGCCGTGACGCCGGTTTCGCGCTCTACTACATGGCCATCAACATCGGCGCCTTCGCGGGCCCGCTGATCACCGGCTGGCTCGGCGACCACAAGGGCTGGCACTGGGGCTTCTCGGCCGCCGCGATCGGCATGACGTTCGGGCTCATCCAGTACGTCGCCGGGCGCCGTCACCTGGCCGGGCGCAGGACCACCGCGGAGTTCGCACTCGCACCGGACGCGCTGCGTCGCGCGGTGCGCCTGATCGTCGTAGGCATCCTGGTCGCCGCCGTGCTCGCGACCGCGCTGGCCGTCGCCGGCTGGCTGACGATGGGCCGCTTCGTCGACCTGCTCACCGTCATCTCCGTGATCGCCCCGGTCGTGTACTTCGCGGTGATGTTCATGAGCCCCCGGGTGACCGCCGACGAACGCGGCCGGCTGCGCCCGTACATCGTGCTCTTCCTGGCCTCCACGGTCTTCAACTTCATTCTCTTCCAGGCCTATTCGACGATGATGCTGCTGGCCGCGTCGAACGCCGAGACGACCATCCTGGGCTTCGACTTCCCCGCCAGCTGGTACGCGTCCGCGCTCGGCGCCTTCGAGGTGGGTCTCGCGCCCGTGGTCGCCGCGCTCTGGGTCCGCATGGGCCGCAGCCAGCCGCACGCCTCCAACAAGATCGCGATCGGCGTCGTACTGGGCGGACTCTCCTTCCTGCTGATGGTCCTGCCGACCAGCGGGCACAGCGGCGACGCCTACCGGATGTCGGCCTGGTGGATCGTCGGCTCGTACTTCCTGCTCGGCCTCGGCGACATCCTCCTGGAGACCTCCGGCATGTCGGCCACCACCAAGCTCGCCCCGGCCGCCTTCTCCAGCCAGACCATGTCCCTCTGGTTCCTGTCCCTCGCGCTCGCGAACGGCATCCAGGCCCAGACGGTGAAGCTCTACGACGACGTCTCCAAGCCGGCCTACTTCGGCGTCAACGGCGCCATCGCGGTGGCCGCGGGCCTCGCGGTGATGGCCGCCGCGCCGTGGCTGCGCCGCACCATGCATCCGGTCCACTGAACCCAGGGGTCCCCTCATGCGCATCCGTACGTCCTTCCCCCACGAGACGACCCACGAGGACCTCCGTATCCCGCTGTCCGACGGAACACGCCTCTACGCGCGCGTGTGGCGCCCGCTGACGGACGAACCCGTCCCAGCGCTCCTCGAATACCTCCCGTACCGCCTGACCGACTGGACCGCGCCCCGGGACGCCCAGCGCCACCCCTGGTACGCGGGCCACGGCTACGCCTCCGTCCGGGTCGACGTCCGCGGACACGGCAACAGCGAGGGCACACCCGGCGACGAGTACGACGCGCAGGAACTCGCCGACGGCGTCGACGTCGTCAACTGGCTTGCCGCGCAGCCCTGGTGCACCGGCAAGGTCGGCATGTTCGGCATCTCCTGGGGCGGCTTCAACTCCCTCCAGATCGCGGCCCTCGCGCCCGAGCCGCTCAAGGCGATCGTCACCGTCTGCTCCACGGACGACCGCTACGACAACGACGTGCACTACATGGGAGGTTCCGCCCTCGCCGTCGACCTGCACGCCTGGGCGGCCACCATGCTCGCCTTCGTCGCCCGCCCGCCGGACCCCGAGTACGCGGGCCTGGTCTGGCGCGACATGTGGCTCAAGCGCCTCGAACAGATCGACCCGTTCATCCACACCTGGCTCGCCCACCAGATCCGCGACGACTACTGGAAGCACGGCAGCGTCTGCGAGGACTACGGCGCGATCGACGCGGCCGTCCTCGCGGTGGGCGGCTGGCACGACCCGTACCGCGACACGGTCCTACGGCTCGTCGAACACCTCCCACCGGACCGCGTACGCGGCCTGATCGGCCCGTGGTCGCACCAGTACCCGGACCGTGGCCTGCCGCCGGGCCCCGCGATCGGCTTCCTCCAGGAGACCCTCCGCTGGTGGGACCAACACCTCAAGGGCATCGACACGGGAGTGATGGCGGACCCCCTCCTACGCGCCTACGTCAGCGACTCGCACCCTCCGGCCACGGTCTACGACACCCTGCCGGGCCGTTGGGTCGGCGAGCCGTCCTGGCCCTCGCCGCACGTGAAGACGACGACGTACGGCCTCCGGGGTGCGCCCGTGATCGTCCGCTCCCCCATGCACACCGGTGTGGACGCGGGCCGTTTCTTCCCGTTCGGGAACGACGCCGATCTGCCGCCGGACCAGCGGGACGAGGACGCGCGGTCGGCCTGCTTCGAGTTCGAGGTGCCGGCCGAGACGTGGGTGCTGGGGCGGCCGAGGGTACGGCTGCGGCTGACCTGCGAGGTGCCGCGCGGGCAGGTGATCGCCCGGCTGTGCGATGTCGCCCCCGACGGTGCGTCGACCCTCGTCACCCGGGGTGTGCTGAACCTGTCGGCGCGGCACGGGCGGGACCGGGTGGTGCCGTGGACGCCGGGTGCCACGGAAGACGTGACCTTCGAGCTGAACGGCATCGGGCACGCGTTCCCGCCCGGGCATCGCATCCGGCTCGCGGTGTCGTCGGCGTACTGGCCGTGGATCTGGCCGCAGCCGGAGTCCTCGGCGGGGTTCACGCTGGACCCGGAGGGGAGCGCGCTCGAACTCCCGGTGCGGGAGCGGGAGTTGGCGGATGACATCCGGTTCGGGGAGCCGGAGGAGGCCGAGCCGCTCGGGGTGAACTACCCCGCCACCCTGGACGAACCGCGCCCCGAGCGGCTGGTCGTGCGGGACGTCGCGAAGGGCGAGTGGCGGCTGGAGGTGGACCCCCGGTACGGCGGGACGCGCGTGTACCCGGACGGGCTCGAATTCACCGAGGACGCGTTGGAGACGTACACGATCGACGAGTCGGATCCGTTGTCGGCCCGTACGCGGTCCGACTGGTCGATCCGGCTGCACCGGCCGGAGCTTGCGTGGGACACGACCGTGCGGACGCGGTCCGAGATCACTTGCGACGAAACGGACTTTATTACCTCCAATGAGGTCATCTGCACTGAGGGCGAAGAGGTGATCTTTCACCGGACGTGGGAGAAAAGGATTCCGAGAACTGCCAGTTGAGGTTGAATGCCCGATTTGCCGTTCTTAATCCTCCCGTGAGTTGGGTCACGCTTTTCTGTGCGTGACCTGTGTCCCGGTCTGCCCGCGTTTTCCCTTACGGCATTTGACAGTTGACCCTTGGCTCGCGCAAAGGATCAAGTGCCCCATACGCCTCACACCAAGGTCAATAGGGGTTAGGTGTGATTCCGCCACTTGTTCCGGACATGTGCTCTCGCATACGTTCCCGGCCTGTCGAGCGGAACGCCGAATCCTGCCGCCGCCCGGCATCCCAGTCACGAACACATCTCGCACGGCAGGAGCGGGGGAACCAGGTAAGTCGCCGGGCCGGTCAGCGCGACCGGAACGGCTTGGGGTTAAGTCACGTCCGCAAGGGCGCGGCCGGGCACCTCCCAGCCCGAACCCGACAGCTCACCTCGCAGGCGACGGAGAGGAACCTCGTCATGCCTGCATCCGCTCAGTCCCGCCGCGCCCGCCTCGTCCGCCGTGTCGTCGTCGCCGGTACCGGTGCCGCGATCCTCGCGCTGCCTGTCGTGGGTGCGACCACCGCGTCCGCGGCCACCACTTCGACCAGCACCGGCTCGACCACGCTTGCCGGGTACCCCAACACCCTTGACGGGTGGATCCGGGAGTCGCTCGCGATCATGGCGCAGAAGGGGATTCCGGGCACGTACAACGGGATCTACCGGAACGTGATCCGTGAGTCTTCCGGGAACCAGTACGCGATCAACAACTGGGACTCCAACGCGGCGGCCGGTACGCCGTCGAAGGGGTTGCTCCAGGTGATCGACCCGACGTTCAACGCGTATCACGTGGCCGGGACTTCGTTCGATCCGTATGACCCGGTTGCGAACATCACGGCTGCCTGTAACTACGCGGCGGCCGTGTATGGCTCCATCGACAACGTGTACGGCGCTTACTAGAAACTGTTGGATCAGCCACGACTGGTTGTGTTTTGAGTGACACCGCCGTCGTGGCTGGTCGCGCAGTTCCCCGCGCCCCTGAATGAGCCCCTTCGGGGCCATTCACAGCTCAGCTGAAGAGTCTTTCCAGGACCAGCGCGATGCCGTCGTCCTCGTTCGATGACGTCACCTCGTCCGCCACCGCCTTCAGTTCGGGGTGGGCGTTGGCCATTGCCACGCCGTGGGCTGCCCAGTCGAACATCGGGATGTCGTTCGGCATGTCGCCGAAGGCGATGGTGTCGGACGGGGTCAGGCCCAAGTGGCGGGCGGCCAGGGCCAGGCCCGTCGCCTTGGTGATGCCGAGTGGCTGGAGTTCGACGGTGCCGGGGCCCGACATGGTGACCGAGGCCAGTGAACCGACCACCGAGCGCGCCGTGGACGCCAACTCGTCGTCCTCCAGGGCGGGGTGACGGAGCAGCACCTTGCTGATCGGCTCGGTCCACAGGTCGTCGCGCCTGCCCACCCGTACTGCGGGGAGAGTGGGGTGTGGCATCAAGTAGCCGGGCTCGATGAGGGTGAGACCGTCCACGCCGTCCTGGTCTACGGCCGCGTACACCTGGCCCACCTCCGCCTCGATCTTGCCGAGCGCGGTCTCCGCCAGCTCCCGGTCCAGGGTGACCGACCAGAGCAGACGGTCCGCGCCGGCGTCGTACAACTGCGCGCCCTGTCCGCACACCGCGAGCCCCTTGGAGCCGAGGTCGTCGAGGAGGGGCCGCACCCTCGGGGCCGGCCGGCCGGTGACGACGAGGTGTTGGGCACCGGCCGCCGCCACCCGCGCGAGCGCTGTGAGGGACCGGTCGGAGAGCGTGTCGTCGCCGCGCAGCAGCGTCCCGTCCAGGTCGGTGGCGATCAGTGCATATGCGAGGGGTGCGGCCATGATCAGAGAATACGGATGGAACGCCCCACCGACTCGACACGAACCGGACGGCTGCTGCCTTCACATACGTTGACCCGTGTTCCGGTTGGTTTGACAGTTACGGCGGTTATGCCGACTCCCGGATCACCAGTTCGGTGGGCAGGATGACGCCCGCCGTGTCCTCGCCGGCGATCTGGGCGAGGAGCATCCGCACCATTTCGGCGCTGATCCGGTCGTAGGGCTGGCGCATGGTCGTGAGGGCCGGGGTGATGGAGGTGGCCGCCGCCGAGTCGTCGAAGCCGCCGACAGCGATGTCATTCGGGACCGAACGGCCGGACTGTTGCAGGGTGTTGACGACTCCCAAGGCCATCAGGTCGGAGGCTACGAACACCGCGTCTATGTCGGGGGCCTGGGACAGGAGTCTGCGGGCTGCCTCCTCGCCGCCCGTGCGGCGGTAGTCGCCCTCCACTACAAGGGTGGGATCGTGCGGGAGGCCTGCCTCCGTGAGGACGTCTCGGTAGCCGGCCAGGCGGTCGGGGCCGCCGGGGGCGTCGAGCGGGCCGGTGACCATGCCGATGCGGCGCCGGCCGCCCGCGATGAGGTGGCGGACCATCTCCTGGGCGCCGTCGCGGTCGGCGGCGGCGACGTAGCTGTACTTGGAGGCGGTGCCGAGCGGCTTGCCGCAGGCCACCAACGGGATGCCGGCGTCCCGGAGTTCGGCCGCGACCGGGTCACCGCTGTGGTTGGAGACCAGGAGGACGCCGTCCACGTGGCCCGAGGTGATGTAGCGGGTCAGGCGGCGGCGTTCGTCCTTCGAAGAAGCCAGCATCAGCAGCAGCGGGATGTCGTGGCGGGCCAGGTGTTCGGTGCAACCCCGCAGCAGGACATTGAAGTTGGGGTCCTCGAAGAACTTCTCCTGCGGCTCGGTGAGGAGGAACGCCACCGAGTCCGACCGTCCCGTGCTCAAGGAGCGGGCGTGCCGGTTGACGACGTAGCCCGTCTTCCTGATCGCCGTCTCCACCGCGTTGCGCGCGGCGGGCGAGACGTAGTGGCCGCCGTTGAGGAACCGGGACACGGTCCCCCGGGAGACCCCTGCCTCCCGGGCCACGTCGTGGATGGTGGGTGGTTTGCGGCGTCCGTTCGGACTGGTGGTCATGGTCCTCGTTCTGCCGGTTCAGGTGCGGTGGGGGGAGGTGCTGCGCAGCTCGACACTCAGCTCAGTACTTACCTCAGGCCTTGACCGATCCGCTCAGCAGATCCAGTGACCAGAAGCGCTGGATCACCAGGAACAGCGCGATCAGCGGCAGGATCGCGAGGAAACAGCCCATGATGACCAGGGTGTAGAGCGCCGGTTGGGAGGCGCCCTGGTTGAGCAGGGTGTACAGGCCCAGCGTGATCGGGAACTTGTTGTCGTCCGCGAGCATCACGTACGGCAGCAGGAAGTTGTTCCAGATGCCGACGAACTGGAACAGGAACACCGTGATGAGGCCCGGCATCATCATCGGTACCGCGATCCGCGAGAAGATCCGCCACTCGCTCGCGCCGTCCATGCGGGCGGCTTCGAGGAGTTCGTTGGGCACGGAGGCCGCCGCGTAGATACGGACGAGGTAGACGCCGTAGGGAGAGAGGATCGACGGCAGCAGCATCGACCAGTACGAGTCGGCCAGGCCCATCTTCGAGAGCAGCAGGTACTGCGGGACCGTCAGCACGATGCTCGGGACGAGGACGCCGGCCAGCATCAGCTTGAAGACGAACTCCCGGCCCTTGAAGGCGAATCGGCCCAGTGCGTAGCCGGCGGCGGCCGAGACCGCGGCGGAGAGCAGGGCGCCGCCGCCCGCGTAGAAGAGGGAGTTGGCCATCCACTGCCAGTAGATGCCGTTGCGGTAGGAGCTCAGCTCCTTGAAGTTGTCGAGGAAGCCGGTGCCGGGGGCGAAGGTGAACGTGGAGAACAGTTCGCCGCGGCCCTTGCTGGCCGCGATGACCACCCAGATGACGGGGATCAGGCAGTACAGCGAGCCGAGGACCAGCACCAGGGTGGGCACCCACGCGGTGCGCTTCGGCTTCGCGGGGTCCGTCCGGGGGTCGACGGCGGTGAGGGTGAGGGGGGTCATGCCCGGTCCTCCCGGGTGTAGCGGTCGGAGATGCGCAGCAGCGTGAAGGAGAGCGCGAAGGTGGCGAGGGCCAGCACCACGGCGGTGGCGGAGGCGCCGTAGATGTCCGACCTGAGGAAGGCGGCGTCGTAGATGGCCATCAGCGGACTCCAGGAACTGGAGAGGCCGTTGGTCAGCGGCTTGAGCGCCATGGGCTCGGTGAAGACCTGGAGCGTGGCGATGACCGAGAAGAAGAACGTGAGCACCAGCGAGGGCAGCACGATCGGGATCTTGATCCGCAGGGCGATCTTCAGGTCGGAGGCGCCGTCGATCTTCGCGGCCTCGTAGATCTCCTGCGGGATCGCGCGCAGGGCGGTGTAGATGACGATCATGTTGAAGCCGGTGCCGCCCCACACCGCGATGTTCGCGAAGGACAGGTACAGGTTGCCGCCGTCGAACAGGTCGGGCTGCGGGAGGTTGAACTCGCGCAGGAGGTAGTAGAAGGGGCTGACCGTCGGGAGGTAGAGGAAGCCCCACATCAGTGCGGCGATGATGCCGGGGACGGCGTACGGCAGGAAGATCGCCAGCCGCGCGAACTTGGCGCTGCGCGCCTGCGGGGTGTCCAGCATCAGGGCGAAGACCAGCGCCAGACCGAGCATGGTGGGGATGACGATCAGGCCGTAGCCGAAGGCGCGCAGGACGCTGTGGCCGAACTCGGAGTCCTCGAACACGGCGGTGTAGTTGCCGATGCCGTTCCAGACCTGCTGGCGGGCGCCCTTGCCGAGGCCGATGCCCTTGACCTGGACCTTGTGGAGACTGAGCCACACCGCGTACCCGATCGGTACGACGGTGAAGGCGGCGAACAGGAGCACGGCCGGTACGAGGAACCAGTACGGCGCGCTGCGGCCACGGCGAGGGAGGCGGCGGGGGCGGACGGAGGTGGCGGTGCCGTCCGCCAAGGGCCCGGCCGTCAGGTCGGAGCCCTTGAGCGGAGTGCTGGTCATGCCTCGGTCACCTTGAAGCCCTGCTTCTTCATGTCGGTGAAGGTCGCCGACTGCATGGTGGCCAGCGCGGTGTCGAACTGGGCGGACTTCTTCGCCTTGGTGGCCGTGCCGAAGGCGTCGCTGAAGGTGTCGTAGGCGACCTGGACGTTCGGGCCCCAGGCGGAGGCGGCCGTGGTGGCGGCGATCTTCGCGGCCGTGTCGTAGAAGTCGGTCTGGTTCGGGAAGAACTCGGGCGTGGTGAGCACCGAGCCGGACTGGCCCTTGGTGGCCGCCGGGTAGATGGCGACGTCCTTGACCAGGGCGGCCAGCGCCTCCGGGTCGGTGTTCAGCCAGGTCGCGAACTTGGCCGCGGCCTCGGCGTGCTTGGTGTCGGTGGAGACACCGGTGGAGGAGCCGCCCCAACTGCCGGTGACGCTCTCGCCCGCGCTCCACTGCGGCAGCGGCGCCATCCGCCACTTGCCCTTGGTGTCGGGGGCCGAGCTGACGAGCACACCGGGCGCCCACACGGCGGAGACCCAGGCGATGTTGGTGCCCTTGTTCAGCGCGTTGTTCCAAGCCGGCGTGTACATCGGCTGGTTGTCGATCACGCCCTCCTGGACCAGACCGCCCCAGAAGTCGGCGACCTTCTTCGTCGCCGCGTCGTCGATGCCGACGGTCCACTTGCCGCCGCTCTGCACGGTCCACCACTTGGCGCCGGCCTGCTGCGCCAACCCCGCGAACAGACCGGGGTCGTTGGACGAGAACGTCGTCAAGTAGGCGTTCGGGAGGGCCTTCTTGGCGGCACGCGCGGTCTTGGCGAAGTCGTCCCACGTGGTCGGGACGGTCAGGTTGTGCTGCTTGAACAGGTCCTCGCGGTAGAAGAACATCAGCGGGCCGGAGTCCTGCGGTATCGCGTAGACCGCGTCGGTGCCGAGCGTGACCATCGCCCAAAGTCCGTCAGCGAACTCGGACTTGGCGGACTTCGCGTACTTCGAGATGTCCGCGAGGACGTCGTTCGAGACCAGCGTCGGCAGGGACTGGTACTCGACCTGGATCAGGTCGGGGGCGTTGCCCGCCTTCTTCGCGGTGATCAGCTTGGAGAGGATGTCATGGCCGGCGGCCTGCTTGGACACGGTGACCGTGATGTCCGGGTTCTTCTTGTTCCAGATCGCGGCGACCTTTTCCATGTTCGGCGCCCAGGACCAGTAGGTCAGCTTGACGGGCCCGCTGCTCTTGCCGGAGTCGTCGGAACCGCCGCAGGCGGCGAGGGTGCCCGTGAGGCCTACGGCTGCTGCCCCG
Organism: Streptomyces sp. NPDC050508; assembly: GCF_040655155.1. Taxonomy (NCBI): domain Bacteria; kingdom Bacillati; phylum Actinomycetota; class Actinomycetes; order Kitasatosporales; family Streptomycetaceae; genus Streptomyces; species Streptomyces sp. NPDC050508. Next base: position 112,079 of record NZ_JBFAJJ010000014.1, read on the forward strand.
GCAAGAATGCTGCGCCTGCTGAACTGGTGGCGGTGGATCGACATCTTCATCTCCCCTGACTGAGTGCGAGCCGGTCACGGCTCTGTGACCGTGCACAGTAGAGAATTGTTTCGGACCCTTGTCAATGGATGAACCCTGGGGTTACCTACTTGTTGCTGACGGATGGACGCCGCAACCATCCATGTGCACGATCACAGAAACAGCTGACTTTCCCCTCCGATCCCCGGGAGTGAACCCATGCCGTCCCCCGCCCCGCACGACCGTCTGCCGCTCGCCTTCGGAGGTGACTACAACCCCGAGCAGTGGCCGCAGGAGGTCTGGGAGGAGGACGTACGGCTGATGCGGGAGGCCGGGGTCACGGCCGTCTCCCTCGGCGTCTTCTCCTGGGCCCGCATGGAGCCGCGTCCCGGTGAGTACGACTGGGAGTGGCTGGACACGGTCGTCGAGTTGCTGCACTCGGCCGGGATCTCCGTGAACCTCGGCACACCGACCGTCGTCCCGCCGGCGTGGTTCTACCGCGCGCACCCTGACGCGCTCCCGGTGACGCGCGAGGGCGTCCGTCTGGCCTTCGGCTCGCGGGGCGCGATATGCCACTCCAACCCCACCTACCGAGCGGCTGCGGCCACGATCACGACGGCCCTCGCCGAGCGCTACGGCAGCCACCCGGCCGTGGTCCTGTGGCACGTCCACAACGAGTACGGCGCCCCGGTCCTCGCCTGCTACTGCGATGTGTGCGCGGCGGCCTTCCGGGAGTGGCTGCGTGCGCGCTACGACACCCTCGACGCCCTCAACCAGGCCTGGGGAACGGCGTTTTGGGGCCAGCAGTACGGCGACTGGGAGGAGATCACTCCGCCCCGCGCGACCCCGTCCGTATGCAATCCCACCCAGCAACTCGACTACCGGCGCTTCGCCGACGCACAGGCCCGCGCCAACTTCTGTGCCGAGCGGGACATCCTGCACCGCCTCTCCCCCGGCGTCCCCGTCACCACCAACTTCATGGTCGCGCCGAGCCAGGGCCAGGGCGTCGACTACTGGGCCTGGGCCAAGGAGGTGGACCTCGTCACCAACGACCACTACCTGATGACCGACGGCCGCCGCACGCACGTGAACCTGGCGCTGGCGGCGGACTTGACGCGCTCGGTGGCAGGCGGCGACCCCTGGCTGCTGCTGGAGCACGCCACGTCAGGCGTCAACTGGCAGCCGTACAACCCCGCGAAGCGCCCCGGCGAGATGGCGCGCAACTCACTCGGGCACGTGGCCCGGGGCTCCGAGGGCGCGATGTTCTTCCAGTGGCGGCAGTCGCAGTCGGGGGCGGAGAAGTTCCACACGGCGATGCTGGCGAACTCGGGTACGGACAACCGGGGTTGGCGCGAGGTGACAGAACTCGGCCGCCGTGTCGACGACTTGAGCCGGGCCGGTCTGCGCGGCACCCGGACACGCGGTGACGTGGCGATGGTGTGGTCCTGGGACTCCTGGTGGGCGCAGAGCCTGGAGTGGCGGCCGAGTCAGGATCTGGACGCGCGGGAACGGTTGGATTCGTTCTACGAGGCCCTGTACGACCGGCACTTGACGGTGGACTTCCTGCCACCGACGGGCTTGGGCGACCTGGACCCTTCTCGATATCCGCTGCTGGTGGTACCGCAGTTGTACGCGGCGCCGGTCGGGGTGGGGGCGGATCTGGAGCGGTACGTGTCGCGGGGCGGGACCGTGTTGGTCTCCTTCTTCTCCGGGATCGTCGACGAGAACGACACGCTGCATCCCGGGGCGTATCCGGGGGCGTTGCGGAACGTACTCGGGCTGACCGTCGAGGAGTTCGACCCGTTGCTGCCGGGCGAGACGGTGAACGTGCGGTCTGCGGACGGTTCGTTGTACGCCGCGGATCTCTGGTCCGAGGTGGTCGTGCCCGGTGCGGGGTGCGAGACGGTCGCGGTCTTCGCCGACGGGCGTACGGCGGGAGGGCCCGCGTTGACCCGGTACGAGCGGGGGTCCGGTACGGCCTGGTACTTGGCGACGCGCCTCACCGGTGCGGATCTGGCCGCCGTGGTGGACCTCGCCCTCGCGGACGCCGGGATCACGCCGGTCGATCTGCCCCGCGATGTCGAACTCGTCGTACGGGAGGGCGAGTCGGGGACGTTTCGCTTCGCGGTGAACCACACCGGGGGCGAGGTGAAGGTGGTGCTGCCGGACGGGAGCAGGGCGGCGGTGCCGGCGGGCGGGGTGGAGGTGTTCAGGGACCCGCGCTGACCTCCACTCAACTCAACTCAAACTCCACTCAACTTGCTTGTTTCTTTGGTCACTTGCTGAAGGGAAACTTCGTGATGCGCAGACGCAGTGTTCTTACGGCGGCGGGTGCGGTCGGTGCCGCCGCGCTCGCGGTACCGGTGTTGGGCGCGACGCCCGCAGTCGCCGCCGACCGGCGCCGGTTGGAGATCCGGGGGATGGACATCTCGTCCCTCCCCAAGGACGAGGCCTTCGGTGCCGTGTACCGCCGGGCGGACGGTCGCCGGGACGATCCGATCCGCATCCTGGCGGACGCGGGCGTCACCCACGCCCGCCTGAAGGTCTGGGTCAACCCGGCCGACGGCTACAACAACAAGAAGCACATCCTGCCGCTGGCCAAGCGCCTACGCCGGGCGGGCATCGGCATCTGGGTCGACTTCCACTACTCCGACACGTGGGCCGACCCGTCCCACCAGACCAAGCCGGCGGCCTGGGCGGACCTGGATGTGGCGGGCCTGACGAGGGCGGTCTACGACCACACGGCGGATGTCCTGGGCGCGTTGCGCCGCCAAGGCACTCCGGCCGACCTCGTCCAGATCGGCAACGAGATCAACGGCGGGCTGCTTTGGCCCACCGGCAAGAACTGGGGTGACGACGGCGGGGGTTGGGGCAACCTGACGACGTTCCTCAAGGCCGGCCTCACCGCGGCCCGCGACACCACACCGCGCATCCGCACGATGCTCCACATCGCATCGGGCGGCGACAACGGCACGTCGCGTTGGTGGTACGACAACGTGGTCGCCGACGGCGTCGACTTCGACATCATCGCCCAGTCGTACTACCCGTTCTGGCACGGCGCCCCGGCTGCGGCGGCGGCCAACTTGGCAGATCTGGCGGCGCGTTACGACAAGCCGGTGCTGATCGCGGAGACGGCGTATCCGTTCACGCTGGAGAGCGAGGACGCGACGAACGACATCATGTACGACCCCTCGCAGTTGACGGAGGGGTATCCGGCGACCCCGGCGGGGCAGGCGGCGTGGTTGCGGACGGTGGCGGACCTGATGGTGGATGTGCCTGGCGGGAAGGGCCTCGGCTACTGCTACTGGGAGGGCGTGTGGACGTACCGCGCCGGTGACGGCTGGGACCCGACCGACCCGACGTCCGGTAACGCGTGGGAGAACCTGGCGTTGTTCGACTTCCAGGACAGGGAGTTGCCGGGGTTGAGGACGCTGGGCCGCTACCGGTCGTAACGCCTGCGCGTGACGAGTCCAACCCGTACGGTGACTTGTCCAGCGCTTGTCCGGTGCTGTCCGGACTGCTGGCAAGTGCTGTACGGGTAGGGGCGTGTGCGGCATGGCCGTACGACGGAGGAGCGCGGGATGAGCGTGGACAACGAGGTGGACGAGCCGGGTTGGGAGGTGGACCCGGACGACGAGTGGGGGTTGGCGGTCCTCGCGACCGTCGGGCGGCAGTTGAAGCTGCGGCGGGAGGCGGTGGGAATGCGGGCTGCCGACTTCGCGGTGGCGGTGGGGTACGGCGAGGACCTGGTCTACAAGATCGAGGGTGGGAAACGGATTCCCCGGCCCGAGTATCTGGACAAGTCCGAGGAGCTGTTGGACGCGAGTGGACTGATCTCGGCGATGAAGGAGGACGTGGAGAAGGTCCGGTACCCAAAGAAGGTGCGGGACTTGACGACGTTGGAGGCCAAGGCGGTCGAGCTGCTCTCGTACGGCAACCACAACGTGCACGGTCTGCTGCAGACAGAGGAGTTCATGCAGGCACTGCTGATGACGCAGCGGCCCGCGCTCCCAGAAGATCAGCTGGACCGGGCAGTGGCCGGGCGCATGGCCCGCAAGAAGATCTTCGAGCGCTCCCCTGCCCCTGAGCTCAGTTTCATCCTCGAAGAGGTGACATTGAGGCGCCCGGTCGGGGGCACGGCGGTATTGCGGAGGCAGCTCGAACACCTCGTGGAAATAGCACAGTTGCGGAACGTCGCAATCCAGGTGATGCCCATGGACCGCTGGGACCACCCCGGCATGGGCGGACGGATCCAGGTGCTGAAGTTCGGGGACGGCACGGCGGCCGGTCGCATGGATGACGGATACGGCGGCCGTCCTGTATCCGACGCGAAGCAGCTGCGGATCCTTGAACTGCGCTATGGGATTATCCGAGCAGAGGCCATGACCGCACGGGAGTCTCTGTCCTTCATCGAGCAACTGCTGGGAGAAACATGATCCGCAAGGCCGCCACCGGGGACGCTGCCGAACTGGCGTGGTTCAAGAGCAGCTACAGCGACAGCAGCGACCCGAACGACTGCGTCGAGGTAGCCACGGCCCCCGGCACCATCCACGTCCGCGACTCCAAGTACAACACCCAGGGCCCCCGGTTCGCCGTCACGGCGGCTGCCTGGACGGACTTCCTGCAACTGGTGGAGGAAGCATGATCCGCAAGTCCCCGGCTAAGGTCGCCTCTGAACTGGCGTGGTTCAAGAGCAGCTACAGCGACACCAGCGACCCGAACGACTGCGTCGAGGTGGCCACCACCCCCGCCACCATCCACATCCGCGACTCCAAGCACAGCCCCCAGGGCCCCCGCTTCACCGTCACGCCGGCCGCGTGGACGAACTTCGTGACGTACGCGTCCGAAGCCTGACCGCGTGGTTGATCAGCGGAGCCCTTCCAGCAGGGGAACCGTCTGCTCAGGTCCAGGTAGCGCGTTGATCTCCGCTCTGGCCCGCTCGGCAGCGCGACGGAAGGCACGGTCAGCGAGCACAGTCGACACCGCCGTACACACTTCCTCCACGGTGACGGTGACCGGGTCCAGAACCTGCGCGGTCCCGAGGTCGAGGCACCGTTGCGCGTTGTACGGCTGGTCCGCGCCTAGGGGAAACAGGACCGACGGCAGGCCGTGGGCGAGCGCTCCCATGACGGTGCCGGAGCCTCCGTGCGAGACCACCAGATCGCACTGCGGCAGAAGCAGCTCCTGCGGAATGAACTGCTCGACCCGGACATGACCAGGTAACGGCCCGAGCTCACCGGGGTCGACGCTCTCGCCGACGGTCACCACCACATTCACGGGAAGCTCCCGGAGTCCGGCCAGGACACGGGAGAACAGGTCAGTGGTGTTGTTCACGGTGCCAAGGGTGAAGTACACGGTAGGCATGCGGGGCGCGGTGTCGACTGGACTGGCGTCCGCCGTTCGGAACGAGAAGTTGTGCGCCGGCACGGGAAAGCGCGGGTTCCGAAAGCTCGGCGGGAACGGCGACAGGACCAAGTGCCGGTCCAGCATGGCGAGTTCGGGGTCCGGTTGAAGACCGTACTCGCCTCGCAGTTCGTGCAGCGGTTCGGCGACGACTTCCTTGCGCAGAAAGCCCCCGGCAGCGAGCACGAGGACAGTCGCGCACGGAATCGCGAGCGACTCGGCCGCGATCGCGGTGCCGAAGTCGACCTCGTCTCGTACCAGGACATCGGGCTTCCACGCACGCGCAAGGTCAAGAATCGCCGCGGCATGCCGCCGTGCCCCGCGCCGGGCGAAGCCATCCGCGAGTTGCCGAACATCCGCTGCCGGATCGGGTATCTCCACCGTCCTGCGATCCACAGCCTGCGTACGTCTGCGCGGCTCGCTCGTGGCGAAGGCAGTGAACCCGGCGGCCTCGATCTCGGGGCCCCTCCCACCCGCACCGGCAACGGCGACCGTATGTCCTGTGGCCTGAGCTGCTCGGGCCACAGGGATCAGAGGACGGAAGTGACCGCTACCGCCGATGAACGTGAACAGGATGCGCATCGGCCGAGGCTACCGGCGACGTTCCGAAACCAGAGACGTCATGCATGACCGGGGTCCAGGCTCTACAAGCCCCGCCGGCAACCGTTCCCTCGCCTGCCAGCGACCAGCACAACCCCTTGGGCACAAGCCGTTGGAACACATCATCTAGACATGTTCACAGCCGAACAACGCGACCACACCCGCGCCCAACTCCTCGCCCACGCCGAAGCCGACGACTCGCACCACTGGCACCTCGGCGCGGGCGGCACCAGTGTCATCCACGTCTTCCTGCTGCCGACATGGGGGGAACTGGACATCACCTTCGCCCCGGAGTCGGAGTCAGGCGCCCGGGGGCCGACGTAGCGAACACTCTTCGGCACCCCGCACCGCGCGCCCGACCGCGTACGGCGAGAAGGTGACGTGTCGGGGGGTGTCCGCCCGCAGCGGTTGGCGCGTCAACACCGCCACATTCTTGAGTGACCGATTCCGCGCCGTTCCGAGGACGGACACCCCCCGGCGCGGCACCGACCCACAACGCACCCCAGGCGAACAACCCACACACCCGAACACTGCCGACCACCGCAACCCACACACCCACCAACCAACCCGCCACCTCACCGAACCAGAACTCCGCCGCACCCTGAATGCGACAATCACCGCAACCGCAACGGCAACGGAACTGCCCCACTCGGATCCCCAACTCGCCGCCCGCCCAAGCCCGATGCTGACGGAGCTGACGTAACCCATGGGCACAACCACCCACATCGACCTCACCCCCGTCCCGCCCGGCCGGGTCACCCTCTCCGACCGCCGCACGCAACGCAGTTGGACGGTCGACCTCGCCCCCTTCCACCTCGGCACCCTCCCTGTCACACAGGGGCAGTACGCCCAGGTCACCGGTGATCGGCCCAGCACCGCACAGGGCAACGACCACCTCCCCGTGGAAACCGTGTCATGGCGGGACGCGGTCCTCTTCTGCAACTCCCTCTCCGAACAAGAGCAGTTGACCCCCGCGTACGCCTTCGACGCCCAGGGCGAACCCGTCGCACACGACGCCTCCGCCGACGGCTACCGCCTCCCCACCGAAGCCGAGTGGGAGTACGCGTGCCGCGCCGGGACAAGCGGCCCCCGCTACGGCCCCCTCGACGACATCGCCTGGCACCGCGGCAACTCCGAGGAGCGGCCCCACGAACCGGGCGGTCGACTGCCCAATCCCTGGGGCCTGCACGACATGCTGGGCAACGTATGGGAATGGTGCTGGGACCTCTACGATCCCGAGGTCTACGGCACCTACCGGGTACTGCGCGGCGGCGGCTGGTTCGACGAGCACTGGAGCTGCCGTGCCTCGGTACGGCGCCGAAGCCACCCGACCTTCCGCGTGGACGACGTGGGCTTCCGCGTCGCCCGGTCCGCGACCAACACTTGAGCCCCGCCCCCGAGCCCCGCCCCCTGAGCCCCGCCCGGCGAACTACCCGTGCGCCGCCGCCAGATGCTTCGCCAGCCGCGGCGACGCGAACTCCGTACCGCACACGAACCGCATCACCGGCCCGTACGACGACGCGGCCGGCAGACCCGTGAAGTACACCCCCGGCACCGAGGACACATACCCCGCACCGAGCTTCGGCGTACCCCGGCTCACCGCCAGCTGGGTGCGCAACTCGTGCCCCAGGAAGTCCATCGCCGCGATGTCCACCCGGTACCCCGTCGCCGAGATGACGTGGTCGGCGGTGAGTTGCTGCGTGCCCCCGCCCGGCGTCGCGACGGTGAGTACCGGGCCGCCGTTCGCCGCGCCCCCGTTCGCCTCCACCCGTACGATCCGCTCGACCTCGCTGACCTGCACCTTCCCCTCGAACCGCTCGCGCAGCCACCACGCACCCAGCGGACCGAGCACCCGGCGGACCAGGTAGTGGCGAGTCTGCTCGGGCAGATAGCGGTACGGCTGTGGGTAGTAACTCAACGCCCACAACGACCACGCCCGCCCGAACGGCGACTCGGGACGCAGCTTCGGCTGCTCCCACGGCGGTGCGCCGAAGGCGACCCGGCCGCGACCGCGCGAGACGATCCGCACACTCGCACCCGCCTCCGCCGCCAACGCCGCCGTCTCCAGGGCGGATTGACCGGCGCCGACGACGATCAGCTCCTTGCCCTTGAAGCCGCTCAGGTCGTGGTGCTGGGAACTGTGCGAGACGGGACCGGTGGGCGCGGGCCCGTCGGGCGCCGCGGCGGCCAGCTCCGGCGGGAGGTTGGCGAGGCCGTACAGGCCGGTCGCGACCACGACCGCCCGGGCCGTGAACAACTCCCCCGAGTCCAGCTTGAGTTCGAAGCCGCCGCCCTTGTTCCGGTCGGCGTTCCGGTCCACGGAGACGACCCGTACCCGCTCCAGTTCGGGCACCAGCTTCTGCTGGAACCACTCGCCGTAGCCGATGAAGGTCTCCACCGGGATGATGTCCTCGTCGGTGACCAGGCGGGGGATGCCGGCCGCGTCGCAGTAGTCGACGAGGTTGTGGCCGGGCTGCGGGGCGTCGAGGCTGGAGGCGGCGGGGGTCGACTTCAGGAGCATCCCGGCGGGCATGTGGTCGCGCCAGCTGACCATGGGCTCGCCGAAGACACGGACGGGAATGCCGCGTGCCCTCAGATGCGCGGCGGTGGACAGGCCGAACGGCCCGGCGCCGATGACTGCTACCGGTTGAATCACGAAGTCCCTCCCCAGGACGTCAATTCGTCACTTCGTGCTGGAGCTACTGCTGGAGCTACTGCTGGAGTTGCCGCTGCCGCGGCGGTTGGTGCGCCACAGCTGATACAGGTGCTTCGCGCCCGGCCGCACGAAGCGAGCGAGCATCGTGAAGAACGGCCGCAGGTCGTCACCCGCGAGCCAGGCCAGCTCCGTCCCGCTCGCCTTCGCCGGTGCGTGCGGCGTCGTATAGCCGCTGCGGCGGTAGGCGAGGAGGGCGGGCAGGTCGATGTTCTCCACGATGTACCGGTGGCCGGCGCGCTGTTCCCCCTCCGGGACGGTGCGGCCGGTCAGGTCGAGGTGCATGGCGCGGACGACGTCCACCCCCGACTCGTTCTCGAAGAGTCGGAACTGGGCGCCCATGCGGGGGTTGAAGTCGAGCAGTTTGTACTGACCGTCGCGCCGGTCGAAGCGCAGGTCGAGGTCGATGATTCCGGTGAAGCCGATCTGTTTGATGAAACGTGCGGCGAGGTCCGCGAGTTCCGGATTGTCCACGACATACGCGTTTGCCGTCATGCCCGCGTGCGGCGGCCAGGAGCGCACCTTGACGCCGGTGAACAGGGCTAGCGGGGTGGAGTCCTGGTCGAAGTAGGCGTGCACGATCCAGTCCTCGGCGTCCTCCCTCGGCAGGTACTCCTGGAGGATCACCCCGGGGTGCTCGCCCCAGTCACGGGCGAGCGTGAGCAGCCCCTCGCGGGTGGTGATCCTGGTCGTGCCGCTCACCGCGGGCCGGGAGCGTCGTACGAACGCCTCCCTGTTCTTGGCGACGATCGGGAAGCGGGCCTTCTCGGCGAAGTCGACGATGTCGTCGTACGACTGCGGGAAGGCGGCGGCGGGGCTGGGTATGCCGTGTTCCACGCACAGTTCGTGCAGGCCCTGCTTGCTCGCGAGGCGGCGGGGCAGCGCGGCCTCGACGCGCGGGAAGAGGAAGCGGGCGCCGAGCACGTCCTGGTGCTCGGCGATCAGGACGGCGGCCTCCTCGTCGGTGGGGATGAGGACGGCGGGACGGCCGATGCGGCGCCCGATGCGGAGCAGGCCCTCGACCAGTCGCCCGGGTTCCTCCGTGCCGGTCGTCGGCCACACGAACGCGCGTTCCAGGTAACGGGATGCCGCCGCGGGCGTGTAACGGTCCTCCGTGATCGCATACATCGGCACGCCGAGACGGCCCAGACTGCGGATCGCGCCCACGCCACCGTGATGCAGCGGATAGTCGCCGAACTTCACGATCAGGCCGGGCACTTCGCGGTCGGCCTCGAAAGGCATACTGCTGGTGCTTTTGGCCACGGGTCCCCCCACGTGTCCCCCCTACGGACCGGACCCACCCCGTCCGTGTCCCCCAAAGGACGCTAAGCCGGAATTGCCGCTTCCGACAAGGCTTATTCGGACATTGCGAACTCTTTAGACACTGCCGCTACCTGCAACTCACCCGTAACGTATGGCGCGGCCACATGCGAGTACGTACGAGAGTGAGGCAGCACCTGATGCCCCCCTTCGATCTTCCCGAGGGCGACCCCTTCGGCCCGCACAACCTTCCCTACGGGGTCTTCTCGCCCGCCGGCTCGGCCGAACGGACCGTCGGCGTCCGCCTCGGCGACCACGTACTCGACGCGGGCGCGGCAGCGGAGGCACTCGGCTCGCCGTACGTCTCCCTCCTGGCGCACCCCACCCTCAACCCACTGCTCGCGGCGGGCCACACGGCCTGGTCGGACGTCCGCCGCGCGCTGACCGCATGGGTGACGGTCCCGTCCCACCAGGAGACGATCACCCCGTACTTCCACCCGCTCTCCGCAGTGACCCTGCGTCTCCCCTTCGAGGTCGCGGACTACGTGGACTTCTACGCCTCGGAGAACCACGCCCGGAACGTCGGCCGGATCTTCCGCCCGGACGCGCCCGACTCCCTCACCCCCAACTGGAAGCACCTGCCCATCGGTTACCACGGCCGCTCCGGCACGGTCGTGGTCTCGGGCACGGACGTCGTACGCCCGTCCGGACAGCGCAAGGCCCCGGCCGACCCGGCACCCGTCTTCGGCCCGTCGATCCGCCTGGACATCGAGGCGGAGGTCGGCTTCGTGGTGGGGGTGCCGTCGGAGAGGGGCGAGCCGGTGGCGCTCGCCGACTTCCGCGAGCACGTCTTCGGGCTGTGCCTGCTCAACGACTGGTCGGCACGCGACATCCAGGCCTGGGAGTACGTCCCCCTCGGCCCGTTCCTCGGCAAGTCCTTCGCCACGTCGGTGTCGGCGTGGATCACCCCGCTGGACGCGCTGGAGGAGTCGCGGGTGGCGCCGCCGGAGCGCACGCACGACCTCCTGCCCTACCTGGACGACTCGGCCGAGGAGCCCGGCGGCTACGACCTCCGCATCTCCGTCGCGATCAACGGCCACACGGTGTCCGAGCCGCCGTTCTCCACCATGTACTGGACGGCCGCGCAGCAACTCGCCCAGATGACGGCCAACGGCGCCTCCCTGCGCACCGGCGACCTGTACGGCTCGGGTACGGTCAGCGGGCCGGCGGAACATGAGCGCGGTTCGCTTCTGGAGCTGACCTGGAACGGGCGGGACGCCCTCGAACTCCCGGACGGGAAGCGGACGTTCCTGGAGGACGGGGATGTCGTGACCCTGTCGGCATGGGCACCGGCGGCGAACGGCACGCGGGTGGGGCTGGGCGAGGTCACCGGGCGGATCGTGGCGAGGGGCTGAGCGCTGTCGCGGGTGCGTCCGGTGGTCGCTGTCCCCCTGACTCCGGGCGCCCGTGCAGTCATACTGACGGCGGGCGGCACACATGTCGTGCGCTCGCCGTCGGGTACAGCCGCACCCGCACCTTGCCGTTGACCAGGATCCGGAGCCCGTGGCATGACTGTCTGCCTGCTCCTGCTGAGCGTCGTCGCCCTCTCGGCCGCCGTGCCGGCTCCGCGCGCCCTGACCCGGGCCGTGTGGCCCGAACAGGAACCCGTGGTCGGCCTGTGGGCGTGGCAGTGCCTGGTCGCGACGGTCCTGCTGTGCTGTCTTGCCGCACTCGTGCTGGGTGCCGCCGCCGTCTTCCACACCGTCCGTGATCATGTCTTCGCCCCCGCTCCGCCCGCCGTCACCGCGGCCTACGACCTCTCCGCGGCCCCCTTCTGGGCCGTCGCCCTCACCCTGTCGCTGGCCTGCGGCGCAGCCTGGACCACCGCGATGCTGGCCCGCGAACTCGCCGAGGCCCGCCGCCGTCGCGGCCAGGCCCGCGCACACCTCCGCGAACGCGCCCCCGACCTGCCGGCCGGTCTGCCCCCGGCGCGCGGCCCCCTCCTGGTCCTGGAGGACGAGTACCCGGACGCCTGGTGGATGCCCGGGCACCCGCCCCAACTCGTCGTCACCACAGGCGCCTTGCACCGCCTCACCGGCCACCAGCTCGACGCGGTCCTCACCCACGAACGCGGTCACGCCCGCGCCCACCACGACTGGCTGCTGCACCTGTCGACCGCGCTGGCCTCCGGTTTCCCGCGCGTCCCCCTGTTCGCCCACTTCTGCGACCAGACCCACCGCCTGGTCGAGTTGGCCGCCGACGACACCGCCTCCCGCCGGTGCGGCCACCTGACCACGGCCCTGGCCCTGATCGAACTCAACAACCATCGCGGCGTCCTCTCCTGCGCCTCCAGCCACCGCCTCCTCGGCGAACGCGTCGACCGCCTCTTGGCCCCCCGGCCGAGGCTGGGCCGTCGTCGCCGCGCCCTGACGACGACAGTGGCGGCCCTGGTCCCTCTGCTGCCGCTGCTGATCGTGTTCGCGCCTGGGCTTACGGCCTTGAGCTGAGGAACCCGGGCTCACGGTCCTGGGCTGAGCGCCAAGCACCGACAGTCCTGGGCCGCCGGCCGTAGCGGGGTCCCCGCGCCCCGGCCGCGGGAATTACGGCCCCCCGCACCGACGCCCTCAGACTCACCGCACTGGGCTGAGGACCCTACCGGGGACTACCCACGCCCTGTCCGGGCCCCAACACCCCGGTCCCGCCCCCTACATCCAGTCCTCGGGCTCCGGCTCCTCATCCATCTCCGGCCAGAAATCCGCACCGGGGTCAACATCCTTCGCAGCCCGGCCCGGCGCAGGTGCCGACGCCTGTGCCCGCGCCTGCGCCGGTGCCGGTGCCGGTGCCGGCACTTGCACCGCAACCGGAGTCGGAGCCACGGCCGGCGCCTCGCCCAGCCCCGCCAGCACCCCGATCACGCCCTCCCCGTACGTCGCCAGCTTCTTCTCGCCGACCCCGCTGATCTCCCCGAGCTGCCCCACCGACGTCGGCCAGACCGTGGCGATCTCCCGCAGCGTGGCGTCGTGGAAGATGACGTACGCCGGAACTCCCTGCTCACGGGCCTGTTCCGCACGCCAGGCGCGCAGGGCCTCGAAGGCGGGCTGCAGCGACTCGGGCAACTCCACCGCGGCGGCCTTGGCCTTGCGCTCGCCCCGGCCGGAGGACGACGAACCCGACCGCGAGGAGCCTGCAGGCTTCTTCGGTTCCTTGCGGAGCGGTACCTCACGCTCGCGCCGCAGTACCGTGCCGCTCGCCTCGGTGAGCACCAGCGTGCCGTACTCCCCCTCGACCGCGAGCAGCCCCTGTGCCAGCAACTGCCGTACGACGCCCCGCCATTCACCCTCGGCCAGGTCCTGGCCGATGCCGAACACGGACAGCTGGTCGTGGTCGAACTGGATCACCTTGGCCGACCGGCGCCCCATGAGGATGTCGACGATCTGCAGGGCGCCGAACTTCTGACCCCGCTCCCGCTGCAGCCGCACCACCGTCGACAGCACCTTCTGCGCGGCGACCGTGCCGTCCCAGGTCTCCGGCGGGGTGAGGCAGGTGTCGCAGTTGCCGCAGCCCGCCGCGTCCGGGTCCTGCCCGAAGTAGGCGAGCAGTTGACCGCGTCGGCACTGTGCCGTCTCGCACAGCGCGAGCATCGCCTCCAGGTGGGAGGCGGCCCGGCGGCGGAACGCCTCGTCGCCCTCGCTGGACTGGATCATCTTGCGCTGTTGTATGACGTCGTTCAGGCCGTACGCCATCCACGCCGTGGAGGGCGATCCGTCACGCCCCGCACGACCTGTCTCCTGGTAGTAGCCCTCGACGGACTTGGGCAGGTCGAGGTGGGCGACGAACCGTACGTCCGGCTTGTCGATGCCCATGCCGAAGGCGATGGTCGCGACGACGATGAGGCCGTCCTCGCGCAGGAACCGGGACTGGTGCGCCGCGCGCGTGCCCGAGTCCAGGCCCGCGTGGTACGGCACCGCCTCGATGCCATTGCGCGACAGGAACTCGGCGGTCGTGTCGACGGACTTGCGCGACAGGCAGTACACGATGCCCGCGTCGCCCGCGTGCTCCTCGCGCAGGAAGCTCAGCAGCTGCTTCTTGGGTTCGGCCTTCGGCACGATCCGGTACTGGATGTTGGGCCGGTCGAAGCTCGCCACGAAGTGCCGGGCGTCCGGCATCTTCAGCCGCTGGGTGATCTCCTTGTGCGTCGCGTCCGTGGCCGTCGCCGTGAGCGCGATCCGCGGGACGTCCGGCCAGCGCTCGCCGAGCAGGGAGAGCGACAGGTAGTCGGGGCGGAAGTCGTGGCCCCACGAGGACACGCAGTGCGCCTCGTCGATCGCGAACACCGAGATCTTGCCGCGCGAGAGCAGGTCCAGGGTGCTGTCGAGCCGCAGCCGCTCCGGCGCGAGATAGATCAGGTCCAGCTCGCCGGCCAGGAACTCCGCCTCGACGACGCGCCGCTCGTCGAAGTCCTGCGTGGAGTTCATGAACCCGGCGCGCACACCGAGCGCCCGCAGCGCGTCCACCTGGTCCTGCATCAGCGCGATCAGCGGGGAGACGACGACTCCCGTACCGGGTCTCACCAGGGCGGGGATCTGGTAGCACAGCGACTTGCCGCCGCCGGTCGGCATGAGGACGACGGCGTCGCCGCCCGCCACCACATGCTCGATGACCTCTTCCTGCGCGCCGCGGAAGCTGTCGTATCCGAAGACGCGGTGGAGCGTGGCCAGTGCCTCGCTCTCGCCGTGTGTCGCCGGCGTCCGTACTTCGGTCGTCACAACCGTCCCGCCCATCCCGTGCATCGCTCGTCCCCCGTACGTCGTCCCTCGACCACTGCGTCCACGATAGGGGTCCGCGCTGACAGCGTCGGAGTTATCCACAGGCTGGCGGCGGTGACCGACTGTGGTCATTCGAATGGCTGCCGTCACATGGCGCGACGGGTAGGGCCGGAACATGCTGCTCGGGCGGGACCGCGGAGGCCCGCCACGCCCCGAACGGACGGCGCGCCGTGCGTGCGGACGCCTCCCGAAAGTCCAAGGAGCCCCACCATGTCCCCTCGGCCCCTGTCCTCGCGGCCCCTGCGGAGCGCCGTCAAGACCGCCCTCGCGGTGGCGACGGCCGCGGCCTTCGCGCTGACCGCCGCCCCGGCCCACGCCGCGTCCGACCCCGACCCGTCCGTGTGGACCGAGCTGAGCAAGACGACCCAGGCCACCGCCAGGTACGGGTACGAGGGGTTCGCCGCGGGCGGCGGATACGTACGCACCGACGCCTGTGTCGCCGACCCGGCCGAGGGCGGCATGGGCTATCACTACGTCAACCCGGCGAACATCGACTCGCTCGATCCGGCGAAACCGGCGGCTCTGCTGTACGCGGACGGGTTCAAGAACGAGTACACGGGCGGGCCCGACTTCGGCGGCGCGCGCAAGCTGGTCGCGGTGGAGTGGGTCGTGAAGGACAAGGGCCAGGCCGCCCCGACGCTGTTCGGGCAGACCTTCCAGAAGGACCAGCTCCCCGGCTACTTCACCCTGCACGCCTGGCTCTACAAGCCCAACTCGGCGGGCCTGTTCGCGGCCTGGAACCCCGAGGTCGTCTGCCCGACCGTCTGACCGGGCATACGCGAAGGCCCCGGCTCCCTCAAAGGGAACCGGGGCCTTGCGCATGGGCTCATCAGCCTGCCCTCAGCGGACGAAGACCCCCGCCTGGTTCGCCAGGTCCAGGAAGTACTGCGGGGCCACACCGAGGACGAGCGTGGCCGCCACGGCCACCCCGATCGTCGCCATGGTCAGCGGGGACGGGACCGCGACGGTGGGGCCGTCGGGCCTCGGCTCGCTGAAGAACATGAGCACGATCACGCGGATGTAGAAGAACGCCGCGATGGCGGAGGAGAGCACACCGACCACGACCAGCGGGGCCGCGCCGCCGGCCGCCGCCGCCTTGAACACGGCGAACTTCCCAGCGAAACCGGCCGTCAGCGGAATGCCCGCGAAGGACAGCAGGAACACCGCGAACACGGCCGCGACCAGCGGCGACCTCCGCCCGAGCCCCGCCCACTTCGACAGGTGCGTCGCCTCGCCACCGGCGTCCCGTACGAGCGTGACGACCGCGAAGGCGCCGATCGTCACGAACGAGTAGGCGCCCAGGTAGAAGAGGACGGACGAGACGCCGTCCCTGGTGGTCGCGATGACGCCCGCGAGGATGAATCCCGCGTGCGCGATCGACGAGTACGCCAGGAGCCGCTTGATGTCGGTCTGGGTGATCGCGACGATCGCGCCGCCCAGCATCGTGATGATGGCCACGCCCCACATGACGGGCCGCCAGTCCCAGCGCAGGCCCGGCAGCACGACGTAGAGCAGGCGGAGCAGCGCTCCGAAGGCGGCCACCTTGGTCGCGGCGGCCATGAAGCCGGTGACCGGGGTGGGCGCGCCCTGGTAGACGTCGGGCGTCCACATGTGGAACGGCACCGCACCCACCTTGAACAGCAGCCCCATGACGATCATCGCGCCGCCGATGAGCAGCAGCGCGTCGTTGCCCATGGTGTCCGCGAGGGCCGGGTTGATGTTGGTGATGGAGCCGTCGACGACCTGGGAGATCGTGGCGTACGACATCGAGCCCGCGTAGCCGTAGAGCAGCGCGATGCCGAACAGGGTGAACGCGGAGGCGAAGGCGCCGAGGAGGAAGTACTTGACCGCGGCCTCCTGCGACAGGAGCCGCTTGCGGCGGGCCAGGGCGCACAGGAGGTAGAGCGGGAGCGAGAAGACTTCCAGGGCCACGAACAGGGTCAACAGGTCGTTGGCCGACGGGAAGACGAGCATTCCGGCGACCGCGAAGAGCAGGAGCGGGAACACCTCCGTGGTGGTGAACCCGGCCTTGACCGCGGCCTTCTCGCTGTCGCTGCCGGGCACGGACGCGGCCTGCGCGGCGAAGGAGTCGACGCGGTTGCCGTGCGCCTCGGGGTCGAGTCGGCGTTCCGCGAAGGTGAACAGGCCGACCAGTCCGGAGAGCAGGATCACGCCCTGGAGGAACAGGGCCGGTCCGTCGACCGCGATCGCGCCCATCGCCGCGATGTGCGCCTTGGTGGTGCCGTACCCGTCCGCCGCGAGTGCCACGACCGCCGCGAAGGCGGCGCAGAGCGCTACGGCGGACACGAACACCTGGGCGTAGTAACGGGACTTGCGCGGGACGAACGCCTCGACCAGCACCCCGATGAGGGCCGCGCCGAGGATGATCAAGGTGGGCGACAATTGCCCGTACTCGATCTTCGGTGCGTTGATCTTCGAGATCGGGTCGGCCGCGGTGGCCGCCGTTGTCCACAGGCTGTGGACGGCTGTTGCGCTCACTTGGCCGCCTCCACCGAGGGCTTGGGATCCTTCTTGTGCACGTCGGACAAGGTCTGCTTGACCGACGGGTTCACGATGTCCGTGACGGGCTTCGGATAGACGCCCAGGAAGATCAACAGCACGATCAGCGGGGCGACGACCAGGAGTTCGCGCGGTCGCAGGTCCGGCATCGTGGCGACCTCGGGCTTCACCGGGCCGGTCATCGTCCGCTGGTAGAGGACGAGGGTGTACAGCGCGGCCAGGACGATGCCGAAGGTGGCGATGATCCCGATCGCCGGGTAGCGCGAGAACGTGCCGACCAGGACCAGGAACTCACTCACGAAGGGCGCGAGTCCCGGCAGCGACAGCGTGGCCAGTCCGCCGATCAAGAAGGTGCCCGCGAGCACCGGGGCCACTTTCTGCACCCCTCCGTAGTCGGCGATCAGACGCGAGCCGCGCCGCGAGATCAGGAATCCGGCGACGAGCATCAACGCGGCCGTGGAAATACCGTGGTTGACCATGTAGAGCGTCGCACCGGACTGGCCCTGGCTGGTCATCGCGAAGATGCCCAGGACGATGAACCCGAAGTGCGAGATCGACGCGTACGCCACCAGCCGCTTGATGTCCCGCTGCCCGACCGCGAGCAACGCGCCGTAGATGATGCTGATCACGGCGAGGACGAGGATCACGGGCGTCGCCCACTTGCTGGCGTTCGGGAACAGCTGGAGGCAGAAGCGGAGCATCGCGAAGGTGCCGACCTTGTCGACAACTGCCGTGATCAGTACGGCGACCGGGGCCGTCGCCTCGCCCATCGCGTTGGGCAGCCAGGTGTGCAGCGGCCACAGGGGCGCCTTCACCGCGAAGGCGAAGAAGAAGCCCAGGAACAGCCAGCGTTCGGTGTTGGTCGCCATGTGCAGCGAACCGTTGGCCCGCGCCTGCGCGATCTCCGCGAGCGAGAAGTTCCCGGCCACTACGTAGAGGCCGATCACGGCCGCCAGCATGATGAGCCCGCCGACCAGGTTGTAGAGCAGGAACTTCACGGCGGCGTACGACCGTTGGGTGGCCGCCGCCTCGTCGCCGTGCTCGTGCGCGCTGTCCCCGAAGCCGCCGATGAGGAAGTACATCGGGATCAGCATGGCTTCGAAGAAGATGTAGAAGAGGAAGACGTCGGTGGCCTCGAAGGAGATGATCACCATCGCCTCCACCGCAAGGATGAGAGCGAAGAAGCCCTGGGTGGGCCGCCAGCGCTTGTTGCCGGTCTCCAGGGGGTCGGCGTCGTGCCAGCCGGCCAGGATCACGAAGGGGATCAGCAGGGCGGTAAGCCCGATGAGCGCGACCGCGATGCCGTCCACACCCAGCTCGTAGCGGACCCCGAAGTCGGCGATCCAGGCGTGGGACTCGGTGAGTTGGTAGCGGTCGCCGCCCGGGTCGAAGCGCACCAGGATCGTGATGCCCAGCGCGAGCGTCGCCAGCGAGACGAGCAGCGCCAGCCATTTCGCGGCGGTGCGCCGGGCGGCCGGGACGGCGGCCGTGGCCACCGCCCCGAGGGCCGGGAGCGCCGCCGTCGCTGTCAGGAGGGGAAAGGACATCGGTATCAGACCGCCCTCATCAGCAGGGTCGCGGCGACGAGGATGGCCGCACCGCCGAACATCGAGACCGCGTACGACCGCGCGTAGCCGTTCTGCAGCTTGCGCAGCCTTCCGGAGAGGCCGCCCATGGAGGCCGCCGTGCCGTTGACGACGCCGTCGACCAGGGTGTGGTCGACGTAGACCAGGGAGCGGGTGAGGTGCTCGCCGCCGCGCACCAGGACGACGTGGTTGAAGTCGTCCTGGAGGAGGTCGCGGCGGGCGGCCCGGGTGAGCAGCGACCCGCGCGGGGCGACGGCCGGGACGGGGCGGCGGCCGTACTGCGCCCAGGCGATCCCGACGCCGATGACGAGGACCACCATGGTGGCCAGGGTGACCGTCAGGGCGCTGACCGGGGAGTTGCCCTCCGTGTGGCCGGTGATGGGCTCCAGCCAGTGCAGGAAGCGGTCGCCGATGCCGAAGATGCCGCCGGCGAAGACCGATCCGAAGGCCAGCACGATCATCGGGATCGTCATCGTCCTCGGGGACTCGTGCGGGTGCGGCTCGTTGCCGTTCTCGTCGGGCTGCCAGCGCTTCTCACCGAAGAACGTCATCAGCATCACGCGCGTCATGTAGAACGCCGTGATGGCCGCGCCCAGCAGGGCCGAGCCGCCGAGGATCCAGCCCTCGGTGCCGCCCTTCGCGAAGGCCGCCTCGATGATCTTGTCCTTGGAGAAGAAGCCGGACAGGCCCGGGAAGCCGATGATGGCGAGGTAGCCGAGGCCGAAGGTGATGAAGGTGACCGGCATGTACTTCCTGAGGCCGCCGTACTTCCTCATGTCGACCTCGTCGTTCATGCCGTGCATGACCGAACCGGCGCCGAGGAACAGCCCGGCCTTGAAGAAGCCGTGTGTCACCAGGTGCATGATCGCGAAGACGTAGCCGATGGGGCCGAGGCCCGCGGCGAGCACCATGTAGCCGATCTGCGACATGGTCGAGCCTGCGAGGGCCTTCTTGATGTCGTCCTTCGCGCAACCGACGATCGCACCGAACAGGAGCGTGACGGCGCCGACGACGGTGACGACGAGCTGTGCGTTCGGCGCCGCGTTGAAGATCGCTCCGGAGCGGACGATGAGGTACACGCCCGCGGTCACCATGGTCGCCGCGTGGATGAGGGCCGAGACCGGGGTCGGGCCCTCCATCGCGTCGCCGAGCCAGGACTGCAGCGGCACCTGGGCGGACTTGCCGCAGGCGGCGAGGAGCAGCATCAGGGCGATGCCCGTGAGCTTGCCCTCGGAGGCGTCACCGACGTGGCTGAGGACCGGCCCGAAGGCGAAGGTCCCGAACGTCGTGAACATCAGCATGATGGCGATCGACAGGCCCATGTCGCCGACCCGGTTGACCAGGAAGGCCTTCTTCGCGGCGGTGGCCGCGCTGGGCTTGTGCTGCCAGAAGCCGATCAGCAGGTAGGAGGCGAGACCGACGCCTTCCCAACCGACGTACAGGAGCAGGTAGTTGTCGGCGAGGACGAGGATCAGCATCGCCGCGAGGAACAGGTTCAGATAGCCGAAGAAGCGGCGGCGGCGCTCGTCGTGCTCCATGTACCCGATCGAGTACAGGTGGATCAGCGAGCCGACACCGGTGATCAGCAGGACGAAGGTCATCGACAACTGGTCGAGGCGGAAGGTGACGTCCGCCTGGAAGCCCTCGACGGGGACCCAGGTCCACAGGTGCTGCATGAGCGTCCGGTGCTCGGCGTTCTTCCCCAGCAGGTCGGTGAAGAGGACGACACCGATCACGAAGGAGGCGGACGACAGGAGCGTGCCGATCCAGTGGCCGACGGCGTCGAGCCGCCGGCCGCCGCACAGCAGTACGGCCGCTCCGAGCAGAGGCGCCGCTACCAGCAGCGCAATCAGGTTCTCCACGATTCAGCGACCCCTCAGAGCTTCATCAGGCTGGCGTCGTCGACCGAGGCCGAGTGGCGGGAACGGAACAGCGACACGATGATCGCGAGCCCGACCACGACCTCCGCGGCGGCGACGACCATCGTGAAGAAGGCGATGACCTGACCGTCGAGATTGCCGTGCATCCGGGAGAAGGTGACGAACGCGAGGTTGCAGGCGTTGAGCATCAGCTCGATGCACATGAACACGACGATCGCGTTGCGCCTGATCAGCACGCCGGTGGCGCCGATCGTGAACAACAGGGCTGAGAGGTAGAGGTAGTTGACGGGGTTCACTTCGACGCCTCCTCGGTCCGCTTGAGGTTCGCCGGTTCGATCTCGGTGCGCTCCAGGCGCTCCTCGGCGCGCTGCTCCAGGGCCCGCAGGTCGTTCAGCGCCTCGCTGGACACGTCACGGATCTGGCCGCGGTCACGGAGCGTCTTGCTGACCGTGAGCTCGGACGGGGTGCCGTCGGGCAGCAGGCCCTGGACGTCCACCGCGTTGTGCCGGGCGTAGACGCCGGGGGCAGGGAGCGGCGGGACGTGCTTGCCCTCGCGGACGCGCTGTTCGGACAGCTCGCGCTGGGTCTTGGGCCGCTCGGTGCGCTCGCGGTGCGTGAGCACCATGGCGCCGACGGCGGCCGTGATCAGCAGGGCGCCGGTGATTTCGAAGGCGAACACGTACTTCGTGAAGATGAGGGCGGCCAAGCCCTCCACGTTGCCGTTCGCGTTGGCCGTGCTCAGGCCGTCGAACTGGGTGAGCGAGGCGTTGCCGATGCCCGCGAACAGCAGGACGCCGAAGCCGAGCCCACAGAGAAGGGCCAGCCAGCGCTGGCCCTTGATGGTCTCCGTCAGGGAGTCCGCGGCCGTGACGCCGACCAGCATCACCACGAAGAGGAACAGCATCATGATCGCGCCGGTGTAGACGACGATCTGGACGATGCCCAGGAAGTAGGCGCCGTTGGCGAGGTAGAAGACCGCCAGGATGATCATGGTTCCGGCGAGGGAGAGGGCGCTGTGGACGGCCCTCCTCATGAGGACGGTGGACAGGGCGCCGATCACCGCGACCGTGCCGAGGACCCAGAACTGGAAGGCCTCGCCGGTGGAGGTGGAGTAGGCGGCGGCCAGCTGCGCGCTCATGCCTCCACCCCCTCTTCGGTGGGCTTCTCGCCCTTGGAGACGGCGACTTGGGGCACCGTGCCGGGTGCGGCCTCCGTCACCAGGCCCCGGTAGTAGTCCTGCTCGTCCATCCCCGGGTAGATGGCGTGCGGGCTGTCGACCATGGTGTCTTCGAGGCCGGCCAGCAGCTGTTCCTTGGTGTAGATGAGGTTCGCGCGACTGGTGTCGGCCAGCTCGAACTCGTTGGTCATCGTCAACGCGCGCGTGGGGCACGCCTCGATGCACAGGCCGCACAGGATGCAGCGGGCGTAGTTGATCTGGTAGACGCGGCCGTACCGCTCGCCCGGCGAGTAGCGCTCCTCGTCGGTGTTGTCGGCGCCCTCCACATAGATGGCGTCGGCGGGGCAGGCCCAGGCGCACAGCTCGCAGCCGACGCACTTCTCCAGGCCGTCCGGATGGCGGTTGAGCTGGTGCCGTCCGTGGAACCGGGGGGCTGTGGTCTTCTGCTGCTCCGGGTACTGCTCGGTCAGCCGCTTCTTGAACATGGCCTTGAAGGTCACGCCGAAGCCAGCCACGGGGTTCTGGAAACCGGGTTTGGTCTCCTTGGGCTCCTCAGCCATCGGACGCCTCCTTTCCATCCAGAGATCCGTCACTGCCAGTGTCCGACCCACCACTGACAATCAGCTCCCGCTCGCGGCGCGAGGGGCGCCGTGGCACCGGCGGCAACTCCTGTCCCGGCAGCGGCGGTACGGGGAATCCGCCCGCCATCGCGTCGAACCCGGCGGGTTCCTCGGCGGCCCGTGCGTCGTCGTTGGCCTTCTGGCGGAACATGTCCGCGATGAAGGACAGCAACAGCAGGACGAGCACACCGCCGCCGATGTAGAGGGCGATGTCGGCGAAGTCGTAGTTCTCGTTCTTCAGGGTCCGCACGGTCGCGACGAGCATCAGCCAGACCACGGAGACCGGGATGAGGACCTTCCAGCCGAGCTTCATCAACTGGTCGTAGCGCACGCGCGGGAGGGTGCCGCGGAGCCAGATGAAGAAGAACAGCAGCAGCTGGACCTTGATGACGAACCAGAGCATCGGCCACCAGCCGTGGTTCGCGCCCTCCCAGAAGGAGCTGATCGGCCACGGGGCCCGCCAGCCGCCCAGGAAGAGCGTGGTCGACACCGCGGAGACCGTCACCATGTTCACGTACTCGGCGAGCATGAAGAGCGCGAACTTGATGGACGAGTACTCGGTGTTGAAGCCGCCGACCAGGTCGCCCTCGGACTCCGGCATGTCGAAGGGGGCGCGGTTGGTCTCGCCGACCATCGTGATGATGTAGATGATGAAGGAGACCGGCAGCAGGATGATGTACCAGCGGTCGTGCTGTTGTTCAACGATCGTCGAGGTCGACATCGACCCCGAGTAGAGGAACACCGAGGCGAACGCGGCACCCATGGCGATCTCGTAGGAGATCATCTGGGCGCAGGAGCGCAGGCCGCCGAGCAGCGGGTAGGTGGAGCCGGAGCTCCAACCGGCAAGGACGATGCCGTAGATGCCGACCGAGGCGACCGCGAGGATGTAGAGCATCGCGATCGGCAGGTCGGTGAGCTGCATCGTGGTGCGGTGGCCGAAGATCGAGACCTCGTTGTCGGCGGGCCCGAAGGGGATCACCGCGATCGCCATGAAGGCCGGGATGGCCGCGATGATCGGCGCGAGGATGTAGATCAGCTTGTCCGCACGCTTGACGATCAGGTCTTCCTTGAGCATCAGCTTCACGCCGTCGGCGAGCGACTGGAGCATGCCCCAGGGGCCGTGCCGGTTGGGGCCGATGCGCAGCTGCATCCAGGCGACGACCTTGCGTTCCCAGACGATCGAGAACAGCACGGTGATCATCAGGAAGGCGAAGCAGAACACCGCCTTGACGACGACCAGCCACCAGGGGTCGCGGCCGAACATCGAGAGGTCTTCTGCGGCGAGGTACGGGCTCATGCCGTAGGGACTCATGCCTCCACCTCCTTGGGGGCCTCGCCCGTGAGCGTGGCCGGGCCGATGCGGACGAGTGCGCCGGGCAGCGCCCCGGTGTCGGAGGCGACGCCCCCGCCGGTGGAGTTCAGCGGGAGCCAGACCACCCGGTCGGGCATCTCGGTGATCCGCAGCGGGAGTTCGACGGTTCCGGAGCCGCCGGTCACGGCGAGCGCGTCGCCGTCCTTCACGCCCGCCTCGTCGGCCGTGGCGGCCGACACGCGCGCGTGGGCGGGGTGCCGGGTGCCGGCAAGTGCTTCGTCGCCCTCCTGGAGCGCGCCCTGGTCGAGCAGCAGCCGGTGCCCGGCGAGCACGGCCTCCCCGGCGGCCGGCCGGGGCAGCACGCCCGCGATCTCCAGCGGATCGGAGGCCCGCGGCCCTTCCCAGGCACCCAGGCGGTCCAACTCCGCGCGCGTGGTGCGCAGATCAGGCAGCCCCAGGTGTACGTCCATGGCATCGGCCAGCATGTGCAGGACGCGCGCGTCGGTGGGGGCGAGGGTGCGGGTCATCTGGTCGGGCTTGAGCGCGGCGTCGAAGAAGCGGACCCGGCCCTCCCAGTTGAGGAAGGCGCCCGCCTTCTCGGTGACCGCCGCGACCGGAAGGACGACGTCGGCGTGGTCGGTGACCTCGCTGGGCCGCAGTTCGAGCGACACCAGGAAGCCGACTTCGTGCAGTGCCGCACGCGTGCGTGCCGGATCGGACAGGTCGGCCGGTTCCACACCGGCGACGACCAGTGCCCGCAGTTCACCACCGGCGGCGGCCTCGACGATCTGGCCGGCGTCGCGGCCGTAGCGGTGCGGGAGTTCGGCGACGCCCCAGGCGACGGCGACCTCGTCACGCGCGCGTGGGTCGGTGGCCGGACGCCCGCCCGGCAGCAGCGACGGCAGCGCGCCCGCCTCGATCGCCCCGCGCTCCCCGGCCCGGCGCGGAATCCACACCAGCTGGGCACCGGTGGCGAACGCGGCCCGTACGGCGGCGGTGAGGCCCCCGGCGACGGCGGCCAGCCGCTCGCCGACGACGATCACGGCGCCCTCGGTGCGCAGCGCCTCGGAGGCCCTGGCGCCGTCATCCTCCAGGCCGACCCCGCTGGCGAGCGCGTCCAGCCACTCGGTCTCGGTGCCGGGAGCGGCCGGCAGCAGCGTGCCGCCCGCCTTCTCCAGGCCACGCGTGGCATGGGTGGCGAGCGAGAACACCCGCTGCCCGTGCGTGCGCGAGGCCTTTCGCAGCCGCAGGAAGACGCCGGGCGCCTCCTCCTCGGACTCGAACCCGACCAGCAGAGCGGCGGGCGCCTTCTCCAGGGAGGTGTACGTGACGCCCTTGCCGTCGAGGTCCCGGCCGCGGCCGGCGACCCGGGCGGCCAGGAAGTCGGCCTCCTCGCTGCTGTGCACGCGCGCGCGGAAGTCGATGTCGTTCGTGTCGAGCGCCACGCGCGCGAACTTGCTGTACGCGTAGGCGTCCTCGATGGTGAGGCGGCCACCGGTCAGGACACCGGTCCGGCCGCGCGCGGCCGACAGTCCCTGGGCGGCGGCCTCCAGGGCCTCCGGCCAGGACGCGGGCTCCAGGACCCCGTCCGCGTTGCGCACCAGGGGCGTCTGCAGCCGGTCGCGCTGCTGCGCGTACCGGAAGCCGAAGCGCCCCTTGTCGCAGACCCACTCCTCGTTGACCTCGGGGTCGACGGCGGCCAGGCGCCGCATGACCTTGCCGCGCCGGTGGTCGGTGCGGGTCGCGCAGCCTCCGGAGCAGTGCTCGCACACGGAGGGCGTGGAGACCAGGTCGAAGGGGCGGGAGCGGAATCGGTACGCCGCCGAGGTGAGCGCGCCCACCGGGCAGATCTGGATGGTGTTCCCGGAGAAGTACGACTCGAAGGGGTCGCCCTCACCGGTGCCGATCTGCTGGAGCGCGCCCCGCTCGACCATCTCGATCATCGGGTCGCCCGCGATCTGGTTGGAGAACCGGGTGCAGCGCGCGCACAGCACGCACCGCTCGCGGTCGAGCAGCACCTGGGTGGAGATCGGCACGGGCTTCTCGTAGGTCCGCTTCTTGCCTTCGAAGCGGGACTCGGCGTTGCCGTGGGACATCGCCTGGTTCTGCAGGGGGCACTCGCCGCCCTTGTCGCAGACCGGGCAGTCCAGCGGGTGGTTGATGAGGAGCAGTTCCATCACACCGTGCTGGGCCTTCTCGGCCACGGGCGAGCTGAGTTGGGTCTTGACGACCATGCCGTCCGTGCACGTGATCGTGCAGGACGCCATCGGTTTGCGCTGGCCCTCGACCTCGACGATGCACTGACGGCAGGCGCCGACCGGGTCGAGGAGGGGATGGTCGCAGAACCTGGGGATCTCGATGCCGAGTTGCTCGGCGGCGCGGATGACCAGGGTGCCCTTGGGCACGCTGATCTCGGCGCCGTCGATCGTCAGCGAGACGAGATCTTCCGGCGGGACCGCCGCCTCTCCCCCACCCGAGGGAGCGCTCGTGGTCACCGTCATGCGTTCACCTCCGTGCGGTCGGCCCAGGCCGTGGACTTGGCCGGGTCGAAGGGGCAGCCCCGGCCCGTGATGTGCTCCTCGTACTCCTCGCGGAAGTACTTGAGCGAGGAGAAGATCGGCGAGGCGGCGCCGTCGCCGAGGGCGCAGAAGGACTTGCCGTTGATGTTGTCGGCGATGTCGTTCAGCTTGTCGAGGTCGGACATGACGCCCTTGCCGGCCTCGATGTCGCGCAGCAACTGCACGAGCCAGTACGTCCCTTCGCGGCACGGTGTGCACTTGCCGCAGGACTCGTGGGCGTAGAACTCGGTCCAGCGGGTGACGGCACGCACGACGCAGGTCGTCTCGTCGAAACACTGCAGAGCTTTTGTGCCGAGCATGGAACCCGCGGCACCCACTCCTTCGTAGTCAAGAGGGACGTCGAGGTGCTCGTCGGTGAACATCGGCGTGGAAGACCCGCCCGGCGTCCAGAACTTGAGGCGATGCCCGGCCCGGATCCCGCCGCTCATGTCGAGCAGTTGGCGGAGGGTGATGCCGAGCGGCGCCTCGTACTGACCGGGGCTGGTGACATGGCCGCTGAGCGAGTAGAGCGTGAAGCCCGGAGACTTCTCGCTGCCCATCGACCTGAACCATTCCTTGCCTTTTTGCAGAATGGCGGGAACTGACGCGATCGACTCGACGTTATTCACCACAGTCGGGCACGCATAGAGGCCCGCGACCGCAGGGAAAGGGGGACGGAGCCGCGGTTGACCACGGCGGCCTTCGAGCGAGTCGAGCAGTGCGGTCTCCTCACCGCAGATGTACGCGCCGGCGCCCGCGTGCACGGTGAGTTCGAGGTCGAGTCCGCTGCCCAGGACGTTCTCGCCGAGGTAGCCCGCCGCGTAGGCCTCACGCACGGCCTCGTGCAACCGCCGCAATACGGGGACGACTTCACCACGCAGATAGATGAAGGCATGCGAAGACCTGATGGCATAGCACGCGATGACAATGCCCTCGATGAGGCTGTGCGGGTTCGCGAAGAGGAGCGGGATGTCCTTACAGGTTCCGGGCTCCGACTCGTCGGCGTTGACAACTAGATAGTGTGGTTTTCCATCCCCTTGGGGAATGAATTGCCATTTCATTCCGGTGGGGAAGCCGGCGCCACCGCGACCGCGCAGACCGGAGTCCTTCACATACGCGATGAGGTCGTCCGGCGACATCGCGAGCGCCTTGCGGAGCCCCTCGTATCCCTCGTGCCTTCGGTACGTGTCCAGAGTCCAGGACCTGTCCTCGTCCCAGAAGGCCGACAGGACGGGTGCGAGCAGCTTCTCGGGGCTGTGGTCTTTCAGTTCGGGTGCCAAGGTCATCACTCCCCCTCCTCGGCGACAGGCCCCGCCGGGTGGGCGGGGTCGGAGGCCGACGTGTCCTGCGGCGCGTCGTGCGAACTGAGGTGCTCGGTCGTCGGCGACTGGTCCTGCGGCGCTCCGGAGCCCCGCGGATGGACCACGCGCGCGGGTGCGGTCTCTCCCCTGGCCAGGCGGAGGCCCACCAGCGACGCGGGTCCCGCACCGCCGCTCGCCTCGACGGCCCCGGGCCGCTCGTCGGGGAAACCGGCGAGGATCCGCGCGGTCTCCTTGAAGGTGCACATCGGCGCCCCGCGCGTGGGCTCCACCGCAGCGCCCGTGCGCAGGTCGTCGACGAGACGGCGGGCGCTGGCCGGGGTCTGGTTGTCGAAGAACTCCCAGTTGACCATCACCACCGGCGCGAAGTCGCAGGCCGCGTTGCACTCGATGTGCTCCAGGGTGACCTTGCCGTCGTCGGTGGTCTCACCGTTGCCGACGCCCAGGTGCTCCTGGAGCGACTCGAAGATCGCGTCGCCGCCCATCACCGCACACAGGGTGTTGGTGCAGACCCCGACCTGGTAGTCACCGCTCGGCCGACGCCGGTACATGGAGTAGAAGGTCGCCACGGCGGCGACCTCGGCCGTCGTCAGGTCCAGCAGGGTCGCGCAGAACTGCTGCCCTGTGCGCGTGACATGCCCCTCCTCCGCCTGCACGAGATGCAGCAACGGCAGGAGGGCCGAGCGGGAGTCCGGGTAGCGGGCGATGATCTCCCGCCCGTCGGCCTCCAGCCGGGCCCGGACGTCGTCCGGGTAAGCGGGCGCGGGCAGTTGGGGCATGCCCAGACTGACGCCCTGCTCCGAAGAACTGGTGGTCACCGGTCGACGCCTCCCATCACGGGGTCGATGGACGCGACGGCGACGATGACGTCGGCGACCTGGCCGCCCTCGCACATCGCCGCCATGGCCTGAAGGTTGGTGAAGGACGGGTCCCTGAAGTGGACCCGGTAGGGGCGGGTGCCTCCGTCGGACACGGCGTGCACCCCGAGTTCGCCCTTGGGCGACTCGACCGCCGCGTACGCCTGTCCCGGCGGCACGCGGAAGCCTTCGGTCACCAGCTTGAAGTGGTGGATCAGGGCCTCCATGGAGGTGCCCATGATCTGCTTGATGTGGTCGAGCGAGTTGCCCAACCCGTCCGGCCCGAGCGCGAGTTGGGCGGGCCAGGCGATCTTCTTGTCGGCGACCATGACCGGGCCGGGCTGCAGCCGGTCCAGGCACTGCTCGACGATCCGGAGCGACTGGCGCATCTCCTCAAGGCGGATGAGGAAGCGGCCGTAGGAGTCGCAGGTGTCGGCGGTCGGGATGTCGAAGTCGTACGTCTCGTAGTCGCAGTACGGCTGCGCCTTGCGCAGGTCGTGCGGGAGGCCCGTGGAGCGCAGGATCGGGCCTGTGGCACCGAGGGCCATGCAGCCGGCCAGGTCGAGGTAACCGACGTCCTGCATACGGGCCTTGAAGATGGGGTTCCCGGTGGCGAGCTTGTCGTACTCGGGGAGGTTCTTCTTCATCTTCTTCACGAACTCGCGGATCTGGTCCACCGCGCCGGGCGGCAGGTCCTGGGCGAGTCCGCCGGGGCGGATGTACGCGTGGTTCATCCGCAGGCCCGTGATGAGCTCGTAGATGTCGAGAATCATTTCACGATCGCGGAATCCGTAGATCATGATCGTGGTGGCGCCGAGTTCCATCCCGCCGGTGGCGATGCACACCAGGTGGGAGGACATCCGGTTCAGCTCCATCAGGAGCACCCGGATGATCTTCGCCCGCTCGGTGATCTGGTCCTCGACGCCGAGGAGTTTCTCGACGGCGAGACAGTAGGCGGTCTCGTTGAAGAAGGACGTCAGATAGTCCATGCGCGTCACGAACGTGGTGCCCTGCGTCCACGTGCGGTATTCGAGGTTCTTCTCGATACCGGTGTGGAGGTAGCCGATGCCGCAGCGGGCCTCGGTGACCGTCTCTCCGTCGATCTCCAGGATGAGGCGGAGCACACCGTGCGTGGAGGGGTGCTGGGGGCCCATGTTGACGACGATGCGCTCGTCGTCGGCCTTGGCCGCGGACTGGACGACCTCGTCCCAGTCGCCACCGGTGACCGTATATACGGTGCCCTCGGTGGTCTCCCGAGCGGATGCTGACTGCGTGCTCATGAGTACGACCTCCGCTGGTCCGGAGCCGGGATCTGGGCGCCCTTGTACTCGACGGCGATGCCGCCGAGGGGGTAGTCCTTGCGCTGCGGGTGGCCCTGCCAGTCGTCCGGCATCATGATCCGCGTCAGGGCCGGGTGACCGTCGAAGACAATGCCGAAGAAGTCGTAGGTCTCGCGCTCGTGCCAGTCGTTGGTCGGGTAGACCGAGACCAGTGACGGGATGTGCGGATCGCTGTCCGGGGCGCTGACTTCGAGGCGGATCAGCCGGTTGTGGGTGATCGAGCGCAGGTGGTAGACGGCGTGCAGCTCGCGGCCCTTGTCGTGCAGGTAGTGAACCGCGCTGACGCCGGTGCAGAGTTCGAAGCGCAGGGCCGGGTCGTCGCGCAGGGTCTGGGCGACGCGCAGCAGGTGCTCGCGTTCGATGTGGAAGGTGAGTTCGTCGCGGTCGACGATCGTCTTCTCGATCGCGTTGTCGGGCAGCAGGCCCTGTTCCTCCAGGGCGCCCTCCAACTCGTCGGCGACCTCGTCGAACCAGCCGCCGTAGGGCCGGCTCGCCGCTCCCGGCAGGCGGACCGAGCGGACCAGGCCGCCATAACCGGACGTGTCACCACCGTTGTTGGCGCCGAACATGCCGCGCTGGACGCGGATCTCCTCACCTCCCTCGCCACGCTGGCCGGGGAGGTTGGAGGCACCCGGATCCTGCTCCGGGTTGGTGCCGTTCGCGTCGCTCACCGCAGCAGGCCCTTCATCTCGATGGTGGGCAGTGCCTTGAGCGCCGCCTCCTCCGCCTCGCGGGCAGCCTCCTCGGCGTTCACACCGAGCTTGGAGGTCTGGATCTTGTGGTGGAGCTTGAGGATCGCGTCCATCAGCATCTCGGGCCGTGGCGGGCAGCCCGGGAGATAGATGTCGACCGGGACGATGTGGTCGACGCCCTGCACGATCGCGTAGTTGTTGAACATGCCGCCCGACGAGGCGCAAACGCCCATGGAGATAACCCACTTGGGGTTCGGCATCTGGTCATAGACCTGCCGCAGGACCGGCGCCATCTTCTGGCTGACCCGGCCCGCGACGATCATCAGGTCCGCCTGGCGGGGTGATCCGCGGAAGACCTCCATACCGAAGCGCGCCAGGTCGTACCGGCCGGCGCCGGTCGTCATCATCTCGATGGCGCAGCAGGCGAGTCCGAACGTGGCCGGGAAGACGGATGCCTTGCGCACCCAGCCCGCGGCCTGCTCGACGGTGGTGAGCAGGAAGCCGCTCGGCAGCTTTTCTTCGAGTCCCATGAGTTAAAGGCCCCTCAGTCCCATTCCAGGCCGCCGCGCCGCCATACGTACGCGTACGCGACGAAGACGGTGAGCACGAAGAGCAGCATCTCCACGAGCCCGAAAACACCCAGGGCGTCGAAGGTGACGGCCCAGGGGTAGAGGAAGACGATCTCGATGTCGAAGACGATGAAGAGCATCGCCGTCAGGTAGTACTTGATGGGGAAGCGCCCGCCGCCGGCCGGCGTGGGGGTCGGCTCGATGCCGCACTCGTACGCTTCGAGCTTGGCCCGGTTGTAACGCTTCGGACCGATCAGCGTGGCCATGACCACGGAGAAGATCGCAAAGCCTGCCCCGAGGGCTCCCAGTACGAGGATGGGCGCATACGCGTTCACCGCTCCTCGCTCCTCTCAGTCGGCACTGACTGCTGGCGATGGCTCGGGCCCGGACCCGCCGCACGCCCCGCAACTCCCGCCCGTCCCGGCGAAGATCGCGAACATGTGAAGCAGGTCACAAGCCCAACTGCTCCGCATCTTATGCCCGCCGCTCTGTGATCTGCGACACGGGGTATTACACAAGCTTTGTGATCTCCACCACCCGACGAAGGATCATCGAGTCGGATGACCGGCGATCTTCGCACGTGAAGCGTCCAAGTGATCACCAGAGGTGACATTTTCGCCCGTCATCGCAGGCCGAGGGCAGCGTCTCAATATCAAGAGACTTCCCTTGCATGCAAATTGGAGTTGGACGCGACGGCTTGATAGTGGAAGCCCGTTCACACGTCGGGAGGAGTCGCGCGGCACGGTGTGGACGCGTGCACACATTCACGAAGTCACCCGCTCGCGGTACCCACGCGAGACGCACGCATTCCGGTAACCGTTCCGTGACCTCCACCACACTCATGAGAGGCGCATGAGAACGGGGCTTGGCCACCTGTCCCAACAGGTGGTAGGCGCCGGGCAATTCGGGCGTACCGATGAAAGACCGTGATCACGGGCCGGATCGCCCAGGTCCGCAATGTCCGTTACGGCGTCAATAAGGAACGACACACCCGGGGTTCATGGTGCGCATTGAACAATTGTGGCGCAGCACACGTTTCTTGAAGGTATGGAGGAGCCCCTGATACCGGTTGGTCTCATGTCCCACACCGCTCACATACGCAGCCACCGGAAACCCCGCCGCAGCGCGACGACGAACATCGCCGTGCGGGCCGGAGTTGCCGGTGGCGTTCTCAGCATGGCGGCGGCTGGTGCAGCCTCGGCCAACGCTGCCGAGACGACGCAGACCCTGCAACTGCCCACCCTGACGGCCGACCTGTCCACGCAGGTCGCCCAGTCCGCGGAGGCCACGCAGCAGGCCGCAGCCAACTACCAGCTGCAGGCCGAGCGTGACACGGCCGCCGCAAACGCCGCGAAGCAGGCGAAGGCGGACCTCGCGGACGCCAAGAAGAAGGCGGAGGCCAAGAAGAAGGCCCAGGAAGCCGCTCGCAAGGCCGCTGCGGCGCAGGCAGCCTCACGCAGCTCCGAGAGGACCACCCTGGCCTCTACGGCGACCACGAGCGCCTCCACGAGCACCAGCTCGTCGACGGCGACCGGTTCGGCCGCGACCATCGTGGCCTTCGTGAAGGCCCAGATCGGCAAGTCCTACGTCCTGGGCGCCACCGGCCCCAGCGCCTACGACTGCTCCGGACTCGTCGGAGCCGCCTTCAAGCAGGTCGGCATCAGCCTGCCGCGCGTCTCCCAGGACCAGTCGACCGCCGGTACTCAGGTGTCCCTGAGCAACCTGCAGGCCGGCGACATCCTGTACTGGGGCAGCGCCGGCAGCGCCTACCACGTGGCGGTGTACGTGGGCGACGGCATGTTCGTCGGCGCGCAGAACCCCTCCACCGGCATCGTGGAGAGGCCGCTGTCGTACGACCCGCCGACCGGCGCGGTGCGGGTGCTCTGAGCCCCGCACTCACCGCCGTACGGAACAAGGCCGCTGCCGCTCGGGGGCAGCGGCCCCTCCGTCGTATCCCGGCGGGTTATCCGAGGTCGAAGGTGTTGGGCAGGCCCAGTCGGTAGCGCACCTCGTCGACGCGCTTGAGGGGCTCCATCTCCGGCGGCCGGTACAGCTCCCAGATCCGGCAGCGCTCGGTGTCCGAATTGTCCGCCTCCAGAAGGGCGTTGACGGCCCGTCGCGCCGACTCGTTGGCGCCTTCCATGGTCGCGAGGTCCACGTCGGTGCGGACGTAGTCGCCCGCGAGGAAGAAGTTCGGCACCGCGGTCTTCGCCGACGGGCGGTTGTAGAGCGTGCCCGTGGGGTGGATGAGGAGTTGTTCGCGGTTCTGCGGGTCGGGGCCGCCGAGGCCCGTCACCGCCGGGTCCATGAACCAGCCGAGCCGGTCGTCGTCGGTGAGGGTCGTCTTGCCGGAGTCGTTCAGGGCGTCCTTGAGCTGGGCCCAGAGTTCGGCGACGATCTCGTCCTTGGTGCACTCCCTGGCCGTCTTGCCGTACAGGATGCCGGGCTTGTCCCACTCCGAGATGATCGTGGACAGGCAGTCGTGGGCACGTCCGTCGCCGTAGTCGGCGGAGAAGTCGCGTCCGTCCCAGAACTGGGCCTGGCCGACGGCCGTCACCGACCAGGGTGAGTCGAGGCAGTTGACGTGGCCGTGCACGACGGGGGTGGGCGTGCGCAGGTAGAACATGACGCCGGTCATCCAGTCCGTCCGCAGCGCGTCGCATCTGGCGAGTTGCGGGTCGGCGGCGCGCAGGGCCTTGCCCCACGTCACGCGCGCGTGCTCGACCGGAAGCGCGGAGACGTAGTGGTCGGCGGTGACCGCGCGCTCCTGGCCGCCGTCGCGTGCGGACACCCGTACGCCGGTCACCCGGCCACCCTCGTAGACGACCTCGTTCACCTGCGTGCCGGTCACGAACTCGACGCCCAGCGCGCGCAGATGGGTCTCCCAGGGGTCGATCCACGCCTCACTGGTCGGGGAGTTGAGGACGCGGTCGATGTCGGCGTCGCCGTCCAGGCCCTGGCCGAGCAGGCCCCAGAGGATCAGGGCCTCGATGATGACGCGGCCGACCGTGCGTGTGGACGCAACCTCCGCGCGCGTGGCGACGAGGTTGCGGGTCTGGCCGATGCCGAGGAGTGTCCGGTACTCCTCGCTCATCTCCTCGGCCCGGATGAAGTCCCACCAGGTGACCTTCTCCCACTGGTCCTCGCGGCGGGCGTCGCAGCTGGTGAGGTGGACGAGGAGCCGGTCGGCGAAGTAGGCGGCCTCGTGGGCGGGGAGACGGGTGCCCAGGTCCAGGACGGACAGCAGCTGGTCGCGGATCCAGGACGGGGTGATGTCGCCGGGGGCGGGCGGGGTGGTGACCCGGCGCAGCGGGAAGTGCAGGTCGGGGCGGCCCGAGGCGCGGGCGAACAACTCCTCGGTGCCGCCCCGGAGGTTGTCGTGGACGCCGTTCGCGTTGCCCGCGACGGGGATGCGCCGCATGGTGTCCGGCAGGTTCCGGTAGAAGCCGGGGAAGAAGCGGAAGCCGTGTTCGCCGGGGAGGGGTTTGCGGCCACCGGCCGCCGTGCCCGGGACGTCCATCGAGCGGGCCTTGCCGCCGAGGATGTCGTAGTACTCGTAAACGGTGACGGCGTAGCCGCGTTCGGCGAGTTCGTGGGCGGCG
Organism: Streptomyces sp. NPDC050508; assembly: GCF_040655155.1. Taxonomy (NCBI): domain Bacteria; kingdom Bacillati; phylum Actinomycetota; class Actinomycetes; order Kitasatosporales; family Streptomycetaceae; genus Streptomyces; species Streptomyces sp. NPDC050508. Next base: position 146,931 of record NZ_JBFAJJ010000014.1, read on the forward strand.
CTGAGGCCCGAGACGCCGCCGCCGAGCACGGCGACGGTCTTGCCGGAGGCGGCGTTCGCCCTTGCGGCCGGCCATAAGGCGAGGGCGCCGGCCACTCCCCCGGTAGCGGCCAGAAAGTGTCTGCGGGAGCGTCCGAAGTTCTCCTGCGGCTGCTGAGCGCGCTCTGTTGTCATGAATACGGGAGGGTAGGGAGGGGTCACGGAAGGCCGGAACCCCGAGTCCCGATCACCCACAGCATCCTCACCATCACAAGGAGACACACACATGCCACGCGTGTTCGTACAAGGCAGGCCCGTCGACTCGTATCCGCGCCCCGCTCCCGAGGCCAGCCGCGGCTCGGTGCGACGCGTCACCGAGGTCGGTGAAGAGGTCCTGCACCGGCCGTCCCGGGACGTGACCGAGTTCGGTCCCGACCTCGCCGCGCTCATCGACGACATGTTCCTCACCATGTACGTCGCCGAAGGGGCCGGCCTCGCGGCCAATCAAGTGGGCGTGGATCTGCGCCTGTTCGTGTACGACTGCCCCGACGACGACGGCGTCCGGCATGTCGGACACATCGTCAACCCGGTCCTCGACCCGCTCGACCCGGCCGGGCGCCGGCTGCTCGACGAGGGCGAGGGCTGCCTGTCCGTGCCGGGCGCGATGATGGACGTACCGCGTCCGGACCGGGCCGTGGTGCGCGGGCTCGACAAGGACGGCGACCCGCTGGTGATCGAGGGCACGGGGTACTTCGCGCGCTGCCTCGCCCACGAGACCGACCACGTCAACGGCCAGGTGTACCTGGACCGGCTCTCCAAGCGGGACCGCAAGGAGGCGCTGCGGCAGGTGGCGGACCGGCGCGACGAGGTGTTCGCCCGCCGGGCCGCCAAGACAGCCGCACTTAGCAGCTGATCGCGCCCGAGCCCAGAGCCGACCCTACGGCTACGCCTTCGGCGCCACCTTGCTCAGCCCGTTGATGATCCGGTCCATCGCGTCGCCGCCCGTGGGATCGGTGAGGTTGGCCAGCATTTTCAGGGTGAACTTCATCAGCAGGGGGTGCGTCAGGCCGCGCTGGGCCGCGATCTTCATGACCTTCGGGTTGCCGATGAGCTTCACGAAGGCGCGGCCCAGCGTGTAGTAGCCGCCGTAGGTGTCCTTGAGGACCCGCGGGTAGCGCTGCAGGGCGAGTTCGCGGCTCGCCGGGGTCGGGCGGGCGTGGGCCTGGACGATGACGTCGGCGGCGATCTGGCCGGACTCCATGGCGTAGGCGATGCCCTCGCCGTTGAAGGGGTTCACCAGGCCGCCGGCGTCGCCGACCAACAACAACCCCTTCGTGTAGTGGGGTTGACGGTTGAAGGCCATCGGGAGGGCGGCGCCGCGGATCGGGCCGGTCATGTTTTCGGGGGTGTAGCCCCAGTCCTCGGGCATGGACGCGCACCAGGCCTTCAGCACCTCGCGCCAGTCCAACTCCTTGAAGGAGTCGGAGGTGTTGAGGACACCGAGGCCGACGTTCGAGGTGCCGTCGCCCATGCCGAAGATCCAACCGTAGCCGGGCAGCAGGCGGTCCTCGGCGCCGCGGCGGTCCCACAGTTCCAGCCACGACTCCAGGTAGTCGTCCTCGTGGCGGGGCGAGGTGAAGTAGGTGCGGACCGCGACGCCCATCGGGCGGTCCTCGCGGCGGTGCAGGCCCATCGCAAGGGAGAGGCGGGTGGAGTTGCCGTCGGCGGCGACCACCAGGGGCGCGTGGAAGGTGACTTCGCGTTTCTCGTCGCCGAGCTTGGCGTTGACGCCGGTGATACGGCCGGTGCGCTCGTCGACGATCGGGGCGCCGACGTTGCAGCGCTCGTAGAGGCGGGCGCCGGCCTTCTGGGCGTTGCGGGCGAGCTGCTCGTCGAAGTCGTCGCGCTTGCGGACGAGGCCGTAGTCCGGGAAGGAGGCGAGTTCCGGCCAGTCCAGCTGGAGTCGTACGCCTCCGCCGATGATGCGCAGGCCCTTGTTGCGCAGCCAGCCGGCCTCCTCGGAGATGTCGATGCCCATGGCCACGAGCTGCTTGGTGGCGCGCGGGGTGAGTCCGTCGCCGCACACCTTCTCGCGCGGGAACTCGGTCTTCTCCAGCAGGAGTACATCGAGTCCGGACTTGGCGAGGTGGTAGGCGGTGGCGGAGCCGGCTGGCCCCGCGCCGACGACGATCACATCGGCGGTGTTTTCGGAGAGGGGCTCGGTCACGGCGGGATCTCCCCAAGTTCGAAATCTGCGTGCCGACCGGCACTGGACATGGGCAGTCTATTCAGCGCCACTGATCACCAGGCTGAAGGGCTGCCCCGTGAACCGAGCTCTCCCCGCAGTACGGCTCCGTGTCCCGACCGACGAGGACGCCGTCGCCTGGCACCGGGCCTTCGACCACCCCGACGTCATGGAGTTCCACGGCGGGAAGTCCGCCGAGCTGTCCGTCTACGAGGAGCTCACCGCACGCCAGCGCCGGCACGACGCGGAGCGCGGTTTCTGCCTGTGGACGATGCTCGACGACTCCGACCGGGTCATCGGCTTCACCGGCGCCCAGCCCTGGCCGCAGGACTGGGGACCGAAGGGTGAGATCGAGATCGGCTGGCGGCTGGGGCGGGAGTTCTGGGGCCAGGGGTATGCGACCGCGGCGGCCGAGACGACCCTGGAGCGGGTGCGGGCGGCCGGGGTGCCGAGCGTGGTGGCGATGGTCCTGGCCCGCAACACCCGGTCGATCGCGGTGACGAGACGGCTGGGCATGCACCTCGCCGAGGTCTTCACCACGCCCTCGCGCGAGGAGGAGGGCCACTGCTACCGGCTCGTTCTGTAACTCAGAGTAACTATCAGCTACAGAACGACACTTGGCGCTTCCGGTCGGGACCGGACCGGGGTTACCCTTCCGGTACCGCTGGGGGTGACATCTGTGCGCTTAACACCCAAACCACCCGAAGTGCGCGTGCCACGGCTCGTCGGCCTGATGGCCGTGGACGCGCGCGAGACGGCCCAGTCGCGCGGGCTGTTCATCAACTCACCGGACCGGCCCGACTTCCATCTCGCCGTCGTCGACTACGTCGTACGGCAGTATCCGCAGCCCGACGCCGAGGTGCCGCGGGACTCCGTCGTCTACGTGTGGTTCGACTTCGGTGAGGGGGACGGCGGGGGCGGTATGCGTGAGCCGCGCGTCCCCCGGCCGCCGAGCGGTGGGATGCAGCGCGAGTTGGACGAGCCGCCGGGCGACGCGTTCTTCGAGGTGCTCAGGTAGTGGGCGGAGCCCCCGTCAGGCCTGCTTGAAGCCCCGGTGCAGGGCCACGATTCCGCCGCTCAGGTTGCGATAGGCGACCTTGGACCAGCCGGCCTTGCGGAGTCGCTCGGCCAGTGCGGGCTGGTCGGGCCAGGCGCGGATGGACTCGGCGAGGTAGACGTACGCGTCCGGGTTCGAGGAGACGGTGCGGGCGACCGGCGGCAGCGCGCGCATCAGGTACTCGGTGTAGACCGTGCGGAAGGGCGCCCAGGTCGGGTGTGAGAACTCGCAGATCACTACCCGGCCGCCGGGCTTGGTCACCCGGTACAGCTCGCGCAGCGCGGTGTCCGTGTCCTGGACGTTGCGCAGCCCGAAGGAGATGGTCACGGCGTCGAACGTGTCGTCCTTGAACGGCAGCTTGGTGGCGTCGCCGGCCGTGAGCGGCAGCCAGGGGTGGCGCTTCTTGCCGACCTGGAGCATGCCGAGGGAGAAGTCGCAGGGGACGACGTAGGCGCCGCTGCGGGCGAAGGGGAGGGACGAGGTCGCCGTACCGGCTGCCAGGTCGAGGATCTTCTGCGCGGGGCGGGCGTCGACCGCCTTGGTGACCTCCTTGCGCCATCGGCGGTCCTGGCCGAGCGACAGCACGTCGTTGGTGAGGTCGTACCGTTCCGCCACGTCGTCGAACATCGAGGCGACTTCGTGCGGCTGCTTGTCCAGGGATGCGCGGGTCACGGGCCCATTGTGGCAGTACGGGCCGGGCGCACCGAAGGCGCCCGGCCCGTACTGCCCTCTTTGTAAAAGAAGCTCACCCCGGCAGCAGCTGGGGTTTCTTCTTCGCCGCCACGTCCTCCACCCAGCCGCAGAGCACGATGAAGACGGCGATGAGAATCCAGCCGATGCCGAACATGAACCACTGGCTCTCCAGCGGCAGCCACTTCTCGAAGGCGGGCACCTTCCAGAACTGGTCGGTCAGCGGCACCGCCAGCACCAGCGCGATCTCGTGCCAGAGATAGATGGTCACGGCCCGCGAGTTGAAGATCGTGACGATCCGGTCGAGCTTCTTGAAGCGGGTCAGCCAGGCGAAGTCGATGTTGAAGTAGGCCTTGGCCCACATCAGCAGCATCACGTAACCGGCCGACCAGTAGGTCTGGGCGAGCGGGCTCTCGTCCAGGTCGTAGGTGCCGCCGGCCTCCGCCTGGTGCGTGAAGGCGTACCAGCCGCCGAAGACGATCGCGGCGATCGACAGCGTGACCACCAGGAAGGGCTTCAGCTTCTGGAGCACTCCGTCGCGGTGCGCGAAGCCGAGGATCCAGCAGAAGAGGTACGTCGACAGGTCCCACAGCGCGTTGCCGAAGCGGTTGTCCGGCCCGGACCACACGAACTTCAGGACCACGATCGGCACGAGCGTCAGCAGCAGCACCGGGATCGGCGCCTTGCGGAAGATCCACAGCAGCACCGGCGACAGCATCACGAACCAGAGGTACGTCCGCAGGTACCAGAGGATCTCCCAGGCCTGCGTGCCCCAGGCGTTGCCCGGCGGGTCACCGACGGGCACGATCCAGAAGACGATCTGCCAGCCCGGCATCCAGTCGTGGATCATCATCGCCAGGAGCACGAAGAAGCCCCAGAACCAGAACGGCGGCAGCAGCCTCCGCATCCGGCTCTTGACCACCTTGAACGGCGGCCGCTCCAGCGACTTCGCCATCAGCGTCCCGGCCAGCCCGAACATGATCCCCATCGAGGGGAACACCATCCCGCACCAGGCCCACCCGAAGGTGTGGTAGGTCACGACCCGGATCAGCGCGACGGCCCGCAGGGTGTCGAAGTACCGGTCCCGGCCCGCCGGTTTGGGCGCGGGTTCCGGCTCGGGAGCCTCCTCTCCCACCTTCTCGGCAAGCGGCTCCGGCTCGGGCTCCGGCTCCAACTCCGGTTCTACGACGGGAAGAGGAGCCGTGGCGTACACCGGCTGCCCGTAGTCGACGTACTGCGGAGGCTGTTGCTGCTGTTGATACGGGTACGGCGACGGTTGCTGCGGCTGGCCGTACGGCTGAGGCTGCCCGTACCCGTCGTAGCCGTACGGCTGTTGGGGCTGTTGCGGTTGCCCGTAGCCGCCGCCGTATCCCTGCTGTTGCTGTTGCTGTTCCCAGGTCATCAGCTCGCCCCCGCCGGTGTGCCGACCTCGCCGGTGCGCTTGAGTTTCTGCCAGCGCAGCCGGCCGCCGGTCAGGGCGGTGATGCTGGAGTGGATGAGGACCAGGTACATCATCTGGCGGTAGGCCAGTTGCTGGAGCGGCATCATCAGCAGGTAGCGGTACTTCTCCCGGTCCAGCCTGAACGCGTAGGCCGCGCACAGGAGTTGGATGCCGAGCACCGCGAACCACATCGCGAGGGACGCCCAGAAGTCGACGAAGATCATCGAATAGACGGTGAAGACGTCGATCAGCGGGGCGAAGACCGGCGTGATGATCTGGAAGATGACCACCAGAGGCATGCCGACCCGGCCGAAGCGGCCCGAAGGACCCTTGTCCGTAAGGGACTTGCGGTGCTTCCACAGGGCCTGCATGGTGCCGTAGGACCAGCGGTAGCGCTGCGACCAGAGTTGCTTGAGCGAGGCTGGGGCCTCGGTCCAGGCCTTGGCGTGCTCCTGGTAGACGACGCGCCAGCCCTCGCGGTGCATGGCGATGGTGATGTCGGTGTCCTCGGCGAGGGTGTCCTCGCTCATGCCGCCGACCTGGAGGACCGCCTCGCGGCGGAACGCGCCGATAGCGCCCGGGATGGTGGGCATGCAGCGCAGCAGGTCGTACATGCGGCGGTCGAGGTTGAAGCCCATCACGTACTCGATGTGCTGCCAGGCGCCGATGATCGTGTTGCGGTTGCCGACCTTGGCGTTGCCCGCGACCGCGCCGACCTCGGGGTCGGCGAAGGGCTGCACGAGGTGTCGTACGGTGTCGGGTTCGAAGACGGTGTCGCCGTCCATCATCACGACGATGTCGTAACTCGCGCTGCGCACACCGTTGTTGAGGGCGGCGGGCTTGCCCGCGTTCTCCTGGCGGATGACCCGGACGTTCGTCATGCCGAAGGAGCGGGCCGCCTCGCGGGCGATCTCGGAGGTGCCGTCCGAGGAGCCGTCGTCGACGACGATGACCTCGATCGGGTGGGTGCTCTTCGCCAGCGACTCAAGGGTGTTGGCGATGCACTCCTTCTCGTTGTACGCCGGGACGATCACGGTCACCGGGCGGGTGACGGTCGGTCCCCAGCTGAACCGGCGTTTGTTGCGCTGTCTGTAGTGGCGCCGGGCGAGGATCAGCATCATCCCGAAGCGGCTCATGACCGCGACGCCGACGACGGTGAGGCCCGCCGCAAGTCCCGGCACCACCCACTCGGCGACGGTGACGGCGTAGATGAGCGCCTTGCCCTCGTAGAGGGTCATGCCGGTGGCCTCGCGGTGGGCGCCCTGGAGGACCGAAGTCCGCCTGCTGCCGGAGCCGTTGCCCGTACCGGAGCCGTTGGTTCCGCCCGCGCCGCCGACGGCCGAGTCGACCGGGGTCTGGCCGTTGGCCGCGCCTGTGCCGGCGGTGCCGGCGGGTGCCCCGGACTGCGCGGCGGAAGGTGCCGCGGACGGCTGGGCGCCTGCCTCGACGTTGCCGGTGCTCGTACCGGCAGCCGCACCCGTGCTCGTGACGGGCCGCGCGCCGGAGTTGTTCTTGGCGATGGCGCCGCTCACCGTGGTGAACGTGTAGCCCTTCGCCTTCATCTTCTCGATGTACTTGGGCAGCGCCTTCATGGTCTGCGAGCGCACACCACCGGCGTCGTGGAAGAGCACCGAGGAGCCCGAAGTCCCGGACGGCGTCGCCCACTTGATGATCTTCGCGACGCCGGGCTGCTTCCAGTCGTCGCTGTCGGTGTCGACGAAGACGCTGGTGTAGCCGGAGGCGCCGAGCTTCTTGTAGACGGGGTAGCTGTAGTTGTCGATGGCGTCCGTCTCCGAGGAGTACGGCGCGCGGAACAGCGTCGTCGTGATGCCGGCCGCGCCCGCGAGCGCGAGCTGCGTCTGTTCCATCTCCCGCTTGATGCGGGCGTCGCTCTGGTAGGAGAGGTCGACGTGGGTGAAGGTGTGGATGCCCACCTCTTCGCCCTGCGCGACCATCTGCTTCACGATGTCCGGGTAGCGCGAGACCATCGAGCCCACCAGGAAGAACGTGCCCGGCACGTCGTACTTCTTGAGGATCTTCAGGACCGTGGGCGTGTAGGTGGGGTTCGGACCGTCGTCGAAGGTGAGGACGATGGTCTTCTTCGGGATGGTCTGGGTGACCGGCTTGCCGTTGCGGAAGGTCAGGATCGGGCCGCCGTTGAGCACCTTGTCGGGCACCTTGCTGGCGCTCGCGCCGTCCCGGACGCGCTCGTCGCCGCCGACTTCCGCGCGCAGGTAGCCGTCGAGCAGCATCACGCAGGTGAGGCCGAGCAGAAGCAGCAGGGCGAGGATCACTCGCGGTCGCTGGAGGGCGGCGGCCTTGCCGGCCGCGCGCTCCATCCGAGTGGGGGCGCGTCGGCGCCCGCGCGAAGAAGTCGTCGTAGTCATGGCTGCGGAGGCGCTCCGGTCAGTGTGCGGTGGCTGAGGAGGACGGGGCCGCACCCGTGGGGCGCGCCGAGGGGATGTCGGTCGGAGCGCCGGTCGGAACACCGGAGGGCGCTACGCCGCCTCTGCCTCCGCCGGGGGCGTTGCCGCCACCGGGGGCCGAACCTGCCTGACCGCCGCCGAACGGCAGCAGCGAGGAGGGATTGAGGGAGATGCCCCAGCCCATGAACGCCATGCCGAGTACGAACGCGTACCCGAGGCAGACGGTGCCCATGAGGAGGCCGATCCGGCGCAGCACCTTTGACCGGCGGCCGGAGTTGTCAACGAACACGGGACCTTCAGCGGACCCGTTGCCGGCTTTGCGGCGGCGACCCCGCGCAGAGGCGCGGTTTTCGATGGCGGACTCGGATTGCATTCCCCAGACATTAGGCCGCCTTTATGTGACCAAAACTCTGATTCTCTTGTGAGCCCGCCCAGAGAAACTCCGCAACCTGTGCAGTCCCTTAGAGAACCCAGGAAAAGCCTTATGAGCGGCCGGTGTCAGTAGTGTCCCCAATTTTCCGGTTCGCCGCCCGGCTTGACCGTTTCGCGCATCGATACCCGTGGGTTTCCTATGTTTTTTCTGTCTTCGTGAGACACAGCCCCATGTGCTTCATTTAGCCTTCGGAAACCGACTCTGTTTCCATCCTGAGACAGAAATCACCGTCCCGAGACGGAAAGGGTGCATGCTCAATGAGGAGTTTCCTGAAACCGGCGGCCGGGCTCACCTGCTTGTTTGCCCTCGCGGTCACCGGCTGCTCCTCCAGCTCCGGTGACTCGTCGGACTCGGCCCCGAAAACAACGCCGAAGGCCAGTACGACCCCCTCCGAAAGCGCCTCTTCGACGCCCTCGTCGAGCACGTCCTACGCCCCGTACGTCAGCGTCGCAACTGCCGCGGACACGGACAGCGCGGGGTCCCCGTCGACGTACAACCTCTCCTTCGCCATCGCCAAGGGGAGCACCTGTACGCCGGAGTGGAACGGTACGACCGCGATCGACAACTCGGCGGTGAAATCCAGGATCTCGGCGCTCAAGACGTCCGGGGCCACCGTCCGGGTCTCCTTCGGCGGGGCCTCCGGCAAGGAGCTGGCGGAGACCTGCACCAGCGCGACCGCCCTCGCGAAGGCCTACGGCGAGGCGCTGGACGCGGCCGGTTCGGCGCAGGCCGACTTCGACATCGAGGGCGACGCGCTGACGGACTCCACGTCGGTCGCCCTGCGCTCCAAGGCGATAGCCCTGCTCCAGAAGGAGCGCAGCGACCTCAAGGTCTCCTTCACGCTCCCCGTGATGCCGTCCGGCCTCGACTCCGACAGCCTGGCGCTGCTGGAGTCCGCCAACGACAACGCGGTCGCGGTCTCCACGGTCAACATCATGACCATGAACTACGGCGAGTCGTACACCGGCGACATGGGCGACTACGCGATCACGTCTGCTACGGCCACGCACACCCAGTTGAAGAAGGTGTTCGGGTTGTCGGACGCGGGGGCCTGGCAGGGGATGGCGCTCACGTCGATGATCGGGGTGAACGACGTCTCCGGTGAGACGTTTTCCCTCTCGGATGCGGCGCAGGTGCGGGCGTTTGCCGAGTCGAAGGAGGTCGCGTGGGTGTCGATGTGGTCGACGTTTCGGGATCAGCAGTGTGAGAGCGGGTCGTCTGATGATGACGCGGCGACTGATTGCAGTGGGGTGACGCAGTCTGCGGGGGCGTTCGGGGAAGCGTTTGCCGGGTGACGGGTGCGTTGCCGGGTGACGGTTCGTTGTGGCTGGTCGCGCAGTTCCCCGCGCCCTCAAAGGCAACGCCCTTAGCGGCGTCTGTGAACTAGCCGACCCGCACACACCGTTGCGATGCAGGTGCCGGCCTCGTCGAATACGGCCAGGTCGGCTCGGCCAAGGTCTGAAAGGGCCGTAGGGCGTGGGGCGGCCAGGATCACGACATCGTTCCGCTGCGCCGCCGCCCGAAGTTCGGGTGAGTCGACGTGTTCCGCCAGGACAGCGGTCGCGCCCGTCTTCAGTACGGCGTGGATGCGTTCACGTGGGCTCGGGGCGTCCGGGAGGGGGCCCTCGTGGATGCGGGCCGGGCCCAGGACGCCCGGCCAACTCCGCACCCGTGCGCCGGGAAAGCGGTCCTGGATCTCCGCCAGTGTCCCGACACCCGCGACCCGGGCACCCTCGACGGCGACGGCCCCGCCCTCGTCCGCCGTGTGAATCGTCAGCACAACAGGCCTAGTTGGCGGACAGGAGCTTCAACTCCGGGTGAGCCGTGCCGCCTTCGATCGCCGTCGACGAGATGTGGGACATCACCCGCTCGTCGACGGGGTCGTTCGCCGGGTCGTCGTGGACGACGATGTGCTCGTACGTCGTGGTCCGCTGGGCGGGGACGCGGCCCGCCTTGCGGATGAGGTCGATGATCTCCATGCGGTTGGAGCGGTGCTTGGCACCGGCCGAGGAGACGACGTTCTCCTCCAGCATGATCGAGCCGAGGTCGTCCGCGCCGTAGTGCAGGGAGAGTTGGCCGACCTCCTTGCCCGTCGTCAGCCAACTGCCCTGGATGTGGGCGACGTTGTCCATGAAGAGGCGGGCGATGGCGATCATGCGCAGGTACTCGAAGAGCGTGGCCTGCGTGCGGCCCTTCAGGTGGTTGTTCTCGGGCTGGTAGGTGTACGGGATGAAGGCCCGGAAGCCGCCCGTGCGGTCCTGTACGTCACGGATCATCCGCAGGTGCTCGATGCGCTCGGCGTTGGTCTCGCCGGTGCCCATGAGCATGGTGGACGTGGACTCGACGCCCAGGTTGTGCGCCGCCTCCATGATCTCCAGCCAGCGCTCGCCGGACTCCTTGAGGGGCGCGATGGCCTTGCGGGGGCGGGCGGGGAGCAGCTCGGCACCGGCGCCGGCGAAGGAGTCGAGGCCGGCCGCGTGGATCCGGCTGATGGCCTCCTCGACCGACACCCCGCTGATCCGGGCCATGTGCTCGACCTCGGACGCGCCGAGGGAGTGGATGACCAGCTGGGGGTAGGCGCCCTTGATCGCGGCGAAGTGCTTCTCGTAGTACTCGACGCCGAAGTCCGGGTGGTGTCCGCCCTGGAACATGATCTGCGTGCCGCCGAGTTCGACGGTCTCCGCGCACCGGCGCAGGATGTCGTCGAGGTCCCGCGTCCAGCCCTTGGCGGTGTCCTTGGGCGCGGCGTAGAAGGCACAGAACTTGCACGCCGTGACGCACACGTTCGTGTAGTTGATGTTCCGCTCGATGATGTACGTCGCGATGTGCTCCGTACCCGCGTACCGACGCTTGCGTACGGCGTCGGCGGCGGCGCCGAGCGCGTGCAGCGGGGCGTCGCGGTAGAGGTCGAGGGCCTCTTCGGGGGTGATGCGCCCGCCCTCGGCGGCACGGTCGAGGACGGACTGAAGCTCGGCCTTCTCGGTCACCGGGAGGTCCCTTTCGTCAAGGGTTGCGGGCGGGCAAGGGTTGCTTGCGGACCTTGTCAGCCTACGCCAGCGGATTTCCCGCCCCCACCTCAGGCCGTGTACGCGCCGACCAGCAGCCCGAGGAAAGCACCGGCGAGCAGAAACGGGCCAAAGGGGACGACGATCGCCCGGCCGTCCCGCCGTCTCCGGGCCGCGAATCCCCCGTAGATCGCCCTGAGCAGGAACCCCGCGAGCGCGCCCAGCATCACCGTCGGCCACCCGTACCACCCGAGCACGGCCCCGGTCGCGACCGCGAGCTTCACCTCACCGAGCCCCAGACCGCCACCACCCTCACCATCACCATCTCCGCCGGAGTCGATACGGCTCAGCGCGAAGTACCCCGCGCCGAGCGCGAGGGCGCCGCGTACCGCGGTCGTCCAGTGACCGGCGTGCTCGGGCACGAGGGTGACGACGCCGAGGAGGGCGAGGGCGGCACCGGCGAGGGGAAGTGCCGCCCTCGGCGCCGCCACCGCGACGGGCGCGAGCAGCAGCCAGACCGCCAGCTCGGGCCGCGTACCGGTGGCGGCGGCGAGGGCGACGCACAACAGGACGACGAGGAGCGCGGTACCGACACCGCGCCGGCCGACCCGCGCCACCACCGCCCCCGCACCGGCGCCCCACACCCCCGCGAGGGCGATCAGCAGCTGGTCGTAGTCCACTGGACGGCTACCGGCTACCGGCTACTTGACCTTGGACAGTCGCGCGGTCGGGGAGCCCTCGGCGGAACTGTCCGACAGGTACTTGAGGTCGTCGCCGACGGGGGTGAGGGTGACTGTGTGGGCGGCCTGGTTGCAGACGTCTCGGTTCGATGTCGCGCCCGCGGCCGAGGCGACGAGCCGGGTCTTCGTCACCTGCTTCAGGGTCAGTATGTCGTCGCAGACGCCGCCGAGTTGGTCGGTCTGGCGGAGGATGCCCAGCCGCTGCCCCACGCCCACCTTGGCGATCGTGATCCGGAAGGTCCCGTCGGGGAGCGTGCCGTTGAGGGCGGTGCCCTCGCCCTGCCAGGTGCCGAGGTAGGAGTCGGGGATGGACGGGAGCGGGGTGCCCACGGTCGCGGACGGCGCACTGGTCGGCACGCTGCTCGTCGTACCTCTCGGCGTGCTGCTCGTCGTAGCGCCCGGCGTCTGCTTGGAGGCGGAGCCCGCGGAGGTGTCCGTGCCCTTCTCGCCCGGCAGCATCGAGTACAGGGCGAGCGGCACCAGGACCACCGCGGCGAACCCGGCGACGACCACCACGAGTGTGCAACTGACCCTGCGCCTCCGCCGGTTGCCGTCCGGAGCCGCCGTGGCGCCGACGGAGACGGACACCTTCCCGGGACGGCGACCTGCCTGCGGCGGAACGGTGTCGTGCGGCGGCGGCGCGTCCCGGAACTCCGGCACGGGCGCGAGGAACGGCGGCGCGGTCGGCGCCGGCGTCTTCGCCCAGTCCACCGAGCCACCCATCACCGGCGGCGGCCCGAACGCCCCGGCACCGCCACCCCCCACCGAGGGACTGCTGAACCCCACCGGCCCCGAAGCCACCCCCTCGGCCACCCCCGCCGCCTCAAGATTCAGCAGCTGTACGGCACTTCGGCTGACCTGCTCGACCAGCGCCCCCGGCAGCCACCCGCCGGCCACCAGCCGAGCCGTCCCGTCGGGAGCGAGCCGCCGGGCCACCTCGCCCGGAGTGGGCCTGGCGGCAGGGTCCTTGGCGAGACACGCGAGGGCCAGCTCCCGCAACTCGCCGTCCATCTCGCCGAGTTCGGGCTCTTCGTGCACAACTCTGTAGAGGAGAGCGGCCGAGGAGTCACCGGGGAAGGGCGACTCGCCGGTGGCCGCGTACGCCAGCACCGCACCCAACGAGAAGACATCCGACGCACCCGTCGCCCCCTTCCCGAGGATCTGCTCGGGGGCCATGTAGCCGGGCGAGCCGACGGAGACGCCGGTGGAGGTGAGGGAGGCCGTGCCGTCGGTGGCGCGGGCGATCCCGAAGTCGATGAGCAACGGCCCGTCGAGGGTGAGGAGCACGTTGGACGGCTTCACGTCCCGGTGCACGAGCCCGAGTTCATGGACGGCCGTCAGCGCCTCGGCCAGCCCCGCGCCCAGCGCCCGTACGGTGGCCGTGGGCAGCGGCCCGCCGTCCGCGACGGCGGCGGAGAGGGAGGGCCCGGCAGCGTAGGCCGTAGCCACCCAGGGCACGGGCGCCTCGGGATCCGCATCCAGCACAGGGGCCGTCCAGGCGCCGCCCACCCGGCGCGCGGCGTCGACCTCGCGGCGGAAGCGGGCGCGGAACTCCTCGTCGAACGCGAAGTGCGGATGCACGATCTTGACCGCGACCGTACGTCCGCCCGCGCTGCGCCCGAGATAGACCCGCCCCATCCCGCCGGCACCGAGCCGGCCGAGCAGCCGGTAGGGCCCCACGACCGTGGGTTCGTCGCCTCCGAGCGGCTGCATGCCGTCCACCCCTCCCCGTACGACTTCCAGCAGGGTAGTGCGCCGTCCCCTCCGCCACTTACGGCTGGAGCAGATCCACGTTCACGTCGGCCGGGAAGCCGGTCGTCGGGCCGACGCGGCGGGCGAACTCGGCGACGGCGGCGAGCTGGGGCGCACCGAAGCGGAAGTCCAGCGTCGTGAAGTACCGCTCCAGGACCGTCTCGTCGAAGTCCTCCCAGCGGGCGGCCTGTTCGGCGACCTTGCCCACCTCCTCCAGGGAGAGGTTGCGGGATTCGAGGAACGCCTCGTGGACCTTGCGGGTGATGACCGGTTCGCGCTCCAGGTAGTCGCGGCGGGCGGCCCACACGGCGAAGACGAACGGCAGCCCGGTCCACTCCTTCCAGAGCGTGCCGAGGTCGTGCACCTCCAGGCCGAAGCGGGGCCCGTCGAGCAGGTTGGCGCGCAGGGCGGCGTCACCGATGAGTACGGCGGCGTCGGCCTCCTGCATCATCAGGCTCAGGTCGGGCGGGCAGGTGTAGTAGTCGGGCTCGACGCCGTAGCGCTCGGCGAGGAGGAGCTGGGCGAGGCGGACGGAGGTCCGGGAGGTGGAGCCGAGGGCGACCCGGCGGCCGTCCAGCTGGTCCAGCGGGACCTGCGAGACGATCACGCAGGACATCACCGGGCCGTCGCAGCCGACGGCGATGTCCGGGAAGGCGACCAGGTCGTCGGCGTTGCGGAGGAACTCGACGAGCGTGATGGGCCCGATGTCGAGGTCGCCCTGCACCAGCTGCTCGCTGAGCTTCTCCGGGGTGTCCTTGGTGAGCTCGAAGTCGAGAAGCGTGCCTGTTCTCGCGAGCCCCCAGTACAGGGGCAGGCAGTTCAGGAACTGGATGTGGCCGACGCGCGGCCGGGTGCGAGAATTGTCCACAACGTGAGGCTAGACCTCATGAGGTACGCTCCATACTTCGGCCCCACAGTCAAGCCCCCGGCGATCTTCAAACGTCCGGGTGATGTGATCTTGGCCTCTATTGCTTTCGGCTGCCCGAGTGCTAGGCTCGCCGCAAGTTGCAGTTTGGTTTCCCTTGCAGTACAGAGCCTGCGGAGCATGTAACCGCGGGCTCTTGTCGTTTTCAGACGTATGCAGTAGTGCGGGACTTGTTTTCACACTTGCAGGGTTCTGGAGCAGGGCAACCCTTTGGGCCCAAGGAGGGCTTATGGCTACCGGAACCGTGAAGTGGTTCAACGCCGAAAAGGGCTTTGGCTTCATCGCCCAAGAAGGCGGAGGCCCCGACGTCTTCGTTCACTACTCCGCGATCAACGCGAGCGGCTTCCGCTCGCTGGAGGAGAACCAAGCGGTCTCCTTCGACGTGACCCAGGGTCCGAAGGGCCCGCAGGCGGAGAACGTCACCCCCGTCTGAGTCACCTGATCGCAGTCCTTCGGTCTCGGAGCCTGGTGCTTTGATCCGGAACAGATAGCAAGACCCAAGGAGCCCCGTGCCGCAAGGCAACGGGGCTCCTGCCTTTGCCTCCGGCGGTTGGGCGGGGCTTGTTGTTGCCGGGTGGGTGTGGTTGGCGCGGCTGGTTGGCGCTGGGCGGGTGTGGTTGGGCTGGCGAGTTGTCGCTGGGCGGGTGGCGTTGGGTCGGCTGGTTGTCGCTGAGTGGGGGCCGTTGGCCGACCGGGGTCGGCGCGAGGGCGTGGGGAGCTCGGCCGGTATTCGGCATTCGTCGGGCAAGCGTCGGAAAGCTCGGCCGCTCGTCGCCGGGCAGGTGTTGTTGGCTTGGCTGGTCTCGTTGGCTCGCCGCTCGTCGCAAGGCAGGTGCCGGAAAGCCTGGTCGGGGGCCGTCGGGAGGATGCGGGAGCCCGTCCGGCGGTCGTCGGGAGGATGCGGGAGGCCGTCCGGTATCGCGGTCGGACAGGTGGCGGGAGGACAGCCGGTCGCCGCCGAGCGGGAGGCGATAAGGCCCGCTGGTCGCCGCCGGGCGGAAGGCGGAAGCCCGGCCCATCGCCGCCGGGGAGCATGCGAGGAACCCGGCCAGTATTGCCGGTCTGGGTCGGACACGGAGCGGAAGCCCGGACCGTGGTCGCCGGGCAGAAGGCGACAGCCTGGCCCATCGCCGCCAGGAGGATGCGAGGAACCCGACCGGTATCGCCTGTGTTGGCCGGACAGGTGGCGGAAGCTCGGCCGGTTACCGTTGGACCGGAGGCGGACGGACCATCGCCACCGGGCAGGTGGTGAAAGCCGGACCGTGGTCGCCAGGCAGAAGGCGGCAGCCCGGACCGTCGCCGCCGGATGAGTGCGGGCAGCCCCAGCCGCTTGTCGCCGGGCAGTGGAGGAAGCCCGGCCTGTTGTCAGTGGGGGTCGGTAGGGTCCCCGGCCATGACATCGACGCCGTCCGCCTCTGCCGAGCCCGACTTCGTGATCACCACCCGGACGTTCTACGACGCCATCGCCGAGGACTACGCCGACCACTTCGCCGGGGAGCGGACCAAGCCGCGGGACTGGACGGTCATGGCGGGCTTCGCCGAGCTGGTGAGCGGCGGGGGCGGGCAGGTCGCGGACCTGGGTTGCGGGCCGGGGCGGTCCACGGCGTTTCTCGCCGCGCAGGGACTGGACGTCTTCGGTCTCGACCTTTCCGAGTCGATGCTCGCGATCGCGCGCCGTGAGAACCCTGGGCTTCGCTTCCGGCAGGGGTCGATGCTGGAGCTGGACATCCCCGACGGGACGCTCGCGGCGGTCGTCTCCTGGTACTCGTCCATCCACACGCCTGTGGACCGACTCCCGTCCCTCTTCGCGGAGTTCCACCGGGTCATCTCACCGGGCGGGTACCTGCTGCTCGCCTTCCAGTCCGGTGATCGGCCCCTCACCCTGGACCAGCCCTTCGGTCACCCGGTGACCCTCGACTTCGAACGTCGGCGACCGGAGCCGATGGGCGAACTGCTCGGAGCGGCGGGGTTCACGCTGAGGTCACGGACCGTGCGGGAAGCGGAGGAGGAACTCGGGGAGTCAGCGCCGCAGGCGTTCCTGATCGCCCGGAAGCCGATGGCCGGTCTGCCGGGCCTGGGCCTGGGTCTCTAGAAAACGGCGGGCGCCGATCTCGCTGGGGTACTCGCGGACGGTGAACACGGCTGCCACCCAGCCGACGCAGCCCGGTGGAGCGGCGGGTCTCGTCCCTCGGGGTGGTTGGAGAAGGGGTCATGTCCCGGAGGGATGCTCCTGCAGCCAGCGACGCGCGCCGACCTCGCTCGGGTATTCGCGGACGGTGGTCCAGGCCGCGAGCCAGCCGACGATGTACGCGGCTACGGCGGGCAGGACGGGCGCCAGAAGCAGCACCATCCAACGGCCGGCGAAGGCCTTGGCGGGGGCCTGCCTGTTGTGCTCGCGCTTGGCCCGGATGGTCTGCGCGGGAGTGGGCGGGTCCAGGAGCGCCTTGCGGTGCTCCCGGCGCTGTTGCACCCAGCCCCAGACGAGGGCCCCGCAGGAAGCGACCCCCGTGGCCCAGTTCCACACGAGGCGCACGGTCGGCAACCACTCGCTGGTGAAGCCGTTGTAGAGCGCAAGCGCGAAAACGCTGACGGCAACCATCAGGATGATCAGGAAGGTGGTCGTGCGGGCGCGGCACAGCCAGTAGAGGGCACCACGCTTGTACCAGGTCCTGCCGAGCTTCGGCAGGGCCGGGATGTCAGCGGGCGTTCCGTGAGTGGGGGCCTCAGAAGATGCTCGTGACGCCATTCCAGATGTCCTTACCCAGTCGTCCGACGTCCTGCCCGGTCTTGTAGCCGACATCCCCGATGCCATGTGCCACACCGCTCACAACCCCGTGGTCATGAATGTCCTCGCTCCAGTGCTCGTGGAAGGCGTGGTCGAGAACGTCTGTCGCGAGGATCGTCGCACCGACCCCGACCACCGCCACGGCCACCGCCCCTTCGACCGGCGCCGCGAACACCGCGAGCGCCCCCGCCGCCACACCCCCCGCAGCCACCCCGACATCCACCGTCACGGAGTGCTGCCACGACCACCCCTTGTCATGGTCGTCCTTCGCCTCCAACACCCCGCACGCGGCCGCCGCCGCAACATCCAGCACGGGAATCTCCTTGAGGAACTCCGGCAGTGCCTCAAGCCCCCTGCCCAGCCGCAACGCGTCCGCCGCGTCGGCCAGTTTGACGTTCAGCAGCCGGTCGTACGGGAGCTTGCTGCTGCCGACGTCGGCGCGGGCGATGGCCTCCTCCAGCGAGTCGACGTTCATGACCGCGTCCCGGTAGGCGCCCTTGGCGGGCAGGTCCTTGGGCAGCCCGCGGCCCGCTTTCTGGTAGGCCTTGCGCTCCGCCCGCATCTCCTTCTTCGCCGTCTGCTCCGCGGCCTTGGCGTCGTCGAGCTGGGCGCGCGCCTCCTTGCCCCCGGCCCGCGCGTCCTCCGCGTCGTAGGCGTACAGACCGCGCAGCGCGTCGGCGATGGTGACCTTGTCGCCGGTCGACACCGGCGCGGTGACCTGGGCGTACAGTCCACGCAGCTTGTCCGCCGCGACCAGCCGGGCATGCTGGGCGGTGTGCATGACCTGCTTGCGGACCGTGTCGTACTCGGTCATCGCGGAGATCGTCTTCTGATCCGCCGCGCCGGGCGGGTTCGCCATGACCATGGGCAGGGGTATGCCCTCGGCCCCCATGGACACACCCTTGCCGGTGGCGACGTGCTCCGCGTTCTGCAGCGCCGTCTCGCACGTGGACAGCGCGTCGGCGAGGGTGCCGAGGATGTCCCCGGCCTCGAACACCAGGCTGGCGAAGGCTCCCGCCGTCAGCGCGTCCTCGCTCCACTTCGAGCGGAACTCCTCCGCCGCGTCGCCCTTCCAGCCCGCGTCGTCGACGAGCGACTCGACGGCATTGGTCACCGGCCGGACGACGTCGTCGAGTTGGTCCTTCGCGTTCTTGTACGTCGTGGCCATCGTGTGCAGCCCGCCGATGTCGCCGCCGACCCAGCTGTCGCCCATGAGTCCTCAGTCCTCCCCCACCATCAGGTCGTCGAACACTCCGTGGACGTCGACGTCGTGCCGGTGGAACGAGTCGCGCGCGTACGCCACCCTGTCGCCGTGGTCGTCCAGCCGGTCGGCGAAACCGGCGTGCAGGCCGAGGATGAGGTGGACGACCTCCTTGATGGCGTCGTCGAGACCCGCGTCCCCGCCGCTCACCACGGGCGGGGAGACCTGGGGTCGCAGCTTCCGGTAGTCGGTGGCCTGGTCGTGGAAGGTCGTGGCCATCGACGTGAGGTCGCTCAGCACCGCCTTGAAGTCGGCCGACATCAGCGCACCTCCCGCGCGAGGGCGGCCAGGTCGGCCGGCCGCCAGTTGGGCGGCCCCGGGGCGACCTCCGGGTCGAGGACGACGGTGCCTCCCCGCTCGCCCATCGCCTCGGCGAGCGGCCCGATCGAGGTCCCGACCCACGGCTGGGCCTCGCCGAACGCGGCCACGAGCTTCTCCACCGTGCTGAAGGCGTAGGCCGCGGTGTGGTGCGCGGGATGCTCGAAGAGCTCGTAGACGACGAACGGCACGCGGACCGGCCGCCCGTCCTCGTCCACGGCATCGACGTACCGGGGATGAGCGGGCACGAAGACGGCGGTCTCGTACGACGGCACACCAGGCTTGGGCCCCGGCCGCCCCTCCGATGCCGGGCGGGCCGGCGGCTCCGCCTCCGCGAGGTCGAGCAGACTCGACCGACGCGGCTCGGGCACCCCCGCCGCTACCGGCCCCTGTGTGTAGTCAAGAAGGCGTGAACGGTTCGGCTCCCCCACCGCCGTCTCCTCTTCCCCGTTGGTCCTCGTGGTCACTGTGGACGTATTCGCGCCATCACAGTAGCCACGGGACCAACGCCCAAATCCGGCTATGTCAGGCCCCGGAACCCGTTGCATGCGCAATGCATACGGCCGCTTGGCCCCGGCCCGGGCATCCCTTGACCGGGCGATGACCAGACCGGAGCACCGGCGCTACAGCGCCCCCGCCAGATCCAGCGCCGCCACATACCCGAACGTCATCGCCGGACCGATCGTCGAGCCCGCGCCCGCGTAGCTGTGCCCCATCACCGCCGCACTCGCGTTCCCCGCCGCGTACAGGCCGGGGATCACCGAACCGTCCGCCCGCAGCACCCGCGCCCGTGCGTCCGTGCGCATGCCGCCCTTGGTGCCGAGGTCGCCGGGGACGATGCGGAAGGCGTAGTACGGGGGCAGCCAGAGCGGGGCGAGGCAGGAGTTGGGGAGGATCGACGGGTCCGTGTAGTAGTGGTCGTACGTGCTGTCTCCGCGCCCGAAGTCGGTGTCCTTGCCGCTCGCCGCAAGGGAGTTGAAGCGGCTCACCGTCGACCGGAGGGCTGCCGCCGGGACGCCGATCGACGTGGCCAGGGCGTCCAGTGTCCACGCCTTGTACGCCGCGCCCGAGCTGTACCAGTCGTCGGGGAACGTGAACGTCGGGAGGACGTCCTTGAAGAGGTAGCGGTTGCGGTAGTTCTGGTCGACGATCAGCCAGGCCGGGATGTCGGGGGCGGCGGCGTTGCGGTCGTACATGATGTGGACGACGTCGCTGTACGGCGCGGCCTCGTTGACGAAGCGGGAACCGGCCTGGTTGATCAACAGACCGCCGGGGAGGGTGCGTTCGGCGAGGCAGAAGTACGGGTCGCCGGGGATCGGGATGGTGGGGCCCCACCAGGCGTCGTCCATCAACGCCACTGCCGCGCCCGCCCGTTGGCCCGCCTGGATGCCGTCGCCGGTGTTCTCCTTCGCGCCGACGGTCCAGTCCGTGCCGATGGGCCGGCGCTGGTACTGGGCGCGCATGGCCGCGTTGTGCTCGAAGCCGCCGGAGCCGACCACCACCCCGCGCCGGGCGCGCACCAGTCCGGCGGCACCGGCCCGGGTGACGACGGCTCCGGTGACGGCTCCGCCCTCCAAGTAGAGGTCGGTGAGCGGGGTGTTGAGCCACACCGGCACCTGCGCGGACTGGAGTCCGGCGCGCAGGCCGGCGGCGAGGGACTGGCCCATGGTGAGCGGCTTCTGGCCGAGCAGGGCGGCCTTGGTGCCCCGGGCCAGGCACTCGGTGGCGACGGCCGCTCCCTTGACGCTCACCGCGGCCAGGTCGAGCCACTTGTAGTCGGCGCTGAAGACGACCATGCCGGACGGGACGGCCAGGTACGGCGGGTTGAGGTTGGCGAGTTCGGTGCCGAGGATGTTGCCGTCGAGCTGATCGGGTTCTATGGAACGGCCGTTGGGGAGCCCGCCCGGCAACTCCGGGTAGTAGTCGCTGTATCCCTCCATCCAGCGGAAGCCCAGCGGGCTGTTCGCCATCACGAAGGAGATCATGGCGGGGCCGTGGGAGAGGAAGGACTGCTGACGGTCGGCGGGGACGTCGGCGCCGACGACCGCGGCGAGGTAAGTGGCGGCCTTGGCGGGGGTGTCGGGGACTCCGGCCGCCAGGATCACCGGGTTGTTGGGGATCCAGATCCCGGCCCCCGAGCGGGCCGCCGAGCCCCCGAACGTCGGCGCCTTCTCGACCACCACACAGCTCAGGCCCTGCTTGGCGGCGGTCAGCGCGGCCGTCATCCCGGCCGCTCCCGCACCGATCACCACGACGTCGTAGGTGCCGAGGAGGGGGAGGTCCGCGGCGTGGGCCGCGTGCGGGAGCCCGGCGGCGACGGCGAGCGCGGCGACCGCACCACCGGCCAACACGCGTCTTCTGCCCGGGAGTTCCGCATGTGCGTCCGTGCTCGGGGTCATGGCCGCTCCAGCCCGACGGGGAATGGGCTGGGAATGTCGCGCGGGGGTCTTGTGAAGTCAATAACCGGGCCGGCAGCACATCACCAAATTGCCCTGAACCGCGCTTAGTTCGCGTACAGCCCCTCGATGTCCTGGGCGAAGTCCCGCATGACGACCTCGCGCCGCAGCTTCATCGACGGCGTCAGATGTCCCGCCGCCTCCGTGAAGTCCACCGGCAGGATGCCGAAGCGGCGGATGGACTCGGGGCGGGAGACCAGCTTGTTCGCGTCGTCGACCGCGCGCTGCAGGACCGCCCTCAACTCGTCGTCGTTGACGAGGAGTTCGGCCGGGACCGGGTGTTTGCCGTTCATCTGGCGCCAGTGGGTGATGCCCTCCAGGTCGAGGGTGATGAGGGCGGCGACGTAGGGGCGGCGGTCGCCGACGACCATGCACTGGGCGATCAGGGGGTGGGAGCGCAGCCAGTTCTCCAGCGGGGCCGGGGCCACGTTCTTGCCGCCCGCGGTGATCAGGATCTCCTTCTTGCGGCCGGTGATGGTGAGGTAGCCCTCGTCGTCCAGGCTGCCGATGTCGCCGGTGGCGAGCCAGCCGTCGGGGGACGCGGGGATCACCCCGTCGCCGTGCGGGTCCCAGTAGCCGCGGAAGACCTGGCCGCCGGAGAGCAGGATCTCGCCGTCCGACGCGATCCGCACCTTGGTGCCCGGCATCGGCCAACCCACCGTCCCCAGCCGAGGTTTGAGGGGCGGCGTGCAGGTCGCCGCCGCCGTCGTCTCGGTCAGGCCGTAGCCCTCGAAGATCTCGATGCCCGCGCCGGCGTAGAACGCGGCGAGGCGGCGGCCCAGCGGGGAGCCGCCGCAGATGACGTAACGGAGCCTGCCGCCGAGGGCGTTGCGGATCTTGCGGTAGACCAGCGGGTCGTAGAAGGCGCGGGCCGTCCTCAGCGGGCGGCTCGGGCCCGAGCCCTTTCCGGACTGGCGGGCCTCCAGGGCCTCGCCGTAGCGGCGGGCCGCGTTCGTCGCGCGGTCGAAGACCTTGCCCCGGCCGCCCTTCTCCGCCTTCGCGCGGGCGTTGTTGAAGACCTTCTCCAGCATGTACGGGATGGCCAGCAGGAAGGTCGGCTGGAAGCTCGCCAAGTCTGCAAGCAGGTCTTCGGACTTGAGGCTCGCGGCGTGGCCGAGGCGGACCCGGGCGCGGATGCAGGCGACGGCGACCATGCGGCCGAAGACGTGGGAGTAGGGGAGGAAGAGGAGCGTGGAGGGCTCTTCGTTCGGCTTGTTCTTGAAGACGGGGTAGAGGAGTTCGATCGCGTTGTCGACCTCCGCGAGGAAGTTGCCGTGCGTGATCGCGCAGCCCTTGGGGCGGCCCGTGGTGCCCGAGGTGTAGATGACGGTGGCGAGCGTGTCGGGCAGCAACACCCCACGCCGTACGGAGACTTCCTGGTCCGGGACGGTCCGGCCCAGCTCGGCCAGCCGGTCCAGGTGGCCCTTCTCGAAGACCCACATGTGGCGCAGGTCCGGGAGCCGGGGTGTCTCCGGGCCGAGGGCCGCGGCCTGGGCGACCGTCTCGGCGGCCATCGCCACCGCTCCCGAGTCCTGGAGGATCCAGCGGACCTGGAAGAGGGAGGAGGTCGGGTACACCGGGACGGTGACCAGACCGGCCGCCCACGCGGCGAAGTCGAGGAGCGTCCACTCGTACGACGTCCGTGCCATGACCGCGATCCGGTCGCCCGGCGCGAGGCCCTCCGCGATCAGTCCTTTGGCGACGGCCTGCACCTGCTCGGCGAACTCCACCGCCGTCACGTCGTGCCAGTTGCCGTCCTGGTCCTGCCTGCTGAGGACGAGGTGCTCGGGGGCCGCCGTCGCGTTCTCGAACGGCAGGTCGGCGAGCGAGCCGTGGGTGGCCGGCGGCACCAGCGCCGGTACGGACACCTCCCGCACCACGCCGTCCAGCCGCCGGATCTCGGGCTCGACGAGCACGGGCGCGCCGTCGTAGTCGTAGCCGGACGGATAGACGAGGGACATGGCAGCTCCTGTGGCGTGCAGCTTGTACCGCTCTGCTGCATTAGGTACGCATGGTGCGTACCGAGGCGTTCATCCCGGCCCGCGGCCGGGGTGTTACCTCGGGTTAGGTCGAAGATCGTACGGGGCCCTCGTGGGGACTTCGTGCGGGTTCGGGGGTGGTACGGGGCCGGGCCTGTGCAACCTCGGCGGGTTCGCAGCACTTTGTCAGCCATACGTCAGCCGTGCGCCGCCTCTGCGTCACCCATGCACCCGCCATGGCGCGTCCAGCTCGTCCCGCTTGGCCTTACCTGCGGTAACCTTACTGCGAAGTAAGCCGAAAAGAGCCGCCCAGGACGCCACCCGGGAGTGGGACATGGCCGACCCCTATCCGACCCTCACCGACACCCCCGCGCTCGCCCCGCTCCTCCTCCGCGGCGCCCTGCTCTCCCCCTTCAAACGGCCCCGCGCCGACGCCGAGTTCCCCCGCACCCGGCTCGTCCTGCCCGGCGTCCGTGTCGACCTGGCGAAGCTGGCCGCCTACGAACGGGTCTGCGGCTTCGCCACCGGCGAAGACGCCCTCCCCATCACCTATCCACACGTCCTCGGCTTCCCCCTCGCCATGCGCCTGATGAGCTGCCGGGCCTTCCCGCTCCCCCTCCTCGGCCTGGTCCACACCTCGGTGGAGATCACCCGCCACACCGCGGTACCGGCCACCGGGACCTACGAACTCACCGTGTACATCGACGAGTTGGCCCCGCACCGACGCGGCACCGAAGCCACGGTCACCACGGAGATGCGGGCCGCGGGCCAGGTCGTATGGGAGTCGCGGAGCACCTACCTCGCCCGGCACCACCGCGCCGACACACGCGCGCCCGAAGTCCCGGAAGCGCGGGACCCGTTGCCCGTCGTCGCCGAGTGGCGGCTCGCCGAGGACGTCGGCCGCCGCTACGGCGCCGCGTCCGGCGACCGCAACCCCATCCACCTGTACCCGCTCACCGCCCGCCTCTTCGGCTTCCCCCGCGCCATCGCGCACGGCATGTGGACGGCGGCCCGCTGCCTCGCCGCCCACGGCACCCCCGAATCGGCAAGCGTGCGGGCCCACTTCAGGGCACCGGTACTGCTGCCGGGCACCGTGGAGTACGCGGCACGGGACGGCCGCTTCGAACTGCGGGACGGAACCGGGCGGGTCCACGTGGAGGGACTTGTGCACCCGGCCGTTGGCTGAGCACACGTGAACAGTGGGCGAACAAGCAATGGCCGCCCCCTTTCACCGAATCACGAAGTCCCAGGTGGGCAGGGGCAGTCGGCACATTCCGCACAGGAGACACCCAGCCCGCCCAAGGTGCTTTCAAGGGATCACTCATACGACACTCAGACACTCTTCTTACCCTCGGCTCACTTCACCGGACCCGCCAGGAAGGGCCCCTGAGCCATGCCCCCCAGACGCATCGCCGTACTCGCCGACTCGGACACCCGCTGGAAGTGGGGAGCGTCCGTGGCGCGGCAGATCGCTCCCGAGCACGCCCTCGACGCGTACTTCCTGCGCGGCCGGTCCACCCCCACCGAGCGGCAGCTCATCGAGATCGGGATCGAGCCCGACACCCGGCGTGAACTCCCCGCCGCGGAACTGGTCGACGACGAGGACCTGGCGAACGCCGACATCGTCGTCATGGCCCTCGTGGGCGGCACGGTCCTCGCCCTCACCCACAGCCTCGGCCTGGCCTGGGCGGGCCGCGAGCACCGGCCGATCACCGTCACCGGATACGTCGGCGTCGTCTACGAGAAGATGGTCGACGGACTGCTGACCCGCGCCGGCAGCGACATCGTCCTCGCCAACTCCGCCTACGACGCACGCCGGTTCGGCGCCGCGTTCGCGAGCGTCGGCGTCGACCCGGACTCGGTGGTGGAGTGCGCGCTGCCGTTCCTCGGCGGCGAGCCCTACCAGCCGTCCACCGACCGGCCGTTCACCCTCACCTTCGCCGTCCAGCCGTCCGTCCCCAAGAGCAAGCAGGACCGGCTACGGCTCCTGGAGCGGGCCGCCGCACACGCCCGGCGCCACCCCGACCGCCTGGTGCTGATGAAACTGCGCAGCCTCCCCGGCGAACACACCACCCACGTCGAGGCCGACCCGTACCAGCTCCTCATCGAGAACCTGGCCGAACCCGCCCCCGCCAACCTCCAGTTGGTCTACGGCAACATGGGCGAGGTCCTCGACCGCACCGACCTGCTGGTGACCGTCAGCTCCACCGCCGCGCTGGAGTCGATGCAACGGGGCATCCCCACCGCGATCCTCACCGACTTCGGCGTCCGCGAGGCACACGGCAACCACTACTTCATCCACTCCGGCTGCCTGGCCTCCTGGGACGAACTCGACGCCGGCGCCCGGCCGTTGCCCGACCCCGCCTGGGCGGACGCGCAGGGCATCGGCAAGAGCGACCCGTACGCCGCCGCCCGCACCCGCGTCGCCGCGCTGCGCGCCGCGGGGCCGCTCCCGACGCTGCGCCCCTACTACTCGCCGCAGCGCGCCGGCATCTATCTCGACGGCCTGCTGACCCGCAACGGCTTCGACGAGAAGGGCCGCCCGCTGGCCGACCCACTGGGCGCAGGTGACTCCGGCCGCGTGAAGAAGGCCGTACGACGAGTCGCCCGGCGCGGCGCCAAGGCGGTGTACCGGGTGGGGTACCAGCGGGTCGCGCCCACCCTGCGCAAGTGGGGGGCCGTGTGAGCGGGGCGGTACCGGGTTTCTAACGGTGGTCCTCGTTGTCGGCCGGCGGCGACCAGGGCCGTCCCTCCATGAGCTGGCCGAGGCCCGCCCACGCGAAGTTCATCAGGGTCGCCGCCGCCTGCCTGGCGGTGACGCCCGGGGTGGCGTTGGCCCAGGCGGCCAGGGACTCGGCGGCCCCGACCAACGCCTCGGCGAGACCGGCCACCTCACGCTCGGCGAGGTCGGGGTCGCGATGCGCCTCGCGGGCGGCGACCACGATCAACTGGGTGACGAACGCGACGAGTTCCGCGCGCATCGCGGCCACCTCGGCCGCGAAGGGCTCGCCGTGGGTGCGGGCCTGGAGGTGCAGGACGGACCAGCCGTCCGGGTGCCGCGCGGTGTGGGAGAAGAACGCCCGCAGGCCGTCCCAGAGTTGGCGGTCGGCGGGCGAGGCGGTGTCCACCCCGGCCCGCACCGCCTCGGTGAGCGCCTGCCCCTCGCGCCGGATGCACGCGGTGAACAGGTCTTCCTTGGAGTTCAGGTAGAGATACACCAACGGCTTGGACACGCCCGCGAGTTCGGCGATCTCGTCCATCGACGCGGCCATGTAGCCGCGCTGCCCGAAGGTCTGCACGGCGGCGTCGAGCATCTGCTGCTCACGGACCGCCCGCGGCATCCGCTTGGTCTTCACGGCACCCATGGGGCAAGGGTAGTTGGGCCCGGGCGTCCAGCCGCTGACAGGACCTCTAGGAGGCGTTGCCCTGCGGCTGGGCGGCGTCCACCGTCTCGTCCTCCTGGCTGCGGTTGGCGTCCAGGTTGGCCTTCATCCGGTCGACCCGCTCGACGATCTGCACCGAGGCCCGGTCCCGCACCCCGCGCAGCACCACGAAGCTGATCGGCGCCGAGATCACCAGCGCAAGCAGCACGATCCACATGCCGTTGGACTCGCCGAAGCCGCGCGGGAAGACGCCGAGGTAGACGAGGCCCCAGACGACTCCGAGGCAGCCCGCGAAGACTCCGAGGCGCCACAGTGTGTAGCGGAACATCTCAATCCACTCTTCCGTAACGAACAGACTTATCCGAACAGTGCCATCCAGTGAAGCACGCGCCGCCCCCGATCTTCCGGCGGGGTGCGTGGCTCACAGCAGGGGCAGCAACATGAAGATGTCGTCCCGGTCGTCCCCCGGGGCGACGCGGATCGCGCCGGGCACCCGCCCGACCTCCTTGTAGCCGCAGGAGCCGTAGAACCGCTCCAGGCCGTGGCCGCCCCGGCAGGTGAGGCGGATCGCCTCGATGCCGTCGATGCCGCGGGCGGCCTCCTCGGCGGCGGCCAGCAGATCCCGCCCATAACCCCTGCCCTGGTGGCGGGGGTGGACCATCACCGTGTACAGCCACAGCCAGTGCAGCATCAGGCGGTGCGTGTTGAACGCGAGGAACACGGTCGCGGCGACCGTGCCCGTCTCGTCCCGGCCGACCAGGAGCCGGGTCCGGCCCTCCGCCATGGAGACGAAGTGCTTGATCAGCTCTGGCCGTATCTCGTCCACCGTGACCGGTGCGACGAAGCCGACCGAGCCGCCCGCGTTGGAGACGTCCGCCCAGAGGGTGAGGATCTCCTCGCGCAGGGCAGGGGTTATCGCGGGGTCCAGTTCAAAAGTGAGCGCCATCGTGCCGTGCTCACACCCGCATCGGCTGCGGTGACTCGCGCCGCGCCGGGTCCGGGCCGTCGTACTCGCGGATGATCTCGTACCGCGTGTTCCGCTCGACCGGCTGGAAACCGGCGTCGCGGATCAGGTCGAGGAGGTCGTCGCGGGTGAGCTTGTTCGGGGTGCCGTAGTTGTCGGCGTCGTGCGTGATCTTGTACTCGACGACCGAGCCGTCCATGTCGTCCGCGCCGTGCTGGAGGGCGAGTTGGGCGGTCTGGACGCCGTGCATGACCCAGAAGACCTTGACGTGCGGGACGTTGTCGAAGAGCAGCCGGGAGACCGCGAAGGTCTTGAGGGCCTCCGCGCCGGTGGCCATCTGCGTCCGCGCCTGAAGCCGGTTCCGGACCTTCCCGTCCTTCATGTCCACGAAGTCGTGCTGGTAGCGCAGCGGGATGAAGACCTGGAAACCGCCGGTCTCGTCCTGCAGCTCACGCAGCCGCAGCACGTGGTCCACCCGGTGCTTCGGCTCCTCGATATGGCCGTAGAGCATGGTGCACGGGGTCTTGAGGCCCTTCTCGTGCGCCAGCCGGTGGATCCGCGACCAGTCCTCCCAGTGCGTGCGGTGGTCCACGATGTGCTGGCGGACCTCCCAGTCGAAGATCTCCGCGCCACCGCCGGTGAGGGATTCGAGCCCGGCCTCGATCAGCTCGTCGAGGATCTCGCTCGCACTCAGCCCGGAGATGGTCTCGAAGTGGTGGATCTCGGTGGCCGTGAAGGCCTTGAGGGAGACCTCCGGGAGGGCCTTCTTCAGCTCGCTCAGCGACCGGGGGTAGTAGCGCCAGGGGAGGTTCGGGTGCAGGCCGTTGACGATGTGCAGCTCGGTGAGGTTCTCGCCCTGCATCGCCTTCGCGAGCCGGACGGCCTCCTCGATGCGCATCGTGTACGCGTCCTTCTCGCCCGGCTTGCGCTGGAACGAGCAGTAGGCGCAGGACGCGGTGCACACGTTGGTCATGTTGAGGTGGCGGTTGACGTTGAAGTGGACGACATCGCCGTTCTTCCGCGTCCGCACCTCGTGCGCCAGCCCGCCCAGCCAGGCCAGGTCGTCCGACTCGTACAGCGCGATGCCGTCCTCGCGGGACAGCCGCTCACCGGAGCGGACCTTCTGCTCCAGCTCGCGCTTGAGCCCGACATCCATGCCGTTACCTCTTCCTAAGACAGCTTGCTAAACGGTACGCCTACGCCTCTTCGGGCAGCTCTCCGACCCGGTTCTCCCACTTCGTGGAGAGCACGATGGTGGTACGGGTCCGGGAGACGCCCTTGGTCCCGCTGAGCCGCCGGATGGTCTTCTCCAGGCCGTCCACGTCCGGTGCCCGCACCTTCAGCATGAACGAGTCCTCGCCCGCGATGAACCAGCAGTCCTCGATCTCACTGAGGTCCTTCATACGGCGCGCCACGTCCTCGTGGTCGGCGGCGTCGGAGAGCGAGATGCCGATCAGGGCGATGACGCCGAGGCCGAGGGAGGCCGAGTCGACGGTCGCGCGGTAGCCGGTGATGACACCGGCCGCCTCCAGCCGGTTGATGCGGTCGGTGACGCTGGGTCCCGACAGGCCGACGAGGCGCCCCAGCTCCGCGTAGGAGGCCCGGCCGTTCTCTCTCAGGGCCTGGATGAGCTGCCTGTCCACCGCGTCCATGCGATCGATTGCCTTCCGGTGATGACGATTGATGACGATGAATAAGTGGGTGCCGTACGTCAGTCGGTGGTGCGGAAGCCGGCGCCGAGGTCGCCCTTCCAGCGCCGGTACAGATCGTGTCCGACGCCCGCCGAGTCCAGGACCCGCCCGGCGACGAAGTCCACCAGGTCCTGGATGTGGGTCGCTCCGGCGTAGAAGCCGGGCGAGGCGGGCACCACGGCCGCCCCCAGGTCGTCCAGGGTCACGAGGTGCCGCAGCGTCTGCCCGTTCAACGGCGTCTCGCGTACGGCGACCACCAGCTTGCGCCCCTCCTTGAGGGTCACGCTCGCCGCGCGCTGCAACAGGTCCTTGCTCAGCCCGAGGGCGACCCCGGCGACACAGGCGGTGGACGCGGGCACGACGATCATCCCCTTCGCGGGGTACGACCCCGAGGACGGCCCCGCCGCGAGGTCACCCGCGCTCCAGTGCCGTACGCCCTCGATGCCGACGTCGAAGGTGCTGGGCTTGCCGTCGGCTCCGCGGGCCAGCCATTCCCGCAGGTCGTCCTGCCAGTGCGCGTCCCTGAAGGCGATCCCCGTCTCGTCGAGGAGGGTGAGCCGGGACGCGCGGGACACGACGAGATCGACACTCTCGCCGGCGTCGAGGAGCGCGCGCAGCACGGCAGCCGCGTATGGGGTGCCGGAAGCGCCGGACACCCCTACGATCCAAGGCGTACGCGGCGTCTCTCCTGGCTTGACTGGGTTCACGACACCGAGCCTAGCTGGCGTCGCGGGGCGGGAACCGGCCAAGGGGGCCGGGGCGTTCTTCGGTGGGGACGAGTGAGCGGTGGGGGGTGCCATGTCCGGTACGGAGTGGGAGTGGTCGCGGGGCGACCGTGCGAAGGCCGCGGCCAAGCTGATGGTGGGCTGGGTCGCGCTGTTGTGGCTGCTCGAAGTGGTGGACGTGGTCAGCGGCCACGCCCTCGACAGCCTCGGGATCATCCCGCGCGAGCCGTCCGAGCTGATCGACATCGTCCCGGCCGCGTTCATCCACTTCGGCTTCGCCCACGTGGCCGCGAACAGCGTGCCGCTGCTGGTGTTCGGCTTCCTGGCGGCGCTGGGCGGCATCCGTCGTTTCGTGCTGATGTGCGCGCTGATCATCGTCGCGGACGGCCTGGGCGTGTGGCTGATAGCCCCGGCCCACACGAACACGGCGGGCGCGTCGGGCCTGATCTTCGGCCTCTTCGGCTTCCTGCTGGTCGGCGGTTTCGTCGAGCGCCGCCCACTCGGCATCGTGGTCAGCCTGCTCCTCGGCGCGGTGTGGGGCACCTCGATCCTGTTCGGCCTGGCGCCGACCCAGTCGGGCGTCAGCTGGCAGGCGCACCTGATCGGGCTGGCGGCGGGGGTGGGGGCGGCGTTCGTGTTCCGGCGACGGGTCGTCGGTCGTGGGGTGCTTCAGGCCTGACGGCGGGCTTTCGGGTCCACCGGGAGGTGAGCGGTGGGGATCGTCAGCTTGCCCAGCGGGGAGTCGACGGTCAGGTCGGGGCCATAGGGCGCGGTGTCACGGCCTCGGTAGCCGTCGAGGCCTGGGTTCCACATCGTGACCGCGTGGCCCTGCAAGGGGTCGAGGATCACGTAATTGGCGATGCCTCGGGAGGCGTACCAGCGGGGCTTGATCTCGTAGTCACGACGGATACTTTCCGGCGACACCACCTCCGCCACGAACTCGATCAGATCAGCCGGATAGGAGCTGCGGTTCTCGGCCTCGGCCTCGGCCGGGATGACCGCGATGTCCGGGCAGAACTCGTTGGCCTCGTCGAAGGGGAACGCCACATCGCTCACCAGCGCCCACTCCGGCGGAAGCTGTCCCTCAAGGCTCGCTGACACCCTCAGGATCGTCTTCCCGTGGAACGGCCTGACCGGGTTCATCACGATGCTGCCCTCGACAATCTCCGTCAGGTAGCCGGGGAACATGTCCTCCAGCTTGCTGAGCTGCGAGTGCAGGCGGTCAAGGTCCGAGACGGTCACGGTGGCCTCCCTGGGGTCCTGCCCTCGATAGTAGGCCGCACGCTACTCACACGGTCAGACCCCGAACCAGAAGATCGAGAAGCGCACACACGAACAGGGCGATCCCGATGAACCCGTTGACGCTGAAGAACGCCCTGTTCAACCGCGAAAGATCATGCGGCCGGACGATCGAGTGCTCGTACACGAACGCGCCCGCGACGATCAGCAGCCCGAACCAGAAGAAGGCACCGGCGCCGGTCGCCGCGCCGTACCAGGCGAGGAGGGCCGTGGTGATGGCGTGGCACACCCGCGCGCCCCAGATCGACGCCGGGATACCGAAGCGCGCCGGTACCGACATCACACCGATCTCGCGGTCGGTCTCGATGTCCTGGCAGGCGTAGATCAGGTCGAAGCCGCCGATCCAGATGCCGACGGCGAGTCCGAGGATCACCGCGTCCCAGGACCACTCGCCGGTGATCGCGAGCCAGCCGCCGACCGGGCCCATCGCCTGGGCGAGACCGAGGATGGCCTGCGGGAAGTTCGTGAACCGCTTGCCATAGGGATAGACCACCATCGGGATCACCGCGATGGGGGCCAGTGCCAGGCAGAGCGGGTTCAGGAGGGCCGCCGAGCCGAGGAAGACGACCAGGGCGACTAGCGCGCCCGTCCACGCGTGCTTCACCGACATCGCGCCGGTGACCAGTTCGCGGTGCGCGGTGCGCGGGTTACGGGCGTCGATCTCGCGGTCGATGATCCGGTTGACCGCCATCGCGAACGTCCGCAGGCCCACCATGCAGATGGTGACCAGCAGCAGCCGCCCCCAGTGGATGTTCCCGTCCAGCTCGAACATCGCGGTCAGCGCCGCGATGTAGGCGAAGGGCAGGGCGAAGACGGAGTGCTCGATCATCACGAGACGTAGGAACGCCTTGGTGCGCCCCGGCTGCGGGATCGCGGCTGATGCGCTGCTCACGAAAGTCCGTACTCCTTCCACCGGCGGTCGACCTTCGCCGCCGTCTCCGGGTCGGACAGGACCATCTCGGGCCAGCCGCCGTCCCGCGTGTAGCCCTCCTCGGGCCACTTCCTCGTCGCGTCGATCCCCGCCTTGCCGCCCCAGAACTGCTGGTAGGAGGCATGGTCGAGATGATCGACGGGTCCTTCCACGACCGAGAGGTCCCGGGCGTAGTCCGTGTTGCCGAGGGCCCGCCACGCGACCTCGTGCAGATCGTGGACGTCACAATCAGCGTCGACGATCACGATCAGCTTGGTCAGGGACATCATGTGCGCACCCCAGACCGCGTGCATCACCTTCTGGGCGTGCTTCGGGTACTTCTTGTCGATCGAGACGATCGCGCAGTTGTGGAATCCGCCCGCTTCGGGCAGGTGGTAGTCCACGATGTCCGGCACGATGACCTTCAGGAGCGGCAGGAAGAACCGCTCGGTCGCCCGTCCCAGCGGTCCGTCCTCCGTCGGAGGCCGCCCTACGACGATCGACTGAAGCAACGGCCGCTTCCGCATCGTCACGCAGTCGATGGTCAGCGCGGGAAACGGCTCCTGCGGCGTGTAGAACCCGGTGTGGTCCCCGAACGGCCCCTCCGGCAGCATCTCGCCGGGCTCCAGCCACCCCTCGATGACGACCTCGGCCTGCGCCGGCACCTGCAACGGCACGGTCTTGCAGTCGACCATCTCGATCCGCTTGCCCGCGATGAACCCGGCGAAGAGGTACTCGTCGATGTCACCGGGAAGGGGCGCGGTGGAGGCGTACGTCACGGCGGGCGGACACCCGAAGGCGATGGCGACCGGCAGCCGCTCGCCCTTCCTGGCCGCGACCTGGTAGTGGTTCCGGCTGTCCTTGTGGATCTGCCAGTGCATGCCGATGGTGCGCTTGTCGTGCCGCTGGAGCCGGTAGAGCCCGAGATTGCGGACCCCGCTCTCCGGGTCCTTGGTGTGCGTGAGCCCGAGGTTGAAGAAGGACCCGCCGTCCTGCGGCCAGGTGAAGAGGGCCGGCAGCAGGTCGAGGTCGACATCGTCCCCTTCGAGGACGACCTCCTGCACCGGCGCGTCCTTGACCTTCTTCGGCGGTACGTGGGTCATCGCGCCGAGCTTCCCGAAGGCGTCCCGCACCCCCACGAACCCCTGCGGCAGTTCGGGCCGCAGCAGCCCGCCGATCTTCTCGGAGATCTCGCCGTACGACTTCAGCCCCAGGGCCTTCAGCAGCCGCCGGTCGGTCCCGAAGACGTTCATGGCGAGGGGCATCGAGGACCCCTTCACCTTCTCGAAGAGAAGCGCGGGGCCGCCGGCCTTCTGCACCCGGTCGACGATCTCCCCGACCTCCAGATACGGGTCCACCTCGGCCTTGATGCGCTTGAGGTCTCCCTCGCGCTCCAGTGCCCTGAGCAGGGAGCGAAGATCGTCGTAAGCCATGTGTCCAAGTATCTGCCACCCGCTAACCTGACCCCGTCACCGGGGCCGTCCCACCACTCAGGAGAATCTCGCCGCCATGCTCAGGTATCTGCCCTTCCTGCTGGTCCTGGCCCTGTGGATCTACGCCTTCGTGGACTGCCTGAACACGCCCGAGGAGGACGTACGCGGCATGCCGAAGGTGGTGTGGGTGATCGTCATCCTGCTCTTCGGCGAGGTGGTGGTCGGTCCGGCCGCGTGGCTGATCGCGGGCAAGGTCCGGCATCCCGCGGGCGAGGCGGCCGAGGCACCGGGCCGGTGGATCGCGCCGGACGACAACCCCGAGTTCCTGAAGTCCCTGAACAAGGACGACCTCAAGGACGACCCCAAGACCGAGTAGAAGAGACGCGATACGTGCAGGTTGTACGTCGGTGAGCGGCCCGGTACGGACAATGCGCCTCTGGGCCCGCACCGGCAGGAACCGGACACTTACCTCGCATGACGACTGCTCCCGCCGAATCGACCGGCACCCTCGCCCCCGAATACGGTGACAAGGTCATCGCCGTAGAGACGGCCGGTGCCGAGCCCATCCCCGATGCCGAACGCCACGGCAGCCCGCTCCAGCTCCTCTGGACCTGGGCCTCCCCGAACATCGAGTTCGCGACCGTCTACATCGGCGTGATCTCGGTCCTCTTCTTCGGCCTGAGCTTCTGGCAGGCGACCGGGGCGATCGTCCTGGGCACGGGCCTCGGCGCGATCACCCAGGGCTTCCTCTCCCTGGACGGCCCGCGCTTCGGCGTCCCGCAGATGGTGATCGGCCGCTTCTCCTTCGGCTTCCGCGGCAACATCCTCCCGTCGGCGGCCAACGGCCTTGTGGCGGGCGTCGGTTGGTTCGCGGTGAACAGCGTGAGCGCGGCGTTCGCACTGAACACGCTGACGGGCCTACGTCCCCTCCCGTCGCTGTTGCTCGTAGTCGTAGCCGAAATCCTCATCGGCTTCATCGGCCACAACTTCGTGCACACCTTCGAGAAGTACGCGTTCCCGGCGCTCGCGGTGATCTTCCTGCTGGCCGGCGTCTGGACCTTCAAGGACGCACACCTCGGCGGGGGCGGCACAGGCGGCGGACTGGGCGGCTTCCTCCTCGCGCTCAGCGCGGCCTGGGGTTACGCGGCGGGCTGGAACCCGTACGCCACGGACTACGCGCGCTATCTCCCGCGCACGGCGAACAAGTTCAAGACGATCCTCTACCCGGCGCTGGGCCTGTTCGTGTCGGTGACGTTCGTGGCCGTGATGGGCGCGGCCTCGGCAACGCTCCTCGCCCCCAAGGACGCCACGCCCACGGCGGCCTTCACGGGCCATCTCCCGTCCTGGCTCGGCAACTTGGTCCTACTAGCGATCATCCTCGGCGCGATCTCGGCGAACGCCCTGAACGTCTACTCCGGCGCGATCTCCCTCACGGCGCTCGGCCTGAAGCTCCCCGCGTGGCTGAACCGCAGCGTCCTGGTCGTGGTGTCCGGGGTCGCCGGTACGGCGGCGGCGTGGGCGTCACTGTCCGACGCGGGCTCGGCGTACGAGGCGTTCCTGCTGGTGATCGCGTACTGGGTGGCGCCGTGGCTGGGCGTGGTCCTGGTGGAGCGCTGGTACCAGTCCCGCACACCCACCGAGGAACTGGCCCCCCGCCTGACCGACCCCACCTTCACCAACTGGCCCGGCCTGGCAGCCCTGTTGATCGGCATCGGAGTCTCGGTCCCGCTCTTCTCCAACCAGGAGGACTACGTCGGCTACGTCCCGAAGCACTGGCCGTCCTTCGGCGACAGCACGCCGATCGTGGGGTTCGTGCTGAGCGCGGTGCTGTACGTGGTGCTGCGCAAGGTACTGGGCCCGAAGACCGGGGTTCAGCCTCAACCGACCAGCGCCGACGCCTGAACCCCCGCTCATCCACGCCGACTTCGCGCATCCGGAAGGTGCCGTCCCAGCGTTTCATAAGGGTTCAGGACCGGAAGTCCGCCCGCAGCACAAGGCCCAGCAGCCCGGGAAAACGACCCTCGAACTCTTCCCTTCGCAGCCGGTTGACCCGCTTGGGCCCTTCGTCGCGCTGCTCCACGATCCCGGCGCCCCGCAGCACGGCGAAGTGATGACTCAGCGCGGCCTTGCCGACGGGCACGTCGAAGCTCCCGCAGCTGCGCGACCAGTCGTCGGACCCCGCCAACTCCCTTACGAGGGTGAGGCGTACGGGATCGGCGAGCGCGGCGAGGGCGAGCTGCACGGGGACGTCGTCGGGGTGGGTGTGTTCGGGGGCGGCCCGATGACTTCCGGTGGTGCCGGTCCGCTGCGCCATGCCCGCCTCCTGCTCTCCCTTGCCGACTGTTCGATGAAAACCATACACTCGCGGGTGTTCGCTTTTCATTGAACAGTCGAGCGGGGAGTCCGGCATGCGCGCGGTCGAGGTCCAGGAGTACGGCGGTCCCGAGGTCCTGAAGGTCGTGGAGACGGAGGTCCCGCGCCCCGGCCCCGGTCAGGTGAGCGTGGACGTGACGTACACCGGGGTGAACTTCGCCGACCTCAAGGCGCGGGCCGAGGGGTACCGGGTGCCAAGTCTCCCCTTCGTACCGGGACTTGAGGTCTCGGGCCGGGTACGGGAGGTCGGCGCCGGCGTCGAAGGTCTCACCGTTGGCCAGGAGGTGGCGGCCCTGACGGCGGGCGGCGCGTACGCGGAGGTGGCCGTCACCGACGCGACGACCGTCTTCCCCCTCCCTGAGGGCGTGGACCTCCGCACGGCGGCCACGCTCCCCACGGTCCTCCCGACCGCGTACGCCCTCGTCCACACGGTGGGCCGACTGCAACCCGGCGAGACAGTGCTCGTACAGGGTGCGGCGGGCGGAATCGGCACGGTGGTGGGGCAGTTGGCGCGGGCGGCGGGGGCCGGGGCGGTGTACGGGGTCGTATCGGGCGCGGCGAAGGCGGAGTTCGCGCGGGGGTACGGCTACGACGAGGTGTTCGTGGGCGAGTTCGAGGCACCGGTGCGGGCGGCGACGGCGGGGCGCGGAGTCGACTTGGCCCTGGACCCGGTGGGCGGCGAGACCCTCCGGCGCAGCCTCGCCTCCCTCGCGACCTACGGCCGCCTGGTCTCCTTCGGCAACGCGAGCTCGGCGACACCGTGGCAGGTGGGCCAACCCGAGCTGTACCCCGGCGCCCTCTCCGTCTCCGGCTTCTCGATCCTGACCCTGGCCCAGAACGACCCGGCAGCCCTACGAACCCTGACCGAGCGGGCGTTCGCGACGGTGGTCGACGGCACGGTGTCTTTGCCGGTGACTGGGGAGTTCGGGTTGGAGGAGGCGGCGGAGGCGCATCGGGTGATGGGGGCGCGGACGAGTACGGGGAAGTTGCTGCTCAGGGTGGCGGACTGAGGGTTGTGCACTGCGGGCCGGTGGGGGCTGGTCGCGCCCGCGCGGCGGAGCCGCAAATGTTTCAGCCCCGCGCCCCTAAAGGGGCGCGTTGTCGCGGACGGTCGACACGAAAGCCGACCAGGTTGAGCGGGCGAAGACCAACACCGGACCGTCCGGAACCTTGCTGTCGCGGACGGGGGTGACGGCGGGCACGTCGAGCGCGATTTCCAGGCAGTTGCCGCCATTGTTGTCGCTGTAGCTGCTCTTGGCCCAGGTCACCGGAGCGCCTCCGTGAACGCCGACCACGCCGAACGGGTAAGCATCAGCACCGGCCCCTCGGGCGCCTTGCTGTCACGCACCGGCACCACGACGGGGAAAGCAGGGGCGATTTCGACGCAGTCGCCGCCGTTGTCTCCGCTGTAACTGCTCTTGACCCAGGTCGCCGCGCGCAGTTCATGCCTGTCCATAGCGTTCAGCATAGGCATGAACTACTGCTTGGGTAGGGGGAGTTCGGTCAGCGAACAGCAGCCGTGAACGCCGACCAAGCGGAACGGGTGATCATCAGCACCGGGCCCTCGGAGACCTTGCTGTCACGCACCGGCACCACGGCGGGGAAAACGGGGGCGATTTCGACGCAGTTGCCGCCGTTGCTGTCGCTGTAGCTGCTCTTGATCCAGGTCGCCGCGCCGAGTCCGTGCCTGTCCATGGTGCTCGTAACCCTCCATCACGTCGCTGATCAGAGCGGCGGATTCGCGGGCTGACGGGATGTCCGCCCTGAGCACATCATAGGCCTGACTGTGGCCCGCGAAGACGGCTGGATCGTCGTTGAAATGCCCCCGGTCCAGCGACTCCGAGTACACCCATTCATGCCCGTCGGGCAGCTTGATCAACGACATCGAACCGCTGGGGCGAAGTAGCCCGAAGAGAACCGCAGGAGCCACCTGGATACGGATGTTGGGGCGCCGTCCGACAGCCAGCAGGTGTGCGCACTGGTCCCGCATGACCTGCGGACTGCCCACGGCGTTACGCAGGCAACTCTCGTCCAGGACAGCGACGTACAGAGGGCCCTCTTCAGCGAAGAAGCGCGGCTGGCGACTGAGCCTCGCCCGGACGCGCTCGTCCACCTCGTCACCGCTCGCGATCCGGGAGAACAAGGCATGCGCATAGCCCGGCGTCTGCAACAGGCCCGGAATCACGCGCTCTTGATACTCCCTCAGCGCCACCGCCTGCGCATCCATCTCAGCACGCTTCTCGAACCAATCGGGGTGCTGCACCTCGGGGTACCAGTCGATGTGCCGCCACATCCGCAGCAACACCCCACCCGTACCCAGGAGTTCATCGCACTTCTTGACGAACGACTCCTGCGGGACCCGCGTCCCCGCCTCCACCTTCGCCACGTGCGAACGGTCGCAGGGGATCTGCCTCCCCAACGCCTCCTGGGTGAGCAGCGCGGCCTCGCGGTAGTGGCGTAACAGGTCGCCGAACAGCACCGCGTTACTGACTCCGCCCGTGGCCTCCGCATTTCGCTGGGTCACAGAACTCGCCCCCCTCTCCGTGGCAATGGCCCAATGGCACGCGTCAAGCATTGATGCGCACTGTTCCCTTGGGCGACTCTCAATACACCCAGAGTGATGAAGTGGCCCCGGAGTGAACATGGTTGAGCCGATCGCGAAGCGAATCGAACAAGGAACGCTCGTTTACGACGCCCGTACGAACAAGGTGGGTGAGTACCGGGGCAAGGCAGGCCCCTACGCGATGCTGCGCCCCGTCGGCGGCGGCCGGGAGTGGGAGGCCGACCCGGGGGCCGTACGCCCGGCGACGCCGGAGGAACGGCTGACTGCGAGCGTGAAGGCGGCCAACTCACGTTCGGGGGAAGGCAATTCGGTGCCCTACGACATCGGTACGCCACCCTCGCCCGTCCCTGACTGCCCGTCCTGCGCGGACCTCGCCGCACTCCGGTACGACGCCCAGGCCCGCAACGACGGCACCGCCGAGACCGACGCGAACGTCCTGCTGCGCCGGCACCAGCACCGCGACCACGAGATCCGACACCGGCGGGTCTTCCGGTTCGTGCCGTACGTGATCGTGCAGGACCCGGGCGCGGAACCGGAGTACGAGGCCCGTTGCGTCTCCGGCGACGAGGACGACTGTGATGCCGCGTCCGGACCGTGTGACGACCCGGCGTCCGTCGAGGAGTGGCAGCGCAGGCACACCCAGGAGACCCGGCACACCCGTTACCGCCGTAGCTTCGCCGACTACGCGGTGCTGGAAGCGCAGGTTCAGGGGTGAGTGCAGTGGGCGCCTGCCGGTAGGTGAGCGTTGGGCCACTCGCTTCTTGGCCAGTGTCGAGCTTCCGCGGTCCGCGTCAAGGGCGCTTCGCGTCGCCTGCGGCGATGGCCCTACGGTCCACCCTTGACCCGGCCCGCTCCAGCCCGTTCGAGAAGCGAGCGAGCGGCCCGGAGGAATGGGGGGCCGAGGTACGCCAGCCCCTTACCTGTACTGCCTTGCTGGCCGGGGTGGCGGGGGCGCGTCCGCGTCTCGCCAGCACGCCGGGCCGGCTCAGCGGCCAACGGCCGGTTGGGGGGGTGGGGTGGGTGTCGTAAAAGTGTGACACTTCATGGGAAAGTGACACACTTTTTTGGACCCCCTCACCTGGCCTGCGGGTCTGCGAGGAGAACGACTCGATCAGCCTCGACGTCGAAGCCGAGCACCGGATGGCCGTACTCACCCTCCGGGTCCATGAGTACCGGTTTGCCCAAGCGCCACCCGATCTCCCGAAGGAAGCCGCAGAGCACATCAAGTCGGTCCTGGCCCTGCAACTCCCGCAGGTCGACGTCGAAGTCGACCTCGTCGTCGGCGAGGAAACGGAAGATCGCCAACACATCGGCGGTCGGCCAGACCCGCAGTTCCGGGCACTCGGCATCCGCCGCACGAGACAGCACGGCCTCCGCCCGGGGTACCGGAAGCACCCTCTCTCCCTCGGAGTACTGGCACTTCCAGCCCTTCTCCGCGACAAGGTCGAGGACCGCCTGCCAGTCCTCCACCGAGGCATTCGGGACACGCACGTCCGGCAACGACCCCATCAAGTCCAAGTCGAAGAAGCACTTCACGTCATCCCACAACAGGTCGCTCACCCCGCCATGCTGCCCGGACCGCCGACATAGCGGCACCCCCAACTTCCGGGAGCCCACCCACTCGCGGTTGGCCGCTGAGCCGGCCCGGCGTGCAGGCGAGACGCGAGCGCGCCCCCGAACACCGGCCCGGAACGCAGTACAGGCAAGGGAGTTCATGGCTGGGCCCCCCATTCCTCCGGGCCGCTCGCTCGCTTCTGAAACGGGCTGGAGCGGACCGAGTCAAGGGTGGAGCGCAGCGGAATCGGCGTAGCCGACGCGACCGCAGGGAGCGCCCTTTACTCGGGCCGCGGAAGCCCGACACTGACAAAGAAGCGAGTGGCCCAACGCTCACCTACCAACAGCCGCCCACCGGACCCACGGCCATCCGTATCCCCCGAAACGGATGGACACGGGCCCAGCTGCCACCCAGTCTGGATCGCCGCAGACCTGCCCTGCCGGTGTTCGCTCTCTGGATCCAATCCACACGGATCTGGCGTTCGGTCGCCGCCGACCCGAAGTGAAGTGCCCCTGGACCCTGGACAATCCGGGGCGAATTTTGACACGGTGCGGTGTCATGCCCCTCGACTTCCGCACCTTCTACGCCACCCAGAGCACGTACTCCGACCCCGGCGCTCTCGCCCGCCGCTACGACGGTCTTCCCCGCGACCCCGGCCAACTCGCCCGTATCACCCGCGACTTGATCGTCCACCGCCTGGAAGCCGGCTTCTACGACCACGTCCACCCCACCGACCGCCTGCACAACGACGCCGAGACCCGCTACATCGACGACATCCTCCGCATCCTCGTCGACCGGAACGACGCCCCGCTCACCCGACGACGCGAGGTCGGCGACCGGTTCGTCGGGACCTGCCGGGACTTCTCGCTGCTGCACTGCTCGTTCCTGCGCCACCAGGGCATCCCGGCCCGCACCCGCTCCGGCTTCGCCGACTACTTCAGCGAGAGCGGCTCCGACCGCTTCCACAGCGATCACGTCGTCACCGAGTACTGGCACGACGACCGCGGCTGGCTCCTCGCCGACGCCCAGCTCACCGACCCCGTCATCACGGACCACTGGAACATCGACTTCGACCCGATGGACGTACCCCGCGACCGTTTCCTCGTCGCGGGCGAGGCCTGGCAGGCCATCCGCACGGGCGGCGCCGACCCGACGACCTTCGGACTGCACCCGCCGGAGGACGGCCCGTTCTGGGGCGAGCGGTTCGTCGCCGGCAACATCCGCCTCGACCTCGCCGCCCTCAACAAGGTCGAGACCCTGCTCTGGGACGTCTGGAGCGAGGACGAGGGCAAGCCCGGGGAGCCGTTGCCGGAGGCGTCACGCCTCTTCTACGACCGTGTCGCCCCGGTCGTCAGCGGCGAGGTCTCCTTCGACGCCGTACGGAAGTTGTTCGCCGAGGACGACATCCTCCGCACCCCGCCGACGGTGACCTGCTACGCCCCCTTCAACGGCCCCAGCCAAGTCACCCTGCGCCCCAGCACCGTCTAGGCGACGGTCCGCAGCCCCCGCACCGAAGCCGCCCCCATCCCCCGCACCACCCGATGCGCACAGACCGCCGCCAGCAACTCCCCCAGCAGATCCGGATCGTCTATCTCCAGCCCCAGCAGTGACTCGATCCGCTCCAGCCGCTGGTAGAGCGACTGGCGGCCGATGTGCAGCAGGGCCGCCGTCCGGGTGGGTGAGCAGCCGTGTCGTAGATGCACTTCCAGCGTTCGTACCAGGTCGCTCGGGTGGGCCGCCTCCCAGGACAGGAGGGGGCCCAGCGCGTGTTGGACCAGGCGGGCCAGGCGGTCGCGGTTCGCGTCGACACCGCCCCGCGTCAGCTCCCGTTCCAGTGCCAGTGCCCGCGCCGACGTCACCAACGGGCCCTCCGGTACGGCCGGTTCGGCGGCCGGGACCGTCAGCGCCAGTTCCAATGTCGTACGGGCCGCCCTCAACGTGTCGCTCCAGCGCAGCCAGCCGCTCCCCGCCTCGACCGCGTGCCCGACCGCGACGGTCAGCCCGGGGTCCGCGGCCGTACGGAAGGCCTCCTGGACCGTGCGGATGGGGTCGCCCGAGACGGTGCCGGGGAGCGCGAGCAGGGCCAGGACGTCGCCCGGGAACGCGGCCCGCAGCACGCTCGCCCCGCCCAGCAGCCGTACCGCCCGGTCCACGGCCACCACCTCCCGTGCGCCGTGCACCGAGACCCCGATCAGGCGGGCGCCAGGTCCGGGGTGGAAGCCGGCCAGGGCGGATCGCGCCTCGACCTCCGGCTGGTTCAGCGCGGCGCGGTCGGCGAGGTCGGCGAGGAGGGCTGCCGTGTGGTCGTCGCCCCACGGTCGTACGACGGAACGGCCGGACAGGCCGCGGGCGACGATCGCCCGGTTGGCGGCCTCGGTGATCCGTACGAAGGGGACGACCCGGTGGAGGGCCAGTAGGGGAAGGCCCAGGCGGCGGGCCTCGTCCGTGACCTCCGGGGGCATCGTGGGGAGGGAGCGGCCGATCTCGACCGCCAGGCCGGAGGCGCCCCGGGCGGCCAGTTCGCGGACGTAGCGGCGGCGGATCTCGGCGTCCGTGTCGGTGAGGCCGAATCCGTTGGTGAGGAGGAGTTCGCCGCCGTCGAGGAAGTTCGCGCCCTCGTAGACCTCGCTGGAGTGGACCCAGCGCACGGGGCGGTCGAGGGCTGCCTCGCCGGCCAGGAGCTCGGGCTCGGTGGCGCGGACCGGGTCGAGGGCCAGGACCTCACGGAGGGTGAGTGCGGGCACGGGAACCTCCAGGGGCGCTGACAGTTCGTCCGGGTACGGGTTGCGGGGAGAGTACTTTCCGCACGTTGCCCTCGTGTTTCGCCCACTGGAGAGTGAAGACATGAAGCCTTTGGATCAGGCCCAGGCGAACGCCTGGCTCGGCACCGCCGTCGCGGAGGCCCGCGCCGGGCTCGCCGAGGGCGGCATCCCGATCGGCGCCGCGCTCTACGGCGCCGACGGCACCCTGCTGGGGCGCGGCCACAACCGGCGCGTCCAGGACGGCGACCCCTCGATGCACGCGGAGACGGCCGCATTCCGGGCGGCGGGACGGCAGCGGTCGTATCGAGGGACGACCATGGTCACCACCCTCTCGCCGTGCTGGTACTGCTCCGGTCTGGTGCGGCAGTTCGGTATTTCGCGGGTCGTCGTCGGCGAGGCCGCCACCTTCCACGGCGGGCACGACTGGCTGGCCGAGCACGGTGTGGAGATCGTGCTGCTGGACGACCAGGAGTGCACCTCGC
This sequence comes from Streptomyces sp. NPDC050508, assembly GCF_040655155.1. Taxonomy (NCBI): domain Bacteria; kingdom Bacillati; phylum Actinomycetota; class Actinomycetes; order Kitasatosporales; family Streptomycetaceae; genus Streptomyces; species Streptomyces sp. NPDC050508. The sequence goes on from NZ_JBFAJJ010000014.1 coordinate 190,562, forward strand.
TCATGCGCGACTTCATCAAGAACCATCCGGCACTGTGGAACGAGGACATTGGTGACTGAGCCCCAGACCGAACCCCGCATCCCGACCATCGATCTCGGGCCCTGGATCGACGGGGACGAGCAGACGCGCAAGAAGATCGCCCGTACCGTCGACGACGCCCTCCAGACGGCCGGGTTCCTGCTGGTCACCGGGCACGGGGTCGACCCGGACCTGCGGTCCCGGATCCGGGAGGCCTCGCGTGCCTTCTTCGCGCTTCCCGTCGACGTGAAAGAGCCCTACTCCGCCAAGGTCGGCGGGCGTGGCTGGCTCGGGCCCGGGGCCGAGGCCAACGGGTACTCGGAGGGGACCGAGACCCCGCCCGACCTGAAGGAGTCGCTGACCTTCGCCACGCACCGGCCCTTCGAGGACCCGGCGATCAACGCCGAGTGGTACGCGCCCAATGTGTGGCCGACGGAGATCCCGGGGCTTCAGGCGCTCTGCGAGGAGTACCTCGATCGCATGGGCGAGCTGGAGAAGCAGCTGCTGTCGCTGCTCGGGGTCGCGCTCGGGCTCGAACCCGACTTCTTCTCCCAGCACATGGACCACCCGACGTACGGGTTCAACATCAACTGGTACCCGGGGACGGAGGTCGTCGGGGAGCCGGAGCCGGGGCAGTTCCGGATCGGGCCGCACACCGACTTCGGGACGGTGACGATCCTCGACCGGCAGGCCGGGAAGGGGGGACTTCAGGTGTTCACCGACGAGGGAGGGTGGGAGGACGCGCCGTTCGATCCGGAGGCGTTCACCATCAACATCGGGGATCTGATGGCCCGTTGGACCGGTGACCGGTGGCGGTCCGGGCGGCACCGGGTGCTGCCGCCGCCCGCAGACGCGCCCGCCGAGGAGCTGATGTCGCTGGTCTACTTCGGCGAGTGCACCCCGGGCACACTCGTGGAGTCCCTGCCCGCGCCGGTCGGGCGGGTGGCGTACGAGGCCGTCGACTCGCATGTCTATCTGCGGGAGAAGCTGGACTCGATCACCGTCGACTGAGCCGAAAACCCGGGCACGTTCCGACATTTTCGTAACTCAACGGACACCACCCGACCTGGTCCGAAACAACTCCCCCTGCCTACGACGCGATGCGGCTCGCGCTTCGTGAGGATCGCCTGGCCGAAGGGGAAGCCGCCGGCGAAGGAGTGCCTGCCGCCGGCCTGAGCCGGCGGCAGAACTGCGGCTCCGCTTACGGGCGTTCGCCCGCCTTGTCGACTACGTCTCGGCGCAGGATGGCGGTGTCGGCGGTGACCGCGCCCTTCTTCACGCCCGCGTTGTCCTTGGTGGCCACCTCGCGTTCGCCCAGGAACTCATGGGTCTTCGCGTCGAAGATCCACTCGTCCCGGAGCGGGTTGTCGGGGTCGGTGCGGGCGATGGCAACACCGGGCCGGCCGATGGCGTCCGTCACGTGCGCGACCGTCGTCACGCCGGGAATCCTGGCCACCGCCCGGAACAGTGCCGCGCTCTGCTTCGGCGGCACGATGGAGTCCCGCAGGAGATCGCCGACCAGCACGAACATGGCCTGATTCTTGTCCTGACCGCTGTACTTCGGGGCGGTCGTGGCCAGGTAGTCGTACATCGCGTCGGCGTCGGTGGGCAGTGTCCTCACGTGGTTGTAGAAGGACGAGACGTCCCAGCCGGCCTTGCCCGGCTTCACGTCCGGCGGCACGGAGTGCTCCCCCATGCCCGCCTGCCGCACCAGCCCGGTGTGCAGGCCGTCCACCGACATCCACACCTCCTGGCGGTGCAGCGGCTCGATCGTGGTCTTCGTTCCCTCCCCGGAGCTCGTGTACGACACCTTGCTCTCCACGTAGACGAACTGGTCGTCGCGGACCGTGCCGTAGGACTTCTCGTGCTCGGCCGCGAGCGCGATGTCCTCCAGGAGCGCCGCCGTCGACCTGCTCGGCGGGCGCGCGGGCGTACCCGGGTCGGAGGACGGCAGGACGACGAAGGCGACGGCCGCGGCGGCGGCGACGGCGGTCGCGGCGAGCGCGGGCCGCAGCCACTTGTTCCGCACGGGGGCACCCTCCCCGATGGTTGCGGTCTCGTGCCGGATCTCGGTCATCAGATGCTCCTTGAGGAGTCGGTGACGGCCCGGCGGAAGGTCTCTCTCGGGAAGTTCCGGGAGCTGGTTCATCGCTTGTCCTCCCTCAGGGGCCCGACCGCACTGCCGCGGTCACCTTTCATCTGTCCGTCCCCCAAGGGGAGTTCCGCACTTTTAAGATGTTTCGCGAGCTTTGCGCGCGCCCGCGAGAGGCGCGACCGTACGGTCCCCACGGGCACCCCGAGCGCCTCGGCCGCCGCCCGGTAGTCGAGCCCGGACCACACGCACAGGGCGAGCACCTCGCGCTCGGCGCGGCGGAGCGTGGCCAACGCGGTGCGTACGAGGGCCAGTTCGGCCTTGTCGTCGAGGCGGGCGGCGACCTCGTCGGCGAAGTCGCGCTCGACCTCGTCACGCGGTAACCGGGACACGGCAGCCGCGTGTCTTCGGGCGGCGCGGCGGGTGTTGCGCGTGACGTTGGTGGCGATGCCGAGCAGCCAGGGCCGCAGCGAACCGCCTTCCTCGTCGACCTTGCCGCGCAGGCGCCAGGCGTCCAGGAAGGTCAGCGACACGATGTCCTCGGCCTGCGCCCAGTCTCCCGTGAGCCGGAAGGCGTGGTTGTAGACGGAGCGTGCGTACGCGTCGAAGAGCTCACCGAAGGCGTCGTGGTCCCCCGCGCGGATGCGTTTCCTCAACCTCGGAAACCTCGGATTCGTATCCACACCCTTCTACCTGTCCGGACGACGAAGGCCGGTTCCGGTGACCCATGTCACACGGAACCGGCCTTCGCCGTAAGGGAGTTGCGGCTTCGGGGCGCGGCTTACACGCCCGCGTAGGAGTGCTTGCCGGTGACGAAGATGTTGACGCCGTAGTAGTTGAAGATCCAGCAGCCGAAGGCGATCATGGCCAGGTAGGCGGCCTTGCGGCCCTTCCAGCCGGCCGTGGCGCGGGCGTGCAGGTAGCAGGCGTAGGCGACCCAGGTGATGAACGCCCAGGTCTCCTTCGGGTCCCAGCCCCAGTAGCGGCCCCAGGCCGACTCGGCCCAGATCGAGCCCGCGATGATCGTGAACGTCCACAGCGGGAAGACGGCCGCGTTGACGCGGTAGGAGAACTTGTCGAGGCTCGCCGAGGCGGGCAGCCGCTCCATCACGGAGGTGGCGAAGGCGCCGGGCTTGCCGCCGGTGGCGAGCTTGTTCTCGTACGAGTCCTTGAAGAGGTAGAGCAGCGTGCCTACGGCGCCCACGTAGAAGACCGCGCCGCAGATGATCGCCGTCGAGACGTGGATGTACAGCCAGTACGAGTGGAGGGCGGGAACCAACTGGTCGCTGGCGGTGTACAAGACAGTGACGGCGATACCGAGATCGAGGAGGACCGTCGTGACCAGGAACAGGCCGAGCCAGCGCACGTTCTTCTTGAGCAGCAGCAGCGTGAGGTACACGCCGACGGCGACCGTGGAGAAGGTGATGTTGAACTCGTACATGTTGCCCCAGGGCGCCCGCTCCACCGAGGCCGCACGGGCGATGACGCCGCTCAGCTCCACGAGGAAGGCAAGCACCGTGAGGGACACGGCGATACGGCCGTAGAGGTCGCCCTGTTCGTCCCCGCCGTGCGCGCCGGGACCGTCCGGCACGTCGCGCGAACCGGACGCGGCCCGTACGACGACCTTCGGCCGCTCCAGCACGGTGGTGCCGCCCGCGTTCTGCACGGTGACGGCGGGGGCGTCCGCCTTCTTCGCGGCGGCACCGGTCAGCGCGGCGGCCGTACGGCCGATCTTGCTGCGGCTGCCGAAGGTCCATTCGGCGATGTACGCGAAGAAGGCCAGGGTGTAGACGGCCATCGAGGAGTAGATCAGCGTGTTGCTGAGGTTGGCCAGGTGCTCGTTGGTGGCAGCGGCCAGATTGGTCACGGAGGCGATGTCGGTTGCGGCGGCGAGAGTCATTTCTCAGCCCCTTCGGCGGGTACGGGCGGTTCGACGCCGGAGTCGGAGTCGTGGGTGTCGGCGTCGGAGTCGGGGGTCTTCGGGTCGTCGTCGGTCTTCGTCGAGCCGGTGCCGGGCGTGGGCGAGCGGGTCTCGGACGTGGTCGAGCCGGTGTCGGGCTTGGGCGAGCGCCCGTCGGACTTCGTCGGGGCCTCGTCGGACTTCGCCGAGTCCTGGTCGGACTTCGCCGAGGCGGTGCCGGGCGTGGGCGAGCCGGTGTCGGACTTCGTCGAGCCCCCGTCCGTCTTCGTCGGGGCCCGGTCGTGCACGAGTGCGGCCAGGTCGCCGAGTTCCTCGGGGAGTTTCGCGGACTCGCTGCGGCCGAGCCCGGCCATTTCGACGACCGTCACCCCGTCGGCGCCGCGCGTGGCCCGCACCCAGACGCGGCGGCGCTGGATGAACAGGGAGCCGGCCAGGCCGAAGATCGCGGTGAGGGCGCCGGCCAGCGCCCAGGTGGTGCCGGGCTGCTGGACGACCTGGAAGCCCGCCCACTCCTTGATCTGCTTGTCGAAGGTGATCGACCCGGCGCCGTTGGGCAGTTTCATGGTCTCGCCGGGCAGCAGCTGGGCCTTGAGGATGTTGCCCTTGGCGTCCTTGAACTGCTTCAGGTTCTTGGTGACCAGCTGGTACACGTTCTGCGGGATGCCCGAGTTGACGCCCAGATCACCGTGGTAGCCGGTCACGTTGAGCACCGGGTAGTCGAGGCCGGGGTACTGGGAGAACATCGTGCCGCTGCCCTTGGCGTACGTCGGCACGAACAGGGCCGCGAAGCCGAGCTGTTCGGACACGCCCTGGGCGTTCTTGTAGCCGTCGAGGACCTTGATCGCGCCCTGCGAGGTCACGTTGGAGTCGATCGGCAGCAGCGGCACGGCCTGGTGGTAGACCACGTTGCCCTTGCCGTCCCGGACGGTGACGACCGGGGCGTAGCCGTGGCTGACGAGGTAGACCTTCGAGTCGCCGATCTCCAGCGGCTCGTTGACCTTGATGGTGTGCTTCTCCGCCTTGCCGTAGGCGCCGACGCTGTAGGTGATGTCGGCCTGGTAAGTGCGGGGGGTCCCGCGGGTGGGGCCGGTGCGCTCGTAGGTGCCGGTGAAGCTCTTCAGGTTGAAGCTGAAGGGCACCAGGTCGTCGTCGCTGAAGAGGTTGCCGGACTTGAAGTCGTCGTACTGGGTGAGGGTGTTGGAGAAGCCGTCGCCCTCGACGATCAGCTTGTCGCCCTCGGACTTGAAGAGCTGGCCCCAGGCGAAGGCGATCAGCATCACGATCAGCGCGAGGTGGAAGAGCAGGTTGCCGGTCTCGCGCAGATAGCCCTTCTCGGCGGCGACGGCGTCACCGTCGACGTGCGCACGGAAGCGCCGCTTCTTCAGCACGGCCAGCGCGGTCTCGCGGACCTGCTCGGGCTCGGCGGCGGTGCGCCAAGTGGCGTACGCGGGAAGGCGGTCGAGCCGCTTGGGCGCGCCCGGCGGCCGGCCGCGGAGCTGGCCGACGAACTGCCAGGTGCGCGGGATGATGCAGCCGATGAGGGAGACGAACAGCAGGACGTAGATCGCGCCGAACCAGGCCGAGCCGTAGACATGGAAGAGGCCGAGCTTCTGGTAGATCGGCGCGAGCGTCTTGTGCGCGTCCTGGAACTCGGAGACCTTCAGCGCGTCGGTGCCGGACTGCGGGATCAGCGAGCCGGGGACCGCGCCGAGCGACAGCAGGAACAGCAGCATCAGCGCGACCCGCATCGAGGTCAGCTGGCGCCAGAACCAGCGCGCCCAGCCGAGCACTTCGCGACCGGTCCAGGCGAGCCAGCCGGTGAGGCCGGGCCTGCGGTTGCCGCCGAAGGAGCCGGGCATGGCGGTCTCGACGGGGGCCGTGGAGAGCTGGGAGCCGGCGGCGCCGAGGTCCTGGTCCTCACCTGCCGGGTTCTCGGGCGCTTCCGTGGTCGTCTTGCTCATCGATCAGATCCCTACAGTGAAGCCGTCGGACCAGCCCTGCATGTCCTGCACCAGCGCGTCCCAGGCGCCGGTGAGCAGCAGCACGCCGGTCACGATCATCATGGTGCCGCCGACGCGCATCACCCAGACATAGTGGCGCTTGACCCAGCCGAAGGCACCGAGGGCCTTGCGGAACGCGACCGCGGTGAGGACGAAGGGGACACCCAGGCCGAGACAGTACGCGACGGTCAGTATGGCGCCGCGACCGGCACTCGACTGCTGCGAGGAGAGCGCGATCACGGAGGCGAGCGTGGGGCCGATACAGGGCGTCCAGCCGATCCCGAACAGCGCGCCGAGCACGGGGGCTCCGATGAGTCCGGTGGCCGGTCGCTTGTGGAAGCGGAACTCACGCTGGGTCAGCCAGGGCATCAGCCCCATGAAGAAGATGCCCAAGGCGATCATGAACACGCCGAGGATCTTGGACATGACCCCCTGCTGCTCCTGCAGCGTCTGCCCGAAGTAGCCGAACAGCGCCCCGCCGGAGACGAACACGACGGTGAAGCCGAGGACGAAGAGGGAGGCACCCGCGACCATCCGTCCGCGCCGGGCGTCGCCCAGGTCGGTGCCGCTGACTCCGGTGACGTAGGAGAGGTAGCCGGGGACGAGCGGCAGGACGCACGGCGAGAAGAAGGAGACGAGTCCGCCGAGCACCGCGATCGGCAGCGCGAGCAGCAGGGCCCCGCTGTAGACCGTGTGGTTCAGGCCTGTTGATGCCGCGAGCAGCACGTCAGCTCACTTCTCCGCGATGACCGGGTCGAGCATCTCGCGGAGCTTGTCCTCGCTGAGTGCCTGGAGTGCGCGTGCCGCGATCTTCCCGTCCCGGTCGATGACGATCGTGGACGGGATGGCCTGCGGGTTGAGGGTGCCCTTCTTGAACCGGAGCATCAGCTTGCCCGTCGGGTCGTACAGGCTGGGGTACGGGACGGCGTACTTCTTCTCGAACGCTACGGCCGGTTCGGTGCTGGTGTCACGGGTGTTGAGGCCGACGAACTGGACGTCCTTGTCCGCGGTGGCCTTGGCGACCTGGACCAGGTTGTCCGCCTCGGCGCGGCACGGGGAGCACCAGGAGCCCCACACGTTGACGACGAGGATCTTGCCCTTGTAGTCGGCGGTGTCGAGCGTCTTGCCGTCGATGGTCTTGCCGGACAGGTCGGGGGCGGCCTGGCGGTCGCCCTTCTTGACGGTCGCGATGCCGTCGGAGCCGGTGATGAAGTTGGTGTTGCCCGAGCCTCCGGAGGTACCTCCGGAGCTGCACGCGGAAAGCACCAACGCGGCGACGGCGACACCGGCGGTCGACAGGGCGGCGCGGCTACGGGCGCGACTGGCGGCACTCATGTGAAAAGTTTCGCATGCCCGTTCTGGGGATCTTGCGCGCCCCCCTCAAGGGCGCCCAGCGGGCGGAAACCCGCATTTCAGGCGGCGTCTCAGCCGGCGGTCGAGGAGGCGCTGGAGGAACTGCTGGGGCTCGCGGCCAGGAAGGACTTCCAGCCGCCGGCCGGTGCCTGGCCGACATCCAGCGTCCGCAGCTTCGCGAGCACCTCGGGCTTCTGCACGTCGATCCAGTCGGTGAACTGCTTGAAGGAGACGAGCCGTACGTCCTCGCCCTTCTCCTTCAACTGGGCTATGTGCTTGAAGGCCTGCTCGACGGCGTCCATGTAGATGCCGCCGTTCCAGTGCTCGAAGTGGTTGCCGATGAAGAAGGGGGCGCGGTTGGACTCGTACGCCCGCTGGAAGCCGGAGATGTAGGCCTGCGCGGCCTGGGTACGCCAGCCGGGGTAGTTGTAGGCGGGCGCGTTGGTGGTGTTGACCGACTGGTTGGCCAGCATGTTGTAGTCCATCGAGAGGACTTCGAAGCTGTGCCCGGGGAAGGGGACCGCCTGGAGCGGGTAGTCCCACACCCCGTTCCGCTTCACGGGCCAGACCTGACGGCCGCCGGGCGAGGAGGCGTCGTAGCGCCAGCCGAGCGAGCGGGCGGTGGGCAGCAGGTTGTCCTGGCCGAGCAGGCAGGGCGTACGGCCGCCGACGAGTTCCTTCTCGTAGTCGAAGGGCAGGGACGGCAGGTTCGTCCAGCCGGTGTTGGTGCGCCACTCCTTCACGAAGGACTTGGCCTGGTCGATCTCGCTGCGCCACTGCTGGGGCGTCCAGTTGGCGACGGTGCCGTAGCCGGAGCAGAAGTGGCCGTTGAAGTGGGTGCCGATCTCGTGGCCCTCCAGCCACGCGCGCCGGACGTTGGTCAGCGTGGCCTTGACGTGTTCGTCGGTGAGGTAGCCGATGTCGGAGGCGCCGCGCGCGTTGTTCGGCGGGTTGTACTGGCGCTTCTTCGACTCGGGCAGGAGATAGAGCCCGGAGAGGAAGAAGGTCATGCTCGCGCCGTGCTGCTTGGCGAGGTCGAGGAAGCGCGGGAACAGTCCGTTGCCGACCTCGCCCGCGCCGTCCCAGGAGAAGATCACGAACTGCGGCGGGGTCTGCCCGGCCTCCAGCGGCACGGGCTTCGCGGGCTGCCCCGGCTGCTTGCCGGTGAAGGACGTGGAGCCGTCACCGATGGGCTTGGCCCGGGGCTCCAGGGACTTGGTGGGACCACCGGAGGAGCCGTTCCCGGAACCGCCGGAGGAGCCGGACCCGCCCGAGCCGAGCGTCCCGCACCCCGCGAGTCCTACGGCCGCCGCGGCGCCCGCACCGACTCCGAGCGCTCCCCGTCGAGTGAGACTCCGCATTGCTTCCCCATCCGTCGCATCCTCTGTGGTCTACCTGTGAGAGGACGCGACGGGCGGGAAAGTTCGCCGGGAACCATCCGGGTTCCGAAACAAATGTCACAGAGCTGTCTCGACGTTTGGCCCGGACGAGTGATCGGACCGTGATACTCAGGCGCCGAACGCCTTGTCCTTCCCCTTCACGGGCTTCGCGCCGGCGAGGAGATGGGCCGGGACGAGATCACGGGCCGGCTCGGTGTAGCCGACGGACACGATCTTGTCGCCCCGGTAGGTGAAGGTCGTCAGGGACGCGAGCGTGCACTGCCGCTTCCGCGGGTCGTGCCACAACCGCCGCCGCTCGACGTACGAACGCACGATCCAGATCGGCAGCTGATGACTGACCAGCACCGCCTCGTGTCCGCGGGCGGCGTCCTTGGCGGCGTCCAGCGCCCCCATCATCCGCACCACCTGGTCGACGTAGGGCTCACCCCAGGACGGCTTGAACGGATTGACCAGATACTGCCAATTCCCCGGCTTCTTCAACGCCCCGTCGCCGACCCCGAAGGTCTTGCCCTGGAAGACGTTGTCGGCCTCGATGAGCCGCCCGTCGGTCGCGAGGTCGAGCCCGTGCGCCTTGGCGATCGGCGTGGCGGTCTCCTGCGCGCGCTCCAGCGGGGAGGCGACGACGTGCGTGACATCGCGGGCGGAGAGGTGCTCGGCGACCCGGTCGGCCATCTGCCGCCCCAGTTCGGAGAGGTGGTAGCCGGGCAGGCGCCCGTACAACACCCCGTCGGGGTTGGCGACTTCACCGTGCCGCATCACGTGCACGACGGTGATGTCACTGGTGGCGCTGCTGCTCATCGGGTGGCCTCCGCCGCCGCTCGGGCCGCCGCCGGGAGGGCGTCGGCGATCCGCTGGATGGCCCGTTCGTCGTGGGCCGTGGAAACGAACCAGGACTCGAAGGACGAGGGCGGCAGATAGATCCCGCTCGCCAGCATCGAGTGGAAGAAGGCGGTGAAGCGGTACGACTCCTGCGCCTTGGCGTCCTCGTAGTTGCGCACGCTGCGGTCCGTGAAGAACACGGAGAACATGTTGGAGGCGTTCTGCAGCCGGTGCGCGACACCTTCCTTGCTGAGCGCCTCGGTGACGAGCGACTGGATCTGCGCCGATACGGCGTCGATCGTGTCGTAGGCCGCGTCGTCGAGGAGTCGCAGCTGGGCGAGGCCGGCGGCGGTGGCGACGGGGTTACCGGAGAGGGTGCCGGCCTGGTAGACGGGCCCGGCGGGAGCGAGGTACCCCATGATGTCGGCGCGCCCGCCGAACGCGGCGGCGGGGAAGCCGCCACCCATGACCTTCCCGAAGGTCATGAGATCGGGCACAACGCCATCCATCCCGAACCACCCGGCCCGGCTGGTCCGGAAGCCGGTCATGACCTCGTCGGAGATGAAGAGGGCACCGTTCTTCGAGCAGGCGTCCTTGAGCCCCTGGTTGAACCCGGCGGCAGGCGGCACGACGCCCATGTTCCCGGGAGAAGCCTCCGTAATAACGCAAGCGATCTCACCGGGATGCCGATGGAAGGCCTCGTTCACGGCTTCGAGGTCGTTGTACGGCAGGACGATCGTGTCGCCGGCCTGGGCGCCGGTGACGCCGGGGGTGTCGGGCAGCGCGAAGGTGGCGACGCCACTGCCTGCGGCAGCAAGAAGGGCATCGACGTGACCGTGGTAACACCCGGCGAACTTGATCACCTTGGGCCGCCCGGTGAACCCACGAGCGAGCCGGATGGCGGACATGGTTGCCTCGGTACCGCTGCTGACGAGCCGCACCTGCTGCACGGGCTCGACCCGGGCGACGATCTCCTCGGCGAGCGCGACCTCGCCCTCACCGGGAGTGCCGAAGGAGGTCCCGCGCGAGACGGCGTCCCGCACGGCGGCGATCACGTCGGGCTGGGAGTGCCCGAGGATCATCGGCCCCCAGGAGCACACGAGGTCGACGTACTCGCGCCCGTCGGCGTCGGTCAGGTACGGACCGTCGCCGGAGACCATGAACCGGGGCGTGCCGCCCACGGCACGGAAGGCGCGCACCGGGGAGTTCACGCCGCCCGGCGTGACGACCGACGCACGGTCGAAAAGAGCCTGCGAGACGGGCGCTTCGTATGGATAGGGCAGTGCGCTTGGCGACGCACTTGCCAGTTCGCTTGGCGTTTCGCTTGGCGTTTCGCTCATGACCTGCGACTTCTCCGACTTCTCGGACTCCGGCTACTCAGTGACCTCCTCAGGGTAGGCCAGGGTCACGGACGAGCCCCGGGCCCGTTCCCGGCGGGACAACCAGTCGCCGGGCCCCCGTCATCTGCGAGACTGGAACCTGATACACACAGACACACACAGCTCATGCGGGCGCCGGTGTTCAGGGCTTGCGCAGATCCTGCGGACAGGTGTTTCAGCGCACGTTTCGGCGGGCGGCCGTGGGGGAGGTCACTGACACGATGATCGGGTTGCGCGGCGAGGGTCACGCGTCCTGGAAAAGCAGTCGGGTGGAGATATGCATCGCGGTGGCGGACTGGGCGAGGGGACTGACGACCTGGGTCCTCGGCGTGCCCAACGGGGGAAGCACCGGCGCGACGCGGAGGAGGCCGCCGAGGCACGGCACGGCGGGCAGGGGCAGAATGCGGGTTCGGGCTCGGGTTCGGGCGCAGGTTCGGGTTCCGGTGAGTCGGAACGCGACGAGCGACGTATCGAACGTCGGATCGATCAGCTGAGGGCGGGGAGCAGGAATGGTGGTCGGGTGGGGGTGACCTACAAATACTTCGGCGCGCCCGACGGCGCGACCGCGGCCCGCGTCCCGATCTCGATGCGCCCCGAGGAACTCGGCGGCGACGAGCTCGGGATGAACGGCATGTTCACCAAGATCAAGCCGGAGACGATGGCCGCGATGGTCCTCACCGGCATCGAGGGTGTCCCCCTCAACAAGGTGCCCCCACTGGAACTGGTCGTCCTCCACCCCGACTACGCCGTCGTCAAACTCCCCATGACGGTCGTCGACCCCCTGCGCGGCATAGGCGAGGAAGCGGTGGGCGCGGCAGCGTTCATCTGGTCGACGGTCCCGGACCGGGGCGGGCCTCGGGACGCGTTCAATGTGTACCAACTGCTGCACGAGTGGCAGGACTTCAGCCACCGGTTGCATGAGGCGGGGCATCAGCCTTATTGCCTTGTTTGGCCTTGAGCTGGGGGTTCGTGGGTGATGGGCGGGGTCTTCGGGCCTCGCCTTTTTCATGTGCCCGGCGGGGGCGTCAGGCGGCCAGGGCACATTGAGGGCACATGAGTTTCGCTGGGGGCGCTGGTGTGCCCTGGTCGGCGGGCAGGTCGTCGCCGTTGTCTTCCGCCTCGGCTTCCGTTTCCGTGAAGGCGTCGTCGATCGCCTTGCGGGTGCGGGTCTCGCTGGACGGCAGCAGGTGCGTGTACGTCCGCAGCGTGAAGCCTGGGTGCCTGGAGCGCCCGGCGCACCGTGCAGCGCCCCACTGCTCCGCCCCACATGACCCCATCAGCTTTGTCTCCGGAGTCCTTGAAGGAGTAGTGCGCTGACTACGCCGACGCGGACAACCGGGGAGCGAGAAGTTCCAGCGCTTCCTCCCAGCGGTAACGGTCGGCCCCGCCGCCTGCTTTGGGCTTGTGCGGGTCGTACGAGCCGATCAGAACGCCCATCCCGCGTAGCCGTTCCAGGCTCTGCTGGTACGCGGGGTGGGCGGCCTGGGCCGAGTTCAGGTACGGCAGCACGGCGAGCGGTACGCCCATGGCGGATGCTTCGCACAGGATGCCCAGTGCGAGGTTGTCGGAGATTCCGGCGGCCCATTTGTTAATGGTGTTGAAGGTGGCCGGGGCGACCGCGATCGCGTCCGCAGGCCGAACTGGGCGCGGTTGGCCCGGGGATCGCCAGGCCGAGCGGACAGGGGGGCCGGTCTGCGCCTCGACCGCTTCCACGTCGAGGAAGCCGAGCCCTTGCGGGGTGGCCACGACGCCGACGTCCCAGTGCCGCTCGTGCGCTGCGGTGATCAGCTTGTCGACATCGGCGGCGACACCAGCCGCGCAGACCACGATCTGGAGGAAAGGGTTGCCAGTCTGTACGTCCATCAGGCTCTCTCCATAGAGGTTGCATATCCGGGCTCGGAGAGGCGCGCGAGGCTTCCCCGGATCACACTGTCGCTCGCGCGCAGAGCCGCCGTCAGCTCTCCTTGCAGCCCGTCCGGGATGATCCCTGCGCCCAGGGCACAGACACGCACCAGTGCATGGCAGTCCTGTATTTGCCGGTCCGTGGCGATCATGGTGAACAGAGGGTGCGCCAGGTTCTCGCGGGCTGCGTAACCGTCTTGGGCGTCCGTCATCCTGCGGTGAAGGGCGTCGACGATGCGGTGAGCGGCGGGTGCCTCGGCGGAACCGATTGCATCGAGGACGGTAAGTCCGAGCCGGGTGTCGAAGACGGTCATCCCAGGTTCGCTCTGCCGCTCGGAGTAGGTCGTCAGCAGGCGCGTCAGGTGGCCGTCGAACGGTTGCCCGGTGTCGCGGTGGCACAGGACGGAAAGGCTTGTGGTGACGGCTTGCTCCCATGGATCGCCGGGCACCGTGGCGGTGAGGAGATCAGTGGCTCGCGCCGTGTCACCCTCAACGAGGGCGGCCAGTACGGCGACTTGGCGCCCGTCGAGCATCCGCTTGCCCACGCCACGGTGAGCTTCGATGTGTGTCAGGGCCTCGGCCCAACGTCCCTCGGTGGTGAGGGTCCGCGTGCCGTCGGCGAGGAGCACGCGCCACAGCCACGCCCGGACTTCCTGGCGGTCCTCGTCGGTCGCAGTGAGGTCCGCCGGTACCGCGACGCCCTCGAACCGAGCCGCTGCGCCTGCCTCGACGGCTGCGTACAGGTCGAGCAGTCGTTGACGTCCGTCGTCGCCGTGGCCGGCGCGGATCTGGAGGCGGGCGAGGTTGACGACCGGTTCCAGTCCCCGGATCGCGCTCATGCCGGGCAGTGGGTAGGCGTCGAGGTAGGCGGCGGCGTGCTGGTGGCACATCTTGCGTGCGAGGTCGGGGAGGCCGAGGTCGGAGGCGATGAGCGCGGCCTGGTTGTAGACGGCTGATGCGAGGCCCTGGTCGGTCTTGTTCGCTGCGGTGTCGGCCAGGTCGGTGAGCGCGCGTACACGCTGAGGCAGAGGCAGGCAGGCGGGCCGGAATCGGGCGACGAGCGGGAAGCGCTGGGCTATGGGTCCGTGCGGGTCCATCGACTCCCCCGGGAGTGAGTGAGAACTGGTGAGGAGACGGTGGCCGCCAGCCGTACGCCGGCGGCCACCTTCCGCTACGTGCTGGGCATCACTGCCAGTCGACGACGATGCGGTTCAGCGGGGTGTCGAGAGAGAAGAGGCCGGGGCGCTGCTCGATGGCGGAGGCGTCAAGGGGCTGGATCTCGAACTTGGCCTCGCGGCTGCGGTATTCACGGTCCCAGGCGCGGATGGCGTCGGCGACCTTCGCGGCCAGCTCGTCGCTGCCGGGGCCGTGGCCGATGACCCCGAACTCCCAGAGCTTGCCGCCCTCAGGGGTCTTCTCCTTCGACGGGCGCCGCGCCAGGTAAGTGACGGCGCCCTTGTCGACGACGGCGGTGGAGGAGGGGTAGGGGTCCTCAGTGAGCAGGGCGCCCTTGGCGCTCTGGGGGAACAGCATTCGGATCAGGCCGGAGGGGAGGGAACAGGTGACGAACAGTTCCATCCACTCCGGCGACTCCATGGCCTGGACCGTCATGCCGGTCCATTCCTCGGTACGCGGCTGGTCGAGGACACCGGCAAGGGCGTCAGCGTCGACGTGCTGGCTGGCGGGGGCCTGAAGCCGTACGGTGCCGTCGGTGCTGAGGGGGATGGTTCGGCGGTCGTCGTCGGCGATGCCCCGCCTGAGCGGCATGAAGGTGTTCATCTCGCTGCCCAGGGAGACCCATCGGCCGTCGCGCTGCTCGTAGGCGATGGAGCGGGAGACCGTGCCCTTGAGTCGCTGGGGGACGAGGAGCCGTCCGCCGGGGGCGAGTTGCTGCAGCCAGGCGTGCGGTACTCCGTGTGCGCCGACGGTGGCGATGATCCGGTCGTACGGTGCTCCCTCGGCGTAGCCGAGTGCTCCGTCGCGGGTCACAGCCTCGACGTTGGTGATCCCGGCGGCGGCGAGGTGCGCGCGGGCGCCTTCCACGAGGTCGTCGTCTACGTCGAGGGTGGTCACGTGTCCGCTCTCGCCGACCAGGTGGGCGAGCAGTCCGGCGTTGTAGCCGGTGCCGGCGCCGAGTTCGAGGACGCGCTCGCCGGGCTGGACGTCGAGTTGGTCCAGCATGAGGGCGACGACGCCCGGCTGGGAGGCGCAGGAGATCGATGTGCCGTCGGTGTCGTACTTGATGTGCACCGGTGCGTTGGCATAGGCGTCTTCGAGTGATGCGTCGGGCACGAACACGTGACGGGGCACGGTCCGCAACGCGGTCTCGACGGCGGGCGTGCGGGCGTGACCGTCCGCGCGAAGCTGGTCGACCAGAGCGTTGCGGAGGCGCTCGGCATTCGCCGCGGGGGTGGCGATCGTGTCGGTGTTCACCGCGCTGACGCTATCGACGCCGGCGTTTGCCGCGTCGGTCGACGCGGTGTTGTCACTCGTTCCCATGACTACCTCTCGTGCGATGTTGGACAGTGCGCTCTGGTCGTCCCGGGGGAGACCGGCGCGGTTGGCGTGGAAGATCACGTGGTGGGCGATGACGGCTCGCAGGCCGCGGGTGAGTCCGGTATGCGCGGCGAGGGAAGCGAGTGCGGCGCCCGACCTCTCGAAGGCGGAGACCCAGTCGTCGTGCCCTGCGAGTGGGCCGGTGGGGCGGCACAGTCCGCGGGCTTCGGCGGTCATCAACGTCCGCATCGTGGGCACCAGTTCGGCGACCCGCCAGATGGGCGGAGGAGTGGTGGCCGGCCGGAGAGCGGCGACCTTCGCCCACACATCACCCTGCTCGAACCAGTCCAGACCGGCCGCCCGCATCATCGCGCTCACCAGCAGCACGGTGGTCTCCCTACGCCCCAGGTGCTCCGGGCCGGGCTGGTAGGTGAGCAGATGGCGGCTGTCTTGGTGGAACAGATCGTGGGCGATGTCCATGGCCTCGGGCCCGCCGAAGGCGTCGGTCTCGGGTTCGTAGACGGAGGGCAGCCACGACACGACCGTGCCGTCGTCGATGAGCTCACTCAGCAGCGCTCCGACGATGGGTGAGGGCTCATCAGCGACGTATCGCAGCGGCCAGGGCTGCTTGTTCATGAACCACCAGCCGGTGAGATGGCCGTCCGCTTCAGCCGCAAGCAGCACGGGGGCGAAGCGCTCGGCGATGGCTCGCTGGGCGCCCTCGCGGTCGGCGAAGGTGATGTTGTGTTGCTGCCAGCGGTCGGCGCGGTCCGGGGGCATGCGGAGGTCCTTCGGTCGATGCGGTCAGGCGATGAGC
This sequence comes from Streptomyces sp. NPDC050508, assembly GCF_040655155.1. Classification (NCBI taxonomy): domain Bacteria; kingdom Bacillati; phylum Actinomycetota; class Actinomycetes; order Kitasatosporales; family Streptomycetaceae; genus Streptomyces; species Streptomyces sp. NPDC050508. The sequence goes on from NZ_JBFAJJ010000014.1 coordinate 206,759, forward strand.
AGGCAGGCGTCCCAGGCGGATTGGGGCGGTGTGGCGGTGCTGGGCGCGAGGACGGCCAGGGCGATACCGGCGGCGCCGTCGAGGAAACCGGGGCCCCGCTCCTCGTCCCGTATGAGCGTCGAGGCGGCGTGTGCGGGGTCGGTTCCCGGTGGGTGAACTACGGCCAGGAGCGCGGGGATTGCAGCGCGGAGCCGTCCGACGGTCGAGGGGTGGGCGTCGTCGGCCGCGCGGGCGGCGACGTGGGCGAGACCGGCGAAACCGTGGCACAGGCCGTTGTCCGTCGTGGCTTTCAACTGGTCGGGATCGGTGAGGGCGGCCACGAGCGCGTTCTCTGCTTCGACTTGGCGGCCGACGTCACCGAGGGCGAGCGCGGCGAGTTGCTGGGCGCGGGCGAGACCGGCGGTGCCGTAGCACCATGACGGCCGCCGGGGTACGGACGGACCAAGTCGGCCTGCGTTCAGATCACTTCGGGTGATCCAGTACGGCCACGTCGACCCTCGGCCGGTGTTCTCTCGCCAGCGGTCCAGCCAGGCCAGGATCCGTCCCAGTGCTTCGGTGTGGCCGTTGACGAGGGTGCCTTGCCGGGCGGCGAGCGCCAGCAGCGCGAGCACGCCGCCGATGCCGTGTGCCATGCCGTTGTTGGCGTGCCCGCCGGGGAAACGGTCGTCCGGGCGGCCCGAAGGTCCCGTGGCCGTCCACCAGCCAGGGAGCAACTCGCCGTTGTGGGTGAGCGGTTGGGTGAGGCGCACGCAGTAGTCGAGTACGGCGCGGAGAACGGTGGCGTCTGGGTTGCGGCGCAGTAGGTAGGCGCCGTAGCCGGCCAGGCCACGGATGGTGTCGAACTCGGCGCGTGCCGGGAGGAGTTCTGCCTCGATGCGGCGGTGTGCGGCGTCGAGGCGAAGGTTCACATCGGTCGTCATCTGGTGGTCGAGAGTGTCGAGGGCGCGCTGATAGGCACCGGGCAGGTGATCGGCGGCGCGGGCCAGGGCGTGGGCGAAGGCGGGTGCGCCGTAGAAGGGGTGGCTGTCGGGGCCGCTGGTGAGCGGTTCGCGGGAGGCGGCGGCGAGCCAGCCGTGGGCGCGCTGCCACGGTCCCAGTCCGGTTGCGGCCCGCTCGATGTGCAGGAGGGCGATGCCGGGAAGGCCATGGGCGAGGTGCTGCCGATGGGCGATCGCTGGCGCAAGGTGTGCTGTGTGGGGGTCTGCGAGTTGGTCGGCGACGGCTGCTGCCAGGTCGAGCGCGGTGTGGGTGGTCACGATGTCCTCCCGGTGGCGCGTGCTGTCCAGGCCAGGGCAGCGGCGCGGGCGAGGTAGAGGCAGACCGCTTCTTCGGGGAAGTTCACCGCGATGTGCCGTACGAAGTGGACGTGCAGCAGGGAGGTCAGGACGTCGTCGATGGCGATGCCTTTGGTGTCCGGGCCGGGCAGGTGTGTCCGGTAGGCGGCGAGCGCTGCGTTGCGGTCGGCCCACGCCGACACGATGGCTGTTCCTCCGGGGGTTGCGCGCAGGGCCGCCCAGTCGTCGCGAGGGTCGGCGAGACGTACCGCGTCGGTGAACTGCGGTCGGGGTACAGGCGAGGGGGCTCTGGGCGGGATGTGGTCGATCAACCAGCGCATCCCGGCTTGAGTGCTGCCGAGGAACGCGGAAGCGATGGCGACGGAGTGGGCGGCCACCAGCGTGCGCTCGTGTGGCCGCCGTGGCTGGGAGAGCTGGGCCATGACTGCGCGCGAGTCCGCCCGGAAGACTTCCTCAGCCGCGTCCCACGCGGCACCGGAGCCCCAACGACCCATCTCCCGATAGGAGGTTGAGTAGCGCAGGTCGGCCAGCAGACCGATGCCGCGTAGCTCGTCGGCCCATGCGCTCACCGTCCGAGCCGTCTCGGCGAATGCCTCCGGAGCAGGGAGCTCGATGCGCAGGCGCAAGTGCTGTTCGGGATCCCGGAAGCGGATGAACCACCATGGTGGGGCGCCGAGTCGTTCGAGGAGTTCGGGCAAGTGGCGGGAGAGCAGGGTGTCTTGGCGGCGGGGGTCTCCGTACAGGGTGGCCAAGAGTACCGACGAGGCGGCCGGTGTCTGGATTTGGGCCGGTGAGAGGGCGCGGGCCTGGGTGGGAGCGGGCAAGGGTGGCCACGCCGTAGGCCGGGTCGCCTTGAGAGGCACCACCACCTCGTGAGCACGGCCATCGCACCAGCCATATGCATTGGGTTCCGGGGCTTCGACGAGCACCGCCAGGTGCGTACGGTCGAGATGCTGGCGCAGCAACGTCCGGTGGCCGGCCTGGTTGAGGTCGAGGAACAGCAGCCGGTCGTCCTCAACGAGGAAGACCCGCCGGGGGAGCCGCCGTTGGGCCCGCCAGTCGGTGAGCGCGGTGTCCCACTCGGCCCGAGGGCGTGTACGGCTGGGCAGTTCGGGTGCTTCCAGGCGCCACCGGGCCGGGGCCAGCACCGTGCGCCCGTACCGCAGACGCGGAAGAAACGGCATCGCCGCTGCAACACCCCAGTCGAACACGGTGACCTGCGCGCACTGGGCGCGGGACAGCTCGGTGAGGAGCCGCGCCAAGGGCGGAGTGTGCGTGCGCAGGTTCAGCGCGTGCATCCCGACGGCCTCGATGCGCTGGCCGCGCTCGGGTGCGGCGAGGTACATACGGCGGCCGTCGCACGCCACGGCCAGGTCTTCGAGGTTGAGGATTTCGTCGCCGGGCGCTCGGTGTTCTTGGAGGCTGATAACGGTGGGCAGGATCTGCGGGGCGCGGGTGACGTGGGCGCTCTCGGGGAGCAGCGGTGGGAAGGAGAGCTGTGCGGGCACGGTGTTGCCGTCCGCAGCTGGGAGATCAGCGAGCTCCGCGGCCAGGGCCTGACGGTCGCCGGGGGCCAGCACGCTGAGGAACCGGCCTGTAGAGACGCCTACTCCGCGTGACACGCTCACGACCTCCAGCCGGAACCGCCCGCGCTGCAACTCACGAAGGCTGGTTGCGTGTACCCGCACCCCGATCTCCAAGTGCGGTGGCAGCCGCGGCTCGTCGGGACCCGTGTCCAGGGCCGTAACTAGTTCGTCGGTGAGGAGCACCTCGTCGCAGCCGTCGAGCGCGGCGGCCTGCGCGAGCCGTACGAGAGCGTCATCCCGGGCGGAGATGCGAGGCCGGCGCGCGCCGGCCGGAGTGCCCGGGTAGCCGTCGGGATAGCTAGTGCCGCTGTCCGCCACGGCCTCCGCGAGCGGCACCATCGTGCCGATGCCGTACCGCTCGTAGAAACGCTGGTGGTACTCGTTCCACGCGGCGGTCCCGTACGGGCGGGTGCTCACCCGGGTCAGGATGAGGGCGGCGCGCTCGACCTCTCGGGCTACGGCGTGCGGCAGAACGATCTGCGAGTCCAGGCGCAGGTCGAGCGCAACGGGGTGGCGACGCAGTCCGGGCACGAGTTCCCGCATCTGATCCGCGACGCTGTCCCGGCCGCCCCGCGTGGCGCACTCCTCCAGACCTTCGCGAACAGCGCGCAGCTCGCGCACTGTCTCCGCGACCGAGGCCAGGGTTCCGGCGTCGATCGCGTCGAGCTGGTCAAGCAGGTACCCGAGTACGTCGGTCTCGGTGCTCGGTGCGTGAAGACTCGTGATCAGCACCCGCCGCCGGATCAACTCCCCCAGCAGAGCACGCGACTTCACGTGCCCGGCCTCTGGGAAATCCGCCCGGAACTTGTCCAGGAGCGCGCCGAAGCGGATCGGCGCCCGCGTCGCGGCAAGGACCGCGCGCACAGGGGCGGTCAGGGCCACGGACGCCTCGACCGCGCGAGTACGGTCACCCTGGACATCGGGCTGGAACGGCACGACGAGCCGGTCTCCTCGGCTCGTCACGGTGTTGTTGAGGACGACAGGCAGCCGTTCAAGCAAGTCCGGGCACGACTCCAACTGCTCGATCAGGGCGTACAGCCACTCAGCCCCCGCGCGGCCAACGGCCACGTGCTTCACTCCCCAACCTGCTCGCGCTTGCGGACCGAACTGCGCGGTGGCCACGCCGGCGAACAAGCCGAAGGGTGTTGCCCGATGCTCGGACCGCAGCAGGTAGCGGGCCACGGACAGCGCCGTACGCCGCACGTCGCGCGTAGACGGCTTCCCGGACGTGCACACGCCCCGTACCTGTGCGGCCAGGACTGGGCTGGCGTGTCGCAGGGCTTCAACGACGTCGTCGTCCGACCAGACCGCGCGCAGCCACGCGATACCGGCGGCCGACCCGTTGGACGAGCGATCGTCGAGGTCAGGCAACGGAGGGCACGGCAGCGTCGGCCGGGCAACGGCTCGTACGAGAGCGGTCGTGCCGGTTCGGAACGCTGAGGGCGGAGCAGCCACCACTACCTCCTTGGGCGAGGCACGGACGGGCGGTGCCGTCACGCCGTAGAGCGCGACGGCACCGGACCGGAGAGGCCCGAAGCCTCGGGTCAGGCGACGTTGGTGGTGCAGGCGCCGCAGGTGGAGCCACAGTTGTCGTCGGTCAGGTTGACCAGGCCCGCCGGGTCGGCGATCTCGACGAGGGAGACGTCGAGGTCGAACCCGTCCGTTGCCGCCGGGGTCTGGTGGCTCACCAGGGTGGTGCTCGGTACTACGGTGCTGCGCGTCATGCCAACTCCTCTGAATGGTTGTGATGTTGTGGTGGCGCCCGCCTCCGGCTGCACGGCACAGAACCGCACGACCGGAGGCGGGAGTCTGGTCAGCCGACCGTCCGGCAGTCGGGTGCGCAGACCCAGAGCCGGAACGGCAGGCCCAGATGGCGCACGTCACCCAGGACTCGCCCGTTCGCGCGCAGGTACCGGGCACAGTGGGCGCACTCCATCGCCATCTGCTGGCGGGGCCGGAGGCGGGCGATGTCCGGGAGAGGCTGGGTCAACGCGGCCGGGGTGCTCACTCGTCGCCCTTGATGAGGAGTTCGGCCCAGACCTCTTTGCCCCACGGGCACTTGCCTGAGCCGTGCAGGTCGTAGCCCCAGCGGTCGGCGACGGTGTCGATGAGGAGCAGGCCACGCCCTGACTCGTCGTCGCAATCGGGCGGACCAAGGACCGGCAGGCGTGAAGGTGCCCGGTCCACCACCCCGAGCCGTATCCGTTCCGGGCTCGGCCGCCCGACCATCAGGCGGATCGAGTGGCACGAGGTGTGCCTGACGGCGTTCGCGATCAGTTCCGAGATGATCAGCGTGGCGCGGTCGGCGAGGTTGTCGAGGTGCCATACGCCGAGGGCGTCACGAACGAGCTTGCGGCCGATCTCGGCCGTGGACGGCTCGCACGGGAAGGTCTGGCTGTAGGCGGGGTGGCCGGTGGGGGCGGCCTGAACTGGCGTACTGAGACTCGTCATTGGGCGTGGGGCCTTCGTGTTGTCTCGGCGCCCGGCTCGCCCCCTCGGCAGGTGTCAGGGGCGGCCCGGGCCGGTCAACAGCCGCCCGCACTTGGGTGACGGGCAACCAGCAACCACACAACTCCCTTTCACAGCAGGTTGGTTAGGGCGATCAGCTGGTCTCCCGACGGAGCCACCTAGGGCGATTTGACCTTCCGTTTACCTGGCGGGTGCGGGGAGGTGAGAGCTACCGTGCGGACATGGACACCACGCGCAACACCGTTCTTGAGGCGTGGATGGCCGAACACGGCCACAGCTCCAACAGCCTTGCTGACACCGTGAACAGGGCTTTAGAGCGACTGACCGGGAGACCTGGCGGCCTGGACGGCTCGTCGATCCGGGCCTGGAAATCGGGCCGGGTCAAGTGGCCAAAGTCGGCTACCCGTAAGGCACTTGAGGACGTCAGCGGTCTGCCCGCCGTCGCTCTAGGGTTCGTGCCATGGGGCCGGGCTCGGCCCACCCCAGCCCCACCGCAGCAGGAGGACCCCGACATGAAGCGCCGTACCCTCGTCGGCGGCATCGCGGCGGCTGCCGCCGCAGCAGCCGCCCCCGGCACCGCCTCTCCCCGCCGTATCGGCATGAGCGACGTCGACCGCCTGCAGAAGCGCTTCGCCGAACTCATCGCCAGCGACCACCGTCACGGCGGCCAACTCGGCATCGAGCACCGGGCCGCCGCACTCGCCGACGAAGCGCTCAACCTCCAGAACGCCGGCAGTGCCACCCAGCGCGTGCGCAGCAACCTCTACGCCTCCGCAGCCGCCTTCCGCTCCTCGGCGATGTGGGCCGCCATCGACGGCCGCCGCTACGACGACGCGAAGGCGCACATGCGCGAGGCCCAGGCCCTCGCCGAGATGTCCGGCGACCAAGCGATCAAGTTCCGCATCTGGAGCCATGCGGGCACCATGTACCGGCACATGGGTCGCCCTGCCGACGCGTTCGCCGCCAACGACGTCGCCCGCAACCTCCACCTCACCCGCCGCGACCCCCTGTTCGCGTCCCTCGGCCTGGCCCGACAGGGCGCCATCCACGGCGCGGCACAGGACCCCACCGGTACCCGCCGCGCCTTCGAACAGGCCCAGGACGCCATGCTGCGCGCCGACCCCGCCGACTACCGCCCGGTGTGGATGCTCGCCTTCTACGACCAGGCCGAACTGGACCACTTGGCGCTGTCCGCGTACCTGGCGCTCGGCGACTACCCGACCGCCGAGTTCCACGCCCACCGCTGCCTGTCGGCCCTCCGGCCCCACATGGCCCGGTCCAGGGCCATCACCACGACCCGACTCGCACACGCCCAACTCGCCCAGGGCGCGCCGGAAGCCGCGACGACCACCGCGATGAAGGTCCCCACCGACGCCGCCACCCAGCACGCCCGAGTAACGCGCATGCTCCAGGAGTTCGGCGCAGCACTGCGAGCCACCGCACCAGGCAGTACCACTGTGCAGACGTGGACCGAGCACGCCGCCACCTGGAGGATGGCCGCATGACCACGGCGCCCGCCATCGAACTACGCACCTTCACCACCCTCGACACCGTCCGAGGCGACCTCCTCGACGTGTACGCCGAGGTGCGCGCCCCGCTCCTGCACCTGCCGAACTACGCGGTCACCGCGTTCGGCGAGCGCCTGGACCGGCACGCCACCGAGCCGGGGTTCGTTGCTGTCCTCGCGTACGCGGACGGACATCCGGTCGGCTACGCCTACGGCAACACCATCGAGCACGGCGACCGGTACTGGCAGCGCACCAGTCCCGCACCGGCGGAGAAATACACCGAGCGACCGGCCGTGGCCCTGAAGGAGATCGGCGTCCGGCCGACCTGGCGGAAGACTGGCACTGCCCGGCGTATCCATGGCGCCCTCCTCGCCACCCGTGACGAGCCGTACGTGACGCTCATGGTCAACTCGGCCGCCGGCGACGGAAAGGTCCATACGCTGTATATGTCGTGGGGATACGAGGACATCGGGCAGAGCCAGCCGTCACCTGCCTCGCCGGTCCTCACAGTGATGATCCGCGCCATCCGCTGACCAGCCCAAAGGGGAACGTGGCACCAGGACAACGCCGTCAACCGGCGTTGTCAGCGGGGCAGTGCAGACTGGATGTCGTGACGACACCCGACGTCCGAGGGCTGGAGCAGCTTGAGCGCGCCGTCCTGGACGACACCGCCTCTCTCGCGACCGCCCTCCGTCAGTGCCTCATGCTCGCTGGCTACGCCCACCATGCGGAACTGCGTGCCTGGGCGCTGAAGGAGTTGGAAGGGTACACGACGACGGATGAACTGCCCCCGTACCGCAAGGTGCCAGCAGCACTCGAGGTCGTGGTGGATCTCAACCTTCCGGGCCAGATCATTCAGGGCAACACCCGGCGAATCAGCACGCATCAACTTCCCCAGCCTGCTCGTGATCGCGGCATCGGGGAGAGCGCACCGATTCGGCAAGGCGTCCGAGAACTCGAAGCCGTAGTCGCTCACGGCGACCGGGTGGTACGCCTCAGCCCGCCCGGCTCCGCCGAGTACGTTCTGCAGATGACGCAGGAGCAGCATCGTCTCGGCAACGAAGCCGCCGACATCACGTCTCTGCACTGGGATGTCTCCGTGGCCAGCATCGAGGGCGTCCTCGATCACATCAGAACCCGTCTGACCCAGTTCGTCGCGGAAGTGAGAGCAGCCATGCCCCCTGGCCAGCAGAACCCTGACCCCAACCAGATCGACTCGGCCGCGCAGCAGGCCCTCAACATCACGGGAGGCGACAACTCCACCTTCCACATCGTCGCGCCGAACGCGAAGGCGGATGGTGGCAGCACCGCGAACGCCAACGTCAACGAGCCCGCGCCCACGATTCCCCAGCCCTGGTGGCACCGCACGACTGTCATCTGGGGCGCCGTCGCGGCGCTCGCGGCCGTCGCCGGCGTCATTGCCACCGTGATCGTGAAATGAGACTCCGCAGAAGCCGCCTCGACCGGCTGGAGGCGGATGTCCTAGACGAGAGACGTCCACTCGCCCCGGTCCTGCGCCAAGTGATCGCCCTGGGCGGGCACGCTCACTCCGACCCCCTGAGGGCCTGGGCGCTGCGCGAACTCCGGGGCTACGAGGGTAGCGACGTACCAATTCCCGACTATCGACGCATATCGGCCCCTCTGGTGATGGACGGCTTTGCCGGTATGTACCAGTTCAAGGAACAACCGGTGAGTACGTTCGACCTCCCGGATTTCGCCCGCGACGACATGGGCAATGAACTCCGCCTCGGAAAAGGTGTCGGCCAGATCGAGGCCCTCATTGCCAGAAGTGCTGGCCAGACCGTGCAGCTCGGGGACGTCATGGCTGCCGATCTCGCCGTGCTCATGAGCCAGAACTCCCGTCGCCAGGTGCTCCAGTTGTACTGGGCTGTCCACCCGTCGGCGCTGGAAGGCGTTCTCGACCAGGTGCGTACCCGACTCGTTCAGTTGGTCGGGGAACTGCGTGCCACGATGTCTGATGGCCAGCACGATCCGACGCCCGCCCAAGTCGCGCAGGCCCTCCAGAACATCAACATCGCGACTGGCGACAACTCCTCCGTGACCGTCACTGCGCCCGTCGCCGTCGCGCATCGTCACGGATCAGCCCGAGCTGAGATCACTGGAGGATCACAACAGACCTTCCCGCGAGCAGCAGTTACATGGACGGTCTCGATCGCCCTCCTGGCGGCTGTTGTTGCTACCGCTTGGAGCGTGTGGCTCTGATCCCAGCCGCCCGACGGGGGCGGCTCCAGGGCACAGAGTCGCGTTCGGCTGAACTTGCCATGCTCGCGGCTGTGCTCTCGTTGACGACGGCGTCGGGGACGCTTGGGGCTGGCGACGGCGTGATGTCAGTGGTGACGCCTAGGCTGGATGAGGCAAGTGTGTTACGCCGTCAGCTCCCTTCCTCTGTTGTGGTCCGGGGCGGTCGGCCCGTTCGAATCCGAGGACAACCATGCAGCTCGCCGACCATTTCAATGAGTTCCTGCGCACCACGGTGAACCTGGGCCAAGTCAAACTCGACCTTCTCGATACCCGGGTGGAGGCGATCTACCGGGCGCTGAAGGCGGATGAGGAGATCGGCTCGCTGATCCTGGGCAAGATTCCGCAGGGCTCATGGGCGCATCGCACGATCATCGACCCGGTCGGCGGGACGGAGTTCGATGCTGACGTGATGCTGCTGATGGCCGAGAACCCGGACTGGTCGCAGAGCCCCAAGACGTATATCGAGGAGGTGTATGCGGCCCTGCATCGGCACAGCATCTACAAGGACATGCCGCACTCGCGTAAGTGCCGATGCGTGCGGCTGGTCTACAGCAACTCCATGCACGTGGACATCGTTCCCTACGTGGTGCTGGTCGACGGCCGAGAGGTCATCGTCAACCGCGACGAGGACACCTGGGAGAACACCGACTCGCAGGGCTTCACAACTTGGATGCGCGCTCAGGACCAGATCGCGCAGGGGAATCTGCGCAAGGTCATCCGGCTGATGAAGTTCCTGCGCGATCACAAGGGATCGTTCACCGGGACGCGGTCGGTGATTCTGACGACGCTGCTCGGCAACCAAGTCCATGCCTACAAGAAGTTCTCCGATCCGGGCTACTACCGTGATGTGCCCACTGCTCTATTGCACATCGTCGGTGACCTGGACGCCTATCTGCAGGCCAACGAGATCAAGCCCTCGGTCGCCGATCCCTCCGGGTCTGGGCTGACCTACGACCACCGTTGGGAGCAGAACACGTACTCCTACTTCCGCGACCGCATCCACAAGCACGCCGCCGAAATCGACGACGCCTACCACGCCGAGGACAAGGACACGAGCCTGCGGCTGTGGCAGGACCTTTTCGGCCCCGAGTTCAAGGCCCCGGTCACGGCAACCAGCAGCGCCAAGTTCCCTATGGCTGCCGCCTCGGTCACCGCCGTCGCGCGGCCCGGTCGCGCCGGGTGAGTAATAGCAGGAACCGACCCGCACCGACGGACTGGCAGAAACAGGCCCTGACCGAGCTGCGCGAAGCGGCGGCCGAGCAGCCGGACGTGCTGCATCTGGTGGGGGTTCCGGCCCGCGGCCAGAACGGTGTGCTCCGGGTGACGCTGCGGCTTCAAACCGGTTCCTTGGCCACTGCTGACGGTGGCTTGGTTCTGCAGGAGCACGAGGAGTTCGTCCTGACCCTGCCTGCCTCACCGCTGTCCGCAATCACCGTCGAAGTCGAGCACTGGAGGTTCGCCGGCTACCCGCACGTCCTCCAGGGGCGCCGGTTGTGTATCTTCCTGAACCCCGCCCGCGAGTGGGATCCGCTGCGCGGGGGCATGCGGGCGTATCTAAACCGGCTGTGGTCCTGGTTGAAGGACGCGGCAGCGGGTCAGTTCGACGCCTCGAAGGCGATGTACCACGCCGTCGGCGGAGTACTTCACCACACGCCCGGCACCCCGACTCTGGTCGTACGCGTTCCGGGCCCCGACCAGCGGATCCAGGCTGGCTACCTGATCGCGCGCACCGAGCACCGCCTAGACCTGGCCTACAGTCCGCCCCCGGAAGGTGGGGCCGTACGGGTGCCAGTAATCACCATTGCGGGCGCGCTGCCGCTCGGCGGCGGCTCCACCTTTGCCGAGCTACTGACCTATGTGGACAACCCTCCGTTCGATCGCCAACGGCGAACCTTGCCACAGGCGGTCGCCCAGTCTCCGGCGATCCTGACCACGCTCGCGGCCAGTGCGGCCCGCAACCCCGATGGCTCGCCGCAGTACCTGATCCTGGCGGTCCCGCACCCTGCGGGCGGCCCGCCCCATCTGTTGGGTGCACGTCTTCCGGCGCCCGCTGCGGATGCGCTGCGGCGCATGGCCCACGAGCAGGGTTCCGCGCTGAACATCGACGCCTCCCGGATCCGCTCGGACCTACTGATCGAATGGTGCCCTGTGTCCGATGAACGACCTGCCGTGACCACACGTCGCGATGACGGGAGCCTCATCGGGGGCTTCTTGGGGAAACACGTGCATGTCTGGGGCTGTGGCGGCCTTGGCTCCTGGATCGCCGAGTTCGTCGTCCGTGCCGGCGCCTCACAGGTGGCAGTCTGCGACCCCGGAACAGTCACTGGCGGACTGCTGGTCCGGCAGAACTACGTCGAGGCTGACGTCGGAGCCTCCAAAGCCCAGGCCCTGGCCCGACGGCTGCGAGCAGTGGATGACACCGTCGCGATCCACGTCCACGACGGCGTACTGCCCGACGCTGCCGCTCTGGCGGCCGCCGAAGTCATTATCGACGCGACCGTCAGCATTGCCATGGGCCACATTCTGGAGCGTCTCGCGGCTAACGGGGGACCCCACCCGGTCCTGGCTCAGGTAGCCACCGACACCCGCACTGGCACCTTGGGCCTGCTGAGCGTCTCCGCGCCCACCACCGCACAGGGGCCCAGCAGCATCGACACTGCCGCCGGGAAGATCGTACTGGCCGACCCCGCCCTAGAGCTTTACCACCGCCTGTGGCAGGACACCCCGGACGGCGACGAACTTGTACCGACCCGCGGCTGTTCGGTGCCCACCTTCCACGGGTCATCGGCCGACCTGGCCGCTATCGCCGGAACACTTACGTCCTTCCTGGGGATGCACCTGATGACTCCCGGCTCGGGTACGCATCTGGTCGCGCTCCCTCACGCCGCCGGATCGCCCCACCACCGTTTCCTGCCCCACGACGTGACACCGGCCGCGCCCTGACCCGCCCTCCGTGCACTGGGCCGATTGTGCTGTCACCAAGGTGAACGCAGCAACGAGCTATCGGCTCGCCATGATGTGTCAGTACGTCAGGGAATCTCCAAGGCCCGTCGATATCCGCTCGGCGTGCGGTCGTAGAGCACGAGCGCCGGGTGCACCTGCCGGTCGCGTACTCGTCCCAGGCTCACCCCGGCCGAGAGCGGCACCGCGAACAGCACGTGCAAGCGCCGTACCTGCTTCGCGCTGGCCTCCAGATCCGCGAACAGCGACCGCAACACCTCCTGGAACTGAGTCAAGGAAGCGCGATTGCGCAGCACGTCCGGCGCGGCGGCAGCACCGACAGGGCTGATGCGGTAGCGGCGCAGTCCGGCGAGCTGGTGCGGAACCTCCTCAGGCTGGATCGTGCCTGAGAGGTTCAGCACGAGCACCGCCTCATGCGCGGGCGGCTGGTCTACGTCGAGGTGGACCGCGAAGCCGACCACCGGCGCTGTCGAAGACCACGACCAGGACTCGTCCTCGCGGTGGCGCTGATAGATGTCGGTGGGCACGGTGTCGTCCAAACGGGATCCGAGGTAGACAAGCAATGGCAGCCGGGCGAAACCGAAGACGCTCAAGTGCGCGACTTTGTCGCGGGCGATGCCGCGGTTGAGCTGGTTGTCGATGACCTCGTCGATAGCGGCGGTCGCTGCCCGGTAATAGGGCGAGCCTCCAGTCTCCTCGTCGGGGATGTCACGCAGATCGATCGTCATTTCGCCGGCCACGTGGCGCAGGTCGATCTCCACGCCGTGCCGCTCATAGGACTCCAGGAACAGCGGGAACCGATCCCCAGAGGTGATCACCGTAGTAGCGGCGGTCTGTCGGGTCAGCTCGACTTCCTGGCCACGCACCCGGCCCACCATCCGCAGCACTGTGGTCGCCCGGTCGTCGGTCAGCCCGGTGACATGCTTGATGCGGTCCTCGTGAGCGCGTTTGAGCGCGCGCAGCCGTTCCACGGTGAAAACGTCCAGGGTGCCGGAAGCGTCAATCTCGTCGTGCTCGTCGGCACAGACCAGCATCAAGTTGTCAGCAGCGTCGCGCTCCACCAAGTCGTGTTCACCGCGCGGGGAGCCTGCGGTCTGTTGCTGGCCCACGATGTGCGCCAACTCCCCCTGCCGCACCGTGCGGCCGGTCATCCCACCGTCGAGCAGATACCTGTTGCAGATCGCGCACCGACCACCACTGCGCACCCACACCTCCAAGCGCACAGGCGCCGGGATGGCTCGTCTCCCGCCGCCCTGTCCGGCAGCCTTCCTCGCCATGGGCCTTGCCTCCCGTCTCGGAGCGCGCCTGCCGGAACCATTGTGCGTTCCCGTCCGGGGTCCAGCCTTCCCAGTTGCAGCTAATGCGGATACTCGGCCTCAATCAGCGGCTCGTACGGGCCCAGCGTCGGCTCCGCGTGCACCGGCCGAACACAAGAACGCCGACCATATGACCGCCCCCGACCCCAACACCCCCTTCACAGAACATACGTTCGACGTGAAGGATGGGGGCGATCGCGTGCCAGTTCGGCACGTCGCTCGTTAGGCAGCGCAGTCGAAGCGCCGAGTGGGCAAGCGCTGATGGCTCTTGTCCGCCCGCTACGGGAGGGGACCCATGGGCGATCGCAGCTCGATCGAATGGACCGAGGCGACGTGGAATCCCACCACAGGATGCGACCGCGTCTCCCCCGGGTGCGACAACTGCTACGCCCTGACGTTATCCAGGCGCCTGAAAGCCATGGGGGTCGCCAAGTACCAGGCGGACGGCGATCCAAGGACATCCGGCCCAGGCTTCGGTCTCACCCCGCACCCAGATGCCCTGGCCATCCCCCGCCAATGGAAGGCCCCACGGATGGTCTTCGTCAATTCCATGAGCGATCTCTTCCACGCCAAGGTCCCCTTGGACTTCGTCCGGCAGGTCTTCCAAGTGATCGCGGAGACACCCCAGCACACCTACCAGCTACTGACCAAGAGAGCCCGCAGGCTTCGACGGGTGGCAAACGAACTCGACTGGCCCCCCAACCTGTGGATGGGAGTCTCCGTCGAAAACGCAGATCATCTGGACCGCGTCGATGACCTGCGACAAGTTCCCGCCGTAGTGCGCTTCTTGTCCTGCGAACCCTTGCTCGGCCCACTCAGCGGTTTGCGCTTGGACGGCATCGGCTGGGTCATCGCCGGCGGCGAGTCGGGCCCCCGCCATCGGCCGGTGCAAGAGGAGTGGCTGGTGGACATCCGGAATGCCTGCAACGACGCAGACGTGCCGTTCTTCTTCAAGCAATGGGGCGGCCGCACCCCAAAATCAGGGGGCCGCGAGCTCAGTGGAATGACCTGGGACGAGATGCCTCCTCGGCTGCCTGCGGCGGCACATTAACGGCCAAATTCCGGCAGACACCCGTACGCACTCTGGTGACCTATGGCAACAGTGTGTGACCCTCTCCCCAGCGGGGCCGACAGGAGCAGGGGGAGCGGTCGTGGCTGTACCGAAGGATGCCGTGTGGGATCGCGATCCGCACACGGCGGCAAAACATGACTTACTGAAGCAGTACTTAAAGGCATGGACGCCGATTCTCCTGTCACGGCATGACGTGATCAGCTACGCCGAAGGTTTCGCAGGGGCTGGCGTCTACAGGCAGGGCGAGCCCGGGTCCCCAGTAATCGCCTACGACGTCTTCGCCGACGCTCTGCACAGGTCACCGAAGCGTATGCGCGTAATCCTCATGGAAGAGGATGCCCGACGCGTCGAGGAGTTACAGCGCCAGATGGCACTCGCCCGTTCTCGGCAAACGGACGACATCACCAACCGACTGGCCGTGGACATACGCCACGGAGACTTCCACCCAGCCCTCATACAGAAGCTTCGGAGCATCGGTGCGTTGGGGAAGCCTCTCTTCGTCCTGCTGGACAGCTTCGGCGGCCCCGACATCCCCTACTCGCTGTTGCACGAGTTGGGGCGTTATCCCAGCACCGAAGTGATGGTGACCTTCGAGCCCAGCTTCCTCACCCGGTTCGCCGAGAACCACGACGGCCACCGTCAGCTCGGCGACGAAGCCTTCGGCAACCGGGAGTGGCAAGCCGTCTTCCAGCAGCCTTCCTCACACAAGTTCACGTTTCTGCGCGAGCATTACCGCGACACGCTGCGCCAGGCCGGCTTCACGCACACGCTGTACTTCGAGATGGTCGACGAGGGCGGCCGGAAGCTCTACCTGATCTTCGGCACCCGGCACGAACGGGGGCTGGAGAAGATGAAGGACGCCATGTGGAAGGTGGACCCTTCCTACGGCGTCCGATACCGCGACCCCAGGGACACCCAACAGCAGATGCTGGATCTCGAATTCGAACCGGATACGGCTCCGCTGCGTCGGATCCTGCGCGACTTCATCTCCGAGGCGCCCAACGGGCTCACGATCCCGGAGCTCAAGCAATACGCCCTCTTGGAGACCGTCTACCGGCCCGCCCAAGTGATCAGTACCGTCCGCCAACTCCGTGACGCTGGCATCGTGACGACGGATCCTCGTGCCATCAACGTCAAGACACGAGTGACCCTGACGGCGACACCTCCCACCACCAACCCGTCGGCCGAGCAGGGCGCCCTTTGGTGAGAGCCCGAGGGCACATCCAGGGCACATGAGCCCGGGAAACGGCGTAGACCAGTGAGAACTACCGAGAGACGTTTCCCCTGGTCAGCGCACACATCGCCAAGAAACCCCAGGTCAGCGCCCTCCCGCCCTCAATCGCTGCACGAATGGCAGGACTTCAGCCATCGGTTGCATGAGGCGGGGCATCAGCCTTATTGCTTGGTGTGGCCGTGAGTTGAGGTTCCGTAGTGTGTGGGCGGGGTTTTCGGACCCCGCCTTTTTCATGTCCCCGGAGGGGTCGCCGGACGGCTACACCGATCGGGCGGCCCTTTCTGTGTGCAGGATCAGAATTCACCGGGGCGTTTATGAAGTGGCGACGGAACAGCCCCGCTCAGCTTGCCGCGCTCAGGCGTGAGTTCCTGGAGATCGCACGGCATTCCAGACAGCTCCGCAGGCCACCGCAGGCCACCGCACGGAACGCGATCGACTCCCACGGCGTGGGCTCCGGAGGCGCCCGCACCGTCGCCGGCCGAGGTCGCGGAGTCAGCGGACCGGCACCGCGCCAAGACGTTCCTCGATGGTGTCAGTGGCTGCCCACGTCGTCGCCCTCGCAGGCGGACCGGTCGTCCGCCCCGGAACGGGAGGGCGCCTCGGCCGTGGCGCGGCTGCCTCCTCGATCGTCGACCGGCTCCGTCACCGGCTCCAGCTCCGGTTCCGCCACCGGCTCCGGCTCCCCGGGACTTCCGCCCGGCCGCAAGGCGAGCACCAGCACAGCCGCTCCCAGGAGTCCGGCGAGCATGATCCAGACCGCACCGACGTGCATCGCGTGGATGAACGCGTCATCAGCGGCGTGCGCAAGAGCGGGCCGGTGGATCGCCGTGGCGACGTGGCGGGCCTGTTCGGCGGAGACTCGCGCCCGGTCTCGCACCGGGCCGGGTAGGTCGGTCAGCGCGGGTTCGATCGTGCGCCGATAGACGAGCGACATGATCGTGCCGCCGGCCGCGATCCCGATCACGCTGCCGGTCTGCCGCACGGTGTTGGTGACGGCCGACCCGGCGCCGGCCCGTTCCAACGGCAGGGAGCTGATCAATGCCGCGGTCACCGGGCCGATCACCATGCCGATCGAGAGCCCCTGGGCCAGCAGCAGGAGCTCGATCCGGACGAGGGGGGTGTCCAGTCCGAGGAACCCGTACGCGCCCATGGTCAGCGCCGCCAAGGCCAGCGACGCGGGGGTGACGGCCAGGAGCGACGAGCGACGGACCAGACGTGCGCCGAGGGGTGCCCCTACGATCGCGCCGAACGCGGTCGGGAGACTGGCCAGGCCCGCCTCCGTCGGCGAGAAGCCGCGTGTGCCCTGTAGGTAGAACGCGTTGTAGAAGGTGATGGCCGCCACGGTGAAGAGCAGTAGTCCGAGCGCCACGTTGCCGCCGCCGAAGGTGCGTTGCGCGAGCAGTCTGGGGTCGAAGCTCGGCACCTTGATGCGCAGTTCGACGAGGACGAAGACGGCCAGCAGAACCAGTCCGACGGCGATCGGCGCCCAGACGTCCGTACGGCTCCAGGCGGCCACCTGCCCCGCACGGATCAGCCCGTAGGCCAACGCCGCGAGTCCGCTGATCGACAGCACCATCCCGGCCGGGTCCAACGGTCGCCGGACAGGGCTGCGGAAGTTCGGCACGAGCACGGCGATCCCGGCCAACGTCAGCGCTACGACCGGGATGTTGACCAGAAAGACCGAGCCCCACCAGAAATGGTCGAGGAGCACCCCCGCCAGCACCGGGCCGACCGCCATTCCGACGCCGGCGGATGTCGAGAAGACGGCGATGGCGCTCGTCCGCGCGGGGCCGGTGAAGGTCCACATGAGGATGGCCAGGTCGGCGGGCATGATCAGCGCGCTGCCCACGCCCATCGCCGCCCGTGCGGCGATCAGCTGACCCGCGTCACCCGCGTACGCCGCCCACACCGAGGACCCGGCGAAGACCACCAGTCCCGTGACGAGCAGGGCCCGGTGACCGAAGCGGTCCCCCAGCGCACCCGCGGTGAACATCAAGGTCGCGAAGGCCAGGGTGTACGAGCCCGTCGCCCATTGGAGCTCGGCGGGACTGGCATCCAGTCCACGGACCGGGTCCGCGAGGGTCTCCAGGGTCGTACTCAGGACGGTGTTGTCCAGCCAGATCAGCAGCGAGCACGACATGAGAACGACGAGGATCAACCGCTGCCTGAATTTCGGCAACGTCGGAGGCGTGGTCATGAATACCCTCGGGTGCGATCGAGCGATCGATAAAGACCTGACGGCTGGGACCGTAGGCAATCAAAATGCCCCTGTCAATCGCCGAGCAGCCATGAACTCGCGGCTTTTTTCGGCGAGTTATCGAGGGCATGTCGCTACCCTGCTGTCAATTGACTGCCGCGAAAAGGGAGCTGGTTTCAGCGGGTTACCGAGGGCATATCATTCCGCCTCTGTCAATTTCCCATTCTGTTGTGTGGCCGCGGGCGCCACGTGCCGTCGAGCGGAATGCCGGCGGCCGCCGCGATCCGGTCGCGTGATGCGAGCAGTCGGGCCCTCAGCGCCGGCAGGTCCACGCCCACCAGCACGCCGTCACGTTTGACCACGCGGCCGGCGACGAGGACGGTGTCCACCAGGCCGGGGTGGCCGGCGCTGACGAGGGTGGCGACCGGGTCGGTGACGGGGAACACGGTCAGGTCGTCGGTGCGCAGGAGGACGAGGTCGGCGTCCTTGCCGGGGGTGAGGCTGCCGGTGCGGGTGTCGAGCCCGCACGACCGGGCGGCGTCGACGGTGGCGAACTCCAGCAGGTCCCGGGAGCGCAGGCCGCCGTCCAGGCCGCGCTGCACGGCGAAGGCCGTACGCATCGTGGAGAACATGTCGCCGCCGACCGACGGGACGTCGTCGATGGAGAGGGTCGGGCGCAGACCCGCCGCCAACGCGCGGCCGGTGACGGGGGATCCGAAGCCCATCTTCAGCTCGACGTCCGGGCTGATCGAGAGCGAAGCGCCCGCGTCGGCGAGCATCCGCAGTTCCTCGTCGCTGATGCCGTTGGCGTGCACGAACGTGGTGGTGTCCCGCAGCAGGCCGTGCTCGTGGAGGTCGGTGACCGTCCCGGCGGCCTCGATGTGCAGGCTGGTGCGCAGGCCGAGTTCGGCCGCCAGTTTCAGTTCCCGGGCGACGGTGTCCATGCCGGTGTCGTCGGGTCCGCGCAGGCCGAACGCCATGGTGACCAGGCCGTCGCCGGACAGCCCGTCTCCGGTCAGGTCGGCGCGGACGCGGCGGATGTCGGCGTCCACGGAGTCGGGGGTGCCCCAGCCCGCGCCGAGGCAGAAGACCGACCGTCCGGGCGCGTCCCGCAGCGCGGCGACGGCGGCGTCCTCGTGCGCGTGGGTCTGCGCGACGTGGTACCAGTCGAGCATCGTGGTCACGCCGGAGTGCAACGCCTCCAGGCGGCCGAGCAGGGTGCCCGCGTAGACGTCCTCGGGCCGGTAGTGGGGTTTGACGGTGCCGTGCATGGCCAGCGCCCACTCGGGGAACGTCCAGTCCGCGCCGACGCCTCGGAACGCGGTCTGCCAGGAGTGGCGGTGGTTGTCGACGAAGCCGGGCAGGACGATCCGGTCGGTCGCGTCGATCACCTCGGCGTCCGGCGCGTCGACGCGCTCGGCCACCTCGACGATCACGCCGTCCTCGATCAGTACGTCACCGCGTTCGAGATCGCCGACAGCCGGGTCCATGCTGACCACGGTGCCGCCGGTGAGCAGGGTTTTCTTCGTCATCGGAGGAGCTCCTCACTAGTGGGGGTGGGGGTGTCGTCGCCCGCTCAGGTGGTCGCCGCTTCAGTCGGCACGGCGTCGGCCGCTTCGGTCAGCACGGCGTCGGCCGCTGCGAGCGCGTCCGCGACCAGATCCGGCGTGTCCTCAGTCCCCGCCGCCAACCGCACCAGCCCCAACGGCACGGATTCCGCGAGCTGTTCCTCGCTGAGCATTCCGCGCCACATGGACGCCGGATGCACGGCCAGCGATTCCACGCCGCCGAGGCTGGCCGACCGGCGGGGGTAGCGCAGCCGGCCCAGGAAGGCGTCGGCCGTCTCGAACCCACCGGCGAACTCGATGCCGAGCACCCCGCCGAAACCGCTCATCTGGCCGACGGCCAGCTTGTGTTGGGGGTGGGTCGCCAGCCCGGGATAGTGCACCTTCGCCACCGCCGGATGCGAGCTCAACGCCTCCGCCAGGGCAAGCCCGTTGGCGTTGTGCCGCGGCACCCGCAACGGCAGGGTGCGCATGCCGCGCAGCAGCAGCCACGCGTCGATCGGGCCGAGCGTGGCACCGGTGAGGAGCCCGACGTCCCATATGCGGTCGAGGATCTCCGCCGGCCCCGCCAGCACTCCTGCGGAGACATCGGAATGGCCGTTCAGATACTTGGTCGCGCTGTGCCAGACCAGGTCGATGCCGAAGTCCGTCGGCCGCTGGTTGAGCGGGGTGGCGAAGGTGTTGTCCGCCATGGTCAACACGTCGTGCGCGCGGGCCAGTTCCGCTACGGCGCGCAGGTCGGTGATCTGCAGCAGCGGGTTGCTCGGGGTCTCCACCAGGATCAGGCGGGTCCGCGGGGTCAGCGCCCTCGCGAACGCCTCCGGGTCGGTCTGGTCCACCAGCGTGGTCGTCACCCCGAGGCGCGGCAGCAGGTTCAGCAGCACCGACGCCGTACCCCCGTAGGTGGACCGCTGCCCGACGACGTGGTCACCGGCGGACACCAGGGCCAGTACGGCCGTGGTGAGCGCGGCCATCCCGGACGCGGTGACCATGGCCGCCTCGGTGTTCTCCAACTCGGCTACGACTGCGGCGACTTGGGCGTGGTTCGGGTTGCCGAAGCGGGTGTAGAAGTCCTTGCCCCGCGGCTCTACGGCGCCCCGCGCGAACGTCTCCGCGTCCTCGGCCGAGAACGCCGCCGTCTGGTAGATGGGCGGGGCCACGGCACGGCTGGGGTGGACATCGCGATCGGCGTGGACGGTGATGGTGCTCTTGCCCGGCATGGCTGCCCTTCCGTGGACCTGGACCGTCGGTGTGACTCCAGGAGGTGTGACTCCATGAAGCGTGGCCGACCGGCGGTCCGATGTGACCGGATCTCGGCAATTTTGGCAGCAAATTGCGTGCAGGGCAGGCGCAGAATTGTGGTAGTCGAGCCATCCGCACAATAATCTGCCGCCATGGATGAGGTGGACCGGTCGATTCTGGCCGTGCTCGAACAGCACGGCCGTATCAGCAACAACGAGCTCGCCGCCCGGGTCGGGCTGTCGCCGTCACCGTGCCTGCGGCGCGTGCGTCAGCTGGAGGAGGCCGGGGTCATCCGCGGCTACCGGGCGCTGATCGACCCCGCCGCGGTCGGCCGCAGCCTGCGGGTCTTCGCGGGTGTACGGCTGGTGCGGCACACCCGCGCGGACGTGGTCGCGTTCGAGCGTGGGGTGACCCGGCTGCCCGAGGTGGTCGCCTGCCACCACATCACCGGCAACTTCGACTATCTCCTCCAGGTCGAGGTGGCCGACCTGCCCGCCTACGAGGACTTCCACGCCAACCAGTTGGCCACCCTGCCCGGCGTGGCCACGGTGACCAGCTACGTCACGATGAAGACACTCACCGCCGACCCCGACACCCCATGACGGGGTGAGGCGGTCAGAGCGTGATCGTGCCCCGGATGCAGACGACGGCGGCGCCGCTGACCCAGACGGTGCCGTCCGCGTCGGCGGTGATCTCGATGCTCGCGGCCCGTCCCAGCCGCGTGCCCTGGGAGACCCGGTAGGAGGAGGGCGCGGCGCCGGTGGAGGTGAGCCACTGCCCGACGGCGGCGTTCATGCTGCCGCACGCCGGGTCCTCGGGCACACCGGCGCCAGGAGCGAAGGTACGCAGCTCGTAGCGGTGCCGGGACCCGTCGGGACAGGCCCCGAGCGCGCCGACCATCGCGTCCGGAAGAAGCGAGAAGTCGGGTTCGAGGGCGAGCACCTCCTCGGCCGTGGACAACTGCACCACGGCCCACCCGGGACCGTTGTCGACCCACTGATGCGCCACGACCCGGTCCCGCGTGATCCCGAACGCGGCCACGATTCCCCGCAGTTGGTCCTCGTCGAGCGCGCCCTCACGCACCCGGGGCGGGGCGGCGAAGGACAGCGTGTCCTCGCCACGGCGCACGGTGATCAGGCCTACGGCGCACTCCTGCACGATGCGGTCGGCGTGCCGCGGTGTGCCGCCGCCGTCCAGCCAGGCGCGCGCGGAGCCGAGGGTGGGGTGCCCGGCGAACGGCAGCTCACCGTCGGGAGTGAAGATCCGCAACAGGTAGTCCGCCTCCGGGACGGTGGCCGGCAGCACGAACGTGGTCTCGGACAGGTTCGTCCACCGCGCCAGCCGCTGCATCTCCTCGTCGCTCAGGTCCGTCCCGTCCAGGACGACCGCGACCGGGTTGCCGGAATAGGGGCTCGTGGAAAACACGTCGACCTGCACGAACGCGCGGGTACGCGGCATGGTCATCAAGGTCCTTTCAGGCGGCTGCGGCGAAGGCCGGTCCACCCCCACTCCGTTCCATCCCAACGGGCACCCGCACGCCGAGGACAGGGCCAGTCACAAGAAAGTGGATTGATGTGCCTCGGCCGGCCGGTGGCCGAACTCGTGGACGTAGGTCGCGTTGCCGCCGGCCGTCACCTCACGCGGGTCGCCGCCGAAGGAGGCGATGTCGGAGCCGCGGGTGAAGCCGCCCCCGTACGCGGAGGCGGCATGTCAGGATGATGATCTGACAGCCACTCACCAAGACGGAGCCCGGCCTCATGACCCCTCCCAGCGGCGACGGCAGCGGCACCCAGCCACTGATCATCGACACCAGCAAGCCCCACCCGGCCCGGATGTACGACTACTTCCTCGGCGGCAAGGACAACTACGAGGTCGACCGGGAGGCCGCCGAGCAGTTCATCAAGGCGGCGCCCGAGGTGCGGGAGGGCGTCCGGGCCAACCGGCACTTCATGCACCGGGCCGTCCGGCACGTCGTCGAGGAAGGCGGGGTGCGGCAGATCCTCGACATCGGCACCGGCCTGCCCACCGAGCCGAACGTGCACCAGATCGCGCACGCCGTCGCCCCGGACACCCGGATCGTCTACGTCGACAACGACCCGATCGTCAGCACCCACTCGATGGCACTCATGGAGGACACCGACACCTCCGTCATCCTGGCCGACCTGCGCGATCCGCGCGCCATCCTCGACCACCCCGAGGTGCGCAGGGCGATCGACTTCGACCAGCCGGTGGCGGTACTGCTGGTGGCCGTCGTGCACTTCCTCCCCGACGACGGGGACCCGTACGGCATCGTCGCCACCCTGCGCGACGCGCTGCCGACCGGTTCCTATCTCGTCCTGTCGCACGCCACGGGCGACATCCACGACGACGGCCGCCACGACGCGGCGTCCGTCTACAACCGGGCCACCGCCACCCTCAACCTCCGCACGCACGCCCAAGTCCTGGACTTCTTCGGCGACTTCACCCTCGTCGACCCGGGCCTGGTCCGGGTAACGCACTGGCACCCGGAGGAAACTCCCGACCCAACCGCCGCACCGATCGGCATCTACGGCGGCGTGGCCCGCAAGGACGCCTGACGACCGGCCGCCAGTAGCCGACGGTCACCGTTCCGCCCTCCCGGCCCGGCAACGAGAAGCCCAGCACGGTACTCGTGTTGCGCAGTGCCTCCGGGAGGGCATTCCGCCGTACGACCCGGAAACACCGGATACCCGCGAGTGGAGTCCCCGGAGTCACCCGAAATGCACCCGGCGTTCACGTCCTCCGCGAACCATGCGCCCCATGAGACGTGTCACCCCCGCCCTGGTCCTCGGTATGGCCGCGCTGCTGGCCACCCCGTTCGCCGCCCAGGCCGCCCCCGGCGGCAACGCCCGCACCGACAGCTTCGGCACGAAGGCCACCTACGAGCCGGAGCAGAACCCCCGCTCGTACCAGAAGGTCCCGGCCGGCTTCGCCCCCGTCTTCACCGAGAACGTGTCCCGGCACGGATCGCGTTCCGCTACCGACAGTTCGGACGGCGACCTGATCCTCGCGCTCTTGGACAAGGCGCAGGACGAGGGGCAACTCACCGCGAAGGGGCGGGAGTTCGGGCCCAAGGCGCAGGCCCTCGAAGCCGCCATGAGCACCGTCGGGTACGGCGACCTCAGCGCGCGCGGCAAGGAGGAGATCCACGACACCGCCGTACGGATGGCGAAGCGGCTGCCGACTCTCTTCGCGTCGATCGCGAAGGACAAGGAGCCCATAGATGTGGTCAGTTCGGGGCAGGGACGTGCCGTCGACAGCGCGAACCTCTACGGCGCCGCGCTCGCCCAGACCGACCCCGATCTGACCTCCCTCATCGGCGCGACCCGTACCGACAAGGACCTGCTCTACTTCCACAAGGCCGCCGGGGGCGCCGCGTACCGCGACTACATCGCGAACGACAAGCGGCTCGCGGCCACCCTCACGTCCGTCACCGACCAGCCGAAGACCCACCGCGCCGCCCGTGACGTACTGAAGAAGCTGTTCAAGTCCGCGTTCGTGGACCGGATCACGGCGGGCGAGTTCTCGTCGATCGGCACGGACGTCGAGGCCGCCACCGCCGTCTACAACCTGTACGCCATCGCCCCCGCGATGAGCGAGGAGAGCCCGGGCGGCAAGGGCTGGGGCATGGACCGGTACATCTCCGCGCGCGACGCCGACTGGTTCGGGTACCTCTCCGACGCCGAGGACTTCTACGAGAAGGGGCCGGGCTTCGCGGACAGCGACATCACGTACAGGATGGCGGACGTCCTGCTCGACGACTTCTTCAAGAAGGTCGAGGCCAAGCGCGACGGCACGAGTGACCTGGGCGCCGAACTCCGCTTCACGCACGCCGAGGAGATCATCCCGCTGGCCGCGCTGATGGGCCTGCCGGGGAGTACCGAGGGGGTCACGGCCGACGAACCGTACACCTACGCCGACAACCCGTGGCGGGGCGCGTCCGTGGCGCCGCTCGGCTCGAACATCCAGTGGGACGTGTTCCGCAAGGGCAGCACCTACCTCGTCCGCATGCTCTACAACGAGAAGGAGACGGCGTTCAAGGCCGGCTGCCGTCCCGTCTCGAAGGGCAGCAAGTTCTACGACCTCGACGAGCTGGAGCGCTGCTTCGGGCGCACGGGGTCGGCGTCCGGCTGACCGACAGCCGCCGCTCCCCCACACCCTCTCCAGAAAAGTGTGACACTTTTTCAGAATGTGTCACACTTTTCCAGGACACCTACCCTCCCCCGGCCCCGAGCCCGTCAGCCTCGGCCGCGTGGCCCGGTTCCCGGGCCGGTCACGCCGCCCACCGTGAACCCGATGACCGAGCCGCCGCCGTCCCGTCGTTGCGCGAACGGCGCTCCGCCGTGGGCCAGGGCCACCTCGCGGACGATCGAGAGGCCGAGGCCCGAGCCGGGGAGGGAACGGGCGTCCGCCGCGCGGTAGAAGCGGTCGAAGATGCGGAAGAGGTCGGTTTCGGAGACTCCGGGGCCCCGGTCGAGGACCTCGACTCGGACCGTTCCCGGGCGGGCCGGGCCGGAGACCGCGATCTCGATGGGGGTCCGGCCCGCGCGGTCGAACTTGGCCGCGTTCTCGACCAGGTTGGAGATCGCGCGCTGGAGCATGCCGGGGCGGCCGTCGGTCGTGGTGTCGCCACTCGCGCGGACGGTGATGTCGCGTCCGGTGCGGCGCCGGGCGAGGCCCGCGACGTCCTCGGCGATGTCGGCGAGGTCGACCTGCTGGGGCGGCTCGGTGTCGGACTGGCCGGCCGCCAGGTCCACCAACTCGTTGACCAGATCGGTGAGTTCGCGGGCCTCCTGAGAGAGGTCCGCGACCAGTTCCTCGCGGGTGCCGGGCGGCAGTTCGTCCATGCGCCGCAGGAGGGAGATGTTCGTGCGCAACGACGTCAGCGGGGTACGGAGCTCGTGGCCCGCGTCCTGGATCAGGCGGCGCTGGTCCTCCTCCGACTGCGCGAGCCGGCCGAGCATACGGTCGAAGGCGCGGCCGAGGCGGCCCACCTCGTCGTAGCCGGTGACGGGGACCTGGACGCCGAGCCGACGGGTGCGGGCCACGTCCTCGGCCGCCGCGGTGAGGATGATGAGGCGACGCGTGATGCGCCGCGCCAGCCACCAGCCGCACAGGCCGGCCAGCACCACGACGGCCGCCATCAGCACGAACGTCCGCTGCTGCAGCGCCCGCAACAGGTCCTCGGTGTCGCTGAACTCCTGCGCGACCTGCACCGCGCCCCGCCCGCGGCCGAGCGAGACGGTCGCGATGCGGTACACGTCCTCGTCGACGGCGACGTCCTTGTGCTCCACCGTCTTCCCGGCCACCTTGTCGCCCGCGACGGCCCGGTCGTCGCCGGTGACGGGCAGCGCCGGGCTGCCGCTGTCGAGGACGGTGCCGTCCCGCCCGAGCACCTGCACATCCGTACGGGCCGGGCGCACGATGTCGTGGCCGGGCGCGGAGGAGGAGAAGTCGTCGGTCGTCATCTGGTGCGTCCGCACCTCGTCCTGCAGGTCCTGTACGACCTGGTCGAACACGGACTCCTGGTCGACGCGGACCAGCCGGGCCGCCGCGCCGTAGGACAGCACGCCGACGAGGAGGGTGACGGCCGCGGTCACGGCCGCGAAGGACAGCACGAACGTGGTGCGGAGCGAGACCAGTCTGGGTCGCCGGGTGGCGACCAGCCGCCGCAGGCGGCCCACTCAGTCCTCCCGCAGCACGTAACCCACGCCACGCACCGTGTGGATCAGCTGCGGTGCGCCGGGCTCGTCGAGCTTGCGGCGCAGATAGCCGACGTACACGGCGAGGTTCTTGGAGCCGGGGCCGAAGTCGTAGCCCCAGATGCGGTCGTAGATCGTGGAGTGGTCGAGGACGATGCCCGCGTTGCGGACGAGCAGTTCCAGGAGTTCGAACTCGGTCCGGGTCAGCTCCAGTTCACGGTCCGCGCGCCAGACCCGGCGCGCCTGGAGGTCCATGCGCAGGCCGGCCGCCGAGATCTGCTTGTCGGGGAACGCGGCGGACGGAGAGAAGGAGGACGACGACGGCTGCGGGTTCTCCCTCAGTCCGTCGACGGGGGTGCCGGGGACGGACGTCGCCGGGACGGGGCTGGTGCGGCGGAGCAGGGCGCGCAGGCGCGCGAAGACCTCCTCCACGTCGAAGGGCTTCACCACGTAGTCGTCGGCGCCCGCGTCCAGGCCCGCGATCCGGTCGGCCGTCTCGACGAGAGCGGTCAGCATGAGGATCGGGGTGCGGTCGCCCTCGGCGCGCAGCACCCGGCAGACCTGGAGGCCGTCGATGCCGGGCATCATCACGTCGAGAAGCAGCACGTCCGGTGGGGTGCGGTGGGCCTGCGCGAGCGCCTCGACACCGTCGGCGACCGCGGTCACCTGGTAGCCCTCCAGGGTCAGGGCCCGCTCCAGGGCATGACGGATGGCACGGTCGTCTTCGGCGAGCAGCACAGTCTGGGGCACGTCCCCCAGTGTGCCAAGGCCTCCGGCGGTAGGGCGGTGAGGGCAGGTCTACGATCACCCTTTTTACCTGGCTCTCACCGTGGTGGACGCAACCTGGGTTCAGCTCCTACCGTCTTCTCACGGTCGGCTGGGCTGCTGTCCCTGGGGGCTGCGCCCCCAGACCCCCGCTTCGGCCCTGAAGGGGCCTCGTCCTCAAACGCCGGACGGGCTGGGTGGAGACAGTGCTGCCAGCTGTTCCGCGAACGGTATGACCTTCGCCTGCTTCGCCGGGCGTGCTGTCGACAAACCCCTCATCAGCGTCCCCAACTCCCCCGCCGCCCGTTCGATCCGCTCCGACAACCCCTCCGCGCCCCAGTCCTCCGAGGCTGCGTACACCGCGGTCGGGACGATCACGGCGCGCAGGTAGGCGAAGAGCGGACGCATCGCGTGTTCCAGTACCAGGGAATGGCGGGCGCTGCCGCCGGTCGCCGCTATCAGCACCGGCTTTCCGGTCAGCGCGTCCTTCTCCAGCACATCGAAGAAGGACTTGAACAGTCCGCTGTACGACGCCGAGAACACCGGGGTGACGGCGATGAGCCCGTCCGCCTGCGTCACCGCGTCGAGGGCTTCCGCGAGCTTCTTGCCGGGGAAGCCGTTGGTCAGATTGTGGGCGATCTCCACGGCGAGGTCGCGCAGCTCGACGACCTGTATCTCCGCCGACGTACGGCCCGCCGTGGCGGTCGCCAATCGGTCGGCCAGCAACCGCGTGGACGAGGGCACGCTCAGTCCCGCCGAGACGACTACGAGCTTCATGCGACGGTCACCCCTTCCGAAGCCTCTTCCGAAGCCGCCGCGCGCAGCGACTCGTGCGTCGGCGCCTCGGGTACGTCCGCCGGGCGGTTCGCCGCGAACTCCTTGCGCAGTACCGGCACGACCTCCTCGCCCAGCAGGTCGAGCTGCTCCAGGACGGTCTTGAGCGGCAGCCCGGCGTGGTCCAGCAGGAACAGCTGGCGCTGGTAGTCACCGGCGTAGTCCCGGAACGCGAGGGTCTTCTCGATGACCTCCTGCGGGGAGCCGACGGTCAGCGGGGTCTGGTCGGTGAAGTCCTCCAGGGAGGGCCCGTGGCCGTAGACCGGCGCGTTGTCGAAGTACGGGCGGAACTCGCGCACCGCTTCCTGCGAGTTGCGCCGCATGAAGACCTGGCCGCCGAGCCCGACGATCGCCTGCTCCGGCGTGCCGTGGCCGTAGTGCGCGTACCGCTCCCGGTACAGCTCGACCATCCGCTTGGTGTGGTCGGCCGGCCAGAAGATGTTGTTGTGGAAGAAGCCGTCGCCGTAGAAGGCGGCCTGTTCGGCGATCTCGGGCGAGCGGATCGAGCCGTGCCAGACGAACGGCGCCACACCGTCCAGCGGGCGGGGTGTCGACGTGAAGCCCTGGAGCGGGGAGCGGAACTTGCCCTCCCAGTTCACTACGTCCTCGCGCCACAGGCGGCGCAGCAAGGCGTAGTTCTCGATCGCCAGGTTGATGCCCTGGCGGATGTCCTGCCCGAACCAGGGGTACACCGGGCCGGTGTTGCCGCGGCCCATCATCAGGTCGACCCGGCCGTCGGCCAGGTGCTGGAGCATCGCGAAGTCCTCCGCGATCTTCACCGGGTCGTTGGTGGTGATGAGGGTGGTGGAGGTGGAGAGGATCAGCTTCTCGGTCCGGGCCGCGATGAAGCCGAGCATCGTGGTGGGCGACGAGGGCACGAAGGGCGGGTTGTGGTGCTCGCCGGTCGCGAAGACGTCGAGCCCGACCTCCTCGGCCTTCAGCGCGATGGCGACCATGGCCTTGATGCGCTCGCGCTCGGTCGGCGTCCGTCCGGTGGTCGGGTCCGGTGTGACGTCGCCGACGCTGAAGATCCCGAACTGCATGGTCGTTCACCCTCCAGGTTGTTGATTATTCAACTATACCCTCCAACGGCCACCCCGGCGCACATATTCCACGCACCGCGGACGCCGTCCGCCGCCCGCTGTCAGTGGCTCGTCCTACGATCCCCTCATGGCCGCCGCACGCCGTGACACCCGAGGAATCGTCGACCCCGCGGAACTCCTCGCCCGCGTGCACTTCCGCCGCCCCGAACCCGCCGAACCCCTCCGCCCCTACATCGAGCACTACTGGCTGATCGACTGGGACCTGACCGAGCCCTACGTCTCCCACGTCGTCCCGCACCCTGCCGTGCACATCGTCTTCCAGCGACTCGCCGGCGAGGACGCCTTCGTCGAGGTCGCGGGCATCCCGCACGGCCTCTTCGCGCAGAAACTGGAAGGGCGGGGGCGAGTCTGCGGGATCAAGTTCCGGCCCGGCGCCTTCCGTGCCGTCACCCCGGACCGCCCGGTGTCGGAGTGGACAGGCCTACGGATCCGGCAGCCGGAGGTGTTCCCGGACACCGACCCCGCCACGATCCTCGACCCACCCGACGAGACCGCCCGCATCACCGCCCTGGACGCCTTCGTCCTGGCTCTCGACCCACGCCCGGACCCGCAGGCCGAGCTGGCGACGACCCTGGTCGACCGCATCCGCACCGACCGCACGATCCGCCGCGTGACCGACTTCGCCCACACCGAGGGCCTGTCCGTACGACTGCTGCAGCGCCTCTTCGCCGCGTACGTCGGCGTCGGCCCCAAGTGGGTCATCCTGCGCTACCGCATCCACGAGGCGCTGGAGCGGGCCGGCGCCGAGGAACCCGTGGACTGGGCGGGCCTGGCCGCCGACCTGGGCTACGCCGACCAGGCCCACCTGGTCCGGGACTTCACGGCGACGGTCGGGGTGTCACCGACGGCGTACGCACAGGGCGTGCGCTGACCGCCGCCGGGCGCGCTGGTAGCTTTCGCTGCGGCCGACCGTCAGCGGAAGTGAGCCCCGGTGAACCGTACGCAGGCCCTGATCCGCTGGTCCACGGCGGACAACAACCCCATCCAGATCTTCGGCACCGTCGCCGGGATCACCGTGTGCGCGGTCGCCGTGCGCCCGATCGGGATGTCCGGCACCGGGCTCGCGGTGCTGTGCCTGCTCGTCCTGGTCTCGCTGATGATGTGCACGCGGCTGATCCCCGAAGGACGGCTGGCGCCGGGCCCGCAGCTCGCCGTGCTCTGCGTCTGGTCGGCCGGTGCCGCCGCGCTGATGGGCCTGGAGCACTCCGGGGCGTCCGCCCTGTTCGCGTACTTCGCGACCGGTCACGCCGGATACCGCCTCGACAGCCGCCGCTCGCTGCCCTTCGCGGCGATCACCAGCGCCCTGTGCGCGGGCGTGCTGCTCCTGCCGTGGGGCAGCCATGACACCTCGTGGATCGTGGGCGCCTTCACCGGTGTCAGTGTGCTGGTCGGCATCTCCAACCGCGCCCACACCGACGCGTTGCGCTCCGCACGGGCCGCCGCCGAGCAGGCCGAGCTGGCCGCGCGGGCCGAGGCGCGGGCCGAGGCGCTCGCCGAGCGGGCCCGGATCGCCCGGGACGTGCACGACGTGCTGGCCCACTCGCTGGCCGGGGTGAACATGCAACTGGAGGTCACCGACGCCCTGTTGGAGTCCGGTGACATCGACCGGGCCCGGCAGGCGGCCCAGCGGGCGCAGAGCCTGGTCCGCTCGGGGCTGACCGAGGTGCAGCGCACGGTCGGGGACCTGCGTGAGGACGCGCTGCCACTGGTGGAGACGCTGCGGTCCATGCTCGCCTCCCTGTCCGACGCCGGTACGCTGACGGTCGACGGGCCGCCGCGTGAACTGCCCGTCCGTCTCACCCAGGTGATCGTGCGCTGCGCCCAGGAGGCGCTGACCAACGCGCACAAGTACGCGCCCGGCGCCCCGGTCCGCATCCACCTGGAGCACCTGGAACACCTCCCGGAGGAGACGGTCCTGGAGGTGGTGAACTCCGAACCGCCGGCCGGTTCGCGGCCGTTGGCCGGGGCCGGGAGCGGAATGGGGCTGGTCGGGATGCGCGAGCGCCTCGACCTGGTGGGCGGCACGGTCACGGCCGGGCCGATCGTGGACGGCGACGACGCAGGAGGATGGCGAGTGCGCGTGGTGATCCCCGCATGAACGACGAACAGCAGCCCGTTGTACGGGTCGTCGTGGCCGACGACCAGACCGCGGTCCGTGAGGCGCTGGCGACCGTGCTCGATCTGCAGCCCGGCGTCGAGGTCGTGGCGACGGCGAGGGACGGCGGGGAGGCCGTGCGGGCCGCCGAGGAGCACGCGCCCGACGTGATCCTGATGGACCTCAACATGCCGCGCGTGGACGGGGTCGAGGCCACCCGGCTGCTCACCGAACGCTTCCCGCAGGTCGCCGTCGTCGTGCTCACCACCTTCGCCGACGAGGAGTACGTCCTCGCCGCGCTCGGCGCCGGTGCCCGCGGCTACCTGACCAAGGAGTCCGGCCGGCAGGACATCACCCGCGCGGTGCGGGCGGCGGCGGCCGGGCAGTCCGTGCTCGACCCCGCCGTACGGGACCGGCTCGTCGCCGCCGCCGCGCGGGGCGGCGCCCCGGCCGAGCGGCCGGGGACGGGACTCGCCCCGGATCTCACCCCCCGGGAGGTCGAGGTCCTCACGCTGATCGGCGAGGGCCTCACCAACCGGGGCATCGCCGAGCGGCTGGTGGTGAGCGAGGCGACGGTGAAGACCCATATCAACAACCTCTTCTCCAAGGCGCATCTGCGGGACCGGGCGCATGCCGTGAAGTACGCGTTCATCCACGGACTGGTGAAGACTCCCGGCTGAGGGCCGCCCCGGCCGGAGCCAGGAACCGCACCCGGGCCAGCAGTAGGAACACCCGGGTGAGAACCATCGCCAGCGCCATGATCACGAAGAACGGGGCGATGGCGTCCTGCACTATCTGGTGCTCGGTCATGAACGTGCCCAGGTGGTCGCGGAACCAGGTGTTGTGCTCGGCGAAGTAGATGAAGGCGACGCGCAGCGCGACCACCGCCGTCCAGATCGCCACGAACCCGGCGCCGCACCGGGTGTGGACCTGTCCCGAGTCCGGGTCCCGCTCCACGCCGGTCGTGAACGTGGCGACGACACCGCAGGCCAGCCCGATCGCGGCGCCCACCAGATAGACCACCACGTCGACGTGCTGGGTGGGCATCCCCTTCAGATAGAAGTAGCCGACCGCCGACACCGTGCCGATCGGCATCAGCACCTTGTGCAGGTCGTACTTCCGGCGCCCGTACTGCGTCAGCATCATCACCGCGAAGATGCCCCCGCTGATCGTCAGCGCCTGCTCCATGTCCGTCATGACGTCGCACTCCTCGGTCTCCGGCGGTGTTCCCGCCACGCGTTTTCCTGAGACCGACTCTCCCGCCGACGCCGCGAAAGCTCCCGGACCCACGGGTGGAAATCCGGGTGGAGACGCAAGGTGGAGCCTCCCCCTAGGGGCAGCTCAGGGACCGTCCGGGGACCGTCGCCACCAGGGACCGGTCGTTCACACCCGCCGCTACGGGATCTCAAGCGACCCGAGAGCCAAGGGGTCCGGCCCGGCCCGCAACCGGGCCACCTGCCCCGCGCTGAACTCGGTCGTACGCCTCATGTGGTCGACGATCACGGCCAGTTGGGAGTCGTCGAGGTCGTCGAAGAGGGCGAACCAGCCGCCGCCCAGCCGGTTCCACATCCGCCCGAACTCGGTGATCTTCTCCGGCACGGTCGCCACCAGCACCCGGCGCCGGTCCACCGCGTCCCGCTCCCGGACGACGTAACCGGCCCGCTCCAGCCGGTCCACGAGCCGGGTCGCCGATCCGGTCGTCAGCCCGGTCAGCTCGGCGATCCGACCCGTGGTCACCGGACCGGCCTCCAGCGTGAGCAGGTTCAGGCACTGCAGGTCGGTGGGGTGCAGCCCGAGGCGGTCGGCGACGGCCTGGTTGAACAGGGCGTACGACGCCATGTACCGGCGCGAGACGGAGGACAACTCGTCCAGCAGCCGCGCCCGCGCGTTCCCGGACATGTCGTACCCCTCGTCGCCTGTGCCGTGCGGAGATGCCGTGCGGAGATCGAGATCGTACGACGCGGTCGCGGACGTGGCTCCGCGGTACTACGGGTGTGCCTCAGAAGTAGTACGTGTCACCGGTGTCCAGGACGAGCACCCGCTGCTGGTCGTTGGCCCGGTTCCCGTCCACCGCGCCCCCGCCCCACACCGTGTCCAGCTCCAGCAGCACCTCGGAGGACGCGTCCCGCAGCCGTACCCGCAGCTCGATCCGCTCGCCCGCCCCGTCCGCGGCCAGCGCCCCCGTCCGGCACACCACCACCCGCTCCCCCGATCGGGCACACCCCTCCGGCAGCGTCTGCCGGTCCGCGAGCGGCTTCGACCAGCGCAGCCGTACGGTCGCGTCCGGCACCGCGGCCGGCCCGTGGTTGCGCGGGGTGAACCGCACGTCGACCTGCCCGCCGGCCATGGACACGGCACCGTGATAGGCGAGGTCCGCCTCCGGGCCCGGGAGATCCGGGTGCCCGGGGGCCGCGCCCGTCACCGCCAGCGCGGCAGCCCCTACCGCAAGAGTCCGTAGTACCCGTAGTACCCGCATGCCATCCGCTCCTCAGTACGCCACGCCCCTGCACCACACCACCGTGGTCGTACGGATGTATCCCACGCCGAGCGCACCGCAGGCGCCGTCCATCAGGTGACACCCGCATGCGGGTGACGGCCCACGTGATGTGATGGCGCCCATGCTCGTCCTCCGCTCCGCCGCCCTCTTCCTCGTCGCCGCCGTCTTCGAGATCGGCGGCGCCTGGCTGGTCTGGCAGGGGGTGCGCGAACACCGCGGCTGGCTGTGGGCCGTCGGCGGGGTCATGGCCCTCGGCGTGTACGGCTTCGTCGCCACCTTCCAGCCCGACGCCCACTTCGGCCGCATCCTCGCGGCGTACGGCGGGATCTTCGTCGCCGGGTCACTGGCCTGGGGCGCGGTCGCGGACGGCTACCGGCCCGACCGCTGGGACATCACCGGCGCCTTGATCTGCCTGGCCGGGATGGCCGTGATCATGTGGGCGCCCAGGGGGAACTGACCCGAAACCGCACCCCCCTATCCTGGACGGAGTCGTACATACGAACTCGTTGATCCGTCCCGAGGAGCAGCCCATGGCCACCGCCGCACCTTCCGCCGCCTCCCGCATCGCGGTCGTCACCGGGGCGAGCGGTGGAATCGGCGCCGCCACGGCCCGGCAGCTCGCCTCGGCCGGTTACCGCG
Source organism: Streptomyces sp. NPDC050508 (assembly GCF_040655155.1). Lineage (NCBI taxonomy): Bacteria > Bacillati > Actinomycetota > Actinomycetes > Kitasatosporales > Streptomycetaceae > Streptomyces > Streptomyces sp. NPDC050508. Next base: position 241,119 of record NZ_JBFAJJ010000014.1, read on the forward strand.
TCGTCCTCACCGCCCGCCGCAAGGACCGCATCGAGGCGCTGGCGGAGGAGATCAACGCGACCGGCGGTCAGGCCACGGCGTACGCCCTGGACATCACCGACCGGGCCGCGGTCGACGAGTTCGCGACCGCCTTCAAGAAGATCGGCGTCCTCATCAACAACGCGGGCGGCGCGCTCGGCGCCGACCCGGTCGCGACCGGCGACCCCGCCGACTGGCGCACGATGTACGAGACGAACGTCCTCGGCACCCTGAACATCACCCAGGCCCTGCTCCCCGCCCTCACCGCGAGCGGCGACGGCACGGTCGTGGTCGTCTCCTCCACCGCAGGACACGGCACGTACGAGGGCGGCGCGGGCTATGTCGCCGCCAAGCACGGCGCCCACGTCCTCGCCGAGACGCTGCGCCTGGAGATCGTCGGCACCCCGGTCCGGGTCATCGAGGTCGCGCCCGGCATGGTCAAGACGGACGAGTTCGCGCTGACCCGCTTCGGCGGCGACGCGGAGAAGGCGGCGAAGGTCTACGCGGGCGTCGCCGAGCCCCTCACCGCGGACGACGTGGCCGACACGATCACCTGGGCGGTCACCCGCCCCAGCCACGTGAACATCGACCTCCTCGTGGTCCGCCCCCGCGCCCAGGCGTCGAACACCAAGGTCCACAGGGAGCTGTGATGCCCGACGAAGAGGACCGCACCGAGAGTGCGGTTGGCCCGGACAACTCCCAAGAGGCCATGGACCAGCGCCGGTTGGCCCAGGAGACCAGGAACGAACGCAAGGTCTGGTACTTCCTCGGCTACTTCCTCTTCGGCATCCACCTCGTCGCGTTCGTGATGATCTACGCGGTGATGCACGCGCCGAACAAGTAACAAGCAACAAGCAGGACTCGCACAGACAAAGGGCCCCGTGGACAGACACCCGCCGTTCGAGACCCTGCCCAACTTCCGTGACCTGGGCGGCTATCCGACCCCGGACGGCCGCCGGGTCCGCCCCGGGCTCCTCTACCGCGCCGACTCCCTGGGCAAGTTGACCGAGGGCACCCCCGACTGGACCCGCTTCCTCTCCCTCGGCATCGGCACGGTGATCGACCTCCGGTACCCCTGGGAGATCGAGGGCCGGGGCCGTGTCCCCGAGCACGCGTCGTTCACGTACCACAACCTCAGCATCGAGCACCGGCCCTACGACCAGGCGGTGTTGACCCCCGACATCGACCCGGGACCGTACCTGGCGGAACGGTTCGCGGAGGTCGCCGAGGACGGCAGGGCGGAGATCGGCCGGGCCCTGCAACTGGTGGCGGCAGCAGCCGAGCAGAACACCCCCCTCGTCTTCCACTGCGCGTCGGGCAAGGACCGCACCGGCCTGCTCGCGGCACTAATCCTCGGCCTGCTGGGCGTACCCGAACCGACGATCATCGAGGACTTCACCCTCACCGAACTGGCCACCCCCGCCCTCCTGTCGGCCTGGCAGGCCCGCCACGACGGCCGCACCCCGACCTGGCCGGCCTGGGGTAGGGCACCCGAGTCCGTCATGCGCCTGTTCCTCGCAGGACTGACGAGCCGCTACGGCTCGATCGACGGGTACGTCACCGAAGCCCTGTCCCTGGACGCGCCGACCCTCTCAACGACCTTGCGGGACAGGCTGCTTGAGCAACGACCCACCACTTGGCCCGGGTTGACGTACCGCAAGGCCTCCGCAGCCGACGCCGGCACCCTCGTCCGCCTCCGGGACACGGCCGCCCTGTGGCAACTGGCCCGCGGCATCGACCAGTGGAAGCCCGGCGAGAAGGACGAGGCCCACTTCCGCAGCCGCGTCACGGAGGGCGAGGTGTGGCTGGCGTACGCCGACGGATCGCTGGCCGGTGCCTGCGAGCTCTGGTGGCACGACCCGGCGGCGTGGGGCCCGCGCCCGCCCGACGCGGGCTACGTCCACCGCCTGATGACCACCCCGCACACGGCACCACCGGGCACCGGACGCCGGCTCCTCACGGAGGCGGAATCCCGCATCGCGGCCTCGGGCCGCGCCTTCGCCCGCCTGGACTGCCTCGCCTCCAACCCCCGCCTGCGCGCCTACTACGAGTCGGCGGGCTACACGGTCGTAGGCGAACAGCGGGCGAAGGACGGCGGGTTGGGAAGCCCGTACGCGGTGACACTCATGGAGAAGCGCCTCACTCCTTGACCCTCCGCTGCTTGAAGATCCACGCCCGGATCTCCTCGATGGTGTAGGCGATCGGCCAAGTGGAGTTGTGCTCAAGGGCGTTGGGGTTCTGCTTGGCCTGCGCCTCGGTGAGGGTCGTCCCCTTCAGGAGGGCCGAGTAGTTGACCGTCGTCGCCTCGTCCTCCATCTCCTTGACGTCCGCGGCGAATTGAGCGGCCGTGGACCTGCCGTTCCAGGTCGCACGGCCGACCTTCGTACCGGCCTTCTCGATGACCTTCGTGAGGGCGTTCTCGCCGGGGTAGGCCTTGGTGTCGCCCTGGGAGACGGTGATCCAGAGGTTCTTCCCGGCGAGCGGAGCGGCCTGGGCGGCCGGCCACTGACCGGCGACGACGAACGAGGCCGCGAAGAGGTCCGGGTACTTGATGTTCAGGCCGATCCCCCACAGCAGCGCGCTGTCGTCGTCGGGAAAGAGCTCGACGATGACGCACGTGCCGTCGGTGCCCTGATCTGCCGCCGCCCCGCCCTAAAAAGCACGCCGTGTAGCCATTGCCTTCATCACCTCGATTCAGTTCAGTTCAGTTCAGGGACTTGATGATGCGATCGATTCGCGCCACGGCCTTCTCCGCGGTGCCCTTGATGTAGAAGCCGTCGACCGCCTCATAGGTGACGTGGTCGAAATTCCATTTGTCGGGCATGTTCTTGGCGCCGCCCTCGAACATCGACATGACGAACGTGCTGGAAAAGGACGAGTTCTCACGGATCGCGGTCGCGGTCGTGGTGGACAACTCCGGCTCCACACCGGCGAAAACGCCCTTGCCGACCTGGAAGACCCAGATCGGCACCTGGGCGGTGCCGGTGGGGGTGAAGGTGACGGTCTTGGTAGGCGCACTGGCCTGGGGCCCGGTGACCTGGGTGGTGGTGATGTCGTCGGTGACGAGCCGCACGACGACCTGCTTGCCGCTCTCGTACTTGCTGACCCCCTGCGCCACCCGCACGATCTCGTTCCCGAGCCGCTCGCCCTGCGCGGTCAGCAGCGCGAACCCGGCGTCGTGCAGATCGACGCCGTAGGTCCAGCCCTTGTCCCTGTCGATCGTGTACCGCTTCGAGCGGTAGGCGGGGAACTGGTCGCCGCACGCCCCGACGAGCCAGAAGCCGATCGCACCCGGGTACTGCGTCTCGACGTGCGCGACGGCCGCGCCGGCGAGGTCGGCGGTGATCGGCAGGGTGCCGTCGGCCATGACGGAGTCCTGCATCACGCAGGACTGCACGTTGTAGTTGGCCAGGACGGCGATCGGGTTGCCGTCGAGGTCGTTGAAGCGGGCGACGTACACGCCCTTGTCCGAGGGGAGTTGCTCGTTCACGCCGAGCCAGTAGCCGTCGGCGGTGAGGACGTTGCGGTTGACGTTGACGTCGGACCTGCCGGAGCCGTAGCCGACCTCGGCGTCCTGGAGGTTCTTGACGGCGTCGGCGACCGCGGACTTGGTGGCGGCGACGATGTTCTGCACGTACGCGGCGGCACCGGCCGAGGACGAACTCGCCTGGACGTGCGGCGCGGAGAAGCAGTGCGTGACGGTGACCATGATGTTCGCGGTCGTCACACCCGAGGCCGCGGTGATGGCGTCCCGCATCAGCGAGATCGCCTCCGCGCTGATCGAGGTCAGGTCCAGCACGGCCAGGGCGATCCGGCGGGAGCCGGACTCCACCAGCAGGACACGGACGTTGAGGTCGTCGTGCACGGCGGTGAAGTTGTCCAACGGCAGCAGCGAGGCCGCGGGCGTGAACGCGGCCTTGCCCACGCCGACCTTCAGCCCGCCCGCCGACTCGGTCGCCGCCCGGGCCGAGGTGGCAGTACCGAGGGCGGTCGCCGCAAGTGCGGTGACCGCCCCGGCGGCCACCACGGCCCGCCGGCTCAACTCGCTCCGATTCTGCTGTCGCTCAAGCATGTGCTGTCCTCCAAGACGCTGCGGGTGGGGGTCGGATCAACTCCCGCGCAGCATCACAGTGAATTTCGGGGCCAGCAATGAGGGGCGCGTGCAATCAATGCTTTCACGAATGGGGCGCGTAAATGGCACATGCATTTGACGTGCGACGGCGGCCGGAATTCACAGTAATGGGCTCTGAATTCACAGCGCTCTCAGAGGGGTTTCGGAGATCAGCCCTTCACGCACACAACCTGCTTCAACTTCGCCACGACCTCCACGAGGTCCCGCTGCTGTTCGATGACCTGCTCGATCGGCTTGTAGGCGCCCGGGATCTCGTCCACGACGCCGGAGTCCTTACGGCACTCCACACCCCGTGTCTGCTCCTCCAGGTCCTTCGTCGAGAAGCGACGCTTGGCCGCGGTACGGCTCATGCGCCGACCGGCGCCGTGCGACGCGGAGTTGAAGGACTTCTCGTTGCCGAGGCCCTTCACGATGTACGAACCGGTACCCATCGAGCCCGGGATGATCCCGTACTCGCCGGAGCCGGCGCGGATCGCCCCCTTACGGGTGACGAGCAGGTCCATGCCCTCGTACCGCTCCTCGCTCACGTAGTTGTGGTGGCACGAGATCTCCGGCTCGAAGGTCGGCTTCGCCTTCTTGAACTCCTTGCGGACCACGTCCTTCAGGAGCGCCATCATGATCGTGCGGTTGTACTTCGCGTACTCCTGCGCCCAGAACAGGTCGTTGCGGTACGCCGCCATCTGCGGGGTGTCCGCGATGAAGACGGCGAGGTCACGGTCGACCAGGCCCTGGTTGTGCGGGAGCTTCTGGGCCGCGCCGATGTGGTGCTCGGCCAGTTCCTTGCCGATGTTCCGGGAGCCGGAGTGGAGCATGAGCCAGACCGAACCGTCCGAATCTACGCATACCTCACAGAAGTGATTTCCTCCGCCAAGTGTGCCCATTTGCTTCGTGGCCCGGTCCTCCCGGAACTTCACCGCATCAGCAACCCCCTCGAACCGCCCCCAGAAGTCGTCCCACCCCCCAGTGGCGAACCCGTGCAACCGCCCCGGCTCCACAGGACTGTCGTGCATCCCCCGCCCCACCGGAATCGCCTGCTCGATCTTCGACCGCAGCCGCGACAGGTCACCGGGAAGGTCGTTCGCCGTGAGGGACGTCTTCACGGCGGACATTCCGCAGCCGATGTCGACCCCCACCGCGGCAGGGCACACCGCACCCCGCATCGCGATGACCGACCCGACCGTCGCGCCCTTCCCGTAGTGCACGTCCGGCATGACCGCCAGGCCCTTGATCCACGGCAGGGTCGCCACGTTGCGCAGCTGCTGGAGTGCGCCCTCCTCGACCGTCGCCGGGTCGGTCCACATGCGGATCGGGACCTTCGCGCCCGGCATCTCCACGTATGACATATCGTCCTCATTCCCCCGAAAAACAACAGAAGCCTTAAATCGCAAAACCGGCGCCAAGGTCAACGAATGGGACAGCGGACCGGCATCCACGGCTGTGCGTGCGATACACATTGTCTCCAGGGGGTCCCCCGGTGCGGCAAGCGATTAACCAGCGGGGACACTGGCAGACCCTGGATCGTTCAAGGGGTCGGGGACACCGAACACCCCGGCACACACCTACTCACCGACACCCCGTCGAGAGGAGCCCGACCGTGCAGCGGAAGGCGTACGTACCCGGCGCCGCCGCGCTCCTCGTGGCGCTGCTGGCCGGCTGCACGAGCGGCTCGGCCGACAGCGGTACGACGGACGACGCGAACCCGGGCGATGCCGGTACGGCGACGGCGGTGGCCCAGCCGGGCAAGTACCGCACGCTTCCGGAACCCTGCGGGGCGGTCGGCCACGGCACGTTGGACTCCCTGTTGCCGGGCATCAAGCAGATCACGGACACGGAGCAGCGCGACGCGGCGTACGCGGGCGAGGCGACGCTGACGTACGACACGGACCGCAAGGTGGGCTGCCGGTGGAAGGTGGAGTCCACGGACGCGACCGACCATCTGCTGGTCGACTTCGAGCGGGTGGTGTCCTACGACAACGCGGTGAGCGACGCCAGCCAGGCGCAGACGATCTTCGCGACGAAGGAGACGGCGGCGGATCTTCCGGAGCCGACGACGAGCGCCACGGCGTCCGACTCGGCGTCCGCGTCCAACTCCGCGTCGGCATCGGCGTCGGCATCGGGCTCCGCGACGCCCTCCTCCTCCACCTCAGCCACCTCCTCGTCCTCTGTCTCCGCCTCCGCCTCCCCCACCGGCCTCCAGCCCCGCGCCCTCTCCGATCTCGGTGACGACGCGTTCCTCGACGACGGGTTGAGCAGCTCCGGTTCGACGGCCAAGCAGCGCACGGTGACTGTGGTGTTTCGCACGTCCAACGTCATTGTGACCATCGAGTACGAGGAGCAGCCGGCGACGGTCGGCGTCGTGCCGGACAGCCAGAAGATGCAGGACAGGGCGCGGAAACTGGCCGTTCAGCTGGCCGACTCGCTCAACGGTTAGGGCGTTCGGGGACGGCTTTCGAGGGGCCGCGCAAAGGCCGTGAACGGAGACCGCACAGCTGGCTCACCGCGTACCGTGGCCCCTCGGACCCGATCCGACGGCAGGAACCACGAGCGTCATGAGTGAAGGAACCATGCATCAACCAGCACAGCGAGAGCACAGTGACCAGCAGCGGGCGAAGCGTCTGAGCCGCCTCCTTGTCTGCGCGGCCGCCGTCCCGGTGATGCTGATCGCGACCGGCTGCTCCTCGGACTCCGGTTCGGGCGACAGCTCGGCCAAGGACACGGCCGGCCTCGGTGCGACGACGTCCGCCGACGCGACGGCCGCTGCGCCCGTGCAGGCGGCGGCGTACAAGAAGTTGCCCGAGCCGTGTGCGGTGCTGTCGAAGAAGACGTTGACCGATCTGGTGCCGAAGGGCGCCACGTCGGGCAAGGAGGGCGCGTCGAGCGACGTTGCGTCGCGGGGCAGTTGCTCTTGGACGAGCCTGGACAACAACGGGGTCAAGGGGTCGCAGTTCCGCTGGCTGAACGTGTCGTTGCTGCGGTTCGACTCGTCGCAGACGCAGGGCGAGGGCGACAAGCTGGCCGCGGCGTACTACACGAAGCAGGTGCGGGAGGCGCAGTCCGTCGCCGGTGCTAAGAACGCCAAGTCGGAGCCGGTGGCGGGCGCGGGCGACGAGGCCACGGCGGTGCGCTACGACCTGAAGAAGAAGGAAGGCGCCTTCAAGCAGCAGACGGTGGTGGCGCGGGTGGAGAACGTGGTCGTCACGCTCGACTACAACGGCGCGGGTCTGGCGGGCGAGAAGGCGCCGAGCGCGGACACGCTGACGAAGGCGGCGGAGAAGGCCGTGAAGGAGGTCGTGGCGGCGGTCACGTCGGCCAACGGCACCGGCGGCGGGGGCACCACGGCCCCCAGTACCTCCGCCTCCGCCTCCCCCTCCTCCCCCACCCCCTCCAAGTCGGCGTCCAAGGGCGCGAGCGCCTCTCCTTCCCCCTCGGCCACAAAGAAGAGCTGACCGTCACATACAAGTCACGTTCGAGCCTCAACTCGCAGGTCAGTGAAGCGTTTTGACGGAGCCCGGTCCCTTCGCGGACCGGGCTCCTGGCAGACCGGCACCCAGGACGCCGCACACATGTGCCACCCTGTTGCGCGCAACAACATGTAAGGGGAGGGGAGTCCGGGTGTCCGCGCCCATTCAGCTCACACGTATGCACCGGGTGCTCATCGGCGTGGTGGTCTCCGGTGCGGTCGTCATCGCCGGTATCGGCTTCGCCGGTTCGTACGCCGCCGTACGCGAACTCGCCCTGAAGAAGGGCTTCGGGAACTTCGCCTACGTCTTCCCGATCGGCATCGACGCGGGCATCTGCGTCCTGCTCGCCCTCGACCTGCTCCTGACCTGGATCAGGATCCCCTTCCCGCTGCTGCGCCAGACGGCGTGGCTGCTGACGGTCGCGACGATCGCGTTCAACGGCGCCGCGGCCTGGCCGGACCCGCTGGGTGTCGGTATGCACGCGGTGATCCCGATCCTGTTCGTGGTGTCGGTGGAGGCCGCCCGGCACGCGATCGGCCGGATCGCCGACATCACCGCCGACAAGCACATGGAGGGCGTCCGCCTCACCCGCTGGCTGCTCTCCCCCGTCCCGACGTTCCTGCTCTGGCGCCGGATGAAGCTCTGGGAGCTGCGCTCCTACGAGCAGGTCATCAAGCTGGAGCAGGACCGCCTCGTCTACCAGGCCCGCCTGCACTCCCGCTTCGGCCGCGCCTGGCGCCGCAAGGCCCCGGTGGAGTCGATCATGCCGCTGCGCCTGGCCCGCTACGGCGTCCCCCTCGCGGAAACGGCCCCCTCGGGCCTGGCCGCGGCGGGCATCGAACCCGTACTGCTGCCCCCCGCCCCGCAGTTGGAGCCGGCCCGCGAACCGGAGCAGCAGGCACCCGCCCTCCAGAACAACCCGGCACCGGCCCGGGAGCAGCTTCCCGCTCCCGGGGCGAACCAGCCCCCCGGGCAGCCGGGCTTCGCCGAGCAGCAGAGCCAGTGGCTCCAGGCCCGGGACCCCCAGACCGTCGCGTACCAGGGCGGCTACGACCCGACGTACGACCCGGACTCGGCGTACCGGGAGTGGTACGCGGAGCAGCAGCAGGCCGAGCAGTTCCAGCAGTACGAGGAGGAACAGCAGCGGTTCGAGCAGCAACGGCGGTTCGAGCAGCAGCAGTTCCCGCAACAGCAACAGCAGTACGAGGAGCCGCCGGTCGCCGAGCCGGAGCCCTCGCCGGAGGACACCGGTACCTTCCCGATCCCGGCCGGCCCGGGTCGTACCCGTGAGCTGGGTGCGGGCGGCGGTACGGAGCCGACCGAGGACGACTACTACCTCATCTTCAAGAAGTCGATAGACGGCAGCTATCCGACCGGGGGCCAGTTCAGGGGCGACGTGGAGGCCACGTACGGCATCCTGCTCCCGCAGCGCGAGGCCGACCGCATGGCCAACCGCTTCACGAACCGTCACACCGCGGAACTCCAGGAAGACCACATCGCGTAAGCGCTTCTCCTACGACGACGGGGGCGCACGGTGCCATTGAGCACCGGGCGCCCCCGTCGTCGTAGAGCCGACCGGGTCCAGATCTACTCCCCGAGCAGCCTGCGCACCCTTTCCTGGCCCACCGCGAGGAGCAGGGTGGGCAGGCGCGGGCCGGTGTCGCGTCCTACCAACAGGTGGTAGAGGAGCGCGAAGAAGGACCGCTGGGAGGCCTTGATCTCGGGCGGGAGTTCCTTGGGCGTGGCGTCGGCGGGGAAGCCGGCCTGGACCTTGGGAACGCCGTAGACGAGGTGGGTCAGGCCGTCCAGGGACCAGTGGTCGGCGAGTCCGTCGCTCAGCAGGCGCAGGGACTGCTGGGCGGCCTCGTCGAGGGACTTGAGGAGGTCGGTGTCGGGTTCGTCCCGCACGATGGTCCGCTGGTCGGCGGGGACGTGCGTGTTGATCCAGGCCTCGGCCTTGTCGAGCCGGGGCCGGACCTCGTCGAGGGTGGACAGCGGGTTGGCGGGGTCGAGTTCGCTGAGGATGCGCAGCGACTGGTCCTCGTCCCCCGCGGTGATGTCGGCGACGGACGCGAGGGTCCGGTACGCCATCGGGCGGGGTGTGCGCGGCAGTTCACCGGCGGCGGTGCGCACGGCACGGGAGTGGGCGGCGATGTCGGCCGGGAGGGCGGACCCGTCCGCCACCTTCCCGTCCAGCTTGTCCCACTCGTCGTAGAGGCGCTGGATCTCCTGGTCGAAGGCGATCTTGAAGGACTGGTTGGGGCGGCGGCGGGCGTAGAGCCAGCGCAGGAGCTGCGGTTCCATGATCTGGAGCGCGTCGGCCGGGGTGGGGACCCCGCCCTTGCTGCTGGACATCTTGGCCATGCCGCTGATGCCGACGAAGGCGTACATGGGCCCGATGGGCCGCTCGCCGCCGAAGATCCCGACGATCTGCCCGCCGACCTGGAACGAGGAGCCGGGAGAGGAGTGGTCGACACCGGAGGGCTCGAAGATCACTCCCTCATAGGCCCAGCGCATCGGCCAGTCGACCTTCCAGACCAGCTTGCCGCGGTTGAACTCGCTGAGCAGGACGGTCTCGGTGAAGCCGTCCTCGGTGCAGACGTACGTCAGCTCGGTGGTGTCGTCGTCGTACGCCGTGACGGTGGTGAGGTCCTTGCCGCAGCTGCCGCAGAAGGGCTTGTACGGGAAGTAGCCGGCGGAACCGGAGCTGCCGTCGTCCTCCTCGGCCGCGCCGGAACCCGCCTCGGCCTCCAACTCGGCCGCGTCGACGGCCTTCTGCTGCTGCTTCTTCGGCGGGGCCTTCTTGGTGCGGTACTGGTCGAGGATCGCGTCGATGTCGCCGCGGTGCTTCATGGCGTGCAGGATCTGCTCGCGGTACACCCCGGAGGTGTACTGCGCGGTCTGGCTGATCCCGTCGAACTCCACACCCAGCTCGGCGAGGGAGGCGACCATCGCGGCCTTGAAGTGCTCGGCCCAGTTCGGATACGGCGATCCGACCGGGGCCGGTACGGAGGTCAGCGGCTTCCCGATGTGCTCGGCCCAGCTCGCGTCGGTCCCCTCCACCCCGTTCGGCACCTTGCGGTACCGGTCGTAGTCGTCCCAGGAGATCAGATGCCGGACCTCGTACCCCCGGCGGCGGATCTCGTCGGCGACGAGGTGCGGGGTCATGACCTCGCGCAGGTTGCCGAGGTGGATGGGACCGGAGGGGGACAGCCCGGACGCGACGACGACGGGTTTGCCCGGGGCTCGACGCTCCGACTCCTCGATGACCTCATCCGCGAAACGGGAGACCCAGTCGGTGGTCTCGGTGCTCTGAGCCACGATCGGCACGTCCTTCTTTCTGACACGGGGCAGCCGGTACGGTCGCACGACTGACACCTACATTGTCCCAGACCTGATAGGCGGCGCAGCCGCCTATTCAGGGACGCGGGGCTGAGCCTTGGATGGCGGCGCAGCCGCCTTCAAGGGGCGCGGGGCTGTATCGATATGCGGCTCCGCCGCGGGGCGCGACCAGCCCCCACCGGCCCGCGGCCAAAAAACCGCTTCACCCCCCGTGGGATACTGACCGTGTCTACCAAACCCACGAGGAGAACGGCTCCCACCCCATGGCTCCGGTCACGTCGCTCACCGACCAAGTCCACCAGCACCTCGCGAACGCCCTCTCGGCCACCCTGCCGGAGGCGGACGCGGACCCGTTGCTGCGACGGAGTGACCGTGCCGACTTCCAGGCGAACGGCATCCTCGCCCTCGCCAAGAAGGCCAAGGCCAACCCCCGGGAGCTGGCGACGCAGGTCGTCTCGCACATCACGACCGGTGACGTGATCCAGGACATCGAGGTCTCCGGCCCCGGCTTCCTGAACATCACGATCAGCGACGGGGCGATCACCCGGAACCTCGCGGAGCGCCACGCGGACGCGGCCCGCCTCGGCGTCCCCCTCGCCGCGCACCCCGGCACGACGGTCATCGACTACGCCCAGCCGAACGTGGCGAAGGAGATGCACGTAGGCCACCTGCGCTCCGCGGTGATCGGCGACGCGCTCGTCCAACTCCTGGAGTTCACCGGCGAGTCGGTGGTCCGGCGGCACCACATCGGCGACTGGGGAACCCAGTTCGGCATGCTCATCCAGTATCTGGACGAGCACCCGGGCGAGTTGGACCACGCCGACGCGGAGGTCACCGGCGAGGAGGCGATGTCGAACCTCGACCGTCTCTACAAGGCGGCGCGCAAACTCTTCGACTCCGACGAGGAGTTCAAGACGCGGGCCCGGCGCAGGGTAGTCGATCTCCAGGCGGGCGAGCCGAAGACGCTGGCGGCCTGGCAGAAGTTCGTGGACGAGTCGAAGATCTACTTCTTCTCCGTCTTCGAGAAGCTGGACATGGAGATCCGGGACGCGGACATCGTCGGCGAGTCGGGTTACAACGACATGCTGGACGAGACGTGCCGCCTGCTGGAGGAGTCCGGCGTCGCGGAGATCTCGGACGGCGCGCTGTGCGTGTTCTTCGACGACATCAAGGGCCCTGACGGCAACCGCGTCCCGCTGATCGTCCGCAAGTCGGACGGCGGCTACGGCTACGCGGCGACGGACCTGTCGGCGATCAGGGACAGGGTCTTCCACCTCAAGGCGAACTCGCTGCTGTACGTGGTGGACGTCCGCCAGTCCCTGCACTTCAAGATGGTCTTCGAGACGGCCGGCCGGATGGGCTGGCTGAACGACGACGTGACGGCGTTCCAGCTGGCCTTCGGCACGATCCTCGGCAAGGACGGCAAGCCGTTCAAGACGCGTGAGGGCGTGTCGGTGAAGCTGGAGGACCTCCTCGACGAGGCGGTGCAGCGGGCGACCGCGGTCGTACGGGAGAAGGCCGAGAAGGTGGGCCTGACCGAGCAGGAGATCGTCGAGAACGGCCGGTACGTCGGCATCGGCGCGGTGAAGTACGCCGACCTGTCGACGTCCGCGGTGCGGGACTACAAGTTCGACCTGGACCAGATGGTGTCGCTGAGCGGCGACACGTCCGTGTACCTCCAGTACGCGTACGCCCGTATCCAGTCGATCCTCCGCAAGGCGGGCGAGGCCCGGCCGCTGGCCCACCCGGAGCTCGAACTGGCCCCGGCGGAGCGGGCGTTGGGCCTGCAGCTGGACCAGTTCAGCGAGGTGATCGCGGAGGCGGCGAAGGAGTACGCGCCGCACAAGCTGACGGCGTACCTGTACCACCTGGCGTCCCTGCTCACGACGTTCTACGACCAGTGTCCGGTCCTCAAGGCCGAGACGCCGGAGCAGATGGAGAACCGGCTGCTCCTGGTGGACCTGACGGCCCGCACCCTGCACCGGGGAATGGACCTGCTGGGCATCAGGACGCCCGAGAAGCTGTAGGCACCCTCGCTCAAGCGCTCAAGGTGACGCACCGCGGCCCGTCCTCTCCCCCGAGAGGACGGGCCGCGGTCGTCAACACACCGTTTTTCAGACGCCGTTGACGTCAGCCGTTGACGTCAGCCATTGGCGAACCGCTCGAACGCGGCCCTGGTGCCCGAGCCCGCGTCGCCGTCGATCGCTCCGGTGTAGCCCCAGCTGTTGGCCAGCAGCCGCTGGAGGGCCTTGATGGTGTTGACGCCGGGGTCGCCGTCGATGGCGCCGGTGTAGCCCCAGTAGGTCTTGAGGTTGCGCTGGAACGCCTTCCAGCTGTTCGGGCCGAGCTGCCCGTCGATGGTGTCGGTGTAGCTCCAGTACGTCTTGAGCCAGGTCTGCACCTTCTTCGCCTCGGCGGTGGTGAGGCCGAAGTTCTCCACCGCCTGGATCGAGACGTCGGAGGCCTGTACGGAGGCGGCCGGCGCGGCGAAGCTGGGGGCGGCGAACGCGACGCCCCCGACCGCGATGCCGGCGACGGCGGTGAGGCTGACGAGGGTCCTGGCCACGACATTCGGTCGCATGCGTTCCTCTTTCGGGTAGTCGGTCGGCGTGCTGGAACGAGACTGCGGTCCGCTCGGGGCGCCCCGCCACCGTCGGCGTACAAGTGACGTCCCGACGGGACGCCACCCCCTCTGAGCTGCGGGGACACGGGTGCCGGTGACGGTGGGACGGGACGTGTGGCCGTCCGTTGTGGACCTTGGCCGATTCTCTTCACGCTCTGGAACCGAATAGCCGTGCGAGAAGGGGTCGGTGATGCAGAATGCGACGCGGCAGGGACCGCTGACCCCGGTCCCTGAACGCGAAGTGGGGGGAACACATGTCGCGTTGGAAAGTGCTGCCCGCGGAACTCGATCCGCGTGTACGGCAGTTGGTGGTGCGCCTGCGTCGGCTGAAGGACCACAGCGGGCTGAGCGTGCGGCAGTTGGCGGCACGCACGGAGTACAGCCCGAAGTCCTGGGAGCGATATCTGGGCGCCCGTTCGCTGCCGCCCGCGGCGGCCGTGGAGGCGCTGGCCCGGATCGCCGGCGACGATCCGGTGCGGCTGCTGGCGTTGCGCGAGGTGGCGGCCGAGGCGTGGACGACCGTACGGGACCCGGAGCCGGACCCGGAGCTGGACCCGGGGCCGGAGATCCTGTTGGCGGAGGCACCCCCGGGGCCACCCGGTCGGCGCTATCTGCGCATCGCGCTCGTGGCGGGCTCGGTGACCCTGGTGCTGGCGGTCTCGTCGGCGGTGCTGGTGACGGTACGCATCATGGACGGCGGCAACAGCGGTAGCCGTACGGCACGGTCGTCGACGGCGCCGCTCGCCGCGTCGGCGTCCGAGTCGGCGTACGCCTGTCGGGTGCAGCGGGTCGACGGGCGCTGGTATGCGGGCAACAGCCGTACCCAGCAGGAGAATCTGGCCGTGGGGAACGCCGGGCCCGATGTCGCCGAGGCGCAGTGTCTGTTGCGACGGGCGGGGATCTCGCCGGGCGGTATCGACGGGATGTTCGGTCCGCTGACGGAGCACGCGGTGAAGCAGTTCCAGAAGCGGGCCGGTCTCGTCGTGGACGGCATGGTCGGACCGCACACCTGGAAGGCACTCAGGGGATGAGGCAACTGGCTGCCGCGCTACGGGAGTTGAGGGCCGCCACCGGTCTGAGCATGGCGGGCCTGGCCGCGAAGACGCCGTACAGCAAGTCGTCCTGGGAGCGCTATCTCAACGGCAGGACACTACCGCCACGGGAGGCGGTGGAGGAGCTGTGCCGCCTCGCCGGGGAGCCGGCGGGCAGGTGCGTGGCGCTGTGGGAACTCGCGGAGGCGGAAACGAGCGGCCGGTCGGCATCCGCGCCGACACCCTGCCCGGCCACCTCCTCACGGCCGGCCTCGGGGGCCTCCCCGCATCCGGCCCCGGGCGCGTCCCGACAGGCGACCCCGGCAGCCTCCCGACAGACAACCCCACGCACCTCCCGACAAGCCGCCCCAGGCGCGTCCCGACAAGCAGTCCCGCGCACCTCCCGACAGGCGGCCCCGGGCGCGTCCCGACGAGCGGCCCCGGCAGCCTCCCCACAGCCGGTCCCGCGCACCTCCCAACAAGCCGCCCCCGGCGCGTCCCGACAAGCGACCCCGGGCGCCTCCCCACAAGCAGTCCCGCGCACCTCCCGACAAGCGGCCCCGGGCGCCACCCCACAAGCGGCTCCTGCAACCTCCTCACAGACAACCCCACGCACCTCCCCACAGCCGACCCCCGTCGCATCCCGACAGGCGGCCCCGGCAGCCTCCCCACAGACAACCCCACGCACCTCCCCACAGTTGGTCCCGGGAGCGTCCCGACAAGCCGCCCCGCGCGCGTCCCGACAGGCGGCCCCGGGCACGTCCCCACAAGCAGTCCCGCGCACCTCCCGACAAGCGGCCCCCGGCGCCTCCCGACAAATGGCCCCGGCAGCCTCCCCACAGACAACCCCGCGCATCTCCCCCCAGCCGACCCCCGCCGCCACCCCACCGCCCCTCCCAGAGCACCGCACCGTAGCTGCCCTGGCGGTCCTCGCCTCCGTCTGTGCCGTGGTCGTGAGTGCTGTGGTCGTCGCTCTGCTGCTGCTCCCCGAATCCCACTCCTCGACCCCGCTGGCCCCGACCGCCGTCACCTCCCCCGGTCCGGGCTGTCACGGTGCGGCCTGTGAGGGGCGTAGTCCCATCGGCATGCGCTGCGCCCCGCAGCCGGACACTGTGGCGCGGCACCGGATGGCCTCGGGGGCGTGGATGGAGTTGCGGCACAGCAGGGAGTGCGGGACGACCTGGGCGCGCACCTGGGGCGGGCGGGTCGGGGACCGGATCGAGATGAGCGTGCCCGGCCGGGTGGGCGGGGTGCACGGGGCCGAGGTGGGCAGTGCCGTGGACGCGGAGTCGTACGTCTACACGCTCATGTCCGTGACCGCCCCGGGAACCGTGGTCCGGGCCTGCCTCCAGCCCGCGGCGGGCGGAAGAAAGGAATGTTTTGACGGGCGTGTGAGATAGCTGTGTAGGGTCCTGGAATGCCCCGAGTCAAAGTCAGCGTGATCGTTCCCGTCTACAACACCGGGAAGTACGTCGACGAGTGCGCGCCGTCCCTGCTGGGGCAGAGCCTGCCCGCCGACGAGTACGAGGTCGTCTACGTCGACGACGGCTCGACGGACGACACACTGAACCGGCTGGAGAAGATCGCCGCCGGGCACCCGAACGTCCAGGTGCACACGCAGCCCAACTCCGGCTGGCCGGGCGCCCCGCGCAACCTCGGCATGCGCCACGCGAAGGGCGAGTACATCCAGTTCGTCGACCACGACGACACCCTCGGGCCGGAGGCACTGGAGCGGCTGTACGAGCACGCGAAGCGCAACGACGCCGACGTCGTCCTCGGCAAGATGTCCAGCACGATGGTGCGGCCCCGACGCCTGTTCCGGCACACCGTGGACGCCTGCACGATCGAGAACGACGAGCTGATGCAGAGCATGTCGCCGCACAAGATGTTCCGGCGGGCGTTCGTCGAGGAGCACGGGCTGCGCTTCCCCGAGGGGCCGTGGATCCTGGAGGACCTGGCCTTCGTCAGCGCCGCCTATCTGAAGGCGGAGCGGATCTCGGTCCTCGCCGACTATCCCGTCTACTACTGGATGAAGCGCGACGACGGCGGCAACAACACCCAGCACCGTTTCAACCCGAAGCACGGTTTCTGGGCCAACACCCGCACGATCGCCCGCCAGATCAAGGACGGCACGACCCCGTCCGACGACATCGACGCGCTCCAGAACCGCCTCCTGCACCGCCTCTACCACGTGGAAATCCTCTCCCGGACCCGTGAGCCCGAGATCCTCCGCGAGGACCCGGCCGAGCAGCGGCAGCGTTTCGAGGCGGCCCGGGAAGTGGCCCGGGAGGAGTTCCCGGCGGCCGTACGGGAGGGCCTGCCCGCGGTGTCCCGCCTGCGCGCCGAGCTGCTGGAGGCCGGCGACTTCGACGGCGCGGTGGCGCTCGCGGAGCGCGTCCGCGAGGTGAAGGCCCACAGCGAGGTGAGCGACCTGCGCTGGGAGGACGGCCGCCTGGTCGCCGACGTCACGCTGGACCTGCTGCGCGGGGACGGCGAACCGCTCGTCCTCGTCGAACGGGACGGAAAGCAGTACCTGGACCCGGAGTTGCTGGCCGGAGTGCCGGAGACCGAGGACGGCTGGGAGGTCCCCGACCCGTTCCGGCTGGCGTACGCGGAGCTGGTGGTCAAGGACCGGGACCGCGAGGACTGGTGGTACCCGGAGGGCGACCTCGACATGCGCCTACGGCCCCTCGGGGACGGCCGTTCGCAGGTCGTCGCCTCCGGACAACTGCGCCTGGACCCGGAGCACTTGGCGGGCGGGCGTCCGCTGGAGCGCGGGGTCCACGACGTGTGGGCGTACGTCCAACTCCTGGGCGTGGACCGGATGGTGCGCGTGACGGGCGACGGTACGGCGGGCGGCCCGGCGGCGGGTCCGGCACTGACCGGCGGCAGGCTGGTGCTCCCGTACTGGACCGGCAGCGGTCAGCTGGCGTTGGACGTGGACCAGCGGCAGCGCAAGCTGGGACAGGACATTCAGGCCGCTGCCGTGGCCAACGCCGAGCGGGGCGAGGGGACTTCACTCCCGTTGCCGTACCTGGCGGCGACGGCGGACGGCACCCCCGTACGCCTGAAGGTCACCGTGGCCACCCAGGGAGCGGAAGCCGAACTGCTCCCGGCCCCCGGGACCACGACAGCTCAACTCCGCCTCCCCGCCCGGCTGAAGCTCCCCTCCGGCCGCCACCCGGTCAACCTCCCGAAGACGGCCAACCCGCTCGCGTACGCCGTCGTCCGCGACGGCACCGTGCTCCGCCTGGAGGGCCCGGCGTACGAGGCCGGCGGCGGACGCCGGGCCGTCGACTCGGTGGCCGACAACCGCCAAGTGCGGCGGGTACGGCGGTGGTTGGGGCTGTAGGGCCCGCTACTGACATCCCCCTGCCCGAGTCCGGTCGAGAAAGTCCGACCGGCAGGGCAGTCGAACCCCCCTCCGTACCCGTCTTTACGGGGGAACGAGGGAGGGCGCATTGAACGCCGACGAGGAACGCGAGTTCCGCGAGTTCGTGGCAGCGCGGTCGAGATCGCTGCTGCACACGGCCTACCTGCTGACCGGGGACTGGGAACAGGGCCGCGACCTGGTCCAGACCGCGCTCGCATCCACCGCCCGGCGCTGGTCACGGCTGCGCGACCGGCAGCAGCCGGAGACCTATGTGCGCCGGGCGATGTACCACGCCCAGGTGGACCGCTTCCGGCTGCTCAGCTGGGGCAAGGAAACGGTCACCGACAGGCTGCCGGACCCGCCCGGGCAGACCGTCGACTGGGCCGACATCGTGATCCAGCGGCAGGACATCATGGCCGCGCTGCGGAGACTGCCCAAGCGCCAGCGCGCGGTGATCGTGCTGCGCTACTTCGAGGACCGGCCGGACCACGAGATCGCCGAGATCCTGGGCGTCGCCCAGGGGACGGTCCGCAGCCAGACCCACAAGGCCCTCGCATCCCTCCGCGCCGCCTTCGCCGAGGCGGAGCAGTCGGCCACCACCTCTTCCCCCGCTTCCGGAAGGGGCGTCATCGCATGAACGACTCGACCGAACACCCGCCGCACGAAACGTCGTTGCACGACGCCCTGCACACTCACGTCCGGGAGAACGGCGGTACCGCCACCGGTCCCTACTTGGTCGGCCTGGCCGACGGCGCACTGCGGGTCGCCCGGCGGCGGCGACGGCTGGCCCGCGCCGGAGCCGGCGTCGCCGTCGCCGCTGTGGTCGCCGTCGGTGCGGTCGCCGTCGCGGACGGCGCAACCCAGCAGCGCGCGCACGTGGTTCAGCCCGCCACAGGGAACACGGGGAACACCAAGAAGGTGGCCCTGCTCTCCATCCTGCCGGTCACCTCGTCCACGGAGTCCACCTGCACCCGCGGCAGCGGCGGCTACACCGTGGACGCGAGCGCGACCCACCCCGCGTACTGCATCCACGCCGACCGGGCCAGGGGCATGACCGACGTCCGTGTCGCCTCCGCGAAGGCCGGTAGAAGCACCCTCGACGGCACCTGGCAGGTCGACGTGACCCTCGGTTCCGCCGACCGGACCCGTTTCGCCGCCCTCACCGGCTCCATCGCCTCGGCCCCGCCCCCGCGCAACGAATTCGCCATCGTCATCGACGGCAAGCTCTGGGGCAACCCCAGCGTGACCTCCTCGCTCACCGGCGGCCGTCTCGAAATCGTCGGGGCCTTCGTCGGCGACCTCACCAGCGCCACCGCCCACGACCTCGCCCTCCGGCTGACCACCGGCGGACGTCACTGACAGAACTCGGCCCACACCACCTTGCCCAAGTCCCGTTCCGCCACACCCCACTTGTCGGCCAGCGCCGCGACGAGCAGCAGCCCGCGCCCGCCCTCGTCACCGTCGTCGGCGGCACCGACATGCGGGCTGCCGCCGCCGCTGTCGTGCACCTCGACCCGCAGTACCTGGCCGTCGTACCGCAGGAACACCCGGAACTGCCGCCCCGGCGGCACCCCGTGGACCAACGCGTTGGTCGCCAACTCGCTTACGCACAACAGCACATCGCCGCTGCGCTCCACGTCGGCGAGTCCCCACTCGACCAGGAACGCGTGAGCGAAGTGCCTGGCGGCGGGAACGGACCGGCGTTCGCGCCGGAAGAACTTCTCACTCGGGTTCACGGGACAAGAGTTGCGTAGCGTCACTAGTGTTGACAGGGCGTGAGCCCTGCACCCGATTTTGTACGGGTGGAGTACGGGTCCGTGCGGGGTCCGAAACGGGTGGATGTGGGGAGCACCACAGCATGAACTCCAAGAAGAACCGCTCGACGATGCGGATGTTGGGTGCACAGCTCAAGGCGGCCCGTACGGCGGCCGGTTACACCCAGCGGCAACTCGCCGAGCTGGCGATGGTGGACGAGGAGACCATCGCGTCGATCGAACAGGGCAGGCGACGGCTGATGGTCAATCTCGCCAGGTCGCTGGACGTCACCCTCGATACGAAGGGGACGTTCGAGGCGGGGGTCGACAACCTGCCGGAGATCGACCAATTCCCGCTCTACGCAGAGGAGTACATGCTGCACGAACGGGAGGCCATCTCCCTGTCCTGGTACGACAACGCGGTCATCCCGGGCCTGCTCCAGACCACGGAGTACGCCCGCGCGGTCCTGGCGGAACGCATTCCGGCCTACGACGAGGACGAGATCGCGGCGAAGCTCGCGGGCCGCATCGAACGGCAGGAGATCCTGCAACGCAAGTGTCCGCCGACGATGAGCTTCGTCATCTGGGAGCCGGTGCTGCACCTCGGCATCGGGACGCCGGAGGCCCGCCGCGAGCAGCTCCGATTCCTGCGCGAGTGCACCGAACTCCCGGGCCTCGCACTCCAGATCCTGCCGATGAATGCGTCCTCGCATGCGGGGCTGGCAGGCCCCTTCATTCTCCTGGAGACACCGGACCACCAGCACTTGGCGTACACCGAGGGCCAACGCGGAAGCCAGTGGGTTTCCGACCTGGATGAGGTGTCCATCCTGGCGCGCAAATATGCGATGCTGCGGTCACAGGCCCTGTCACCTCAGGAGTCCAGGGGCCTGCTGGACCGTCTGCTAGGAGATCAATGAGCACCGCACTTGAGTGGTTCAAGTCGACCTACAGCAGCGACGAGGGCGGCGCCTGCCTCGAAGTCGCCTACACCTGGCGGAAGTCGAGCTACAGCAGCGACGAGGGCGGCCAGTGCGTCGAGGTCGCCACCTGCCCCCACACCATCCACATCCGCGACTCCAAGAACCCCGAAACCAGCGGCCCCACCCTCACGGTCTCACCCACCGCCTGGACCGCGTTCACGACTCACTCGGCCACCCGCTAGGAGACCGATGAGCACCGCACTTCAGTGGTTCAAGTCGACCTACAGCGGCAGCGAGGGCGGCGCCTGCCTCGAAGTCGCCTACACCTGGCGGAAGTCCAGCTACAGCGGCAGCGAGGGCGGCCAGTGCGTCGAGGTAGCCGCCTGCCCCCACACCATCCACATCCGCGACTCCAAGAACCCGGAAGCCGGCGGACCCACGCTCCAACTCACCCCCACCGCCTGGGCCGCGTTCACCGCCAGTCGGTGAGTGTCAGTGGTCGCCTCTAAAGTCACGGTCATGGCGACCCTTCCCAACCCGCTGCCGAAGCTGGCGGCCGACCCGAGTGGCAGCACGCTCGGGCTTGAACTCCCTGCCGGGAGACTGATCGACGTGACCGCCGAAGGCCCGTCGGACGAACCGTTGTTGTGGTGCGCGGACGGTCCCGCGAGGCCCGGTGACTACGACGCGCTCCGGCCCGCACGCCGGGCCGCGGGGCTGCTCCCGGTGCTGTTGGACGTGGGCGGCATCCAAGGCGGCCTGGACGAATGGGAGTTGCGGCCCGACGAGGTGTCGTATCCCGGCGATCACGACGCCGAAGAGGTGCTGGAGGAGTTCTGGGAGGAGTACGCGCCGGACGAACTCGCCCCGGATGAGGACTACGGTCATGAGTGGCCGGGACTCGCACCCGCCACCGAGCAGGAGCCCGCGGTCGACCCCGACGCCCGCGCCGCCGAGATCGCCGACTCCCTCGCGGACAGCGGCACTTGGCTGAAGGAACCGCGCCTCGCGCTGGTACCGGCCCGCCGCAGTGCGGACATCCCGGCGGCGATCGGCTGGTCGGGTCCGGTCAACTACGAGGATGACGTGGCCCGGTTGTGCGCCGTGCTGCGTTCCTGGGAGGACCGCTTCGGCATACGGGTCGTGGCCCTCACCTTCGACCAGTTGGTGCTGTCGGTGGCGGCCCCGCCGACAACACAGGAGGAGGCCGAGGCGGTGGCCGTCGAGCACTTCGCCTTCTGCCCCGACAACATCACCCAGGGCGATGACGACATACTGCGTGCGTACGCCCAGCACGAGGTGCTCAACCAGCGGGTCTGGTCCTTCTGGTGGGACTGACCTGCGACGTAAAGACGTAGCCGCAGTCCAGGTGGTGGGGGACAGCCGTCCGGGGTACGTTCGAAACGGCCTTTCGAACGCCCTGCGGGAAAGGTATCCACAACTGCGCGGCGGGCGATCACGGGTCTGACGCACCGGGGAGACACAGCCCACCGGAGGCGAGGATGAGCGGAAGCGAGCCGAAGAACCCAACCCCACAGCTGGACTTGGCCGACCAGACCGTCGTGGTGATAGGCGCGAGCTCGGGAATCGGACTCGAAACCGCGCGTCAGGTCCGGGCCGCCGGTGGCCAGGTGGTCATGGTGGCGCGGGATCCGCAGCGGCTGGAGCGAGCCGCTGCGGAGGTCCGGCCGCGGAGCACCGCGACCTTCGACGCCGCCGACACGGACCGGCTCCAGCAGTTCTTCGGTGACCTGCCCTTCACGGTCGACCACGTCATCTCCACGGCCGGCGGTCCGTTGTACGCGCCCCTGGCCGACATGGACGTGGCGGAGACCAGCCGGCACATCGGCGAACGCCTCGCCATGACGCTCGGGATCGCCAAGTACAGCCGGGGCAGGGTCCGGGACGCGGGAACCCTGTTGTTCATCGGCGGCACGGGCGGCCGTCGCCCCGGCATCGGCAGGTCCGTCACCGCGGCGCTCACCGCCGCGCTTCCCGCCCTCACCGCGAACCTGGCCCTCGAACTGGCGCCGGTCCGCGTGAACCTCATCGCCGCCGGATTCGTCGACACCCCGTTGTCCGCCTCCCTCCTGGGCGACCAGATCGACGCACGGCGTGAAGAGCTCCGCTCCTCGCTGCCGATCGGCCGGGTCGTCGGCCCGGCGGACGTCGCCGCTCTGGCCGTACACATCATGCGCAACGAGGCGTTGACCGGCGCGACGTACGACATCGACGGCGGACAGCAGCTGCTGTCCTGACGCGAGCGCGCAGGGAACGAACACAGAGTTTGCACTTCCGCATCCTCAAGTCCCGCATGCGTCATAGGATTTCCCCGCTCTCCACTAAAACGATCCAGTAGCGTGACGGACACGACGCCGATGAAGGTGAGCCTCGTGAGCACGGCTGCGCATCAGGGCGGTACCGGTCCCGACTTCCACGTCGCGCACGGCAGAAAGGCTCCTTTCGCATGCCCAGATCCAGCAGACCTGTTCTCACCGCCGCCTTAGGACTCGCCCTCCTGGCCACCGGATGCTCCCTGGTCCAGGACAACACCGTCTCCTCCAAAGGACCCACCGTCCTGGGGTTCATCAACGGAGGCACCGACCCGTACCACACCTGCCTGCAGACGGCGGTCACGTCGACCACGAAGAACAACCTGGCGAAAGTGGTGACCGCCAACTCGCACGGGAGCAAGTCGGCGGAACTGAGCAATGTGCGGCGCATGATCGCGGACAAGGTCGACGCCATCATCCTGATCAGCGTGGACGCCAGCGCCCTGAACGCCGACATCACCGCGGCGCGAAAGGCGCACGTACCCATCTTCCTGATCGCGTTGATGCCCGCGGACGACAGCAAGATCCTCGGCGCCGCCGTCGGCGACCTGACAGGTATCGGCAAGCTGGACGCCCAATGGGTCGGCGACGACGCCGCCGGCAAGTCCGTCAAGGCCGGTGTCATCTCCGGCGACGGGAGTACGTCGTCCAACATGATGGTCGCCGGATTCACCAAGAACCTGCCGACGAACGTGCAGGTGGTGGGGGAAGAGCTGGGCATGTACAACCAGCCGACGGCCAAGGCCGCCGCAGCGAAGCTGATCCAGGCCCACCCCGACATCCAGTACGCGTTCGTCGCCAACGAGGACATGGCCTTCGGCGCGCGTCAGGCGTTCGACGCGGCGGGCGCGCAGAGCGTGAAGATCGTGACCGCCAACGGGACCGATCCGGGGCTCGCCGCGCTCAAGAGCGGGAAGTTCTCGGCGACCGTGTCCAACTCGGTCCAGGACCTGGGCGCCCTGGCGGTGACCCACACGCTCGGCCTCCTGCGCAAGGAGGAGAAGAACAAGATCGCACGCGTCACTGTCCGCCTGGTGACCAAGGGCAACGCGGACACCGCACACATCTACTGCGACACGGACGGCTGATCGCCAGGACAGCATCCGTCACCGAGCAGATCACGCACAACCCTCCGAGCGACAAAGGGACTTACCCGTCATGTGTAACTGCACCAGCGAATCCACCACCACGTCGACATCCCGCAGGAGTGTGCTGGCGGTCGCGGCCGCGGCAGCCGCCGTAACCGCCGCCGTGCCGCTGCTGAGCAGCTCGCCGGCTGCCGCGGCGACGTCGACGACGGCCTCCTCGACGGGTCTGTCCGTGACCCTGCTCGGCACCAACGGCGGCCCACCGCCCCTGGCGACCCGGTACGGCATAGCGTCGGCGCTGACGGTCAACGGCAAGACGTATGTGGTCGACTGCGGGCGCGGAGCGGTGACCCAGTACCTGCGCGCCGGACTGTCCATGCCGGCCCTGTCCGGGATCTTCCTCACCCACCTGCACGCCGACCACATCGTCGACTACTACTCGTTCCCGATGCTGTCGGCGGGCGTCGCGGGCGTGCAGGGCTTCCAGAGCCCGATCGACGTGTACGGCCCCGGCTCCGCAGGTATCGCCTCGACCGTCGCCGGGGCTCCCGGACTCCTGCCGGGCACCGTCGAGATGACGAAGCTGGCCGGTCAGGCGTACGCGGCCTCACCGACCTTCTTCATGACCGAGCACGCCGGCATCGACCCGGCGACCATGCTCAACGTCCACGACGTGCTGCCGCCGTCGGGTGTCGGCGCCTCGGCGACGAACTCCGCGCCGGCCATGGCGCCGTTCACCGTCATGGAGAACGACGACATGAAGGTCACCGCCGTCCTGGTCCCGCACGGCGCGGTGTTCCCCGCCTACGCCTACCGCTTCGACACCGACCACGGCAGCGTCGTCTTCTCCGGAGACACCGCGCCGACCCCGAACATCATCACGCTCGCGGCAGGGGCGGACGTCCTGGTGCACGAGGCCCTGTACCCGGCGGGGCTCGCGGTTCTCGGCCTGCCCCAGGCGCTGATCGACCACATCCTCTCGGTCCACACGGACGTCGCCGATCTCGGCCGGATCGCCGCCGAGGCCGGAGTCCGGACGCTGCTCGCCACCCACATCAGCCCGGGCCAGTCGACCGCGGTCTCCGACACGACCTGGCGAAGCCTGCTCCGCGACAGCGCCCGCACGGCGGGCTTCGGCGGACCGATGATGCTGGGCACGGACCTGCTGAACCTGCCGGTACGCCGACGCAAGACCACCCAGAGCTGAGCCGTCGGCTCAGCTCAGCAGCGTCATCCCCTCCGGCGCCTCGATCCCGAACTCCGCCTCCAGCACCCTCCGCGCCTCCCCCTCGTCCGTCAACTCCCGCTCACTCACCGCACCGTCGGCCCGCGTCTGGGTCAACACGCGTCCGTGGAGCAGGAGATGGCGTTCGGCGGTGACGCGCTGGACGAAGAGGCGCTGGGTGAAGGGGGAGCGCGGGTTCGTGGCGATGTGCCAGTTGATGACGTCGAAGTCGACGTGCTCGAAGGGCTCCAGGGTGAGGGCGTACTGCGCTGCCCAGGAGCCGTTGCCGTACGCCTCAAGCACCCACAGTTCCAGCGGCCCCTTGTGCGGAGCCCGGACGAACCGGTGCCGGCGCCCCGCGCCCTCGAACTCGGCGCCGACCCGCAGCGGTACCGGTTCCAGCAGCGCGCCGATCGCCCCGAAGCCGACGTCGGCCAGATACGGCTGCGGGTCGCCCGGCACCTCCACGAGGAGCGCCATGTGGGTGCGCGGGCGGCTCTCGATCCGGTCCGCGCCCACGACCACCCTCGCCGTCAGCAGAGTCACCCCGAAGCCCAGCGCCCTCAGCGCGGCAGCGAGCAGGGTGTTCTGCTCGTAGCAGTAGCCGCCGCGCCGACTGTGCACCAACTTGGCCATCAGGTCCGGCAGTTCGAGCGAGGGAGCCGTACGCCGGAGCGCGTCCAGGTTCTCGAACGGGATGCCCCGCATGTGCGCGAGGTGCACACCGCGCAGCGTCGCCGTGTCGGCCCGCCGCTCCCCCTCCCAGCCGATGTGCGCGAGGTAGGAGTCCAGGTCGAAGGCATCTCTGTCGGACATGCCCCCACCCTACGGAATCACCGGGTGCACCCCGGTCACTGCTGGGTGGCCGGCTCCAGTGCCTCCACGGCCGCTGCCGCCGCCGACGAGTCCTGGCCGTAGAAGATGTCGATGTCGACCTCCTCGCCGCCCATGGTCAGGGTGTCCCAGGCCCCGCTGAGGACGAGCATGCGCAGGGTGCGGGACTCCAGGGTCCGGAGGCGTTCGAGGATCGCCTCATCGTCCGGCATTCCGGGGAGGCGGGGGGCGAGCCGGTCGCGGATGGCACCCATGCGCTCCAGCAGGGTCGCGGTGTCCGCCTCACGGTCGGGCTCCTCCGTGATCCCGTCGATGCCGTGGTCGATGATGTCCTTGATCGCCCAGGTGACGCCCTGGTCGTCGGTGGTGACCATCGCCTTCCACGCGCGGCTCTTGTGCCGGTACTGGAGCATCGACATGGCGGCCTCGTGCCGTAGGAAGTCCGCGTCCCGGAACGGCCGTCCGTTCCAGGCGCTGTTGAGGGAGCGGGCGAGCGAGATCGCCGACGCGAGGCCGCTGTTGAGGCCGCGGCCCGGCCAGAAGTGGATGGCGTTGGCCGCGTCACCGAGGAGGAAGCCGTAGGTGCCGGGCGAGTTGACCGTCGGGGGCAGCAACTCGGCGGAGAACCGCGGGCGTTGCACCATGTCCAGGCGGAAACTGGTGACCGCGCTCAGGTCCTGGTCCGAGACGTCGAACAGCCGCAGCCCCTCGTGCACCCGCTTCCAGAGGGGTGAGCCCTTGATCAGGGCGGGCAGGAACAGCGTGCCGTGGGTGGCGCACTGGAAGTCGCCGTGCTCGTCGCGGTTCATCAGGCACGGCCGGGAGGCGATGCACTCCTCGAAGACGCGGCGGACCGGGTCGATGCCGATGACCTCCGTCAACTCGGCGTCGGTCAGCCGCATGTTGAGGAAGCCCTCGCCGCGCAACGAGTTGAGCAGGAACCGGTTCTGAGCCACCGTCAGCAGGATCGCCATGGGGTCGGGCAGTTCCGACTTCACCCTCAACCCCAGCACCACGTCCCGCAGATGGACGCCGTCGAGGGAGTAGATGGACTCGTCGGCCTTGCCGAAGCGGCCTGCGAAGTGGTCCCGGGTGCGGGACCGCCCGCCGTCGCAGATGGCGAGGACGTGCTGCGAGGCGAGCTCGTCGCGCTGCTCGGCCGGGTCGAACTTGGCGGGTATGAGCCGTATGCGGTCCCGCTTCTCGTTGGCCAGCTCCAGCAGCTTGTCCTCGATGTAGGCGATCCGCATGTTGCGCGGGTGGTGGTCGCCGATCGAGTCCGGGCCCGACGGCCACATCTCGGTGTAGTGCTCCGGGTCGAAGAGCCGGTCCTGGACGTACTGCGGCCAGGCGAGGTACTGGCGACTCTGCACGGTCACCACCTGCTGGCGCCGTACGTTGCCCTCCTCCTGGCTCTTCCAGACGACGGTACGGCCCGCCCTGCGCCACCGGCCCTCGTAGACGGTGACCTTCACCTGGGCGCCCAGGAAGTGCTCCAGAAGCAGCGCCATGGACAGCCCGACGGGACCCCCGCCCACGACGGTGACCCGCAGCACGGAGCCGTCGCTCTCCTCCGGGTGGGTCACGGACCGGGGCAGGTTGAGCGCCATCAGGGTCTGCATGGCGTCGGCGACCTCGAAGCGGAACTCCTGGTCCCCGATGGTGATCTCGTCACCGGGCTGGAGCAGCCGGGACTCCACCTCCTCGCCGTTGACCTGCGTGCCGTTGCTGCTGCCGAGGTCACTCAGGACGTATCCCGTGTCCTGGTCGAAGACGATCTCCGCGTGGAAGCGCGAGACACTCGGGCTGGCGATGGCGACCGTGTTCCCCGCGTTGCGTCCGAAGGTGACGCGGGTGTCGACGATCGGGATGCGCTCTCCCGCCAGCAGACCTTCGCGTCCGACGAGCACCGGTGCCATGGCACTTCCTTCCAGAGGGTGATGACATCAGCAGCGCTGTGGCGATCAACTCTATTCTTGCGTGATCAAGTATTCCAGAGGTCAACTCGACCCATTACCAAGGAGGTTCAGGGTTTTGCCCTCAGCCCTTCCCTCAGCCTCCTGAGCCCCTCCCGGATCTCCGCCGGCGTCTGCGTCACGAAGCACAGCCGCAAGGTCGACCGGTCGGGCTCCCCGGCGTAGAAAGGCGCACCGGGGACGTACGCGACCTCCTGCTCCACCACCTGTCCGAGCAGCTCCGTCGTGTCGTACGACTCCGGAAGCCGGGCCCACAGGAACATGCCGCCCTCGGGACGCTCCCAACTGGACCCCTCGGGAAGCGAGTTGGCAAGCCCCCCGAGCATCGCGTCCCGCCGCTCCCGGTACACGGCGGCCACCCGGGCCACATGCGCGTCGAGGTCGTTGTCCGCCAAGTACCGTGCGGCGGCGAGCTGGTTGACGGTCGGGGTGTGCAGGTCGGCGGCCTGCTTGGCGACGACACAGGCCCGCAGCAGCTCACCGGGCGCGCGCAGCCAGCCGAGCCGCAGCCCGGGGGCCATCACCTTGGAGAAGGACCCGAGCAGAACCGTACGGTCGGCCGCACCCTCCTGAGCCGCGATCCACGGCAACCGCTCGCCCTCGAAGCGGAGTTCGCCGTACGGATCGTCCTCCACGATCCACAGCCCGCGCCGCGCGGCCACGGCGGCGACCGCGGCCCTGCGGTCGGCGGGCAGGGTACGGCCGGTGGGGTTCTGGAAGGTCGGCACGGTGTAGAACAGCTTGGGCCGCTCCCGCACGACAAGCTCGCCCAGCGCCTCGGGATCGACCCCCTCCGCGTCCCCCGGCACACCGACGATCCGCGCCCCGGCGAACGCGAAGACCTGAAGTGCCGCCAGATAACAGGGCCGTTCGACGAGGACGACGTCCCCCGGCTCCAGCAGCGCGGTCGCGAGCAGCGAGAGCGCCTGCTGCGAACCGGTGGTGATGAGAAGGTCGTCGGGCCCGGTGGGCAGCCCGCGCGCCGAGGTCCGCTCGGCGAGGGCCTCCCGCAGCCCCGGCTCGCCCTCGGTCGTCGCGTACTGGAGCGCCCGCGCGGGCGTCTCGGCGAGGACCGCCTGATAGGCGGCGGCGATACCGGCGGCGTCGAAGAGTTCGGGGGCCGGGAGCCCGCCCGCGAAGTTGATCACCTCGGGGCGGGCGGTGACGGCGAGGATGTCCCGCACCGGCGAACCGCCGATCGAGCGGGCCCGCGCGGCGAGCGGCGGCACAGGGGCGTGGGCAGGGGCGGGGACGGGCTCGGTGACGGTCATGCCACCAGCCTAGGAAGGTGCGTGCCACCTACAGGCAGGTTTCCGCGATCCGGACGGCCCCCGGCGGGTCAGGCCTTCTTACCGGTCGCCCCGTACACGTTGATGTCGTCGTCCGTCACGTCGTTGATGTCCCGGTAGGTGATCTTCTCGATGTCGTCGAGGCTCTCGAAGTACGCCTGGTCCACCGTCGGCGGGGCCGGTGCCGGGCCGGGGTGCCACTGGTGGGCGGGGACCACGCCGGGCTCGTCCAGGGTGATGCCCGGGGTCTCGGTGAAGAACCGCTCGACCTCGTCCTTGGTACGGAACACGAAGGTGAACCCCCGCTCCGTGTACGTCCGTTGCACCGCGCGGGTCGGGATCGGATGCATCTCGTCGGTGAGATGACTGAGCACCAGATGGCTGCCCGCAGGCAACACATCCACCAGCTCGCGCACCAGCGGGTACGCCTCCTCGTCCTCGACGAAGTGCAGGATCGCCACCAGCAGCAGGGCGATCGGCTCGTTGAAGTCGAGGGTCTTGGCGGCCTGTTCGAGAATGTCGTCGGGGCGGCGCAGGTCGGCGTCGATGTAGTCGGTACGGCCCTCGGAGCTGCTGGTGAGCAGGGCGCGGGCGTGCGCGAGGACCACCGGGTCGTTGTCGACGTACACGATCCGCGACTCGGGCTCGATGCCCTGGGCGATCTGGTGCACGTTCTCCGCGGTGGGCAGCCCGGTGCCGATGTCGAGGAACTGCCGGACACCGTGCTCCTGCGACAGCCGGGTCACAGCGCGGCGCATGAAGTCCCGGTTGTGCCGTACGTCGAGGTAGCCGCGCGGGTTGGCGGCGAGCGCTGCGGCGGCGGCCTCGCGGTCGACGGGGTAGTTGTCCTTGCCGCCGAGGAAGACGTCGTAGACGCGGGCCGGGTGCGCCTTGGTGCTGTCGATCCTCCTTCGCAGCTCGGCGGGATCTTGACTGAGGGCGTCACCGGGCATGCGCGTCTCCCAGAAGAGTGGGTCATTCAACGGACAACCAGGGCAGTGGTCAACAACCTAACTCCCGCCGGGACTTGATGGTGCCCAAGTCCCGGGGACAGGTGACCGCGCTTTCCCCGCGTCCCGCGACGTGCCCGGAAGGGACGACATCCCCGCAGGTCAGCGCCTACGGGACGGTTCCGGCGTCCCGAATCCCGCGTCGGCCGTAGCGCCCGGACCCCGCGACCGCCCAAGCTGCACCCGATGACGCTTCGCTTCGACAGGGGGAACCCATGCCCGTCCGCACCACCCGCATCCGCATCCTGGCGACCGCGGCAGCCGTACTCGCCGCGCTCCTGCTCACGGGCTGCAAGGACGGCATGGGCGTACGCGACGAAGGCCCGTCGGGCGTGACCCCCGCCTCAACGGGGTCCACGCCCTGACGGGCCTTGTAGCGCGTGCGATCAGACGTGCGCCGGAACCGCGTCGGCTTCCTTCGGGTTCGGGCCGTACTGGTTGGCGCCCGGCTGGCTGTCCGTGCAGGCGAAGACCAGCAGGGTGATGCCGCCGACGAGCGGCACGATGCCGAAGAGCAGCCACCAGCCGGAGCGGCCGATGTCGTGCAGTCGACGGACGCCAACAGCCAGGCTGGGCAGCAGGATCGCGACGTAGAAGACGATCGCGATGGCCGGCGCCTTGATCGCGATGCCGATACCGAGCAGCACGGCGTAGATGATCACGACGAACAGCGCGTACATCCAGTACTCCTTGCGGCGCGCCCGCCCGCTGAATACCGCGTACTTCTTGAGCACCTCTACGAACCAGCTCATGGTGTCCCCCAGGGATCGACGTCCAGACCGTCCGGAACGGATCAGGCCAGGCGCAGAAGGTAAGGACACTGATGCGGACGCGTCAAATTCGCATAAGTACGCGACACAAGCAGGCTTTTCGGGGCACAACCACCCATGATCACCGGCGATTTCGCGCCAGCGCCCCCTCACACCCCGAACCGAGATCATGCCGACGCCGGACCGATCTCGAAGCGTTGCCGACCGACGGGACGAACCCGTCACGGGTGGTGCGGGTGGGAACGACAACCCGGCCGAGGGCCGGGCCCCCACCAACGCACCCCGGCGTCTCAGTCGCGCAGCTTCTGCGCCGCCTCCACCGCCCAGTACGTCAGGATGTTCCGCGCCCCGGCCCGCTTGATCCCGGTCAGGGTCTCGAAGATCGCCCGGTCCCGGTCCAGCCAGCCCTTCTCGGCGGCGGCCTCGACCATCGAGTACTCGCCGGAGATCTGGTAGGCGGCGACGGGCACGTCCACGGCCTCGGCGACCTTGGCGAGGATGTCGAGGTAGGGCCCGGCCGGCTTGACCATCACCATGTCGGCGCCCTCCTCCAGGTCGAGCGCCAACTCCCGCAGGGACTCCCGTACGTTGGCCGGGTCCTGCTGGTACGTCTTGCGGTCCCCCTTGAGCGAGGAACCGACGGCCTCGCGGAACGGCCCGTAGAACGCGGACGAGTACTTGGCGGTATAGGCGAGGATGGCGACATCCTCGCGCCCGATCTGGTCGAGCGCGTCCCGGACGACCCCGATCTGCCCGTCCATCATCCCGCTCGGCCCGACGACGTGCGCACCCGCGTCGGCCTGCACCTGAGCCATCTCGGCATACCGCTCAAGGGTGGCGTCGTTGTCCACGCGCCCGAGCTCATCAAGCACCCCGCAATGCCCATGATCGGTGGTCTCGTCCAGACACAGGTCGGACATGACGAGCAGCTCGTCCCCGACCTCGGCCCGCACGTCCCGCAGCGCGACCTGCAGAATCCCGTCCGGGTCGGTCCCCGCCGTCCCGAGCGCGTCCTTCTTGCTCTCCTCCGGCACCCCGAACAGCATGATCCCGGAGATCCCCGCCGCCACCGCCTCCGCAGCCGCCTTCTTCAG
The DNA here is from genome assembly GCF_040655155.1 of Streptomyces sp. NPDC050508. NCBI lineage: Bacteria > Bacillati > Actinomycetota > Actinomycetes > Kitasatosporales > Streptomycetaceae > Streptomyces > Streptomyces sp. NPDC050508. The sequence goes on from NZ_JBFAJJ010000014.1 coordinate 273,392, forward strand.
ACTGTCCCGCGTGTGCTGCACGACCCCGGGCATCGCGGAGATCGGCACCGGCTCACTGACACCCTCCCGCACGAACGCCGGGAGGATGAAGTCGGCGGGGTGCAGCCGGGTCTCCGCGACCATGCGTCGCATGACGGGGGTGGTCCGCAGCCGCCGGGGGCGCGAGCCGGGAAAGGATCCGTACGTCGTCATGCCGTCTACGCTACGCCCGCCTCAGGGGCACCTTTGCCGACGGTGCGTCGGTGATCAGGGTGCACAAACTGAGCCCGCGTCCGGCGCCTTTCAAACGCCGGCCGCTATGTCTCAGCCCGTCCGGCGTTTGAGGACGAGGCCCTTTCGGGGCCGAAGCGGGGGTCTGGGGGCGGCAGCCCCCAGGGATGGGACGGGTAGGGGCGGCGGGGGCGTAAAATCCCCGCGCCGCCCCCCCCCACCCACCCCCACCCGAAACTCAACCTCACGTCGTC